>NZ_UNRI01000001.1:0-1010848 GCF_900537145.1 Dietzia sp. Alg238-R159 | reverse complement strand
GTTACTCACCCGTTCGCCACTCGTGTACCCCCGAAGGGGCCTTACCGTTCGACTTGCATGTGTTAAGCACGCCGCCAGCGTTCGTCCTGAGCCAGGATCAAACTCTCCATAAAAGCTTCTCAGCACTACGAAAAGCACAATCCAAGCAAAAACAAACCAAAAACTGGCTGTTCAAACAAAAACGCGACCCCCACGACAGGGATGTGAAAGGGTCGCAACCAAACAAAAAATTTGGCACTATCACAAACAAAACACACTGTTGAGTTCTCAAACAACACCCACACACCGTCTCCACGGGGCTGTTCGCCTCGCTTCACCCGGGGTGATCTCCGCTGCCCTCCCGAGGAGGGCAACTCCACCAGCGTAACAGGCCTACGTTCCGATTCACAATCCGGTCGCTTTCCCGCCTCGCGGCGCCGCAGCCACTCTCTCGAGGGCAACTTCTCTATCCTAGCTATCCGGTCGCACCGAGTCAAACCGGCGAGATCTTCCTGCTGTTCGGAGCCCGTCTCCTCGGCGTCCCCGGCTTCTCGGCCCGGGCCGCTCTCGGCGACTTCCAATAAGCTACGCAGACGTGAACGGAAACGCAAACCCGCAGGTAGACCCCCGGAAATGCCAAAGGCGCCGGGTTCACCGGCGCCTTCAACGATCTTCCAGACTCAGTGAATCCTGACCCCGGCGAAGTTCTTCTTCCCCCGGCGGAGCACCAGCCATGAACCATGGAGGAGATCGGGGGCCGTCGGCGTCCATTCCGGATCCGAGACGCGCTCGTTGTTGACGTACGCGCCGCCCTCCCCGATCGCACGCCGCGCCGCCCCCCTGCTGTCGCAGAGACCGGAGGCCACCAGGAGATCGACGATCGTGGCGGGCTCACCGTGAGCGATCTCGACAGCGCCGGCATCCTCCAGCGACGCCGCGAGCGTCGCCTCGTCGAGGCCGGCCAACTCTCCCCTGCCGAAGAGTGCCTGCGCTGCGGCCTGGACGGACTCGGTCGCGGCGACCCCGTGCACCAGGGTGGTCATCTCCTCGGCGAGTCGCTTCTGCGCGGCCCGCATGTGCGGCTTCTCCCGGGTGAGTTCCTCGAGCTCGTCGATCTCCTCCCTACCGAGGAAGGAGAACCACCGCAGGTACCGCACCACATCGGCATCGGCGGTGTTGAGGAAGTACTGGTACCAGGTGTACGGGCTCGTCATCGCGGGATCGAGCCACAGACTCCCGCCTCCGGTCGACTTCCCGAACTTCTTCCCGTCCGATGAGGTCACCAGGGGAACGGTCATCGCGTGCACGGATTCCCCGTCGACCCGGCGGTTCAGATCGACACCGCCGACGATGTTGCCCCACTGATCGGACCCCCCGAGCTGCAGCGTGCACCCCATGTTGCGGCGCAACTGCAGGAAGTCGTTGGCCTGCAGGAGCATGTACGAGAACTCGGTGAAGGAGATCCCCTCCCCCTCCAGCCGACGCTTGACCGTGTCCCGACCCAGCATCGTGTTCAGCGAGAAGTGCTTGCCGACGTCGCGGAGGAACTCGATCACCGTCATGTGGCCGGTCCACTGCATGTTGTTGACGACCCGCGCCCCCGCGGGCCCCTCGGTGAGGTCGACGAACCGCTCGAGCTGACCGGCGATCCGTTCGGTCCACTCCGCCACGGTGTCGGACGTGTTCATGACCCGCTCCCCCACGTCGCGGGGGTCACCGATCATGCCGGTGGCACCGCCTGCCAGAACGATCGGCCGGTGTCCGGCCAACTGGAACCGGCGCAGGGTCAGTAGCGGGATGAGGTGACCGGCGTGCAGGCTCGGCCCGGTCGGGTCGAACCCGCAGTAGAGCGACACGGCGCCCTCGTCGAGGTGCGCCCGGAGCGCGTCGAGATCGGTCGACTGGGCGATCAGCCCGCGCCACTGCAGTTCATCGAGGATGTTGTTGGTCACGACGGACATTGTCCCTCACTCGGCGTGTCCGGCCACCACGGGGCGGGTCAGCTGCGGGGCCCGTGGGCTGCGTCGGTACGCGGAGACCTCCCGCGCGCCGGCCACCCAGAACCTCCACGGGCGGTCCGCTTCGCGGGAGACCCCGACCCTCGGACCGGACCTGATGTGGTGGCCGGGGAGCGGGTCCGGGCGGAAGTGGACCGACGACGACGAGTCGAGCACGTCGATGCCCCTCATCGTGAGGTCGATGCCCAGGGTGCTGCCGAGATTGCCGGGTCCGCGGGCGGCCCGCTCGGCCGGGACGCCGGGCCGGCGGGAGTCCACGATCTCGTGGCCGCCGGCGATGCGGGCCGCCCGGAGCAGTACTCCCCCGCCCTCCCCGGCGGGCCGGCACGTGATGTTCACGCACTGGTGGATCCCGTGGCTCAGGTAGACGTACAGATGACCGGCGTCCCCGAACATGACCTCGTTCCGGGGGGTGGGGCCCGGCCAGGTGTGAGCGGCCGCGTCGGGAAAGCGGGATTCCGGTGGCCCGCCGTAGGCCTCGACCTCCATGATCCTCACCGAGACCGCGCCGTGGGTCAGGATCCCTCCGAGCAGAGCCCGGGCCGCGGTGTCAGGCGATGACTCCCGCAGCAGCAACCGGAACCGATCGGTATCGGTGCCGACGGCGGGGCCTGTCCGGTCGTCCGGGGAACTCACCCCTCGGTGCCTCCACCTGCCAGGGCGACCAGCTCTGCGTGCTCGGCGTCGTCCACCTGCCGGGATTCGTCGACCAGCAGCACGGGGATGCCGTCGTCGATCCGGTAGGCCCGGCGCAGACGCGGGTTGTACAGCGTCTCCGATCCCGCGAGCAGGAGCGGGCCCTTGTCCTCGGGGCAGGCGAGGATCTCGAGCAGACGTGCGTCGATGACGGACATGGCGCTCACCCTACCCAGCCCGCGAACTCGTCGCGGATCTCGCCCAGCCGCCTGCGCTGCGCGGCCACCGCCTCGCCCGCGGTGCCGCCCCGGGCGTTCCTCGACGCGATCGAACCGGTGACGGTGAGGACCTCGCGCACCTCGGGCGTCAGCGCGGGGTCCACGGCCGCCAACTCGTCGTCGTCCAACTCGTCGAGCCCCACACCGCGGTTCTCGGCCACACGGACGCACTCCCCCGCCGCCTCGTGGGCGACCCGGAACGGGACGCCCTGCCGGACCATCCACTCCGCGATGTCGGTGGCCAGGGTGAACCCGGCGGGAGCGAGCTCGGCGAGCCGCTCCGGATGGAACTCCAGAGTGGCCACGAGACCGGCCATGGCCGGCAGCAACAGATCCAGCTGCGCCACCGAGTCGAAGACCGGTTCCTTGTCCTCCTGCAGATCGCGGTTGTAGGCCAGCGGTTGCGCCTTGAGGGTCGCCAGCAGGCCGGTCAGGTTACCGATCAGTCGACCGGTCTTCCCGCGCATCAACTCCGCCACGTCAGGGTTCTTCTTCTGCGGCATGATCGAGCTGCCCGTCGACCACTCGTCCGCCAACGTCACGTACCCGAACTCGGGCGTGGACCAGGCGATGATCTCCTCCGCCAGGCGGGACAGGTCGACCGCGATCTGCGCCAGCACGTACGACGCCTCGGCGGCGAAATCGCGGGAGCTCGTGGCGTCGATCGAGTTGTCGGCCGCCCGGTCGAAACCGAGCTCGGCGGCGATCGCGTCCGGGTCCAACCCCAACGACGACCCCGCCAGCGCACCCGATCCGTACGGCGACACCGCCAGACGACGGTCGAGATCACGGATCCTGTCCAGATCGCGCAGCAACGGCTGGGCGTGCGCGAGCAACTGGTGGGCGAGCAGGACCGGCTGCGCGGCCTGGAAGTGCGTCTTGCCCGGCATCACCGTCTCGGGGTGGGCGTCCGCCTGGCCGACGAGCGAGTCGACCACATCGAGGACCCCCGCCGCGACCGCCCGCACGGCGTCGCGGAGCCACATGCGGAACAGGGTCGCCACCTGGTCGTTGCGCGACCGGCCCGCTCGCAGCCGGCCCCCCACCTCGGGCCCCACCCGCTCGATCAGGCCGCGCTCGAGGGCGCCGTGCACGTCCTCATCGGACTCCGCCGGGACGAACGCCCCCGAATCGACGTCCGCGGCGAGGCGATCCAACCCGTCGAGCATGGCGTCCAGGTCGGGACCGGTGAGCAGACCCGCACGGTGCAGAACCCGGGCGTGGGCCTTGGACGCGCGGATGTCGTACGGGGCCAGCTCCCAGTCGAAGTGGGTGGACTTGCTCAGCGCGGCCATGGCCTCCGACGGCCCGCCGGAGAACCGACCTCCCCACAGGGAGCCCGTGTTGGTGCCGTGGCGCCCGGAGTCGCCCTGCTCCGCACTCACAGGCCGAGGTCCCGCTTGGCGGCGATCTTGGAGCTCAGGCCGTGCAGGTTGACGAAGCCCTTCGCGTAGCTCTGGTCGAACGAGTCGCCCTCGTCGTAGGTGGCGAGGTTGAAGTCGTAGAGCGAGGAGTCGGAACGACGGCCGTTGACGGTGATCGAGCCGCCGTGCAGGACCATCCGGATGTCGCCCGACACGTGCTGCTGCGTGTTGTCGATGAAGGCGTCCAGGGCGTACTTGAGCGGCGAGAACCACAGACCGTCGTAGACCGCGTTGGACCAGGTGTCGGACACGCCGGACTTGTACCGGGCGAGCTCACGCTCGAGGGTGACGTCCTCGAGTGCCTTATGGGCGGTGATGAGGATCATGGCGCCCGGCGCCTCGTAGACCTCGCGACTCTTGATGCCCACCAGGCGGTCCTCGACCATGTCGAGGCGCCCGACGCCCTGCGCGCCGCCGCGACGGTTGAGCTCCTCGATCGCTTCGAGCACGCTCACCTTGCGGCCGTCGATCGCGACCGGCACGCCCTCGGAGAAGGTCACCGTGACCTCGTCGGGGGCGGCGAAGTTGATGGTCGGGTCCTCGGTGTAGTCGTAGACGTCCTTGGTCGGGGCGTTCCACAGATCCTCGAGGAAGCCCGTTTCCACCGCACGGCCCCAGACGTTCTGGTCGATGGAGAACGGCGACTTCTTGGTGACGTTGATCGGGATCTCGTTCCGCTCGGCGAACTCGATGGCCTTCTCACGGGTCCAGGCGTAGTCACGGACCGGCGCGATCACGTCGAGGTCCGGCGCGAGCGCCCCGAAACCGACCTCGAAGCGGACCTGGTCGTTGCCCTTACCCGTGCAGCCGTGCGCCACGGAGGTCCCGCCGTGCATCTTGGCCGCGGTGACCAGGTGCTTGACGATGAGCGGACGCGAGATCGCCGAGACCAGCGGGTACTCGCGCATGTACAGGCCGTTGGCCTTGATCGTGGGAGCGCAGTAGTCATCGGCGAACTCGTCGCGGGCGTCCACGACCACCGACTCCACGGCTCCGCAGTCCAGCGCGCGCTGCCGGATGACGTCCATGTCCTCACCACCCTGACCGAGGTCGATGGCGACGGCGACGACCTCGGCACCGGTCTCCTGACCGATCCAGCTGATGGCGACGGAGGTATCGAGTCCGCCGGAGTAGGCGAGGACGACGCGATCGGACATGGTGTTCTCCTTGATGTGTGGGGTCTGTTCGGGGTGGTTCGGTGTGCGCGGGGCCGGTCAGATCTGGCGCCGTGCCAGTCCGGCCAGTCGGTCGGCGAGTTCAGCTCCGGTGACGGGTTCGCGGGCCATCACGAATATGGTGTCATCCCCCGCGATGGTCCCGACGACGTCATCCAGATTGGCCCGGTCGAGGGCACTGGCGAGGAAGTTGGCCGCCCCGGGAGGAGTGCGCAGGACCGCGATGTTGGCACTGTGGTCGGCGGACACGAGCAGGTCCGCGATCAGCCTGCCCAGGCGGTCCGTCCCACCGGGGATTCCCGGCACGTGGCTGCCGTCCTCGGGGATCACGTAGCGGCCGGCGCCTCCGTCGGCGGCGCGGAGCTTCACGGCGCCGAGTTCGTCCAGGTCCCGGCTGAGGGTAGCCACCGCCACGGCGATACCCTCCTGCGCCAACGCCTCGGCGAGCTCGGTCTGACTGCGCACCGGTCGGCGACGCAGGATCTCCGTGATCCGGGCGTGCCGGGCCGTCCTGCTGACGCTGCCGACGGCGGTCACGATCGCTCCAGTAGCCAGACCAGAAGCGCCTTCTGGGCGTGGAGTCGGTTCTCGGCCTCGTCGAAGACTCGGCTGTGGGGGCCGTCGATCACCTCGGCGGCGATCTCCTTGTCCCGGTAGGCGGGCAGGCAGTGCAGCACGATGACGTCGTCCGAGGCCCTGGCCACCGACGCCCGGTCCAGCTGGTAGTCGGCGAGGTCCCGCAGTCGCTGCGTGGCCGAGTCCTCCATGCCCATCGAGACCCAGGTGTCGGTGATGAGGACGTCGGCGCCGTCGACAGCCCGGTCGACGTCCGTCGTGATGGTCACCGAACCACCGGTCTCCGCGGCGATCCGCTCGGCGTCGGCGACCACCTGACCGGTGGGTTGATACCCCTCGGGGGCCGCGATGGTGATGTGCATACCCGCGGTCGCGAACCCGAGGAGGTAGGAGTGGCCCATATTGTTGGCCCCGTCCCCCAGGTACACCGCCCGGAGTCCCTCGGTGCGGCCGAAGTTCTCCCGGATGGTGAGCAGGTCGGCCAGGATCTGGCACGGATGGAACTCGTCGCTCAGGGCGTTGACGACGGGAACGTCCGCGTGGGCGGCGAGTTCTACGAGGCCGTCCTGGGAGTAGGTGCGCCACACGATCGCCTCGACGTAGCGCGACATCACCCGGGCGGTGTCGGAGAGGGTCTCCCCCTTGCCCATCTGGGTGGAGCCGGACTCGACGACGATGGCGTTCCCGCCCAGTTCCGCGATCCCGGCGTCGAACGAGAACCGGGTGCGGGTGGAGGTCTTGTCGAAGATGACCGCGACAGACCGCGGGCCCTCCAGGGGTCGGGCGGAGAACGGCTCGGCCTTGAGCTTCAACCCGAGGTCCAGGACTTCGGCCTGCTCGGCGGGGCTGAGGTCGTCGTCGCGGAGGAAGTGACGGACCGCAGGGGTGGAGGTCGCGGTCGACGCGGTCGATGAGCTGACGGTCGGGCCGGTCATGACGAGGACTCCTTCTGGGCTGCGATGGTGGACGACGCGGTGTCGAGGATCCCGGGCAGCGCGGACACGAACTCGGCGACCTGCTGTTCGGTGAGGATGAGCGGTGGTGCGAGGCGGACCACGTCCGCCGTGGTGGCACCCACCAGGTACCCGGCTCCGCGCGCCGCCTCCTCCACCGCCTTGGCGGCGGGCGCGGTGAGCACGATCCCGAGCAGGAGGCCCCGTCCACGCACGTGGTCGACCAGTGGGTGGTCGAGGCACTCGATCTCGGCGGCGATGATCTTGCCGAGGCGGTCGACGTGTGCCACGAGGTCATCGGACTCGATCGTGTCGAGTACGGCGAGAGCGGCGGCGCACGAGATCGGGTTACCGCCGAAGGTGGTGCCGTGCTGCCCGGCGGTGAGTAGTTCGCCCGCGGCGCCGACGCCGAGGCACGCGCCGATCGGCAGGCCACCACCGAGCCCCTTCGCGAGGGTGATCACGTCGGGCACGACCCCGGCCTTGCGGCAGGCGAACATCGCACCGGTACGGGCGATCCCCGTCTGGACCTCGTCCACGATCATGAGGACGCCGTGCTCGGTGCACAGGGCGCGCACGTCGGCGAGGAACCCCTCGGGGGGCTCGACGACGCCGCCCTCGCCCTGGAGCGGCTCGATGATGACGGCGGCCGTCTCGCCCGGAGCCAGCTCCACCAGCGTGGTCAGGGCGTCGATGTCGCCGTAGGGGAAGAACTCGACCCCGGGTGGCATGGGCTCGAACGGCGCGCGCTTGGCGGGCTGGCCCGTCATCGCCAACGCCCCCATCGTCCGTCCGTGGAAGCCGTTCTCCGCTGCCAGGATGCGGGACCGGCCCGTCCGGCGGGCGATCTTGAACGCGGCCTCGTTGGCCTCGGCTCCCGAGTTGCAGAAGAAGGCCCGTACCGGCTGGTCCACCGCCAAGAGGGACTCGAGGCGTTCGGCCAGCTCGACCACCCTGGGGTGGACGTACAGATTGGAGATGTGCCCGAGTTCGGCGACCTGGCGACTGACCGCGTCGACCACGGCCGGGTGGCCGTGTCCGAGGGAGTTCACGGCGATCCCGCCGAGCAGGTCGACGTACTCACGACCGTCGGCGCCCGTGAGCGTCGCGCCACTGCCCGAGACCAGCTCGAGCGGCGGGGTGCCGTAGTTGCGCATCAGCGCGTCGTCCCACCGCGCGGTGAGGGTCGGGGTGTCGGTGACGGTGTGCGTGTCGTTCATTTCTCGACTCCTGCCGGCGACCTGGTTTCGTGGTGGCCCTCGGTGACCATCGTCCCGATGCCCCCTTCGGTGAGGATCTCGAGCAACACCGAGTGTTCGACGCGGCCGTCGATGACGTGGGCTGCGTGCACCCCGCCCCGGACCGCCCGCAGACAGGCCTCCATCTTGGGAACCATCCCGCTCTCGAGGGACGGGAGGAGCCGCTCGAGTGGTTCGGTACCGAGATGCGTCACGAGGGACGAGCGGTCCGGCCAGTCGGTGTACAGCCCCTCGACGTCGGTCAGGACGATCAGCTTCTCCGCACCCAGGGCCGCTGCGAGCGCCCCGGCCGCGGAGTCGGCGTTGATGTTGTGCACGGTTCCGTCGGAGTCGGGCGCGATGGTCGACACGACGGGGATCCTGCCCGCCTCGATGAGGTCGAGGACGGCCCGCGGGTCGACGGACTGCACATCGCCGACCAGGCCGATGTCGGTGGGTTCCCCGTCGACCATCGCTGTCCGGCGAACCGCGGTGAACAGTCCCGCGTCCTCTCCGGAGATCCCGACCGCGTAGGGGCCGTGGGCGTTGATCAGACCGACGAGCTCGCGTCCGACCTGGCCGAACAGCACCATGCGGACGATGTCCATGACCTCGGGGGTGGTGACCCGGAACCCGCCGCGGAACTCGCCCTCCATGCCCAGACGACCGAGCATGGAGGTGATCTGCGGCCCGCCCCCGTGGACCACCACGGGCTTGAGCCCGCAGGTGCGCAGGAACACCATGTCCGCCGCGAAAGCCGCTTTGAGGTCGTCGTCCACCATGGCGTTACCGCCGTACTTGACCACGACGATCTTGTCGTGGAACTTCTGCAGCCACGGCAGCGCCTCGGCGAGCACGTGCGCGCGGACGAACGGCGTCAGCTGCGTGGAGCCGTCGTTCATCTCGGTGGTCATGTCAGGCCTCTCCGGGCTGGTCGGGAATGGTCAGGGCGAGTCGGACGTCCGCGCCACCGCGGTGTCGGAAACGGAACTCGGCTCCGTCCGCCGTCGGTGCGGGTTCCGGCCACGGCGCGTGATCGGTGTCAGGCCGGAAGACGAGCACCTCGATCGGGCCGGCCTCGACACCCGATCTCGAGCTGACGAACCGGGCGACGTTCTCGGCGACCTCGTGCGCGGCCGTGAAGTCCGCGCCGGGGTCTCCGACGCCGGGGCCGTCGAGCAGGACGACCGCGCGGGTGGACGGGATCTCGGCGCTCAGGGTGCTCCACCGCAGTTCCACCGCGTCCGCCCCGTCACCGTGGACGTTGAGGATGCCGGTCGAGCCGGCGGGGGCGACCCAGAACATCGCATGGGTTCCCTCCGGGGCCCACCACATCTCGAGACCGTGGACCCGGCCTCTGGAGGTGGCGCCCGCCAGGGCGTCCGCGGTCACGGGGCCAGGCCGACGGTGCTGAGTCCGGCGGTCTCGGGGAGTCCGAGCGCGAGGTTCATCGACTGGATCGCGCCCCCGGCGGTGCCCTTGGCGAGGTTGTCGATCGCCGCGGTGAACACCGCGCGGCCGGCGCGCTCGTCGACCTCGATGCCGAGTTGCACCGCATTGGATCCGAGCACGGAGGCGGTCATGGGCTGCACGCCCGCGGGCAGGACGTGGACGAACGGCTCGTCTCCGAACGCCTCGGCGTACACCGCCCGGAGCTCCCCGGCGGTCGCGGTCGTGGGCGCCACCGCGGTGGTGAGGATGCCGCGGGCCATGGGGGCGAGAACCGGGGTGAAGCTCACCGACACCTCCGCGTCGGTGACCGCACGAAGGTTCTGGGTGATCTCGGGCGTGTGCCGGTGGGTGGTCACGCCGTACGCCTTGGCCGAGCCCATGACCTCCGCGGCGAGCATCGGGACCTTGGCGGCCTTGCCTGCGCCCGACGCTCCGGTCACGGAGACGATCGTGATGGCGGAGGCGTCGACGAGGCCGGCCGCGACGGCCGGGAACAGCGCGAGCGTGGCGCCCGTGGGGAAGCACCCCGGGACCGCGACGCGGCGGGTGGACCGCAGCGCCTCACGCGCCCCGGGGAGCTCCGGGAGACCGTACGGCCAGGTACCGGAGTGCTCGGAGCCGTAGTACGCCGTCCAGTCCTCTGCGTCCACCAGTCGGAAGTCCGCCCCGAGGTCGACGACGAGGACGTCCGGCCCCAGTTGCTCGGCGATCGCCGCGGAATGCCCGTGGGGCAACCCCAGCACCACGACGTCGTGGCCTTCGAGCGTCTCCGCCTCGGTCTCCGCGAGGGCGCGGTCGGCGAGGGGCAGCAGGTGCGGGTGGTGCTCCCCGAGCGTCTGTCCGGCGCTCGACCCGGCGGCGAGCGTGCCGATCTTTAACTCCCCCGCCGCATAGGACGGGTGCCCGAGTAGGAGTCGGAGGAATTCCCCGCCCGCGTAACCCGAAGCACCTGCGACCGCCACCGTGATTGCCATACGCACGAGTATGCACCACTTTGCAATGTTTTGCATCTCCCCCGGCGAGCCGCGCCCCTTGCCCCGCCCCCCGCCGTCCGACGCCCCGCCGCCCGGCGCCCCGCGTGCGGGGTCAGGCCCCGATCTGCCGGCGGCCGCCCGTGAAGCGGCGCTGGCCGAGATCCACCGAGCCACCGACCCGACGCCCCTCCTCGATCCCGGACGTACCGACCCGCCTGCGGGCACCGCGGACGGCGGTCGGGAAGCGCCGACGGAGTTCGGTCTCCGCCCGCTGCGAGTCGGACCGCAGGACGAGCCCGGCGCCCGCGGCGTCCCGGCTCTCGGCCACCGCGCCCCGCTCGGCGGCCTCCAGTCTCCGCCCCACCTCGAAGGCGAAACCGGTCATGAACGACTTGCGGTGGGTGACCGCGGAGACACCCGGGGAGGGCCGCTGTCTGGCCGCTGCGGCGAGCATGACCCCGGTGAGGGCCCCGGCGAGCATGCCCACCCGCTCGACGTGGCGGCGAACCCCCACGATGTGCACGACCCGGGTGCCGTCGCCGCGGGCGGACGTGACGGCCCGGCAGTGCATCGCGGCGGCGAGGGCGGCCACCAGTCCCACCTGGTCGGGTTGATAGCTCCCGGAGATCACGTGGTCGATGACCGCCACCTCGGCGGCGGTATCCGGACCGGTCCGCGCGAGCGCCTCGTCGACGCCGTACTTGGCGAGCAGGGCGTAGGCACGCTCGAGCAGGACCTCGGCCTCGGGCGTGCCCGCCACGCTCTCGGCTTTGGCGAAGAGTTTGCGGACCCTGTCCAACGCCTTCTCTGACGAGGGGGGCCCGGCGCCCTCGTGCCCGTCCTGCGATCGGGTCTGCGAGGTGTTGTGGGAGGTGTTGTGGGAGGTGTTCACTGTCTGCTCCTGATCGTCTCGGCCGTTCGGCGGAACCGATACTCGCACAGGTGTACGACACAGTCGGTGCGGACGGCCGCGCCGTCCCAGGTCAGCGGTGCAGGAACCAAGTGTGGTCGAGCGGGCCGGAACCGCGGCCGACCTCCAGGGTGAGACCGCCGTGGAGGGCCCCGTCGATCCACGGGCGGACGCGGCGGTAGGCCGCCTCCCAGTCCCTCTCCCCCACCCGCGCGGTGGCCAGCGCCGAGGACAACGAACACCCGGTGCCGTGCGTGTGCGGGGTGTCGACGCGGACGAACGGCAGACGCAGCGTCGTGCGTCGGTCCCCCTCGGACTCCACCAGCACGTCCTCCGCACTGCCGTCGTCCAGATCGCCCGTGGTGGCGAGCACCGCGCAGCCGGTCTGCTCGTGCACGAGCTCGGCCTGCCCGACGATCGTCTCGATGTGCTCCGCGGGCTCGCCGCCACACAGCACCGCGAGTTCGGGGACATTGGGCGTCACCAGGTCCGCCAGCGGGACGAGGTCCCGCAGCATCCGCGCCGCGTCCTCACTGGCCAGCCGGCCTCCGGTGGTGGCCACCATCACCGGGTCGAGGACGACGTGGGGTGGACGACGACGACGAAGCCAGTCGCCGACCGCCTCCACCAGAGCGGCCTCACCGAGCATGCCGATCTTGACGGCGTCGATCGTCACGTCATTGGCGACGGCGTCGAGCTGGGCGATCACGTCGTCGACGGGCACGGCGTGCACCCCGGTCACCCCGACGGTGTTCTGGATCGTGACCGCGGTGACGGCACCCATTCCGTACCCGCCCATCGCGGCGACGGCCTTGGTGTCGGCGAGCAGCCCGGCGCCGCCGGACGGGTCCGTGCCCGCGATGCACAGGACCCGCGGCACCCGTGCACCGGCGGGGCGTCGGCCGTCAGCCACGCAGGCTCGCCCCCACGGCCTTCTCCGCCGCCTCGACGGCGGCCGTGCGCCATGCGCTCGCCTCGTCCTCCGTGAGGGTGCGGTCGTCGGCACGGAACGTCAACGCGTAGGCGAGGGACTTACGCCCGTCCCCGAGCTGGGCGCCGGTGTAGACGTCGAACAGTCGCGCGCTCTCGAGCAGCTCCCCGCCTCCCGAGCGGAGTGCAGCCTCGACCTGCGCAGCGGGCACGGCCACGTCCACGACGAGCGCCACATCCTGGTTCACGGGCGGGAACGGCGAGATGGTCGGGGCCGGCAGCACCTCCCGGGCGCCGATCGCGTTGAGGTCCAGTTCGACCGCGCACGTGCGCGCCGGGAGCCCGAGCCGCTCGCACGCCGCGGGGTGTAGCTCACCGGCGTGACCGACCACCACGATCTCACCCGGCCCGGCGTCGCGGTCGCCACCATCGACCAGGACCTCCACGCAGCGACCCGGGTGCCACGGTGCGCGCTCGGCCGCCCGCACCTCGACCTCGGCCCCGAGGGCCCGCCCGACGATCCTCGCCGCCTCCACCGCGTCGAGGGCGTCGGCCTCCCGGCCGGGGCCGAAGTGCCCGCCCGGCTCGCGCCTACCGGTGTAGAGGGCTGCCACGTGGAACGGCTGGTCGGGCAGCGACGCCGCCAGGCTGTCCCGCTCCTGCGGGGTCGGCTCCCGATCGACCGGCAGTATGTCGACCCCGGACGTCGTCGGCGTCCGGAAGGACACCTGCGCGACCGAGAAGAGCGCGAGGTCGCGGGCCCCGCGCGTGATGTTCCGGCGGGCGATCTCGGCCAGCGAGGGCAGCAGCGTGGTGGCCAGATGAGCCTTGTCGCTCTCGAGGGGATTGACCACGGCCATGGTGCTGCGGCGCTCGTCGTCGTCGTCAAGTCCCATGGCGTCGAACACCGACGGGTCACAGAACGGCGACGTGAGCACCTCGACGTGCCCGGCCGCCGCCAGGGCGTGCCCCACGGCACGGCGGCCGCGCTGGAACGCGGTGAGTCCGCGACCGGCGGGCGCGGTGGGCAGCACCGACGGGATGTTCTCCAGTCCCTCCAGGCGAAGCACCTCCTCGACCAGATCCGCGGGCAGGGTCAGGTCGGGGCGCCATGCCGGGGCGGTCACCTCCAGCAACACAGCGTCATCGCCGGCGACGGTGCACCCGATCTGCTCCAGACGGCGGCGCGTGGTCCCCGCCGGATACCCGACCCCCGCCACCCGCGAGGGGCGCTCGGGACCGAACGCGATCGTCGGCATCACGGGCGCCGAGCCGACGTCCGTGAGAGAGGCCTCCACGGAGCCACCCGTGATCTCGGCGAGCAGGGTGGCCGCGCGGTCCAACGCCGCGATCGACGCGGCGGCGTCGACCCCACGCTCGTAACGCTTGCCCGCCTCGCTGGGGAGCTTGTGGCGGCGGATGGTCCGGAACACCGCGAGGGTGTCCCACACGGCGGCCTCGAGCAGGACGTCGGTCGTGTCGTCGGAGACCTCCGTGCTCGCACCGCCCATGACGCCCGCCAACGAGATCGGGCCGCGGTCGTCGCAGATGACGACGTCCTCGGGATCGAGCGTGCGCTCGACGTCGTCGAGGGTCGTGAGGGCCTCCCCCGCGCGAGCCCGACGGACGACGAGCCCGCCCTGCAGGCGCCCCGCGTCGAACGCGTGCATGGGATGACCCAGCTCGAGCATGACGTAGTTGGTGACGTCGACGGCCGGGGAGATCGGCCGCACGCCCGAGAGCAGCAGGCGGCGCGCCATCCACCACGGGGTCCGCGCGGACGGGTCGACTCCGGTGACCCGGCGCAGGGCGAACCGCTGGGCACCGGACTCGGCGGTCACCTCGAGCGGCCAGGCCTCCTTCTCCGACGGCAGCCCGAGCTCGACCGCCGGGTCGGCGAAATCCAGGTCGAACCCGCACGCCAGCTCGCGGGCCAGACCACGGGCCGACAGGCAGTAGCCACGGTCCGGCGTCACGTTGAGTTCGATCACGGTGTCCCGCTCGCCGGCACCCGCGGCCAACACCGGGCCGGCGGGGTCCCCGGGCTCGGCGGTGCCCTCGGCGAGGACGATGATCCCGCTGTGGTCGGAGCCGATCCCCAGCTCGGAGGCCGAACAGATCATGCCCTCACTCGGCTTGCCGTAGGTCTTGCGCTTGCCGATCTCGAACCCGCCCGGCAGGACGGTGCCCGGTAGGGCGACGACGACCAGGTCGCCTTCCGCGAAGTTGCGGGCGCCGCACACGATCTGCTGCGGCTCGTCACCGCCCACGTCGACCAGACAGAAGCGGATGGGTTTCTTGAAGCCCTCCAGCTCCTCGATGGTGCTGACACGGCCGATGGTGAGCGGGCCGTCGATCTCGGGCAACTGCTCCGGTTCACCCTCCACCTCGAGGCCGACGCGCACGAAACCGGCGTCGAGCTCGGCCGGGCTGACGGACCAGCCGTCGTTGGCCCGCTGCAGGATCTCGGTCAGCCAGGACTGCGCAATTCGCACTGTGGGGTCCTTCGTCTTCTGGGGTGGGGGTGGATGCGGCGGGTCAGGAGCGGATGCCGAACGGCAGGGAGAAGCGAACGTCGCCCTCCACCATGTCGCGCATGTCGGACAGGCCGTTGCGGAACTGCAGGGTGCGCTCCAGGCCCATGCCGAACGCGAAGCCCGAGTACTCCTCGGGGTCGATGCCGCAGGCCGTCAGCACGTTGGGGTGCACCATTCCGCAGCCGCCCCACTCGACCCAGCCGGCGCCGCCCTTCTTGCGCGGGAACCACACGTCGACCTCGGCGGAGGGCTCGGTGAACGGGAAGTAGTTGGGCCGCATCCGGGTGCGGGTCTCCGGACCGAACAGGGCGCGGGCGAACGCGTCGAGCGCGCCGCGCAGGTGCGCCATGGTCAGCCCCTTGTCGATCGCCAGGCCCTCGACCTGGTGGAACACCGGGGTGTGGGTGGCGTCGAGTTCATCGGTGCGGAACGTGCGGCCCGGGCAGGCCACGTAGATCGGCGGTTCCCGGTCGAGCATGGTGCGGATCTGCACCGGCGAGGTGTGGGTGCGCAACACCTGCCGGCTGCCCTCGGGCGCGATGTGGAAGGTGTCCTGGAGGGTGCGCGCCGGGTGGTCGGGAAGGAAGTTGAGCGCATCGAAGTTGTAGTGCTCCGCCTCGACCTCGGGCCCCTCGGTGATCTCCCACCCCATTGCGACGAACACGTCCGCGACCTGCTCGGTGATGATCGTGATGGGGTGCTGCGCGCCCACCGGCGCGCGCCCCGACGGGACCGTCAGGTCGAGCGTCTCGGCCACGAGGACGGCGGCGTCCCGCTCGGCCTGCAGTTCGGCCAGGCGGGAGTCATACGCCTGCTGGACCCGGGTCCGTGCCACGTTGACGGCCTTGCCCGCGGACGCCTTCTGCTCCTTGGGGAGAGAGCCGAGGGTACGACGACCCAGGGCGATGGGGCTGCGGTCACCGAGGTGCGCCGTCTTGGCGGCGGCCAGCGCCTCGAGATCCGCCGCGGCGGCGAACGCGGCCTCGGCGTCCGCGGAGTACCGCGCCAGCGACTCCTCGTCGATCTGGACCTCGCCTGTGTCTTCGCTCACCGGTGCCCTCGTCCTCCCCGTCACGGCGGACTTCCGTCGACCGCCCCGCATCGGGGCCAAGACTAGTCGATCCCCGGTTCCGCCCCCGCTCCCCCCGGCGATGGCCGGGGGGAGCCGCGTCAGTGTCGTTCCCGCACCGACCCGGCGTCGACCAGCAGCTCGCGGGTCGCGCGGAAGGCGTCCCGCATCCGCCGGTCGTGGGTGATGAGCAGGACCGTGCCGCCGAACGCGTCCACGGCCTGCTCGAGTTGCTCGATCGCCGGCAGGTCCAGATGGTTGGTCGGCTCGTCCAGCACCAGCAGGTTCACCCCGCGCTGCTGCAGGAGGGCCAGCGCGGCACGGGTCCGCTCCCCCGGTGACAGTGACGCGCAGGCGCGGGCGACGTGCTCTCCACCGAGCCCGAACTTGGCGAGCAGGGTGCGGGCCTCGGTGGGGTCGAGGCCGGCCGGGTCGGCGGCGACGCAGAACGTGTCCAGCAGCGGGTCCGGCCCGCCGAACTCCGTCCGTGCCTGGTCCACCGTCCCGGGCTGGACCCCCGACCCGACGGTCGCGCGGCCCGAGTCGACCGCCCGCTCCCCGGTGATCGCGGCGAGCAGCGTGGTCTTGCCCGAGCCGTTGGAGCCGCTGATGAGGATTCGGTCCCCGGCATCGATCTGCAGGGTCACCGGGCCGAGGACGAAGTCGCCGCGGCGCACGACGGCCTCGGCGAGCACGGCCACCACGGAACCGGAGCGGGGCGCCGTCGCGATCTCCATCTGGAGCTCCCACTCCTTGCGCGGTTCGGCGACCACCTCGAGGCGTTCCATCGCCCGCTCGGACTGGGAGATCTTGGCGGCCTGCTTCTCGGAGCGCTGGCCCGCCCGGTTCCGGATGTGCTTGTCGCGCTCCGCGTCCTTTCCGCCGGTCTTGCGCATCGTGTTGCGCACGCCCTTGTCCAGCCAGGATTTCTGTGTCTGCACGCGGTCCTTCAGCTGATCGACCCGGCCCGCGTACTCCTCGTAGGCGTCGCGGGCCCGTTGCCGTGCCAGCGCCCGTTCGGCGAGGTATGCCTCGTAGCCGCCGTCGAAGACGGCGATCTGCTGCTGGGCCGAGTCCAGTTCGACGATGCCGGTGACGCACCTGGCCAGGAACTCGCGGTCGTGGCTGACCACCACCATCGGGCGCCGTTCGGCCTGCATGAAATCCTCGAGGACGGCCAACCCCGCCAGGTCGAGGTCGTTGGTGGGCTCGTCCAGCAGCAGGATGTCGTACTGGCTGAGCAGCACGGCGCCGAGGTTCACGCGGGCGGCCTGCCCTCCCGACAGCGCCGACATCGGCAGGTCCGGGACCGTGTCGTCCAGCCCCAGCCGGGCTGCGGTGACGGGGATCCGCTCGTCGAGGTCGCCACCGCCGAGCGCCAACCAGCGCTCCAGGGCGTCCCCGTAGGCGTCGGCGGCCGAGTCGGAATCCGCCATCTGCCCTGCCAGCGCGTTCATCCGCTCGAGCGCGTCCGCGACGCCGGTGACGCGGTGCAGGAAGTCGCGGACCACCTCGTCGTCGTCGCGCTCCACCTCCTGTCGGAGGAGCCCGACCGTGGCGTCCGGCGGGCTGAGGGTGAGCTGTCCCGTCATCTCGGCGACGGGGTCGCCGGCCAGCGCGTGGAGGAGAGTGGACTTTCCGGCGCCGTTAGGTCCGGTGAGGCCCCAGACGTCTCCGGGTTCGACGACGAGGTCGAGCCCGTCGAACAGGGTCCGCGCCCCGCGGGTGGCGCCGAATCCGCGGGCGGTGAGGGTCGCGGTCATGATCCCGCCAGCAGCCGGGCGCTCGTGTGGAGGCAGATGGAGGCGGCGGTGACGATGTTCAGGCTCTCGGCCCTTCCACGGATGGGGATACGGACGCGGAGATCCGCGCGCGCGGCGAGGTGCTCGGGCACCCCGTGGGCCTCGTTGCCGAAGATCCACGCGGTCGGCTCGGCGAGGGCCTCGTCCGCCCGCTCGACGTCCACTTCGCCGTGGGCATCGGCGACCGCCACCTGCAGTCCCGCCCGGTGCGCCCGGTCGATCAGGTGGTCCTCGGCGATCCGCCGCACGACCGGGAGATGGAACAGGCTGCCGGCGGACGCCCGGACCGCCTTGGGGTTCTCCGGGTCGGCCGCCCCCTCGGTGAGCCAGACCGCGTCGGCCCCGAGCGCGTCCGCGACGCGGACCAGGGTGCCGACGTTGCCGGGTTCGGACAGCGCCTGGCCGACGGCGACCAACCGGGGCTGCGGTTCGGTCCCGGACGCGGGCCCGTCGGCGACGGGATCCCCGGTCGCCGTGCGCGCCACGGCGCGGCACAACGCGACGATGCCCGTGGGGGTGACCGTGTCCGAGAGTCCCTTCAGGGCCCGGTCGGTCGCCACGGACACCGGGATCCCGGCGGAACGGGCCGCGTCGACCAGGCCGGCGAACCGGTCGAGTGCGTCGGCGGTGCAGAAGATCTCGACCGCGACGCCGGTGGCCACCGCCGCCTCGACCGAGTTGGTCCCCTCGGCGAGGAACCGGCCGGCCTCACGCCTGGCGGCGGCGCGGTGGAGCTTGGATGCGGAAACGACCCGCGGGGTCCGTTCGGTGAACGGATCCGCGGGTCGTCCCGTGCCCTGTGCGGGCGGAGTGTTCGTCAATTCGCGGGTGTCAGGCAGCCGGAGCGTTGACGTCGGCCGGCAGCGCCTTGCGCGCGACCTCGACCAGCGCCGTGAAGGCGGCCGGGTCGGTGACGGCGAGGTCCGCGAGGACCTTGCGGTCGACCTCGACGCCGGCGAGCTTGAGGCCCTGGACGAAGCGGTTGTACGTCATGTCGTTGGCGCGGGCCGCGGCGTTGATGCGGGAGATCCACAGCTTGCGGAAGTCGCCCTTGCGCGCACGACGATCGCGGTAGCTGTAGGTCATCGAGTGGAGCATCTGCTCCTTAGCCTTGCGGTACAGCCGCGAGCGCTGTCCGCGGTAGCCCTTGGTGGACTCGAGTACGGTCCGACGCTTCTTCTGGGCGTTGACTGCCCTCTTCACGCGTGCCACTGATCAATCCTCACTGGTTTGGGTCGGTCGCTCGTGGGCGACCGGAAGTTTCTTCGAAGGTGGGAGGGCTCAGAGCCCGAGAAGCCGCTTGATGCGGGGGACGTCGGCCGGGGCGACATCCGTACGGCCGTCGAGGCGACGGGTGCGCTTGGTGGGCTTCTTCTCCATGATGTGGCGACGGTTGGCCTGCTGGCGGACCAGCTTGCCGGTTCCGGTCTTCCGGAAGCGCTTGGCGGTGCCCTTGTGGGTCTTCATCTTCGGCATGATCGGTCTTCCTCACATGGTTCGTCCCGGAAGGCCCGGTGGGACCTCGGGTGTGCGGACGTCGGGCGTCCGTGGTCTGGGCGGCGGAGGGCCTATTCGGAAGCGGGGTCCGTGACCTTGGACTCCTGCGCCTTGGCGCGGGTCTTGGCGCCCTTGTGGGGGGCGACGACCATGGTCATGTTGCGGCCGTCCTGCTTGGCGCTGGTCTCCACGTATCCGTACTCGGTGATGTCGTCCGCCAGGCGCTGGAGCAGACGGAAGCCCAGCTCGGGACGGGACTGCTCACGTCCGCGGAACATGATCGTGACCTTGACCTTGGAGCCCTTCTCCAGGAAACGGACGACGTTCCCCTTCTTGGTCTCGTAGTCGTGGGTATCGATCTTCGGACGAAGCTTCTGCTCCTTGACCACGGTCTGCTGCTGGTTCTTCCGCGACTCGCGCTCTTTCTGCGCCGCCTCGTACTTGAACTTTCCGTAGTCCATGATCTTGCAGACCGGCGGGCGCGCGGTGGGCGCGACCTCGACGAGGTCCAGATCGGCCTCCAGGGCCAGACGAAGTGCATCCTCGACGCGAACGATCCCCACCTGCTCGCCCCCGGGGCCGACGAGTCGGACTTCGGGGACACGGATTCGTTCGTTGATACGTGCTTCGGCGCTGATGGGCCCTCCTCGGTAGATGGTGCTCTGTCACGACCACTGGCGCGGTCGCGCATCCGCCCTCGAGGGACCCCGGGCCGCACCGGGTACACCGGTGAAACCGAGAAGGCCCCACGGCAGGGATGCCGGGGGCCTCTCACTCCTCACCCGTCGACGACGAGACGTCCGCGATCGCTCGCGGCCCCTCGTCGGGGTGGTGACCATCAAACTGCCTTCCGGCGTCGGATGGTGGGAGATCGGGCTCCTCTTGGACGATGGAACCCACTACGTAGTGGGTTCCCACAGTCGAGAGTTGACTGTACCAGTAGCCGGCGTTGCCCCCAAACCGGTGGCTGGCGACACGATATCGACCGGTCCGTGGGACAGTGTTCGGCATGACCACCGACCAGCCCGCCTCCACCGACCAGGCCGCCGCCGAGAACCTGCTCGAGGGGCACCTCGACGCCCGCGAGGTCGAGGTCGTCGATCTGGCGGACGTCTCCGCACAGGAGATCATCTTCCGTTCGATCGTCGTCCTCATGAGTGCCGCTGCCGAGAAACTGGGGCTCTCCGACGACGACCCCTCTGCCAGCCCGCGGTTGGATCTCGACGAGTCCCGCAAACTCATCACGGCCCTCGCCGGCCTGGTGGCCGGGTCGGCCGAATACCTGGGGCCGCAGGCCCGGGTCGTCAAGGACGGCCTACAGGGGCTGCAGCGCGCGTTCCGCGAGGCCAGCGCGTACCCCGATGAGCCCGGCGAGGGCCCCGGCGAGAAGTTCACCGGCCCTGTCTACTGACCGCGCCGCCTCCTGACCGCGCCGCCTCCTGACGGCGCCGCGCTGACCCGACGGGCCCCGGCCCGGGGATTGCCGCCCCGGGCCGGGAAGCCGTCAGCGTAGGGCGCGCGCCTTACGCGCTGCCTTCGCAGCGGTCTTCTTGGCCGTCGCGGACGCCGCTGACCCCGCCTCGGCGGTCTTCTCGGCCTGCTTCTTCGAGGACTGGTTCGTCGTGGCGACAGCCTTCTTCGTCGGTGACTTCCTCGCCGACGCCTTCTTCCCCGTCGTCTGCTCGGTGACCTCGGTCGCAGTCGGGGCCTCGGCCTCCCCGTCGGCCACGCCGGGGAGCACTTCGGCAAGGAAACGGCCGGTGTGGCTCCCGGGTACGGTCGCCACCTGCTCCGGGGTGCCTTCAGCCACGACCGAGCCGCCCCCGGCACCGCCCTCGGGCCCCATGTCGATAACCCAGTCGGCGCTCTTGATCACGTCGAGGTTGTGCTCGATCACGATGACCGTGTTGCCCTTGTCCACCAACCCCTGGATGACCAACAGCAGTTTGGTGATGTCCTCGAAGTGCAGACCGGTGGTCGGCTCGTCGAGGATGTACACCGTCCGCCCGCTCGAGCGCTTCTGCAGTTCGGCGGCCAGTTTGACGCGCTGGGCCTCACCACCCGAGAGGGTCGGGGCGGGCTGACCCAACCGCACGTATCCGAGCCCCACCTCGGTGAGGGTCTGGAGGTAGCGATGGATCGAGGTGATCGGTTCGAAGAACTCGCTCGCCTCCTCGATGGGCATGTCCAGCACCTCGGCGATGGTCTTGCCCTTGTAGTGCACTTCTAGGGTCTCGCGGTTGTACCGCGCCCCGTGGCACACCTCGCACGGCACGTAGACGTCCGGCAGGAAGTTCATCTCGATCTTCAACGTCCCGTCACCCTGGCAGGCCTCGCAGCGCCCACCCTTGACATTGAACGAGAACCGGCCCTGCTTGTACCCGCGGACCTTGGCCTCGGTGGTGGCGGCGAAGAGGGTGCGGATCTTGTCGAACACGCCGGTGTAGGTGGCGGGGTTGGAGCGCGGGGTACGACCGATCGGCGACTGGTCCACCTGGACGAGCTTGTCGAACCCGTCCACGCCGTCGATCCGGGAGTGCCGGCCGGGCACCTGCCGGGCCCGGTTGAGCTGATTGGCCAGCGAGGTCGCGAGGATGTCGTTGACCAGAGTGGACTTGCCCGAGCCGGAGACGCCGGTGACCGCGCACAGCACGCCGCCGGGGAAGACCACGTCGACGTTCTTGAGGTTGTTCTCCCGGGCGCCCTTCACGTGCAGACGCTTGTCGGGGCTCGGAGCGCGCCGCTTGTCCGGGATGGCGATCTGACGACGCCCGGCGAGGTAGTCGCCGGTCAGCGATTCGGAGGCAGCCAGGAGCCCCTCGTAGTCGCCCGAGTGCACGACCCGGCCCCCGTGCTCACCGGCGAGCGGCCCGATGTCGACGATCCAGTCCGCCGAGCGGATGGTGTCCTCGTCGTGCTCCACCACCAGGAGCGTGTTGCCGAGGTCGCGCAGCCGGACGAGGGTGTCGATCAGTCGCCGGTTGTCCCGCTGGTGCAGGCCGATGGACGGCTCGTCCAGGACGTAGAGGACGCCCGCGAGGCCCGACCCGATCTGCGTGGCCAGGCGGATCCGCTGGGCCTCGCCGCCCGACAGGCTGCCGGCGACGCGGTCGAGCGACAGATAGTCCAGCCCCACGTCGAGCAGGAAGCCCATCCGTGCCTGGATCTCCTTGAGGACACGACCGGCGATCATTGCCTGGCGCGGGTCGAGTTCGAGCCCGTCCAGGAACGCAGCGCAGTCCTCCACGGACATACGGCTGATGTCGGCGATCGAGCGCTCCATGCCCCCGGGCCCGGCGAGGGTGACGGCGAGGATCTCCGGCTTGAGCCTCGTGCCGTCGCATCCCGGGCACGGGACCTCGCGCATGTAGCCCTGGTAGCGCTCCTTCTGCGATTCCGATTCGGTCTGGTCCAGGCGACGCTTGAGGAACGACATCACGCCCTCGAACTTCGCGTCGTAGGTCCGGACGCGGCCGAACCGATTGCGGTACTGTACCCGGACCTTGGTGGGGGCGCCCCCCATCACGGCCTTGCGCACCTTCGCGGGCAGGTCCTGCCACGGGGTGCGGAGGTCGAAGCCCATGTCCCCGGCCAGGCCGGTCAGCAACTGCTGGAAATAGTCGGCGCTCTGGCCACCCGACCATGGTGCGATCGCGCCGTCGGCGAGAGACCGCTCGGGGTCCGGGACGACCAGGTCCGGATCCACCTCCAGGTGGGAACCGAGACCGTCGCACACGGGGCAGGCCCCGTAGGGGTTGTTGAACGAGAACGCGCGGGGCTCCATGTCGTCCAGCGCGATCGGGTGCCCGTTCGGGCAGGCCATGTGCTCGGAGAACCTGCGGTGCCGGGCGGGATCGGAGTCGTCGAGGTCGACGTACTCGATCACGATCACGCCATCCGCCAGCCCCAGGGCGGTCTCCACGGAGTCGGTGAGCCGCTGCCGTGAGGACGGCTTCGCCGCCAGCCGGTCCACGACCACCTCGATGTCGTGCTTCTCCTGCTTCTTCAGGACGGGCGGCTCGGCGAGCGTGTGCAGCTCTCCGTCCACCCGCACGCGGCTGTAACCGTCGGCGGCGAGCTGGGCGAAGAGGTCGACGAACTCACCCTTGCGTGTCCGGACGACGGGGGCGAGCACCTGGAACCGTGCACCCTCCTCGCCCTCCAGGATCTGGTCGACGATCTGCTGTGGGGTCTGGCGGGAGATCACCTCCCCACAGGTGGGACAGTGCGGGACCCCGGCGCGGGCGTAGAGCAGGCGCAGATAGTCGTGCACCTCGGTGATGGTGCCGACGGTCGAGCGGGGATTGCGGTTGGTCGACTTCTGGTCGATCGACACGGCCGGGGACAGTCCCTCGATGAAGTCGACGTCCGGCTTGTCCATCTGCCCGAGGAACATCCTGGCGTAGGAGGACAGCGACTCGACGTAGCGGCGCTGGCCCTCGGCGAAGATGGTGTCGAACGCCAGCGAGGACTTGCCGGACCCTGACAGTCCGGTGAACACGATCAGCGAATCGCGGGGGACGTCGATGTCCACGCCCTTGAGGTTGTGCTCCCGTGCGCCGCGGACGACCAGACGGTCCACCATGGGTTCTCCTTCCGAGTCGGGAGGCCGCCACGTCTCCGTGGCGAAAGCCGCACCTGCCGCATGGCTGCCGTTCCCGCAGACGAAGGTACCAACGTAGTACGACACGCTTCCGGCCACCGACCGCGCCCGACGTCGGTAGCCTGCCGTTATGTCGAATCCCACCGAGTCACTACCCGACCGCATCACCCTCACCGAGGGCTACTCCGGCCGTACCGGAGGCCGACTGACCGGCGAGCGCTGGACCGTGGGCCCCGCCCGACTGACCAAGATCTCGGTCGGCGAGATGGACAACAACGTCTACGTGATCGAGTCGACCGCGACGGGCGACGTACTGCTCGTCGACGCCGCCAACGACGCGCCGCAGCTGATCTCCCATCTGAGGGACCGCGCACCCGGGGTCAAGGAGGTGCTCACCACGCACCTCCACGCCGATCACTGGATCGGTCTCGCCGAGACGGTCGCCGCCCTCGGCCTGACCACCATCGCCTCCCCCGGCGACGCCGGGGGCATCGACGTCCCCACCGACCGACATGTCGCGCACGGGGACGAGCTCGTGGTCGGCGACCTCCGGCTGGCGGTGATCGGCCTGCGGGGTCACACTCCGGACGGCATCGCACTCGTCCTGCGCACCGACGCGGGCACCCACCTGTTCTCCGGGGACTCCCTCTTCCCCGGCGGCCCCGGGAAGACCGGTTCGGAAGCCGACTTCGCCTCGCTGATGGACGACCTCGAGGCCCGGGTCTTCGACGTCCTCGATGACGACGTCGTGGTCCATCCCGGACACGGGGACGACACCACCATCGGTGCCGAGCGATCGCATCTGGGCGAGTGGCGGGAGCGCGGGTGGTGACCGCGACGGGGGTCCTGTCCCCGTCGCCCTGTGGGCCGACATCCAATCGTTATCAAACCGCCACCGTGTGCGATCGCCGCAGCACACTCCCCCGGTGACGGTCCGTCGACGGGTAGCCCCGGATCGCGACCGGAGGCGCCCTCACCGGGTTCGGACTAGGTTCGACCACGCACTCCCACCTATCCAGGAGGAACGATGATCCGACGACTCGCACGACCCATGCTCGCCACGGTGTTCGTCATCGACGGCGTTGAGACGCTTCGCAATCCGCAGGCCCATGTCGCCGACGCGGCGCCGCTCGTCGACAAGGCCACCCCGCTGATGGAGAAGGGCGAGCAGGCGGTGAACGACACGGTCTCCGCATCGGTGCCGCCCGTCCCCAAGGACACCGAGACGCTCGTCAAGGCGCTCGCCGGGGTCAAGATCGGCGCGGGCGTCCTGTTCGCGCTGGGCAAGGCCCCCCGCCTTTCGGCGCTCGCGCTCACCGCCGCCCACGTGCCCTCGACCGTCAGCCGCCACGCGTTCTGGATGGAGTCCGACAAGGACGCCCGCAGTCGCAAGACCACCGGTCTGGCGACCGACGTGGCGCTCCTAGGCGGGCTCATCCTCGCCTCGGTCGACACCGCCGGACAGCCCGGGGTGGCCTGGCGCGCCCGGAAGGCCGGCGACAAGATGGCCGCGAAGCTGCCCGGGGCGAAGGCCGAGTCCGCGGCCGCCGGTGCGGCGCTCGCCGGTGTCGCACACACCGTGGCCGATCAGGCGCGTGGCGCGGCGGACGCCGTGCGCGACAAGGCTCCCGAGGTGGCCGACACCGTGCGGGCGAAGGCCCCGGAGGTCGCCGATCAGGTGCGTGACCAGGCGTCCGGCTTCGCTGGGGTCGTGCGTGACACCGCGCCGGTGGTCGCCGCTCGCGTGCGGGATCGCGCGGCCACCGCCCGGGAGCAGGCCGCCCCGATCGCCGCGCAGGTCCGCGAGCAGGCGGGCGCCGCGGCCCACGCAGCGGCCGACGAGGCCCGGCCCTACACCGCGCAGGTCCGCGACCAGGCCGGTGTCGCCACCCGACTCGCCGCGGTCCGGGCCGAGGAGGCCCGCAAGGCCGCGCAGGCCAAGAAGAAGGACGCCCGCAAGAAGGCGACCCGCGCCGGCAAGGACGCCAGGAAGAAGTCCGCCCGGTTCGAGAAGGAGGCGGGCAAGAAGGCCTCCGAGGCCAAGAAGATGACGGACGAGGTCCGCGCGAAGGCCGCCGACGTCATCCGTCCCTGACGACCGGGGCGGGCCACCGCCCCCGGACTACCGCCGGCGGCCACACCGCCTCCCGACGACCCCGCCCCCACCCGGGCGGGGTCGTCGTCGTCTGAGCACCCGTCGCGGTTCCCGGTAGCCTGGTCATCCTGCCCGAACCGACCACGCAGACCCCGGAAGGAGCGCCCGTGACGGGACACGACGCCGTCGACGAGGAACAACGTCACCTCGGCCGCCTCCTCGACCGCCTCGAGGAGTTGCGGGCGGACACGCGTGCGCGCCTGGACGCCGTCCTGCGCGGGTCGGGCGGCACCCCGCAGGCGCGGTCGGAACGGGAGTCGTTCGCCCGGCTCTACACCTCCGAGCTCGCGGCGTTCAGCGCCGCCAACTTGGGCCTGTACTTCGGCCGGTTGGACATGGGGGACGGCGAGGTACGTCGGATCGGGCGCGTGGGTCTCCGCGACGACGACGACGACCTCACGACGCTGCTCCTCGACTGGCGCGCCGACCACAGCCGGCCCTTCTACCTGGCGACGACCGCCCGGCCGGAGGGCGCTCACCGGCGCCGCCACCTGCGGACGATCGGTCGCCGGGTGATCGGGATCCACGACGAGTACCTCACGGCCCCGCAAGACGGTGAGGTCCCCGAGGACCACGACGACGTGGTGGGCGAGTCCGCCCTGCTCGAGGCGCTGGACACCGCCCGTTCCGCCCACATGACGGACATCGTGGCCACCATCCAGCGGGAGCAGGACGAGATCATCCGCAACCCGCACTCCGGCGTCCTGGTGGTCCAGGGCGGCCCGGGTACCGGAAAGACCGCCGTGGCGCTGCACCGCGCCGCCTACCTCCTCTACACGCACCGGCAGCGGTTGGACCGCAGCGGTGTGCTCATCGTCGGACCCAATGCGCGGTTCCTCGACTACATCGCGCGCGTGCTGCCGTCCCTCGGCGAGTCGGGGGTGGTCCTGCGGACGCTCGCCGATCTCTATCCGGGCGTCCGGGCGACCGGACCGGAGACACTGCGCGGCGAGGAGGTCAAGGGCTCCGGCGAGATGGTGGGAATCCTCAAGGCCGCGGTGCGGGCCCGCCAGCTCGCCCCGGAGGCCGACGTCGTGGTGCGGGTCGAGGGACACGAACTGACACTGACCCCGGCGACGGTGCGGGCGGCGAGAGGGCGCGGACGGATGACCCGGCGACCCCACAACCAGTCCCGCGACGCGTTCGCGACGCGGATCATCGACGCCCTCACCGAGCAGTACGTCTCCGCACTCACCGACCCGGTCGGGCGGGCGGAGGACGAGGCATGGTCACCGGACGGCGACGGTGTCGGCGACCTCGGCGACGCCGCCCGCCCCCTGTTGGACGCGGATGACCGCGCGGAACTCCGCCGGGAGGTCGAGGCCTCCCGCGAGGTCGCCGAGGCGATCGACGGGTGGTGGCCGGTGCTACGGCCCGAGCAACTCCTCGCCGACCTGCTGTCGAGCCGCGACCGGATCGCCGAGGCGGCGGGTGACTACGTCGCGGAGGACCAGGATGCGCTCTTCCGGGAAAACGGCGCCGCGTTCTCGGTGGCGGATGTACCGCTGCTGGACGAGCTCGCCGAACTCCTCGGCGAGGACCCGACCGCCGATGGCAGTGAGGCGGACCGCGCGTGGGCGGAGCAGGTCCGACAGGCGGAGGAGGCTCTCGAGATCCTCACGGGTTCGGCCGTGCAGGACATCGAGGACGACCTCGATCCGGAGGTGCTCATGGCCTACGACGTCGTCGACGCCGAGTCCCTGGCCCGCCGTCACAGCGAGGACTCCGATCTCACCGTGGGCGACCGGGCCGGCGCGGACCGGACGTGGGCGTTCGGGCACGTGATCGTCGACGAGGCGCAGGAGCTGTCCACCATGGCGTGGCGGGTGCTCATGCGCCGCTCCCCCAACCGGTGGATGACCCTCGTCGGTGACGTCGCCCAGACCTCGAGCCCGGCGGGCATCGACTCGTGGGCCGATGCCCTGTCGCCGTATGTGGACGACCGGTGGGTGCTGTCCGAGCTGACCGTGAACTACCGCACCCCGGAGACGATCTCCGCCGTGGCGGAGCTGCTGCTCGCCGAGATCGACCCGGCCGCGTCGTCGCCGCGGACGGTGCGCGCGGGGCGACGGCCGGTCGCGTGGCTCGAGCCGGACGGTCGGTCGGTGGCGCAGGCGGTCGCCGAGGAGGTCGCGGCGGTGCCGTCGGAGCGGGCGGTGGCGGTGCTGCTGCCCGATCCCGGCGGCGACGAGGACTCCCGAGGAGACGACGACGAGCTCGGCGGTGTCGGCTATCCCGCGGTCCACGAGGCTGCCGAACTGGCCCGGCCGGGCACATCGGTGTTGCCGCTGGCGTTGGCCAAGGGGCTGGAGTTCGACGTGGTCGTGGTGGTGGACCCCGAACGCGTCCTGGCGCGCTCGCCCCAGGGGATGCAGGACCTGTACGTCGGCGCCACCCGGGCGACACAGGAACTCATCCTGGTCCAGCCCGGCGGCTTCGGCCCGCTACTCTCGGGTATACGGGACCGTCTCGATGACAGCGCACAGGAGCCCACCGCATGACCCACACCCGATCCCGCGTGCTGGCGGCCTCGGCCCTCATCGCGGTCGCGGCGGCCGGCGGGTGCGGCACCCGGGCGGAGGCCCCGGTCGACAGCGTGTCCGCCGTCGCGGAGCCCCGACCCGTGACCTCCGCACAGACCGCGGCCCGGGACAGGCCCGACCCGCGCACCGACGACGAGCAGGAGTTCCTCGCAGAACTGTCCGGATTCGGCCTCCCCACCGAGATGACCGCCGTCACCACCATCGAGGTGGGCGCCGGCATCTGCGGGGGGATCGCCGACGGCGCGGACGACGAGACGATCCTCGAACGAATCCGCCCGCTCACCAGCGCGATCGCGGCGCAGGACCCGGACCTCGACACCGCCGAGGTGGGTCGGGCGATCGTCGATGCGAGCCGGACCCACCTCTGCCACTGACCCCGGCGGCCGGGTGGGGCGCCGGGTTCGGCGCGCGGTCTAGGTGGTGTGGACGATGAGCACGTCGCAGGTCGCGCGTCGTGCGGCGTCGGCGGGTACGGACCCGAGCAGCCGGCCCGTCAGGGAGTTGAGTCCCTTGTTGCCCACCACGAGGAGGTCGGCCCCCACGTCGTCGGCCAGCTTGATGAGCGATTCGACGGGCGCCCCCTTCACGGTGCGCGCCTCGATCTTGGTCGCTCCGGCCTTCTGGGCCCGGTCCCTGGCGCCGCGGACGATGTCCTCGGCAGGATTGTCCCCGCGGATCTGGTAGGCGTCGTCACCGAGCTGATCCGCGGCCTGGCTGACCGAACGCGGATCGGCGGGCACGTAGGCGCAGGCGATCACGAGGTCCGCCGAGGCGTCGGCGGCCAGCTGCGCGGCGCGATCGACGGCGCGGTAGGACGACTCGGAACCGTCGGTTCCCACCACCACTCTGGTGTAGGCGCTCATTTGCTTCCTCTCCTAGGGAACACGTTTCACCCAGAGTAGTCCGAGGACGCCGCCGACGGGCGGGGTAAACGCGGGAAAAAGCGGCCCAGGTTAGTCGACCCCGGCCTCACGCATCCCCTTGAGTTCCTTACGCAGTTCGGCGATCTCGTCCCGGAGCCTCCCCGCAAGCTCGAATCTCAGGTCGGTGGCCGCGGACATCATCTGCTCGGTCATCTCCTCGATGAGCTTCTCCAGCTCCTTTCGGGGTCGCGCCGACCCGTCGGCCGCCCGGGCGCCCACGAGCTCCGGTCGTGCCCTGGGATCCGCGTCGTCCCCGTGTTCCTCTCCGACCCGGTCGAGGATGTCGGCGATCTTCCTGCGGAGCGGCTGCGGGTCGATGCCGTGCTCGGTGTTGTACGCGACCTGCTTCTCACGCCTGCGATCGGTCTCGTCGATGGCCTGCCGCATGGCCTCGGTGACCGAGTCCGCGTACATGTGGACCTCACCGGAGACGTTGCGGGCCGCACGGCCGATTGTCTGGATGAGCGAGGTGGCCGAGCGGAGGAAACCCTGCTTGTCGGCGTCCAGGATCGCCACGAGCGAGACCTCCGGCAGGTCCAGTCCCTCCCGGAGCAAGTTGATGCCGACCAGGACGTCGTACTCCCCGCGCCGGAGATCCCGGAGCAGCTCCACCCGCTGGAGGGTGTCGATCTCCGAGTGGAGGTACCGAACCCGTATCCCCAACTCGAGCAGGTAGTCCGTGAGGTCCTCCGACATCTTCTTGGTCAGCGTGGTCACCAACACCCGCTCGTCGCGTTCGGCGCGCTGACGGATCTCCCCGATCAGGTCGTCGATCTGCCCCTTGGTGGGCTTGACCACGATCTTCGGGTCGACGAGCCCGGTCGGCCGGATGACCTGTTCGACGAACTCCCCACCGGCGCGCCCCATCTCGTAGGGGCCGGGCGTGGCGGAGAGGTAGACGGTCTGACCCACCCGGCCGGAGAACTCCTCCCAGGTCAGGGGACGGTTGTCCAGGGCGGACGGCAGGCGGAACCCGAAGTCGACGAGATTGCGTTTGCGGGAGGCGTCGCCCTCGTACATGGCGCCGATCTGCGGCACGGTCACGTGGGACTCGTCGATCACCGTGAGGAAGTCCTCGGGGAAGTAGTCGATGAGCGTGGCCGGCGAACTGCCCGCCGGCCGACCGTCGATGTGCCGCGAGTAGTTCTCGATACCGGAGCAGAAGCCCACCTGCTGCATCATCTCGATGTCGTAGGACGTCCTCATGCGCAGCCGCTGCGCCTCGAGCAGTTTGCCCTGGTTCTCCAGCTCCGCCAGGCGCTCCTCCAGCTCGGCCTCGATGGAGGCGATCGCCTTGGCCATCCTCTCGGGACCGGCGACGTAGTGGGTGGCCGGGAAGATCCGCACCTCGTCGACCCTGCGCACGACGTCACCGGTCAGCGGGTGGATGTAGTACAGCGCGTCGATCTCGTCCCCGAAGAACTCGATGCGAACAGCGAGTTCCTCGTAGGTGGGGATGATGTCGACGGTGTCGCCCTTCGCCCGGAACGTGCCCCGGGTCATGGACACGTCGTTGCGCTCGTACTGGACATCCACGAGCAGCCGGAGCAACTGGTCGCGGTCGACCTCCTGCCCGACGGCCAGCGCCACCGACCTGTCGAGGTAGGACTGGGGTGTGCCGAGACCGTAGATGCACGAGACCGAACTGACGACGACGACGTCGCGCCTGGACAACAGGGACGACGTCGCGGAGTGCCGGAGCCTCTCCACGTCGTCGTTGATGGACGAGTCCTTCTCGATGAAGGTGTCCGTCTGGGCGATATACGCCTCCGGTTGGTAGTAGTCGTAGTAGGAGACGAAGTACTCGACCGCGTTGTTGGGCAGCATCTCGCGCAACTCGTTGGCCAGCTGCGCGGCGAGCGTCTTGTTGGGCGCCATCACCAGGGTCGGCCGCTGCACCTTCTCGATGAGCCAGGCGGTGGTCGCCGACTTGCCGGTGCCGGTCGCACCGAGCAGTACGACGTCGCGCTCCCCGCGTGCGAGGCGTTCGGTCAGTTCCGCGATCGCCGTGGGCTGGTCGCCCGACGGGGTGAACTCACTGACGACCTCGAAGCGGGTCGCACTTCGTTCGACATCGCCGATCGGTCGGAACTCCGAGTACGAGAGCACTGTCGGGTCGGCGGGGACCCCGTCGTCGGGGATCTCTGTCGCGAAAGCCATACCACCAGCGTACGAGCAGCCGTTCACCCCCGCCCACCGGTGTCGCCGCAGCGGATGTCAGGGGTGCCAACTACCGTAGGAGTGAGCAGCCCCTCACCGTCCCTGTCATGTCGTCTGGAGAACCCCATGGCCCGCAGCCCACTTCGTCGTCGTACCGCCCGCCCTGACGACGCGCGTCGGCCGATCACGGCGGTCGCCGCCGCCTCTCTCGCGGCGGGGGCCCTCACCCTCCTCGCACCGGTCGCCACGGCCGCACCGTGTGACCCGTGGCCCCCGGCCGGCGGCACCGCGGGCGGGTCGGGCTCCCTCTCGGGGTCTCTGGGGGCGCCCACGTCCGCGCCCGCCACCCCGTGGGCCGACGGCGGGAACGGGTACATCCCGGTTCTCCGGGGCCGGACCACCACGGTCGAGTTGCTGACGGGACCCACCAGCCCCAACGACACGGTAGACAGATTCGGCATCTCCGGCACCGACCTGGGAATCCTCTGGGACAACGGCGACGCCTCGGATCCGCAGATGATGATGGCCCTCGGGGACACGATGGGCGACTGTGACGAGCCCGGTGACCAGTGGCGCAGCAACATCCTCTTCCGATCCGGCGACCGCACACTGAACGACGGGATGCGCATCACCGACGCGCCGATGGAGCGGCCCGGGATGGCGAAGTCGATCCTCCCCCGCACCGGCCACCCCGACGAGACCACGGTGATCCCCACCGCCGGCGTCGAGGTGGGCGGCACCCAGTACCTGCGGTACATGTCCGTTGAACGGTGGGGCTCGCCCGGCGAGTGGACCACCAACTACTCCGCTCTCGCCCGGTCGACGGACAACGGCGAGAACTGGGTCCCCGTACGCGATACCGCCCGGCGGGGTACCGCACCGATGCCCCTCCCGGTCGACCTGGGCCCGGAGTCCACCACCCACACCGCCGGGCAGATGAGCGCGTTCCTCAAGCACGACGGGTACGTCTACGAGTACCTCACACCGTCCGGTCGGAGCGGGTCCGCACGGCTCGCGCGGGTCCCCGAGAACCGGATCGAGGAGATGGCGGCCTACCGCTTCTGGGACGGCGGCGACTGGGTCGTCGATCACCGCGACGCCGTGCCGGTGCTCGGCGCTCCGACGGTCAACTCGGCCGTGAGCGAGTTGTCGGTGTCCTGGAGTGCGCACCTGGGTCGCTTCATCGCGTTGTACAACAACCGCGCCAACAACATCGTCATGGCCCAGTCCGCCACCCCTTGGGGCCCGTGGTCGGGTGAGGACATCCTGCTCTCGTACCAGCACGTCCCGACCCTCTACGGCGCCTTCGTCCACCCGTGGAGCCCCGCCGTGGAGACTCGCGGCGAGGACCTGTACTTCACCATGTCCACCTGGGACGCCTACAACGTCTTCCTCATGAGGACCGACCTCACCCAGATCCCGCCGCGGACCCTTCCCGACGCCCGGTCGCGGATGCGGACGACCGACGACAGCTGGACCCGCAACACCCCGGACCCGGCGGACACCGGCGAGACCGTCCTGGTCGAGCGTCGGCCCATCCCGGAGGCGTGACATGACCCGACCTCTCCCCCGCCGCCTGAGCTCGGTCGTCGTCGCGTCGATCACGGCCGCCGCGTCGGTCGTGACCCTCGGCACGGTCGGAGCCGGAACCGCCGCTGCCGGCCCGTGCAGCGAGATGTTCGGCAACTTCGGTTCCCTGCTGGAGAACCGGACCGGGGCCGGTATGGGCACCGGTTCCCTCGGTTCGCTCGGGTCCTCCGGTGGCTCCGGGTCGCTGGGCTCCGCCTCCCGCGCGCTGGGCTCCGCCGACCGTTCGGGATCGCTGGTCCAGCAGTTGGAGACCGGCTCCCTGGGCAACGGTTTATCCGGCTCGCTCGATCCGATGATCGGGTCGGTCTACGGGATGCCCCCGTGGATCACCGGAGAGGAGGGCACGGTACCCGTCCTGCGTGGACCCACCCGGTTCGAACAGCTCGTCACCGGGCCCACGAGTCCCGGCGATTCCGTCAACCGGTTCGGCGTGGCCGGAACGGACCTGGGCATCATGTGGGACAACGGTGATCCCGCCGACCCACAGGTCCTGATGGCGTTCGGCGACACGATGGGCGACTGCACGGTGCCCGGCAACCAGTGGCGTTCCAACGTCCTGTTCCGCTCCGCCGACACCGATCTGACCGATGGCATCACCATCGATTCCGCCGCCATGGGAACCGACGGTCTCGCCAAGTCGCTGGTCCCGCGGTCGGGGCTGCCCGGTGAGGTCACGATCATCCCGACCTCGGGCATCTCCGTCGAGGGTGTCCAGTACCTGCGGTTCATGTCCGTGGCCCACTGGGGCCAACCCGGATCGTGGACCACCAACTACTCGGGGATGGCGTACTCGACGGACAACGGCGAGAACTGGGCCGTCGTCCCCTCTCTGGCCCGCCCCATCACCGACACGGTCCCCCTCGGCGCCGGAGCCCCGGCCGTGGATCCTGCGTGGCGCGGCTCCCAGATGAGCTCGTTCCTCAAGACGGACACGCACCTGTACGAGTACCTCACCCCCTCCGGGCGACAGGGCGGGGCGGTCGTCGCACGCGTTCCGCTCGCCGGTTCCCCGACCGCGGACGAGCTCGACGGATCCGCCACCCCGCCCGCCGCGGGCGTCCTCGCCCCCGAGGCGTACGAGTACTGGAACGGCTCGGCATGGGTGTCCGATGTCGGCGCCGCCGAGCGGGTCCTGCCCGCCCCGGCGAGCGAGATATCGACCATGTACAACGAGTACCTCGGGAAGTACACCGCGATGTACTCACAGGGGTACGACTCGGTGGTCCTCCGCACCGCCGACCGCCCCGAGGGGCCGTGGAGTTCCGCCACCACGCTGGTGGACTATTCGGTGCTGCCCGGCGTCTACGGGGCGTTCATGCACCCGTGGGCGCAGGGCGAGGACCTCTACTACCTCGTCACCACCTGGAACGCCTACAACGTCTTCCTCGTGCGCACCCGGCTGTCGGAGGTGTTCCCCGACCCGAACCTGCGCCGGGCCAGCTCTCAGCCGGCGCCGACCGAGGTCGTGCGACAGGTGCCGGTCTCCGAGCTGGTCGACGGGGTGGTCCCGACCGAGTGAGACCCGGCCGGGGGCGGGGCTGCGGACCCGCCCCCGGTCGGCGCTACCGCCCCCGCAGCACGGCCTCGCTCAGGGTGCGCTCCCACTGACGCGTCTCCTCGCGGTCCGCGCGACGCAGGATCTCCGCGTACTCGGCCCGTGCGTCGGGGTCCGCGCCGATCACCTCGGCCATGAGTAGCGAGAACTCGTGCTCGGGGTCGTCCTCTGCCAGGATCGACACCTCCAGCGGCCTGGCGGGGTCGCACCAGTGCAGCAACGGCCGTTCGCTCGACCGATCACGCACGTATCCCGCCTCGGTGAGCGTGCGCAGGGCGACCTCGACCGCTGCCGCGTCCCGCACCGTCACCTGCAGATCGATGACGTCGGGCGCGTCCAGTCCCTCGACCGCGGTCGGACCGACGTGGTCGATCCGGGTGGCGATCTTCCCCACCACGTGACGCAGGCGCCCGCACGCCCGCTCCGCCTCGCCTGCCCACTCGGGCCGGAACGGGACGACGGTGCGGTCGCCCACCACGGGGGTCCCGGTGCGCAGGTTGTGCTCGAACGGGCGGAGGCGGACCTCGACCAGGGCGCTGGTGAGGTCCACGGCGGTCTGCCGGTCCCCGGAGTTGTCGATCACCACGTCCGCGGCGGCCCGGCGGGCCTCATCGGTGGCCTGCCTCGACATGCGGGCGCGGGCGTCGTCCTCCGGCATCCCCCGGAACTCCACCAACCGCTGCAACCGGATCTCCTCCGGGGTGTCTACGACGATCACCAGGTGGTAGCCGGGTGTCATCCCGCCCTCCACGAGGAGCGGCATGTCGTGCACGACGATCGCGTCCTCCGGCGCCGAGCCGAACAGCTCGGCGGTCCGCTCCCCGATCAGCGGATGGGTGATGGCGTTGAGGGCCGCGGTCCGCTCCGCGTCGACGAAGGCGCGGGCGGCGAGGGCGGCGCGGTCGAGTGCACCGTCCGGCCCCAGGATGTCCTCGCCGAATTCGGCGACGAGCATCGCCAACCCGGGGGAACCCGGTTCGACGACCTCGCGGGCGATGAGGTCCGCGTCCACGATCACCGCCCCCGCCTCCGCGAGCACCGCCGTCACCGTCGACTTGCCGGCACCGATCCCACCGGTCAGACCCACCATCAGCATGACGTGGAGTCTAGGTGACCGAAAGGCGTGCCGGTCCGAGCGACGTAGGTAAGGTCTCACGTGTGAACCGGATTAACTCTGTGCCACGTCTGCTCTCTGCGTTGCCTCTCGTTGTAGCACTGGCGATCACGGTGGCTCCCGCCCACGCAGCCGCCCAGTCCGCAGACTCCACGGGTTCCACCAGTTTCACCGGTTCCTCCGGGTCGACCGGATCGACCGGGTCCTCGGGCTCGACAGGCTCACTGCTCGGCGAGAGCGGTCCTTGCAACAGCTTCTTCGGGAACATCCCCCCGGGTTCCCTCGGCCCCTTCCCCGTCACCGGATCGCTCGCGAACGCGACCAACTCGGTGCTCGACGCCACCGCATCCTCGGTTCGCCGATTCCCCCGATGGGTCACCGGGGCCGACGGCACCATCCCGGTCCTCAAGGGCGCCACGTCCGTACGCCAGCTGGTTACCGGGCCGACCAGCCCCGCGAAGACCGACGAGCTGTACGACATCCACGGCACAGACCTCGGGATCACCTTCACCCACGATGGCGAGACCATGGCCCTGTTCGGCGACACCTTCGGAGACTGCACTCCCACAGACAACCAGTGGCGCTCCAACGTCATGCTCGCCACCGCCGGCGGGAGCCCCGAGAACGGGATGGACGTCCTCAGGGCGGTCCCCTCCGATCCACAAGGGAAGGCCACGGCACTCGTCCAGGGTGCGCACCAGTCCAACGGGGCCGGCGAGGTCACCGTCATCCCGACCGCCGCGATCAGCACCGGTGATGACATGTACATGCGGGTCATGTCCGTGCGGGACTGGAACGCGCCTGGCGGCTGGAACACCAACTACTCCGCACTGGTGAAGTCCACGGACGACGGCGAATCGTGGACGGTGCTCACCGAGACGATGCGGCGCGTCACGGATTTCACCGGATGGAACCCGACAGTTCAGTTCGAACCCGCTCCGGACAGCGAGACCCTGCCGCCGGTGGACGGAGACCGCTGGTACGGGGCGCAGATGAGTGCGTTCCTCCTCGACGCTGGTCATCTCTATGAGTACGTGACCCCGTCCGGTCGTCAGGGTCCTGCGATGCTCACTCGGGTTCCGATCGGGCAGATCGAGGACCCCGCCGCGTACGAGTGGTACGCGGGTCCAGGCGCGGGCTGGACCGACGAGCCGACCGGGTACGACGTCATCCCGGCACGCGTCGAGGAACTCTCGGTACAGTACAACGAGCACCTGGACAAGTACATCGCCGTGACGCCCTCGCCGACGGGCGTCGTCTCCATGCGGGTGTCGGAGAGCCCCTGGGGACCGTGGTCCGAGCCCCAGACCATCGTCGATCGAAGCATGTTCCCGAACGGCTACGCCCCGATGATCCATCCCTTCACCACGGACAACGACAGCCGGTACCTGTACTACACGCTCTCCACCTGGGACGCGTACAACGTCTTCCTACTTCGCACCGACCTCGACGAGTTCGACTTCGCCGCTCCGGACGCGGACCCCCGGACCACCGTGGAGTCCCGTGTCACGGTCAGTACTGCGGCGGAGTCCGGAGCCATCGACGACCGCGGTGTGATCGACGAGGAGCGCCTCGAGGAGATCGCGGAGGTCGAGCCCGCCGTCGCCGAGCCGATCGTCGAACCGCCCGGTCGTTGATCGATCGCTGCGCGCCACTCCCGCGTGTCGGGCACACCCCCGCCGACGCCCGTGAGTCCTCGGGGATGCGAGGCAGGGTGGTCACCGCCCCGATCTCACCCGCTCCGACATCCACCGCGATGACCCCGGGAGCGGGACGGTCGGTGCGGGCGGCCTCCTCGCCCCCGGCATGACGCGCCACCAGCCAAACCCGGGAGCTCGCATCGCCAAGGGTGCTCACCCGTCCGGCGCGCAAGGCGGCACTTCCGCACTGCGCACGTCACAGACCGGCCACCGCCACCGGAGCGCACCGGGGATAGACGGAGCGGCCCCGCACCGGATACCGGTGCGGGGCCGCTCTCAGATGCCTACTGTGCGATCACTCGCCTCCGGCGAGCTTCGCGCGCAGGGCGGCCAGCTGCTCGTCCGAGGCCAGCGAACCGCCGGTGGACTCGGCCGGAGCGGCCTCCGCCGCAGCCGGACGCGACGACGGGGTGGACTCCGACGAGTAGTTGGTCGGGGCGGCCTCGGCGGCCTCCGCAGCAGCGGCCCGACCCTTCTCGATCTGGGCCGTGTGCATCTTGTGGCGACGCTCGGCCTCCGCGTAGCGGTTCTCCCACTCCTCGCGCTGCTTCTCGAAGCCCTCGAGCCACTCGTTGGTCTCGGGATCGAAGCCCTCGGGGAAGATGTAGTTGCCGGCCTCGTCGTAGCTGTCGGCCATGCCGTACTTCGACGGGTCGAACTCCTCAGCATAGTCCTCGTCCGCCTGCTTGAGCGAGAGCGAGATACGACGACGGTCGAGGTCGATGTCGATGACCTTGACCATGGCGTCGTCGTTGACCGTGACGACCTGGTCCGGGACCTCGACGTGGCGCTCGGCCAGCTCCGAGATGTGGACCAGGCCCTCGATGCCCTCGTCGACACGCACGAAGGCGCCGAACGGCACGAGCTTGGTGACCTTGCCCGGGACGATCTGACCGATCGCGTGGGTCCGGGCGAAGTGCCGCCACGGATCCTCCTGCGTGGCCTTGAGCGACAGCGAGACGCGCTCGCGGTCCAGGTCGACGTCGAGGACCTCGACGGTGACCTCCTGGCCCACCTCGACGACCTCGGACGGGTGATCGATGTGCTTCCAGGACAGCTCGGAGACGTGGACGAGACCGTCGACCCCGCCGAGGTCCACGAAGGCACCGAAGTTGACGATCGAGGACACGACGCCCTTGCGGACCTGGCCCTTCTGCAGCTGGTGCAGGAACTCGGAGCGCACGGCCGACTGGGTCTGCTCGAGCCATGCACGGCGCGAGAGCACCACGTTGTTGCGGTTCTTGTCCAGCTCGATGATCTTGGCCTCGAGCTCCTGACCCACATAGGGCAGGAGGTCACGGACGCGGCGCATCTCCACCAGCGAGGCGGGGAGGAAGCCACGGAGACCGATGTCGAGGATGAGGCCACCCTTGACGACCTCGATGACGGTGCCCTTGACGGCCTCGTCCTTCTCCTTGAGCTCCTCGATCGTGCCCCAGGCGCGCTCGTACTGTGCGCGCTTCTTGGACAGGATCAGACGGCCGTCCTTGTCCTCCTTGGTCAGGACCAGGGCCTCGACCTCATCGCCCACCTCGACGACCTCACCCGGGTCGACATCGTGCTTGATGGAGAGCTCGCGCGAGGGGATAACGCCCTCGGTCTTGTAGCCGATGTCGAGCAGGACCTCGTCACGATCGACCTTGACGATCGTGCCCTCGACGATGTCACCATCGTTGAAGTACTTGATCGTGGCGTCGATGGCGGCGAGGAAGTCCTCAGCGGAGCCGATGTCGTTGACGGCTACCTGCGGGGACGTGGTGTTGGTGGTCATATGGTGGGGTGCTCCGGAGTGGATAGGAATCGTAGCGGACGGGAAGAAAGCGAGCGCGTACGCACGCGACCGTCAACTGTACGCTTCACACGTGACGTCCACAAACCCCCCAGGACATGGAGAGTCGGTCCGAGCCTCACGGATGTGGTGGGACTCGGAGGCGACGGATTACCACCATCACCACGGCGAGTTCCTCGGCGCCCACTCCGCCGACGGCGAGTTCGTCTGGTGCCCCGAGGGCCTGCACGAAGGTGACTGGCACCTGCTCGGTGACCTGGAGGGCCGCGACGTGCTCGAGATCGGGTCGGGGTCGGCTCCGTGCTCCCGGTGGATCGCCGGCCGGGGCGCCCGTGCCGTGGCCGTCGACCTCTCGGCCGGGATGCTCCGTGTGGGGGCTGAGGCTGCGAGCCGGGCGACGGGCCCGGCGGCGACCGTACCCCTGATCCAGGCCGACGCCGGCCGGCTGCCGTTCGCGGACGGCAGTTTCGATGTCGCGTTTTCGGCGTTCGGAGCCATCCCGTTCGTGGCGGACTCCGCGGGCGTGATGGCGGAGGCGGCGCGCGTCCTGCGACCGGGCGGCCGGTTCGTCTTCTCGGTCAACCACCCCATGCGGTGGATCTTCCGCGACGATCCGGGCCCGGAGGGTCTACTGGCCGTGTTCCCCTACTTCGACCGCTCGCCGTACACCGAGTACGACGACGGCGAGCTGACCTATGTCGAGCACCACAGGACGGTGGGCGACCGGATCCGCGAACTGGTCGCCGCCGGGTTCGTGGTGCAGGACCTCATCGAGCCGGAGTGGCCGGAGTGGCTGGACCGGGAGTGGGGGCAATGGAGCCCGCTGCGTGGCGGGATCTTCCCCGGCACGGCGATCTTCGTGGCCACGCTCTCCTGACCCACCCTCTCGCCGGACCCGCCCCGGCGTCACAGGATCTTGGACAGGAAGTCCTTGGTCCGTTGGTGGGACGGCGAGGTGAGAACGTCCGCGGGTGTGCCGGACTCCACCACGACACCGTCGTCCATGAACGCCACCGTGTCGGCGACCTCCCGGGCGAACCCCATCTCGTGGGTGACCACGACCATGGTCATCCCCGCGTCCGCGAGATCGCGCATCACGCCGAGGACCTCCCCGACCAGCTCGGGGTCGAGGGCCGAGGTCGGCTCGTCGAACAGCATCAGTTTGGGGTCCATGGCCAGGGCCCGGGCGATCGCCACGCGCTGCTGCTGCCCGCCGGACAGCTGGGCCGGGTAGGCATCGGCCTTGGCGGCGAGACCCACCTTCGCGAGCAGGCCGCGGGCCCGCTCGGTGGCCTCCCCACGCGACTGGCCCTTGACCAACATCGGCGCCTCGATGACGTTCTCGAGGGCGGTGCGGTGGAGGAACAGATTGAAGTGCTGGAACACCATGCCGATGTCCCGTCGCTGGCGGGCGGCCTGCTTCGGGGAGATCTCGTAGAGCTTGTCACCCTTCTCCCGGTAGCCCACCAGCTCGCCGTCGACGTAGAGCCTGCCGGCGTCGACCCGCTCCAGGTGGTTGATGCACCGGAGGAAGGTGGACTTGCCCGATCCGGAGGGCCCCACCAGGCACAGCACCTCACCGGCGGCGACCTCGAGGTCGATGCCCTTGAGGACGCGCAGCGACCCGAAGTTTTTACAGACCTGCTCGGCCCTGACCATCGACGTCATGCCAGCCCTCCCGACTGATCGGTGCCCTTGACAGCGGCGAGGGCGGACGGCGTGAGCCCGTCCGCATCGGCGAGTGCGCGCAGTTGCCGGCCGGTGAGCCTCCGGGTGGCGCCGCGGGAGAAGCGCTTCTCGAGGTAGTGCTGACCCACCATGAGCACGCTGGTGATGACCAGGTACCACGTGGCGGCCACCAGCAGCAGCGGGATGGGCTGGAAGTTGACGCCGGAGATGTCGCGCGCCTGCCCGTAGAGCTCACCGGAGAACGGGATCGCCACGACGAGTGAGGTGGTCTTGAGCATCGAGATGAACTCGTTGCCCGTCGGCGGGATGATGACCCGCATCGCCTGCGGCAGGATGGTCCGACGCATCGTCTGGCCCCACGTCATCCCCAGCGCGGTCGAGGCCTCGGCCTGCCCCTCGGGAACCGACGAGATGCCCGCGCGGACGATCTCCGCCATGTACGCGGCCTCGTTCATGGCCAGGCCCACCACGGCCAGCCAGAACGCCGAGTACAGGACCATCGTGTCGTCGAACCGGACGAACTGCAGGTCGGTGAACGGGATCCCGAACTGTATCTGGCGGTACAGGGTGAAGATCAGGCCCCAGAACAGCAGCTGCACGTAGATCGGCGTCCCGCGGAAGATCCACAAGTACACCCAGGCGACTGCTTTGAGCACGGGGTTGCTGCTCATCCGCATCACCGAGAGGATAACGCCGAGAACCACGGCGAGGATCATCGACAGCAGCGTCAGCGCGATCGTGTAGAACACGGCCATGCCGAACCTGGTGTCGAACAGGTAGCGGGCGTAGGTGTCCCACCCGTAGGCCGGGTTGGTCGCCGCGCCCCAGATGAACAGGAACACCAGGACCAGTACGACGGTCGCCGACACCCAGCGCCACGGGTGCCGGAGAGGCACCGCCCGGATCGGTTCCGGGGCCTCCGCCGCGGGGGCGTCCGCCCCCTTCTGCGCGGTACTCACCTACCGGTCACTCAGCCCTTCCGGATCTCGGCGTCATCGATGAGACCGGCCTCGAGGCCCCAGTTCTGGGCGATCGTCTCGAAGTCGCCGGTCTCGATGAGCTTGTCGGCGGCAGCCTCGAGGGCGGCGGCGAGTTCCGAGTCCTTGCGGACGGGCCAGCCGTAGGGGGCGGAGTCGAACACATCGCCGACGAGCTGCATCTTGCCCTCGGACTGCTTGACCGCGTAGGCGGAGATGGGCGAGTCGGCGGACATCGCGTCGACCTTGCCGAGCGCCACGGCGGTCGAGGCCTCGTCCTGGGAATCGAATTGGATCTTCTCGATCGCGGGCTTCCCGGCCGCGACGCAGGCCTCGCTGCGGGCGGGCACGTCCTCCTGGTCGGAGACCGTGGTCCGCTGGACGGCGACGTTCAGGCCGCAGGCGTCATCGGGGTCGACGTCGTTGCCGGCGGCGGCTGCCCACTGGATGCCGGCCTCGAAGTAGGTGACGAAGTCGACGGTCTGGAGCCGCTCGTCGTTGACGGTGAACGACGAGGCTCCCATGTCCATGGTGCCGCCCTCGATCGCCGGGATGATCTTCTCGAAGTCGGACTCGCGGAACTCCGCGCGAAGCCCCATCAGCTGGGCGGCGGCGGTCAATACGTCAATGTCGAAGCCGACGATCTCGCCGCTCTCGTTCTTGAACTCGTTGGGCGCGTACGGCGGATTGGTGCCGATCACGATGGCGCCCTTGTCCCGGATCTCGGCCGGGACGAGCGCGGCGATCTCCTCGTCGGTCTCGAGAGACACCTCGTCACGAGGCTCCCCGGAGTCCTGCGGTCCCTCGGTGTTGGTGGTGCAACCGGTCAGCGCGAGGGCCGCGGTGGCGGTCAGGACCATGGCGGCGCGCAGTCCGCGCCGGGAGGTGAGCGTCATGGGGTGCCCTTTCAGGCGTCGTGGAGCCGAATCTGAAATGAACTTAGGGTACAGGTCGGCTGCCGCCCGGGAGGTCAACGGGACGCTCAGTGCGCCGCCGAGTCCCAGTCCGGACCGGTTCCGGTCGAGACATCCAACGGGACGTCGAGCTCGATGGCCGAGTACATGCGGTCCACGACCAGGTCCCGGACCTCGTCGAGTTCGCCCTCCGCCACCTCGAGCACGAGTTCGTCGTGGACCTGGAGCAGAAGGCGGCTCTTCAGCCGCCGTTCGGTGAGGTCCGCGTCGACCTTGAGCATGGCCGCCTTGATGATGTCGGCGGCCGTGCCCTGGATGGGTGCGTTGAGCGCGGCACGTTCGGCGTTCTCCCGCTTGAGCCGGTTGTCCGAGTTGAGCTCGGGCAGGTAGCGACGCCGCCCGAACAGTGTCTCCGTGTAGCCGTCTCGGCGGGCCTGTTCGACCACTGCGCGCAGGTAGTCGCGCACGCCGCCGAAGCGGGAAAAGTAGGCCTCCATCTGATCCTTGGCCTCACCCTGGCTGATCCCGAGCTGGGCGGCGAGGCCGAACGCGCTGAGCCCGTAGGCCAGCCCGTAGCTCATGGCCTTGACCCGGCGACGGAGCTCCGGGGTCACCTCGTCGATCGGCACGCCGAACGCGCGCGAGCCGACGAACGAGTGCAGGTCCTCCCCTGTCCGGAACGCCTCGATGAGCCCGGCGTCGCCGGACAGGTGTGCCATCACCCGCATCTCGATCTGGCTGTAGTCGGCGGTGAGAAGACAGTCGTAGCCCTCACCCACGACGAACGATTCGCGGATTCGTCGACCGTCCTCGGTGCGCACGGGGATGTTCTGCAGATTGGGGTCCGTCGAGGAAAGCCGGCCGGTCGCGGCCACGGTCTGGTTGAACGTGGTGTGGATACGCCCGTCGTCACCGATGGTCTTGATGAGCCCCTCGACCGTCGTCCGCATCTTGGTGGTCTCGCGGTGCAGCAGCAGTGCCTCGAGGAACGCCCGACCCGGGGTGTCCCCCGTCTCCTTGGCGAGCAGTTCCTCGAGGGCCTTGGCGTCGGTCGTGTACCCGGTCTTGGTCTTCTTGGTCTTGGGCATACCGAGGGTCTCGAACAGCACCACCTGGAGCTGCTTGGGTGAGCCCAGGTTGATCTGTTCCCCGCCGATCGCGGCGTAGGCCGCGTCGGCAGCCTGCCGACCGCGGTCGGCGAAGTCGTCCCGCAGCCCGTCCAGGGCGCCACCGTCCACCGCGATGCCGATCGACTCCATCCGCGCCAGCACCGGTACGAGCGGCAGTTCCATCTCGGCCATCAGGCGCGCCCCGTGCACCTGCTCCAGTTCCACGTCCAGCCGCTCCGCGAGATCGACCACCGCGCGGGCGCGGGTCGCGGCGGCGTCGGCGTTCTTCTGTTCCGCCTCGGCGTCATCGACCTCGTCGAGCAGGGACAGTTGCTTGTCCCCCACCTCCGCCTCGGGCAGTTCGCGCCGCAGGTGACGCTGGAACAGTTCCGCCAGGCCGTAACTGCGCTGGCCGGGCCGCACCAGGTAGGCCGCCAGGGCCACGTCCATGGTCACCCCGCCCAACCGGAACTCGCGCCCCATCAGCGCGTGGGTGGCCGCCTTGGCGTCGTGGACCGCCTTGTGCACCGCGTCGTCGGCCAGCCAGTCCCGGAGGGCCTGCTCGTCGTCGGGTCCGAGTGTCGCCAGATCGAGGTGCCCGGAGGCGCCGCCGGCGGCGGCGATGGTGATCGTCTGCGCGTCGCCCGCGCCGGGTCGGGAGGGTCCGACGACGACGAGGCCGTGCCGCTGCCCGGCCGGCGCATGGGCTGCGAGCCAGTCGGAGACCTCGCCGGCGTGCAGGACCGAGGCCTGCTCCAGTTCCACCTCCGCTGCCGGCGCGGGGGAACCCTCCGGCAGGAACGCCGTGAGGAATCGATCGCGAGCCTGCGGCCCGAACTCCAGCCGGTCGAACAGTGCGTTGACGTCAGCGCGCTCCGGGGTCGCCCGGACGAGGTCGCCGATCCCGACGCCGAGGTCCAGGTCGCGGGTGAGCTCGGTGATCCGGCGGTTGAGCTGGACCTGGGGTAGGTGCTCGCGGAAGCTCTCTCCGACCTTGCCCTTGATCTCGTCCGCGTGCGCGATGAGTTCGGAGAGGGTGCCGTACTGGGTGATCCACTTGGCGGCGGTCTTGTCGCCGACCTTGGGCACACCCGGGAGGTTGTCTGAGGTGTCGCCCCGCAGCGCGGCGACGTCCGGGTACTGGGTGGGCGTCACCCCGTATTTCGCCTCGACCGATTCGGGCGTGAACCGGGCGAGTTCGGAGACGCCCTTGACCGGATAGAGGACGGTGACCTCGTCCGTCACCAGTTGCAGGGCGTCGCGGTCCCCGGTGCAGATCAGCGTCTCGGCGACGCCCGCGTGGGTGGCGAGGGTGGCGATGATGTCGTCGGCCTCGTGCCCTTCCAGGGACAGGGTCCGCACGCCCAGTGCCGCCAGCGCCTCCTGGATGAGCTCGACCTGCCCCTTGAACTCCTCGGGCGCGGCCGAACGGGTCGACTTGTACTCCGGGTACTCCGCCGTGCGGTGCAGCGTCGCCCGCGAGACGTCGAACGCCACGGCCAGATGCGTGGGCTCCTCCTCGGTCACCAGGTTGGCCACCATCGACAGGAAGCCGTACACGGCGTTGGTGTGTTGGCCGGAGGCCGTGGAGAAGTTCTCTGCCGGCAGCGCGTAGAACGCGCGGAACGCGAGCGAGTGCCCGTCCAGGAGCAGCAGGCGGGTCGGCCCCTCCCCCGCGGTGGCCCCGGAAGCGGCGCCGGGTCCGGTGCCGGGGGTGGTGCTGGCTTCTGCGGTCTTACTCGTGGTGCTCACAGGGCCACTCTAGGGTGGGCGTCGGACAGAAGCTCATCGGTCGTCGGTTAGACTTCCGGACCAGCGGTTCGCCGCGTTCGCCCCCGTAGCCCAATTGGCAGAGGCAACGGATTCAAAACCCGTCCAGTGTCGGTTCGAGTCCGACCGGGGGCACCACATCCCGAGCGAGGTCGGACCCGCTCGCGTTCCCCTCATCACGCTTCACCGCCCTCTCCCCTCCACCCCGCAGCCCACCCGGTGGCGCGATGGTGCGCTCCGCGCGTAATGTTTGCTTGCTGCAAGCAACCGAAGCGAGGGGTGGGCATGCCGATAGACGCGGAACGCGGCGGGCGAGTGGTGGTGGACCTGTCGCGGGTGGTCAAACTCCTTCGTGCGGTGAACCTCTCGGTCCCCAGCTACGACGAGGCCGTCGAACCGACCGCCCATCCGCTCCTGTTCGCCATCCATGACGGCCCCGCCCGGGTCACCGATCTGGCCGCGCGGATCCACACCGACGTGTCGGTGGTGAGCCGCCAGGTCAGCCAGCTCGAGAGCCGCGGCCTCATCACCAAGGTCCCCGACCCCGATGACGGGCGCGCCAGCCTCGTCACGCTCACCTCCGCGGGCGCCGAGCTCATCTCCCGGGTCCTCGACAGCAGCGGGGAGTGGATGGCCGGCCTCCTCCGGGACTGGACACCGGACCAGGCGGACACCTTCATCTCGGACCTGCGCCGACTCGCCGATTCCCTCCACACCGAACTCTGCTCCCTCACGTCCGCCGAGGAGAGCCGATGACCACCGCCAAGACCTCCACGGCGCTCGCAGGCGAGGACGGCGAGTTCACGCACCGTCAGATCCTCGTGATCCTCGCCGGGCTCATGTCCGCGATGTTCCTGGCCAGCCTGGATCAGACGATCGTGAGCACCGCGATCCGGACCATCGCCGACGACCTCCAGGGCCTCGACGCCCAGGCATGGGTCACCACCGCCTATCTCATGACGTCCACGATCTCGACGCCCCTGTACGGCAAGCTCTCGGACATCTACGGACGCAAGCCGTTCTTCGTGATCGGCATCGTGATCTTCGTGTTCGGCTCTTTGCTGTGCACGCTCGCCACCTCGATGTACATGCTCGCCGTCTTCCGCGGCATCCAGGGACTGGGTGCCGGCGCACTGATGTCCCTGGCGCTCGCGATCATCGGCGACATCATCCCGCCCCGTGACCGCGCCAAGTACCAGGGCTACATGCTGGCGGTCTTCGCGTCGTCGTCGGTCCTCGGGCCGGTGATCGGCGGGTTCTTCGCCGGGGCGGACACGATCTTCGGCATCGACGGGTGGCGCTGGATCTTCCTCATCAACATCCCCATCGGCGCGGTGGCGCTGACCCTCGTGATGATCACCCTCAACGTCAAGAACGTCCGGGTCGATCATCGCGTGGACTGGGCGGGGGCCGCCGCGATCGTCGTCGGTCTGGTACCTCTCCTGCTGGTGGCCGAGCAGGGCAACACCTGGGGGTGGGGTTCCACCGCCGCCCTCGGCTGCTACGTCGTCGGGCTGGCCGGCATCGGGCTCTTCCTCCTCGTCGAGGCCCGCGCGGGCGACCAGGCCCTCATCCCGCTCCGCCTGTTCCGCGACCGCACCTTCGCGATCGTCACGGTCGGCGGCGTGATCGTGGGTATGGCCATGTTCGGCGGCATGATGACGCTGCCGCTGTACATGCAGATCGTGCACGGCGCCGACCCCATGGAGTCCGGGCTCATGATGCTCCCGCTGGTCGCGGGGATGATGGGTGCCTCGATCGTGTCGGGCCAGCTCATCTCCAGGACCGGCCGTGTCCGCGAGTTCCCGATATTCGGAACGGCGGTGGCCGCTGCCGGCCTGTTCCTGCTGTGGACGATCGATGCCGACACGTCGCTGACGCTGGTGATGGTCTACATGCTGGTGCTGGGCATCGGGCTCGGCAACTGCATGCAGCCGCTCACCCTCATAGTCCAGAACGCCGTGAGTCCCCGCGAGATCGGAGTGGCCACCGCCTCGGCGACCTTCTTCCGCCAACTCGGCGGTACCGCCGGCGTCGCGGTGTTCCTGTCCATCCTGTTCAGCCGCGTCGGCGGCTCCATCTCCGGCCAACTCGAGCAGGCCGCCGCCGACGGTAGTCTCGCCCGCGGCGTTCAGGAGGGCCTCACCGATCCCGCACTGCAGCGGGATCCCGACGCGTACGGGATCGTCCGGGCCCTCGCCGACCCCACCACCGGCGCGGGGGCACTGGAGACGGTCACCAAGGATTCCTCGGTGATCAACCGGCTTCCCGAGCTGGTGGCGCATCCCTTCGAGCAGGGTTACGCGCTGAGCATGTCCGAGATCTACCTGGTGGCCGGCATCCTCGCCGTGGCCGCCTCGGTGATCCTGGCGTTCATGCCGCAGATCGTGCTCCGGACCGGCTCCGCGCAGGCCGAGGCCGCCCGCGAGGCGGCCGCCGCGGCCGCGCCCACGGGGACCGACGCCGACGCCGCCGAGGCCGCCACCGGAACCGACGCGTCACCGACCCCGACGGGAAAGGGGACGACGACGAGGACCGCCCCGGCGGATCGATCGCGGTCGGCCGAGCGAACGGACTGAGCCCGGTCGGCTGGGCTGAGCCCGGTCGGCTGGGCTGAGCTCGAGCGGGCGGACGGAGCCCGGTCGGCTATCCCTCGACGTCGTCCTTGAGGTTGGTCAGCAGGGCGTGCTGGATGCGCTTGAGACCGGCCGGAGCGAAGGTCCGCTCGAAGAAGCCGCCGACACCCCCGGCGCCGTCCCACGACGTCGTCATCTCGACGAGCGAGCCCCCTGTCGCCTCGCGCACCGTGTAGGTGGTGGCCATGGACGAATTCTCGTCTTCTTCCACCAGCGACCAGTGGGCGGCGGCGTCATCCACGGTGACGTTGGCCTTGACGTCCCGGTTGCGCTTCTTGGTGGCCTGGAGATTCCAGGCGGCGACGGTGCCGTCTCCCTGCCCGCCCTGGATCAGACGGTAGGCGCTGAACTGCTCGGGTTGGATGCGGGGGCGGACCTGCGCGTAATCGGCGATCGCCGCGCTCACGGCCTCGACGGGCGCCTCGATGACGATGGTGTTGCTGGCGGTGACCCTGGCCATGATGATGACTCCTCCTCGTCGGTCCGACCGTGTCGCGCCCGCTACCTGACGCGGTGGTGGCGGCGCCCTCGGGTGGGCGCGTCAGACCACGTCCATCCTGCCCGACACACCGGCCCGTCGCGTACGCCATCTCGCGCCGGCCTTGCGCAGTTCCTCCAGCCAGAGGATCGACGACGCCACCGCGGTGGCCAGCAGCCATTCGTCGGCGCGGAGCGAGGTGGTGTCGAAGACGCCCTGCAGGAACGGCACCTGGACCACCGCGATCAGCAGCAGCGGCACCGCGCCCAGCGCGACCCAGATCGGGGCGTTGTGCGCCATGTCGCGAGAGAACACCGAGCCGTGGTCGGATCGAACATTCATCAGGTTGAACACCTGGAAGAAGACGAACGTCGCGTACGCCAACGTGGTGGCGAACAGCGGTTCCCCTGCTCGATCGGGGAACACCGCCTCGGCGGACGCCAGCACGAGCAGGGTACCCACGGCCATCACGACGCCCAGCCAGAGGATCCGCACCAAGCGCGTCAGAGTGAGGATCTGTTCGCCGGCCGGACGCGGAGGCCTGCGCATGGCATCCTTCTCCACCGGCTCGACACCCAGGGCCATCGCCGGCGGGCCGTCCATGACGATGTTGACCAACAAGACCTGCAGCGCGGTGAACGGCACCGTCGCCAGCCCCAACAGACCACTCGCCAAGAAGACGATCACGAACGCCCACGCGGTGGTGAGCTGGAACTTCACGAACTTGACGATGTTGTCGTAGATCCCCCGCCCCTGCCGCACCGCGGAGACGATCGTCGAGAAGTTGTCGTCGGTGAGCACCATGTCCGCCGCGCCCTTGGACACGTCGGTACCGGTGATCCCCATGGCGATCCCGATGTCGGCCTGACGCAGGGCGGGCGCATCGTTCACACCGTCTCCCGTCATCGCCACCACGTCCCCGTCAGCCTGGAGGGCCCGCACCATCCGGATCTTGTGCTCGGGGGTCACGCGGGCCAGCACGCCGAGGCGAGCGGCCCGGGCGGACAGCTCCTCGGCGTCGATGCGGTCCAGTTCGACACCGCTCACCGCCTCCCCGCCGATACCGAGGTCGCGGGCGATGGCCGAGGCCGTGACCAGGTGGTCTCCGGTGATCATGTGCACCGAGATGCCCGCCTGGTGGGCGATGCGTATCGACTCGGCGGCGCGTGGCCGCGGTGGGTCGACGATCCCCAGCACCGCGAGCACTGTCAGGTCGCGGACCTCGCCGAGCAGAGAGTCCTCGTCGGGTGGTCCGTCACCGTCGCCGAAAGGCCGGGCGGCCACGAGCAGCGTGCGCAGGCCGGACGCGGCGAGCCCCTCCGTGTCCGCGCGCAACGCTCCACGCCGCTCGTCGTCGAGCTCCACCGCCGTCGCCCCGTCCCAGACGTGCGTGGCGCGAGGCAGGACGGCACCGGTGGCACCCTTGACGTGGAGGACGAGGTCTCCACCCGGTGCGCGGTTGACCGTCGCCATGAACTTGTACGCCGAGTCGAACGGGACCTGGGCCACCCGCGGACGGGCGGCGCGCAGCCCCTCGACGTCGATCCCGCACTTGGTCGCCGCCACCAACAGTGCGCCCTCGGTCGGATCTCCGACCAGTCGCCCGTCGTCGATGATCGCGTCGTTGCACAGCGACATTGCCACCGCGGCCCGCCTCAGGTCCGGTACGACGTCCGGGTCGGACGAGAGGACGGCCCCGGACCCGCCGTATCCGGTCCCGGTCACGGAGTATGACCCGCCACCCGCGACGATCCGCGTCACGGTCATCTCGTTGAGGGTCAGGGTGCCGGTCTTGTCCGTGGCGATGTGACTCGTCGACCCGAGGGTCTCGACGGCTGCGAGGTTCTTGATGATCGCGCCCTCACGGGCGAGGCGAGAGGCACCCATGGCGAGCGTGAACGCCACGACCGCCGTGAGCCCCTCCGGAATCGTGGCCACGGCCAGGGAGACCGCGGACAGGAGCATGTCCTCCCAGGTCTGACCACGGACGAGCCCGATCACCAGGACCAGGCCCACCACGACCAGTGCGATCGCGGTGAGGACGCGCGCGAGCGCCCCGATCCGCTTCTGCAGCGGGGTCTGCCCGGGCGCCGCCCCGCTGAGCAGGTCGGCGATAGCGCCCATCTCGGTGTGTTCGCCGGTGCCGGTCACCACCAGGCGGGCCCGGCCGCGGGTGACCTCCGTGTTCATGAACACCATGCTCGAGCGGTCGCCCAGCGGTGCATCGACGTCCTCCACCGCCTGAGGGGACTTGTCGACGGGGACCGACTCCCCTGTCAACGACGACTCGGCCACCTGCACCCTCGACCCGGCGAGCACCCTGCCGTCGGCGGGCACACGGTCCCCGGATTCCACCACCACGATGTCGCCCGGCACGAGATCGCTGCTGTCGACCTCGATCTCCACGCCGTCCCGCACGACCCGACTGCGGGGAACCGACATGTCGCGCAACGCCGCGAGACCGGCCTCCGCGCGGGTCTCCTGGACGTAGTTGAGGATCGTGTTGAGCACTACCACCAGCAGGATGACCACCGGGGTCTCCCACTCCCGGGAGACCCCCGCGCTCACCACCGCTGCCACTGCGAGCACGAGGATCATCGGGTCCGCCAACAGCCTCGCCACCCGCCGCAACGCGGACACCGGCGCGGCGTCGGGCATCGTGTTGGGCCCGTGCCCGGCCAGGCGCTCCCCCGCCTCGGTACTGCTGAGCCCGCCCGGGCCCGTTCCGAGACGGGAGAGCACCTCCTCCGGCGGGAGGGCGTGCCACGGCGTGGGTGTACCGGACTCCGCTGCCGACCTCGTCGTCGTCATCTCCCCGGTCCTCCCACCCCACCGGCCCGGGCCGCACCGGTCCGGGTCGCGACCACCACCGCGGTGTCAGTGCCCGCGGGCGATCCACTCCTCCAGGTGCGGGGACTCGTCCCCGACCTTCGTCCCGTCACCGTGGCCGGTGTGCACCAAGGTCTCCGCGGGCAGCGTGAGGATGCGCTCGCGGATGGAGGTGATGATGGTCGGGAAATCCGAGTACGACCGGCCCGTCGCGCCCGGACCGCCGGAGAACAGGGTGTCGCCGGAGAACAGCACGCCCGCCTCGGGAACGTGGAACACGCAGGATCCCGGTGAGTGCCCCGGCGTGTTCATCACCTCGACGCGGGTACCCGCGATCTCGAGCCGCTGCCCGTCCTCCAGATCACCGTGGGAGACCGTGGGATGGGTCTCGTCCCACAGCATCTGATCACCCGGGTGCACCAGGATCGGCGCATCCAACTTCTCCGACAGCTCCGGTGCCACGGTGATGTGGTCGTTGTGGGCGTGCGAGCACAGGATGCCCTTGACCTTGCGGCCCGCCACCGCATCGATGATCGGCTGCGCGGAGTGGGCCGCGTCGATCACGAACACCTCGGAGTCGTCCCCGAGGATCCAGATGTTGTTGTCCACCTCCCACTCGCCGCCGTCGAGCGCGAAGATCCCGCTCGTCACGACCTTCTCGATACGCAGACCACCGGCAGTGCCGGCGCTGGTGTGGATCTCGCTCACAACGTCACCACCGATCGGAGGACGGACCCGGACTTCATGGCGTCGAACGCCGCCTCGACGGCGTCGATGCCGATTCGCTCGGTGACGAACTTCTCCAGCGGGAGTCGACCCTGCAGGTGCAGGTCGACGAGCATCGGGAAATCACGCTCGGGCAGGCAGTCGCCGTACCAGGACGACTTGAGCGAACCACCGCGGCCGAAGAAGTCCAGCAGCGGCAACTCCAACCTCATCTCCGGCGTGGGCACGCCCACCAGGACCACGGTCCCGGCGAGATCCCGCGCGTAGAAGGCCTGCTCGTACGTCTCCGGCCGACCGACGGCGTCGATCACGACGTCGGCCCCGAAGCCACCCGTGAGCTCCTGGATCGCGGCCACCGGATCGGTCGAGGTCGAGTTGACCGCGTGGGTCGCCCCGAAGTCCTTCGCCCACTCGAGCTTGGTGTCGTCGATGTCCACCGCGATGATCGTCGACGCGCCCGCGAGCCGGGCGCCCACGACCGCGGCGACGCCGACGCCACCACAGCCGATGACGGCGACGGACTGACCGCGGCTGACCTGACCGGTGTTGACGGCCGCACCGAGGCCGGCCATGACGCCGCAGCCGAGCAGCCCCGCCACGGCCGGGTCGGCGGCCGGGTCGACCTTGGTGCACTGACCCTCGTGGACGAGGGTCTTGTCGATGAACGCGCCGATCCCCAGGGCGGGGGTGAGCTCGGTGCCGTCCGTCAGCGTCATCTTCTGCGAAGCGTTGTGGGTGGCGAAGCAGTACTGCTGCTGACCCCTCTTGCATGCCCGGCACTCGCCGCACACGGCGCGCCAGTTGAGGACGACGAAGTCGCCCTCCGCCACGTGCGTGACCCGATCCCCGATGGTCTCGACGATGCCCGCGGCCTCGTGGCCGAGCAGGAACGGGTACTCGTCGTTGATCCCGCCGTCCCGGTACGCCAGGTCCGTATGGCAGACGCCGCACGCCTGCACCCGCACGATCACATCGTTCGGTCCGGGATCGGGGACGACGACGTCGACCAACTCGACCTCGGACCCCTTGCTGCGGGCGATGACGCCCTTGACGGTCTGCGACATGGATCGCCTCTCGACTGTTGGTGGATTCTCTCGACCCACTGTGTCAGAAACGCCCGACACGTGGCCGGACAACGCGGCGCGCCCCGCCTCCTCGAGGGGAGACGGGGCGCGACGTGCGTGGCGGGTGGCCGGCGACCGATCAGACGGCGACGCCGTTGGCGCGCAGCCACGGCACGGGATCGATCCACTGGCCGGCCGGGTTGCGGACGCCGAAGTGCAGGTGCGGACCGGTGGAGTAGCCGCGGTTGCCGACCGTTCCGATGACCTGGCCGGCGTTGACGCGCTGGCCGACCGCGACGTAGTTCTTGTCGTTGTGGCCGTACTCGAGCAGGTGCCCGTCGTCGGTCTGGATGCGGATCCACAGACCGTAACCGGAGGCCGGGCCGGCCGCGACGACGGTGCCGGACTTGGCGGCGAACATCGGGGTGCCGATCGGCGCACCGAAGTCCGTGCCGTTGTGGAAGGTGCCCCAGCGGGGGCCGAAGCCGGAGGTGATGGGCCCGTAGGTCGGGGCGTGGCCGCCGCCGATCGCCGGGATACCGAGCGAGCCGAAGACGGCCGGGTCGATGGCGTACTCGCGCAGCTGGTCCTCGGTCAAGCCGATTCCCTGGATGACGCCCTGCGCCATCTCGGCGAGCTGGTCCGCGTTGACGTCCGCGGACTGGGCGGAGGCGACGGGGGCCGCGGCCATGGCCAGGCCTCCCGAGAGGGCGGCGCCCGCGACGGTGCCGGCCACGATGCGGCCCATGTGGGTCGAGCGGGCCGCGCGGTGGCGCCCGGCGGTCGCGCCGGAGCCCTCGACACCGAGTCGATCGGCGAGCTCGGCGAAGGGAATGCGAGTGGCGTCGGACATCAGGGAACCTCAGAGACTGGAAAGCGGGTGAAGCAGGGACGTGACCGGCTTCCCCGGTCGACTCCAAGAAGGTAACAGAAGTGTCTCGGCCCTGTCACGTCAAAAGCACGAAAGAATACGAAAGCGCCGGTGAGCGGGGTGCTCACCGGCGCCGCGACTTCGTTACCTGACGGTGATCAGGCGAAGTCGGTGTCGCAGTTGCTACTTCAGTGGTCGACCTCGCCCATCCGGTGGACGAGGATGAAGTTGGTCGATCCCTCGACGCCCGGCACGTTCCCCGCGACGAGCACGATCAGGTCGTCCTCGTTGTACCCGTCGAGCGGGAGCAGCATCTCGTCGGTCACCTTGACGATCTCGGCGGTCTCGGTGATGCGGTCGGTGAGGAAGGTCTCGGTCCCCCACGTCAGGGCGAGCTGACTACGGATACGCGGATCGCTGGTGATCGCGATGAGCGGAAGGTGGCTGTGCAGCCGGGCCAGCCGCCGCACCGTGTCCCCGGTCGAGGTGACCGCGACGAGCGCCTTCGCCCCCAGCCGCTCACCGATCTCCCGGGCCGAGGCCGAGATGACACCCCTCTTGGTCCGCGGGACGTGCACCAGTTCGGGCGCGGCCGTGGAGTCCGACTCCACCGCGAGCGCGATCGACGACATGGTCCGCACGGTCTCGATCGGGTACTTGCCCACCGAGGTCTCGCCCGACAGCATCACCGCGTCCGCCCCGTCGAGGACGGCGTTCGCCACATCGGACGCCTCGGCCCGGGTGGGCCGGGAGTTCGTGATCATCGACTCGAGCATCTGGGTGGCCACGATCACCGGCTTCGCGTTCTCGCGCGCGATCTGGATGGCGCGCTTCTGGACCAGCGGCACCTCCTGCAGCGGCAGCTCCACACCCAGATCACCCCGGGCCACCATGATGGCGTCGAACGCCAGGACGATCGACTCGAGGTTCTTGACGGCCTCCGGCTTCTCGAGCTTGGCGATGACGGGCACGTGGATCCCCATCTCGTCCATCACCTCGTGCACGAGTTCGACGTCCGCCGGCGACCGCACGAACGACAGGGCGATGAAGTCCACCCCCAGGTCGAGGGCGAAACGCAGGTCGGCGATGTCCTTCTCGCTCAACGCGGGGACGGAGACGTTCATCCCGGGGAGGGAGACGCCCTTGTTGTTGGAGACCGTGCCGCCCTCGGTGACGACACAGTGGACGTCGTCCCCGTCGACCTGTTCGACGGTGAGTCCGATGTTGCCGTCGTCGACCAGCAGCCGATCGCCCGGGCGGGCGTCGTTCGCCAGCCCCTTGTAGGTGGTGGAGACGCGGTCCTTGGTGCCCTCCACCTCCGCGACGGTGATGACGACACGGTCACCCTCGACCCACTCGTGCTTGCCCTCGATGAAGCGGCCGAGTCGGATCTTGGGGCCCTGCAGGTCCGCGAGGACGCCGACGGCCCTGCCGGACTCGTCGGAGGCCTTGCGGACCCACCGGTAGTTGGCCTCGTGGTCGGCGTGCTCTCCGTGGCTGAAGTTGAGGCGGGCGACATCCATCCCCGCGTCGACCAGCTCGCGGATTCCCTCCTCGGAGGCGACGGCGGGACCCAGGGTGCAGACGATCTTGGTACGACGATTCACTCCACCCAATCTAGTCCCCTCGACCGGCCGCCCGGTTAACCCGAGGTCAACGACCGGCCAACGGGGGTGCGTCGCCGGCGGAACCGCCCGATGCCGTGTCGTCCACACCGTCGTCGGGGGCCCGCAGCTCGGACGGCTCCTCGCGACCGCGGCGCGCCCGCCAGAGGTACACCAGTGCGCCGAGCATGACGACCAGCGAGACGATGGTGTTGATGCGCAGTCCGAACACCTCGGTGGCGGCGTCCGCGCGCAGCAGCTCCACCCAGAAGCGTCCGAAGCAGTACAACGCCACGTAGAGCGCGAAGAGCCGACCGTGGCCGAGTCGGAACCGTCTGTCGACGAGCACCAACACGAGCGCGACCAACACGTTCCACAGGAGTTCGTACAGGAACGTCGGATGGACGGTCGCCAGGACCTGGCCGGTCGACCGCCCGATGGTCTCGGAATACCCGTAGGACTCGTCGTAACGCTGGTAGATCTCCAGCGCCCAGGGCACGTCCGTCTCGCGACCGTAGAGTTCCTGGTTGAAGTAGTTGCCGAGTCGGCCGATCCCCTGCGCCAGCACGACGCCGGGCGCGATCGAGTCGCCCAGGGCGCCCAGTGCCCGGATCCCCTGTTGGCGCAGCCCGATGTAGGCGCCGAGAGCACCGAATGCGACGGCACCCCAGATCCCCAGGCCGCCGTCCCAGATCTTCAGCGCATCAACCGGGTTGCGCCCCTCCCCGAAGTACCGGTACCAATCCGTGGCGACGTGGTACACGCGGCCGCCGATCAGACCGAACGGGATGGCCCACAGTGCCGTGTCGAGCACGACCCCGGCGCGACCCCCGCGGGCGACCCAGCGCTTCTCTCCCCACCAGATGGCGATGACGATGCCGAGGATGATCCACAGGGCGTACGCGCGCAGAGGGAACGGCCCGAGCTCCCACACCCCCTGGGGAGGGCTGGGGATCACGAGCCCGCCCCGGGACGACGGACGCCCTCCGCCAGCTCGGCGGTCAGTCGCCTCAGGGAGTCCAGTCCCTCGGTCGCCGCCGTGATGAGCGCCGACCCGACGATCACGCCGTCGGCGTAGGAGGCGATCTCGGCCGCCTGGTCGCCGTTGCGGACCCCGAGTCCGACCCCGCAGGCGAGGTCGGAGACCTCGCGGACGCGCTCGGTGAGGATCCGGGGCGCGTCCGAGACGACGTCGCGGGCGCCGGTGACCCCCATGACCGCCTGGACGTAGACGAAACCGCCCGTGTGGGAGAGCGTCATCGCGAGGCGCTCGGGGGTCGACGACGGGGCGACGAGGAACACCCGGTCGATGCCGTGGGCGTCCGACGCGGCGATCCAGTCGTCGGCCTCGTCCGGGATGAGGTCCGGCGTGATGACGCCGGTCCCGCCGGCGGCGGCGAGGTCCGCCGCGAAACGGTCGACGCCGTACTGCAGCACCGGGTTCCAATACGTCATCACCACGGGCACCGCCCCGGCCTCGGCGACGGCGCGTACCACCTCGAAGGTGTCCGCGACGCGGAACCCGGCCTCGAGTGCGGTGTCGGCGGCGGCCTGGATGGTCGGCCCGTCCATCATGGGGTCGGAATAGGGGATGCCGACCTCGACGATGTCGCACCCGCCCTCGACCATCGCGCGCACGGCGTCGATCGATCCCTCGACAGTCGGGTAGCCGGCCGGGTAGTACCCGATGAGTGCGGCCCGGTTCTCGCCCCGGCACCGCTCGAACACGTCACTGAGAACGCTCATCCCTCGACTCCCCCGTCCGCGTACTCGCCCTCGCCGTCGTCGGCGCCCTGGCTCGAATCCACCCCGGCCTCGGGCGGGGTCCCCCCGTCCAACAGGCCGAACCACCGGGCGGCGGTGTCGACGTCCTTGTCGCCACGACCCGAGACGTTGACCAGGATCAGCCCCACGCCCTCCGCGGCGAGCTGCGCGGCGCCGGCGATCGCGTGAGCCGACTCGATCGCGGGGATGATGCCCTCGGTGCGGCACAACTGTGCGAACGCATCCATGGCCTGGGTATCCGTGATCGGGCGGTACTCGGCCCGCCCGATCTCGGCCAGGCGCGAATGCTCGGGCCCGACACCCGGGTAGTCCAGGCCGGCCGAGATCGAGTGGGACTCGATCGTCTGCCCGTCGGTGTCCTGCATGAGATGGGCGTACGACCCCTGGAAGACGCCCGGTGTACCGGCGTTGACGGTCGCCGCGGTACGTCCGGACTCCACGCCGTCGCCCCCGGCCTCGCAGCCGACGAGACGGACCGACTCGTCCCCGAGGAACGGGTGGAACAGGCCGATCGCGTTGGAGCCGCCGCCGACGCACGCCACGGCGGCGTCCGGCAGGCGCCCGGCCTGCTCGAGGATCTGCACCCGGGCCTCCGCACCGACGATGCGCTGGAAGTCGCGGACCATGGTCGGGAAGGGGTGCGGCCCGGCCGCGGTACCGAAGGCATAGTAGGTGTCGTCCGCGTGGGCGACCCAGTCCCGCATGGCCTCGTTGATCGCGTCCTTGAGTGTGGCCGAGCCGATCTCCACGGCCTCCACCTCGGCACCGAGCAGGCGCATCCGGGCGACGTTGAGCGCCTGCCTGCGCACGTCCACCGCGCCCATGTAGACCTTGCACTCCAGGCCGAGGAGGGCGCAGGCGGTGGCGGTGGCCACACCGTGTTGGCCGGCACCGGTCTCCGCGATCACCCGCTTCTTGCCCATCCGCTGCGCGAGCAGCGCCTGGCCGAGGACGTTGTTGATCTTGTGGGAGCCCGTGTGGTTGAGATCCTCACGCTTGAGGAAGACCCGCGCACCGATCTCCGCACCGAACCGCTTCGCCTCGTACAACGGCGACGGCCGGCCCGAGTAGTGACGCTGCAGCCGGTCGAGCTCGTCGAGGTAGTCCTCGTCGGCCCTGGCCTTGGCATAGGCGTCGGTCACCTCGTCGACCACCGCCATCAGCGCCTCGGGGACGTACCGGCCGCCGAACGGCCCCCAGTGGCCCCGTTGGTCGGGCTCATGTCCGGTGGTGGACCGGAGCACCTCTCCCATGGTGGGCAGTGACGGAAAATCCTTGGAGTTCACGCCCCCAGTCTGCCGGAAGCCCGCGGCCCCGGCCTAGCGGGGTCCTTGCGGGCAGGACGGGTGGGCACCGGCCGTGGCCAGGGCGTTGCAGGCCGCCCGCGGGTCGCCCTGCGTCACCAGTCCCTCGCCCACGAGCACGGCGTCCGCCCCGACGCTGGCGTACGCCAGGAGGTCCGAGGCGTCCCGGACCCCGGACTCGGCGATCTTGACGACGTCGGACGGAAGCCCCGGCGCGATCCTGGAGAACACGTCCCTGTCGACCTCGAGTGTCTTGAGGTTGCGGGCGTTGACACCGATGACCGTGGCGCCGGCTTCCAGCGCGCGGTCGGCCTCCTCCTCGGTATGGACCTCCACCAGAGCCGTCATACCCAACGACTCCGTGCGATCGAGGAGCGACACCAGGGCGTCCTGCTCGAGCGCGGCCACGATCAGCAGGATCAGATCCGCGCCGTGCGCCCGCGCCTCGTGGATCTGGTATGGCCCCACCACGAAGTCCTTCCGCAGGACCGGGATGTCGACCGCGCGTCGGACCGCGTCGAGATCTGCCAGGCTGCCGTGGAAACGGCGCTCCTCGGTGAGGCACGAGATGATGCGCGCCCCGCCCTCCTCGTACATCCGGGCAAGGACCGCGGGGTCGGGGATCTCGGCCAGGGCACCCTTGGACGGGCTGGCCCTCTTGACCTCGGCGATGACGCCCACTCCGGGGTCGCGCAGCACCTTGAGCGCGTCGAGTGGGTCCGGCGCCGACTGGGCCGCCTGCTTCACCGCCGCCATATCGATGACGGCCTCACGGGCCGCGACGTCCTCACGGACCCCGTCGAGAATCGAGTCGAGCACGGTACCCACCGTGACCTCCCTCTGCAGTCGTAGGGCGGAAAGTGTGATCGAGATCAACAATAGAGGTCCCGGCCGGGGTTCCCGAATCGGGACCCCCGACCCGGTCAGCCGGTCGGATCCCGTCCGTCGTCCAGTTCCTGCCACAGATCCCGCCCGGCGTCGTCCTCCGGGCCCGGTCCGGTCGCCGCACTCTCCCGCCGGGCCGCCGGGGTCACGTACCGGTCGTCGCGGCGCACCGGACGGGCCGGATTGACGAGGACGACGATCCCCGCCGCCAGCAGGGCGACGGCCCCCGCGCCGGTGATCACGGGTCCCGCGGGCCGGGTCGACAACTCGATGATCTCCGACCACTGCGGGATCGCCTCCGCGCCCTCGGAACCCGGCCCGGCATCGGTCCGGGCCAGGCCCTCGTCACTCGTGATCACCGAGTGGACCCGGTCGGCGTCGACCTCCCCCACCGACATCACCATCAGGCCCCCGGCGGCCACGCCGAGAAGTGCGATGACGGCGCCCACCGCGCGGGCGGCGGCGCCGCGGACCAGAGCCACCGCGGCGACCGCCGCCAGGGCGCCCAGCGCGAGCGGGACGAGAGCGGGTTGCCAGTCCGCGCCGGTCAGGGCCCGCCGAGCCTGTCCCGATTGGTCGTTGAAGGCCTCCACGTCGAGCCACACCATCCGCGAGGCGACCCACAGCAGGGCCGCCCCCACGAGCAACAGGACGACCGGAACCAGGAGACGGGAGCGCTGGGTCACCGGCTCCGCCCCGCGTCGCGCAGCGTCTCCGCGGCGGCGACGGCCCGCAGGACCGCCATCGCCTTGTTGCGGCACTCGGCATCCTCCGAGGTCGCCACCGAGTCGGCGACGATCCCGGCACCCGCTTGGACATAGGCCGTGCCGTCCTTGATCACTGCCGACCGGATCGCGATGGCCTGGTCGGTGTTTCCGGCGAAGTCGACGTAGCCCACCACTCCCCCGTAGACGCCGCGTCGCGTGTCCTCGAGGTCCTCGATGATCTGCAGCGCACGGGGCTTGGGCGACCCGGACAGCGTGCCCGCCGGGAAACACGCGGTCACCGCGTCGATGCCGGTCTGCCCCTCGGCCAGTCGACCGGTCACCGTCGACACCAGGTGCATGACGTGGCTGTAGCGCTCGACCTGACGGAACTCCGTCACCTCCACCGTGCCCGGCACGCAGACCCGGCCGAGGTCGTTGCGGCCGAGATCGACCAGCATCAGATGTTCGGCGTTCTCCTTGGCGTCGTCCACCAGGTCCTTGCCGAGCAGGATGTCGTGCTCGTCGTCGTCGCCCCTCGGCCTGGTCCCCGCGATCGGATGGGTCGTCGCCACACCGTCCTTGACGGTCACCAACGCCTCGGGGCTCGATCCCACGATGGTGAAGGCGGTCCCGCCGAAACCGTCCTCCCCGCTCCCGTCCGGGATCGTCATGAGGAACATGTACGGGCTCGGGTTGGTGGTGCGCAGGATCCGATAGACGTCCCGCGGGGAGGCCTGGGTGTCGACCTCGAACCGCTGACTGAGGACCACCTGGAAGGCCTCGCCCGAGTAGATCTGTTCGATGATGTCTGCGACCCGCGAGTGGTAGGTCTCCTCATCCGTGCAGCGACGTACGTCTGGAGCCGGGGTGTCGAACACGCTCACCCCGCCCGCGCCGGGCGCGGCGAGTCGCGCCGTCATGGAGTCGACCCGGGCCACCGCGTCCGCGTAGGCCTCACCGACCCGCTCGTCGCTGCCGTCCCAGTTCACCGCATTGGCGATGAGATGGATCCGGCCCTCGTGATGGTCGAAGGCCGCCAGGTCAGTGGCGAGCAGCTGGACGAGCTCCGGCACCTGCAGGTCGTCCACCGTGTCCGGTTCGATCCGCTCGAGTCGACGCACGATGTCGTACCCGAGGTAACCCACCATCCCCGACGTCAACGGGGGCAGACCCGGGATCTGATCGGTCCGCAACAGGTCGAGTGTCCTCCGGAGCGCGTCCAGCGGGTCACCGCCGGTGGGCGCACCCGCCGGCACGTGGCCCCACCACGTGGCCTCCCCCGCGTCGTCGACGGTCAGCGCGGCGGCCGCGCCACAACCGATGAAGGACCACCGCGACCAGGAGCGTCCGTGCTCGGCCGACTCCAGGAGGAAGGTGCCCGGCCGGTCCCCGGCGAGCTTGATGTACGCGGACAGCGGCGTCTCGGAGTCCGCCAGGACCGTGCGCACCACCGGCACGACCCGGTGCCCCGCGGCGAGCGCGCGGAACTGTTCGAACGTCGTGGTCTCGGTGCTCATCCGAGGGCCTTGCCGCCGATCCCGAAGGAATCACGCGGCATGTCGTTGACGTGGACCCACACTTTCGCCGGGTCCTTGCCCGAGGCCTCCGCGTACGCGGCCGTGACGGCCTCGATGACGCGGGCCTTGTCCGCCGCGGCCATCCCGTCGAGCTGGTTGATCTGGATGAAGGGCACGCCGATCAGTCCTCTCCGAGCAGGGTTGCGGTGTCGAAACAGCTGGTGGTGCCGTTGTGGCAGGCCGCCCCGGTCTGGTCGACGTGGAGCAGGACGGCGTCGCCGTCGCAATCGATCTCCACACGACGCACGTGCTGGACGTGGCCGGAGGTCTCCCCCTTGACCCACCGCTGACCCCGCGAGCGGGAGTAGTACACACCCCGCCGGGTCGCCAGGGTCTCGGCGAGGGCCGCGTCGTCCATCCACGCCATCATGAGCACCCGGCCCGAGGTGGCGTCCTGCACGACCGCGGCGACCAGCCCGTCGACGTTGCGGGACAGCCGCTCGGCGATGGAACGGTCCAGGACGTGAGTGCTCATCGGACCGTGATCCCCTCGGCCGCGAGCGCCGACTTCACATCACCGATGGTCATCTCACCGAAGTGGAAGACACTGGCGGCGAGGACGGCGTCGGCCCCGGCGTGGACCGCCGGAGCGAAGTGCTCCACCGCGCCGGCCCCGCCCGAGGCGATGACGGGGATGGACACGGCCTCACGGACCGCCCGCACCATCGCCAGGTCGAAACCCGCCTTGGTGCCGTCGGCGTCCATCGAGTTGAGCAGGATCTCACCCACACCGAGGTCCTGGCCCCGCCTGGCCCACTCGACGGCGTCGATCCCGGTCCCACGACGACCGCCGTGGGTGGTGACCTCCCAGCCGGACGGGGTGGGCTCGGACCCCTCGGGCACGGTGCGCGCGTCCACCGACAGGACGATGCACTGCGAGCCGAAGCGGCGACTGAGCTCGCCGAGGAGCTCGGGACGGGCGATCGCGGCGGTGTTGACGCTGACCTTGTCCGCACCCGCCCGCAGGAGCTGGTTGACGTCCTCCTCGGTCCGCACCCCACCTCCGACGGTGAGCGGGATGAAGATCTGCTCGGCGGTGCGCCTGACCACGTCGATCATGGTGCTGCGTCCCGACGACGACGCGGTGACGTCGAGGAAGGTGAGTTCGTCGGCACCCTGCTCGTCGTAGGCGGCCGCCAGTTCGACGGGATCTCCCGCATCCCGGAGGTCGAGGAAGTTGACGCCCTTGACCACGCGGCCGGCGTCCACGTCGAGACACGGGATGACCCTGGTTGCGAGTGTCATGACCCGGTCACCGCCCGTTCTGGAGCCACGGACGGGGGCTCTCGGGTTCCGGAGTGGCGCGACGTCGCCCCGCCTCGAAGAAGTTGCTCGGCTCGCCGAGCTGTCGGATGGTGTCGAGGACCTCGGCGTGGGCCCGCGGGCCCGCGACGAGGATGGACTGGGAGTCGGTGGACCAGGGCTCCCCCGCGAGGTCCGTGACCACACCACCCGCGGCGCGGACGTGGGAGGCGCCGGCCGCGTTGTCCCAGGCGAGGTTGCCGAAGCTGACCGCGGCGGACAGCCTGCCCGACGCGACGAACGACAGATCGACCCCGGTGGAGCCGAACTTCCGGGTCCGTGCGGCGTCGAGCGTGAGCTGCTCGAAGACCTCGCGTCGATAGGCCGGCGGGTAGGTCGTACGCGCACCGGTGTTGAGCGACCCCAGTCCCAGGGCGACGTCGCGGATGGAGACGTCGGGGATCCGTGCGACCTCCTCACCGTTCTCCTTGAGCGGTCCGCCCGCGACGGAGGTGAACGTCAACCCCAGCAGCGGCAGCCACGTCAGGCCGAGCACCGGCTGGCGCTCGTGGACCAGCGAGACCAGGATGCCGGCGGTGGGGATACCGAGGGAGTAGTTGGCGGTGCCGTCGACGGGGTCGACGACCCACAGGGTGCCCTCGTTCACGGGCGGACCGCCGTACTCCTCGCCGTGCACCTCGAGCCCGGTCCCCTCCCGCAGCGCCTCCGAGATCCGGCGCTCCAGCTCCAGGTCCAGTTCGGTGGCGAAGTCGTTGCGCGAGCCCTTGTTCTGGATGCCCTGCGCCCCCACCCCCTCGACGAAGCGGGGCGTCACCTCATCGAGGACGCGCGTCGCCAGCGCGAGGGCCTCGGCCGGGTCGACGGGGAGGTCCGTCGGCAGGGTGTTTCCGGTCTGATCGTCCATCTCGGGCCTCCTGCTCGAGGTCATGCGGGGTCGGGAAGCTGCCAGGGGGGTGACGGCGTCGTGGAGTCAGCGGCGGCTGACGGCGGCGAGCGCCTCGGGGAGGGTGAACCTGCCCGCGTAGAGGGCCTTGCCCACGATCGCCCCCTCCACGCCCTGTGGCACCAGCGAGGCGATGGCCTCGAGATCCGCGACCGACGAGACGCCGCCCGACGCCACCACGGGGGCGTTGGTGGCCGCGCACACTTGCGAGAGCATCTCCAGGTTGGGTCCGTTGAGCATGCCGTCCTTGGAGACGTCGGTGACGACGTACCGGGCGCAGCCGTCCTTGTCCAGACGTTCGAGGACCTCCCAGAGGTTGCCACCGTCGGAAACCCATCCACGACCGCGCAACCTGGGCTCGCCGTCGACCACCCGCACATCGAGGCCCACCGCGATGCGGTCACCGTGACGGGCGATGGCCGAGGCACACCACTCCGGGTTCTCCAGCGCGGCCGTCCCGAGGTTCACGCGGGCGCACCCGGTGGCCAGGGCGGCCTCGAGCGAGTCGTCGTCGCGGATACCACCGGACATCTCGACCCTGACGTCGAGCGCCCCCACGACCTCGGCGAGCAGGTCCCGGTTCGACCCCCGACCGAAAGCGGCGTCGAGATCCACCAGGTGGACCCATTCCGCGCCGTCCCGCTGCCACTGCAGAGCCGCGTCCAGCGGGGCACCGTAGGACGTCTCGGTCCCGGCCTCCCCCTGGACGAGACGGACGGCCTGACCGTCGGCGACGTCGACGGCGGGAAGGAGTTCGAGGTAATTGGCGTTGGTCACGGCCATCAGCCTAGTCCGTCGTCACCGGCGTGCTCCGCCTGCCCGCCGGGCTCCTCGCCGTACTCGGCGCGGATCGCGCGATCGGTGATGCGGTTGGACACCAGGCCCATCGCGACGATCGACAGGATCACGCCGACCAGCGCGACGAGAGCCTTGCCGGCCGGCGGCACGGGCAGGAGGGCCACCGCGAGCGCGGTCAGGGCGAGACCCGACACCCCCGCCCCCGCGACTCCCAGGGCGAGCTGGGCGAAGGACACCGGGGCGGGGTCCCGAGAGCCGTCAACGGCGGACAGAACGAATCCAGTTCTCGAGCAGATGCAGTCCGGCATCGCCCGACTTCTCGGGGTGGAACTGGGTGGCGGACAAGGGCCCGTTCTCCACCGCGGCGATGAACCTCGTGCCGTGTTCGGCCCAGGTGACGTCCGGGGCACGGAGGTGGTCCGACGGCTCCATCTCCCAGCGCTGCACGCCGTACGAGTGGACGAAGTAGAAGCGTTCGTCAGCGGGCATGCCCGCGAACAACACCGATTCCGACGGCGCCTCGACGGTGTTCCACCCCATGTGCGGCAGCACGGGTGCGTCCAGCCTCTCCACCACGCCGGGCCACTCACCGCATCCGGGAACACCGGGCGAACCCTCGTGCTCACCGTCCGAGAACTCGGTGCCCCGATCGAACATGACCTGCATTCCCACGCAGATCCCCAGAACGGGGCGACCACCGGCGAGACGCTCTCCGATGATCCGCGGTCCCTTGACCGCCTCGAGGCCCTTCATGCACGCCGCGAACGCGCCGACCCCGGGGACGACCAACGCCTCGGCCTCGGTGGCGACGCGGGGGTCCGACGTGAGTTCGACCCGGGCGCCGACCCGCTCGAGCGCACGATGCGCCGAACGCAGGTTTCCGGAGCCGTAGTCCAGGAGTGCCACCCGCGTCGCCGAATTCGTCATTGGTCCACCTTATCGCCGGGGTCGTTCGGGGTCAGATCGCGCGTGGGTCTCGTACGCCGGGCACCCACCGCCGCAGGGCCGCCCACCGCGAGGACGACCCCCGCCGCGACGGTGAACAGCACGACGTAGCCGAAGCCCGCGAGCCCGCCCATGACCACGGAGCCGAGACCGGTTCCGGCGTCGAAGGAGATGTTCCACGACGCGGACGCCGTCCCCAGTCGCGAGCGCGGCATCCGCTCGAACGACGCCACCAGGGCCTCGTTCTGTACAGCACCGAACCCGAGGCCGAAGACGACGGTCGGGACGAGGAACCACCACGGGTTCACCTCCATCGTCAACAACCCGGCGATGCCGAGCATTCCGAGTGCCGCGACACCGAGGCCCGGCCAGACCAGCGACCCCGGGCCACGCCGGTCCGAGATGAGGCCGGCGACGGTGCGTCCGACGATGACACCGACGCCCAGCAGTCCGAGCCCGACGCCGGCGACGACAGCGCCGCTACCGGAGACCAGGGAATCCAACGCCGGCGACAGGAACGACGCCGCCGCCCCGTAGGGCAGGGTCACCGCCACCATGACGAGGAACGGGCCCGCGAGGAGGAGCACGACCTGCTTGGTACCGAGCGTCGACCGGTCCGTCTCCCCCGGTGGGCTCGGGTAGACGTGGGGCAGTCGCGCCGCGGCGACCAGGCCGACGACGCCGAACGCGGTGGCGGCCCAGGCCACCGTCGGCAGCCCGAGGAGGTCGAGCAGCCACAGTCCGACCGGCAGGAAGATCGCTTCGGAGATGCCCACGGCGAGACCGATCAGCGACGTGGCCCGACCGAGCATGCCGGGCGGGGCGAGCTCGGCCACGAGGGCGGAACCGGCGACGGTCATCATGCCGAACCCCGCACCGCGCACGCCGCTGATCGCCAACACCGCGATCGGGTTGTCGGAGAGGGCGAGCAGTCCCGAGGGCAGTCCGAGCAGGGAGCTGCCGATCCCCAGGACCCAGCGATAACCGATCGCACTCGTGACACGCGGGGTGGCGAGCTGGAACAGGACGGTCACCGTCATGAACACGCCGGTGGTGGCGCCGGCCACGAACTCGGTGCCGCCTCCGCGGACAACGGCGAGCGGTACCACCGGCAGCAGGAGGGAGAAGCCCCCGAACGCGAGCAGGACCAGGACGAACGCGGCCGCGACGCCGGGGGTGCGGGCCAGCGTCGAGAACGCCCCCGGCGTGGCGACGCGCGGGGTCACGCCGGCATCACAGCGCGCCCTTTGTCGACGGGATTCCGGTGATCCTCGGATCCGGTTCGACGGCTGCGCGCAGCGCCCGCGCCACCGCCTTGTACTCGGCCTCGGTGATGTGGTGCGGATCGCGGCCGTAGTGCACGCGGACATGCAGCGCGATCCGGGCGTTGTAGGCGAGGGTCTCGAACACGTGGCGGTTGAGGACCGTGCCGTAGGGCGCGCTGGCATGGCCGATGACCACGTATCCGATCATCAACTCCGGCTCACCGGTGTGCACGAAGTAGGGCCGCCCGGAGACGTCGACGACGGCCTCCGCGAGAGTCTCGTCCATCGGCAGCGAGCACTGGCCGAAGCGTCGGATGCCGCGCTTGTCGCCGAGGGCCTGCGCGAGGGCCTGCCCCAGGACGATCGACGTGTCCTCCACCGTGTGGTGTGCCTCGATCTCGCTGTCACCCGTCGCGCGCACGGTGAGGTCGAAGGCGCCGTGTTGGCCGAAGGCCGTGAGCATGTGGTCGAAGAACGGCACCCCGGTCGAGATGTCGGTCCGGCCGGTCCCGTCGAGGTCGATCTCCACGACGATCGACGACTCCTTGGTCGTCCTCTCGACCCGTCCCCGCCGCGCGGTCTGTTCACTCATCGCTTCTCCTCGGTTCCGGTCTCGATCTCCTCGGCCGCCAGTGCGGCGCTCACCTGCAACAGCTGATCGTTCTCGTGCTCGAGCCCGATGGTCGCACGAAGTCGACCCGGGATGCCCACGTCGCGGATCAGGACGCCCGCGTCCAGGTATCGCTGCCAGGCGCGCCCCGCGTCGACGAACGGCCCGTAGAGCACGAAGTTGGCCTCACTGGGAAGTACCTCGTACCCCTGTTCCTCCAGCCCGGCGGTGACGCGCTTGCGTTCCTCGGCGAGGAGCGCGACGGAGGCGAGTGTCTCGTCGGCGTGCCGGAGAGCTGCCCGGGCGGCGGCCTGCGCGATCATCGACAGGTGGTACGGCAGCCGCACGAGCAACACCGCCTCGACGAAGGACGGGTCGGCCGCGAAGTACCCGAGCCTGCCGCCGGCGAAGGCGAACGCCTTGCTCATCGTCCGCGACACGACGAGCGTGGCCGGGTAGTCGGCGAGCAGGGTGCAGGCGCTCGGGGAGGGCGAGAACTCCGCGTACGCCTCGTCCACCACCACGATGCCGGGCGCGGCGTCGAGCAGGCGGCGCAGGTCGTCGAGGTCGACCACGTGCCCTGTGGGGTTGTTGGGCGTGGTGACGAACACGACGTCCGGCCGGTGCTCCCCTATTGCCGCCACCGCGGCGTCGATGTCGATGGACAGGTCGGGCCCGCGGTCCACCGGGATCCACTCGGTGTCGGTACCGGCCGCGAGGATCGGGTGCATCGAGTAGCTGGGGACGAAGCCCATGGCGCTGCGCCCGGGCCCGCCGAACGCCTGCAGGAGCTGCTGCAGGATCTCGTTGGACCCGTTGGCGGCCCACACCATGTCGGTGTCGAGGTCCGCGCCGGTCTGCCGGGTCAGGTACGCGGCGAGATCACCCCGCAACGCGACGGCGTCACGGTCGGGATAGCGGTTGAGGTCTTCGGCGGCAGCGGCGACGGCGCCGGCGATGCCGGCGACCAGTTCCGCGCTGGGCGGGTGTGGGTTCTCGTTTGTGTTGAGCTGTACGGGGACCTCGAGTTGCGGGGCCCCGTAGGCGCTCTGGCCGCGGAGATTCTCCCGCAGCGGGAGGGCGCCGAGCCCGACTCCGGGACGTGGGGAATCGGTCATCGTCCGTCCTCTCCCGTGCCGAGGTCCTCGAACCGGGCCCGTACGGCCTCACCGTGCGCGGGCAGCCGCTCGGCGTCAGCGAGTGCGACTACGGTCGGCGCGATCTCCTTGAGGGCGGCCTGGTCGTAGTCGACGACATGGATTCCCCGGAGGAAGGTCTGCACGCTCAACCCCGACGAGTGTCGCGCCGTGCCGGACGTGGGCAGGACGTGGTTAGACCCCGCCGCGTAGTCCCCGAGCGGGACGGGCGAGTAGGCGCCCACGAAGATCGCGCCGGCGTTGCGCACGCGGGCGGCGTCGGCCGCGGAATCGCGGGTCTGGACCTCGAGGTGCTCGGCCGCGTAGGCGTCGACCACCCGCAGGCCGGCCTCGATATCGTCCACCAGGACGATGCCCGACTGCGGCCCCTCGAGCGCCTCGCGCACCCGGTCCGAGTTGAGGGTCACCTCGTAGCGCGCCTCGATCTCACGGTCCACGGCGTCCGCCAACGTTTCGGAGTGGGTGACCAGGACGCTCGCAGCGTTCGGGTCGTGCTCCGCCTGGCTGATGAGGTCGTACGCGACGTGGACCGGGTCGGCGGTGTCATCCGCGAGGATGGCGATCTCGGTGGGGCCCGCCTCGGAGTCGATGCCCACGACGCTGCGGCACAGGCGCTTGGCGGCGGTGACGTACACGTTGCCGGGGCCGGTGACCATGTCGACGGGCTCGAGAACGGAGTCATCCGTGTCCTGACCGCCGTAGGCGAGCAACGCCACGGCCTGGGCACCACCCACCGCCCAGACCTCCTCAACCCCGAGCAGTGAGCACGCGGCGAGAATGGTCGGGTGCGGCCAGCCACCGAAATCCGCCTGGGGCGGAGAGGCCACTGCCAGCGACCCGACCCCGGCGACCTGAGCCGGCACGACGTTCATGATCACGCTGGAGGGGTAGACGGCTTTACCGCCGGGAACGTAGAGGCCCACGCGTTCGACCGGCACCCAGCGCTCGGTGACGAACCCCCCGGGGGCGACCTCGGTGACGGTGTCACCGCGGCGCTGCGCGGAGTGGACGATGCGAGCACGACGGATCGCCTCCGACAGCGCGGCCCGGATGTCCGGGTCCAACTCGTCGACCGCCCGGGCGATGACCTCGGCCGGAACCCGGACCGACGCCGGACGGACCGAATCGAACGTCTCGCCGTACTCGAGTGCCGCCGGGGCCCCGTGCTCGCGGATCGCCTCGACCACCGGGCGGACGGTGTCGACGACAGAGTCGACGTCGGCGGCGCCGCGCGGGAGGGTGCGACGCAACTCGGCGGTGCCGAGACTGCGACCGCGCAGGTCGATGCGGGAGAGCATGGTGTGGCCTTTCCTTCGGGTCACGGGACGGCGACCACCCGGTCGACGGCCCTGACCCAGTCTAGGTGCGGCTGCCACGGCGACATCGTCACGCCACCCTCGCGGGTGTTGCCGGACCCGGCCTCCGCGTAAGGGCCCTGGTCGACCGCGCCGGGATTCGCCTGCTGTCGATACTGCTCACCCGCAAGCACTACGAGGTCGGGAGCGACGAACCGACAGGCGACCTTGTCTTCTTTCGTGTCGGTCGCCACGGTCGTGACAAGGCTCCCGCACGTGCGGGTCAGCAGGCTCCGCCCGGGATCGAGGGCAGCAGCGGCGCGAGGGCGTCCGCCATCGTCGACAGGTCCGCCGTCCCGGCCTCGAAGGACGGAGCATCGACCGCTATCGCGACGGCCACGTCCCCTCCGGCGCCCGGCACGATCCCGAACTGGCGGACCAGGTATCCGCCGCTCTCCCCCGGGCCCCAGCCGCCTTTGGACCGGGCCCCGGGGATCCGACCGAGACCCCAGCGCTGATCGGGCGAGACCTGGCCCATGAGCTCCAGGACCCGCCCGGCGGACCGCACGCAGGGCAGCCGACCACCGAAGCGGGCCTGATCGGTCAGCGCCCACCGGGTCTGACCGAAGACCGAATACTCCGCACGGGCCCGGACCGCCGGCACCTGTGTGGTGACGTCCCCGCCGTCGACCAGGACCGCCCCCACGGCCGAGGCCGCGGCGGTTCCGCCGCCGAGCGCGTTCCACAGCTGCTCGGCGGCCTGGTTGTCCGAGAGAGTGATCGCGGTGGCCGCATTCTCGAGCGCCTGCGGGTCGGTGCGGGCCACCGCGACGGCCAGCGGGACCTTGATGGTCGACCACGCCACACCCGTCCTCCACTCGCCCGCCGTCTGAACGTCCCCTCCGCCGACCGGCGACACGGCGATACCGGCGGTGCCGGACACCCCTTCGACAACCGAGGACAGGTCGATCGGCGCGCTCGGTGCCGGCGGGACGGCGGTGGGGGCCGCCGGCGGGGTGTCCGCGCGGACCTCCGGCGCTCCGACCCCGCCCTGCACGGGTGGCGGTGGCGCCCCGGTCACGGTGGCCACCGTCTCGGTGACGACCAGGACGGCCCGCTGCGCACCATCGGTCGCGCCGAGGGGGGAGCAGGCCCCCGCCGCGGCCGCTGTCGCGGCCGTGGCCGCCACGACCGCGCGCCTCCAGCGTAGCGGCACCATCAGTAGATGTAGACCACGGCGTTGTTGCCGCCGGTGCAGGTCACCACGTCTCCACCGGAACACGACATGGTGTATACCTCGCCGGTCACCGGACTGTAGGCGTCCAGGACCATCGGCGCGCCGTTGCCACCCGCCAGCAGGTATTCCGCCCACACGGACAGGGCGAACTCGCAGGAGGTGGCATTCGAACCCACCGCCGATCGCGAGTAGGCACCGTCTTCCGCGTTGGAGCATTCATACGAGCCGGACGGCGACGCCGGTCGCGCCGGTTGCACCGGTTGAGCGGGTCGAGCGGGTTGGACGGTGGGCTGGGCCGGGGACTCCGGCGCGGTGGCTGTCACCGAGACGGTGGAGGTCACCGGCGCTGCCGAGTCCTGTGTGAACCTCGGCACCACCAGGAAGACCGTGGCGATGACCAGCCCGATCAGGAGCATGGCACCGACGGTCAGGGCCACGATCGCGACCGGGGACATCCCCTGCTTACGTGGCGGGGCGCCGTAGTCCCCGTAGCCGCTCGATCCGTAGCCGCCGGCACCGTACCCGCCCGTTCCGTGCCCTGGCTGCTGGACGGCCCTGAACTCCGACGTGGGCGGCCCGTCCCATCCGGGGGGAGGATTCTGTGTCATGTCGCAGCTCCAGTCACCGGATCCGGCAGTCGCAGGATCCTAATCTGAAGGTGAGTTTATCGAGATACCCCGGTTTGACGAGGGTATATCGGGCCGACCACCCCACGTTCGGGAACGGCCTGTCAGGGAGTGTTCAGCTCCCCGCCATGATCCGGCAAGCCCCCGGGCACGGGACACTCGTACGGTTCCGTGGTCACTCACCCGCGCCTGAAGCCCAGGAAAGGCCACACATGCGCTCACGCACCCTCCTCTCCGGTGCCCTCTCGACACTCCTCGCCGCCGGTGCAACGGTCGGACTGCCCACGGTCTCCGCCGCCGCACCCGCACCCGCGGCGACCGCCGCGGACATCGTCATCAACGAGGTCGAGTCCAACGGCGACCCGGTCGGTGACTGGGTCGAGCTCGCCAACCTCGACACCGATCAGGACCTCGACATCTCCGGCTGGACGCTCATCGACGGCGACCCCACGCACGACCCGATCGTGTTCCCCTCCGGTACCACCATTGAGTCCGGCGGTTACCGGTCCTTCTACACGGACGTGGACCCGGATTACTTCGGGCTGGGCGGGAACGACTCGGTGACCCTGCGCAACGCCGACGGCAACCTGGTCGATTCCACGACCTGGTCCGGCCACGCGGCCGTCACCTGGGGTCGCATCCCCGACATGACGGGCGACTTCGCCGTCACCGGCGAGTCCACCCGCGACGCGCGGAATGTCGCGGCGGTCGCGCAGGAGCCGATCGTGACGTCTCTGTGGCCCTTCGACCCCCTGACCGTCTCCCCGGCCGCCCTCGGTGGCGATTTCGCCGAGGACGACATGTCCGGGGTCGACATCGCGGCCGACGGCACCGCGTACGTCGTGAACAACGGCACCGGCGCGCTCTACGTCCTCGACTACGACCGCGCAGCAGGCACGTACTCGCTCGCGCGGACCTTCGTGCTCCGGTACCCCGACGGCTCGGGGCTGCCCGACGCCGAGGGCGTGACCGTGGGCTCGGACGGCGCGATCTACGTGGCCACCGAGCGCAACAACAACGCCGGCGGCACCAGCCGCCCGTCGGTCCTGCGCTTCGACCTCCCCGCCGACCGCGACTCCGGCACGCTCGCCGCCACCGATGAGTACTCCCTCTCCTCCCTCACCGGGCAGGTCGGCGCGAACGGCGGCCTCGAAGCCATTGAGTTCCTCCCCGAAGCATGGGGAGGTGCGTTCGCCGTGGGTGTCGAGGGCACGGGCAAGGTCCATTTCGTCCAGTTCGGCGAGGCCGGAGCGGTCACGGAGTTGCAGACCTTCACGTCGCCGTTCCAGGGTGTGATGGCGCTCGATCACGACGAAACGTCCGGCACCCTCCGGGTCCTCTGCGACGAGGTCTGCGAGGGGCGCTCGATCGAGATGACCTTCGACGGGACCGGGTTCGTCACCGACGGCACTCTCTACGCCCGCCCGGCCGGGATGGCCAACCTCGCCAACGAGGGCTTCGCCGCCCACCGCGAGACCGTCGAGTGCACCGTCGGTGACGCTCAGGGAATCGCCGAGCGGGTCCGATTCCTGTGGGCCGACGACGCCGCCGCCGACGGTGCCGGCCTCCGCACGGCCGTCACCGCGCCCGGGGAGTGCCTGGAGGGTGACGACGACGAGGACGGCGGCCTGCTCGACCCGGGCGCCCTGCTCGGTTCGCTCGAGGGCCTCGGGATCGACACCGGTTCGGTCGCCGATCTGCTTCCGGCACTGCCCGCCCTCCCAGTGGGTTGAGCCCAGAGGACTCAATCAAGAAATCTGGCCTGAGTCGGGAATACTCAACTACGACCCGCGGTTGAACCGAGTGCGACCCGGAGATGCCGGGAGCGCCCCGACCAGTCCTGAAGGAGACCATCATGGCCACCAGCACCCGTTTCGATCCGTTCCGTGAGCTCGATCGCCTCCTGGGCGAGGGGCTCCGCAGCGCCACCGCCTCGACTTCCCTACCGATGGACCTCTACAAGGAGGGCGATCGCTTCGTCGGGCTCATCGATATGCCGGGGGTCGACCCCTCCACCATCGACATCGACGTGGAGGACCGCACCCTCACCGTCCGCGCCGAGCGGCGGGCGCCTGCCGAGGGTGACGCCCAGTGGCTCATGCACGAGCGGCAGTCGGGGACCTTCGCCCGGCAGCTCGCCATGGGCAAGGGCCTGGCGACCGACAAGATCGAGGCCGACTACACCGACGGGGTCCTGCGCCTGGTGATCCCCGTGGCCGAAGAGGCCCAGCCGCGCAAGATCGCCGTCTCGCACGGCAACCAGAGGTCCGAACAGGCCGAGCTCGTCGAGGGCGAGACCGACCTCGGGAGCTGATCCACCACTCCGTCGCGCCCCGGCCGCCCCGGCCGCCCCGGCCTCCCCTCGAGGCCGGGGCGGCCGGTGTCGTCCGCGAGAGCTCAGGTGTCGATCTCCCCCACCACCACGAGTACGTCCGTCGCCCGAGACAGCCCCACGTAGATGCGCTCGCGGAGGCGGTCGATGCCCTCGTAGCTGTTGCACACCAGGACCACGGCGCGTCGTTCGAGACCCTTGAAGCCGAGGACGTGACCGTAGAAGATGTCCTCGCCGTCCCAGAACGTCTCCCAGTAGGCGTCGTTGCCGTCCTCCTGGAGCTCGACCTGCATGGGGTGACGCGAGCCGATGGTCAGCAACGCCACGTCGCGGGGCTCCCACCCCTCGTCGAGCAGTCGCATCGCCTCGTCGTCTCCCACCGCGACGGGATCGGCGCCCTCCGGCACCTCCACGTAACGGACGGCGGGACCGGTGCCGCCGCGCAACTCCATGCGCTGACCCACCAGCGGCATGAACGCGCTGGCGATCTGCCGCGTATTGCGCAGGTTGTGGTCCAGCACGAGCGGTACGAGGTCCACGGGCGGGCGGCCGGCACGCTCGAACACTCTCTGGCCCGCGTCGCCGACGATCATGAGCCGACCGTTCTCCCTGTCGCGCAGCGCTCCGACGACCGGCTGCCACCAACTGTCGGCGAAGTCCTGGGCCTCGTCGACGATCACGGCGTCGAATCGCTTGCCGTCGGGCAGTTCGTCTGCCAGGTCGGACATCAACCCGGGCAGATCCTCCTCCCACCACCGCACCGTCTCCGTGGACCGAATCCGCTCGTCCGGGCCCACCGGCGCGCCCCACTCGACGCCCAGGGCGTGGAACTCACCGACGTACGCGGGTCGTTCCCGGCGCTTCCATCCGCTGGTGACCCGCTTGAGGTAGCTGGCCAGCCCGTGCGAGTAGCAGATCAATGCGACGCGCTGCCCGTCCCTTGACAACCGTCGAGCCTGTTCCAGCGCCAGATAGGTCTTACCGCTGCCCGCGCCGCCCCGGATCTCCACCCGCGGCAGGGCGTCGACCGCCCGCAGGAGCACCGACTGTTCACGGGTGAGCGCGTCGGCGATGTCGGCGTTCTCGGCCGCGCGGGCCACCACGTCGCGCTGGGGTAGCCCCCGACCTCCGAGGATCTCGGACAGCCGGTCGACGGTGTCCGCGGACAGGAACGGACGGTCAGCCGGGCCCGAGTCACGGGCCAACCGGAAAGCGATCATCGCGAGGTCGTCGAGCTGATCGCGGTCCACGATCCGGTCGCGCGGGATCTCCGGCATCGCGAAGTCCGCGGGGATCGAGGCGTTCGGGAACACCAGCATGTGGGTCCAGCGCTGGAGCTGATCCGGCCACCGCGGATCCTCACTGACGTACCCGCGCAACGCGTAGAGGGCGTCGCGGCACTGGGCGACCGGGTCGATGGTGACCTTCTTGGTGCCGCTGCCCTGAACCCACCGGCCGTCCTCGATCGCGATCTGCCCGGCCTTGACCTCGATCGCCACGATCCCCGCGCCGGGCATCGCCACGAGGATGTCGACCTCGTGTTCCTTCTCGTATGTGGACACCCGCTGACCCACGACGATCAGGCTGTCGTCGGAGAGCTGGTCGCGGAGGAGGTCGACCACCTTCTCCTCGGTGGGATGTCCGTAGACGGGGTGAGCGGGGATGACACGGGCCATGTATAAGAACTACCTTCGCCACCGTCGCGCGGGTCGGCCACACGCCGCGACCCACCGCCTCAGGGCCTCCTGGTGGCTGTGACGACGACGTCGTGGACCGTCACGGGCGCGCCGCCGCGGCCCGGCATCTCGCGCGAGGTTTCCTCGGCCGCGACGATCTCCCACCGGTCGGCCTCGAGCCGCGCGGTGACGGACGCCGCGGTGACACCGGCCTCTGCCGGCGGATGGGCGCCGCGATCGTGCCCGGCGTGGGTCACGTGCCCGCCGTGCCGCCCATGCCCGGCGTCGTTCAGGTGCCCGACGATGAGCAGCGTGCCGCGAGGGGCGACCCAGCTGGCGAGCCGCTCGTAGAAGTCCAGCTGCGGAATCGCCGGGTTGGCATAATAGGTGGTGACCAGGTCGTACCGCGCCGGAGGCTCCCAAGCCGAGAGGTCCGCCTCCACCCACGACACCCGGCCGGACAGCCCGAGCTCCGCCGAGCGCCGGGCGGCGATCGTCAACGCCTCCGCGGCGATGTCCGCCCCGGTGACCTGCCAGCCCTGCGAGGCCAGCCAGAGCGCTTCGGTCCCGGCGCCGCAGCCCGCCTCGAGCGCGGTCCCGGGGACGAGGCGGGAGACCTCCCGGATCAGGTGCGGGTTCGGGGGGTTCGCGGCCATCGCGGCCGGGCGGTCACCGTCGTCGTCTCCGACGCTGCCGCCGGCACCCGCCCAGATGTCGTCCCAGTAGGCGCGGTCAAACTCGTGTGCCATCGCGCACCTCGATCGCCTTCTCGAGGTCGGCCATGATCAGCGAGGCGTTGATCTGCTGCGCGGCGCGGGCCCCCTGGGCGGCGGCGGCTCCGACCTGCGCCATGAGATCGGCGCAGTTGCCCGCGGCCCACACCCCCGGCACCGGGGTGGTGCCCATCTCGTCGGTCGGGATGACCGTGCCGACCGGGTGATCGACCGCCTCCAGACCGATGGCCGCATACGGCTCGACCCCGACCGTCAACCGGGTGGCCACCACCACGGCGTCCAGATCGATCACCTCGTCGTCGTCGACCTCCACGCCGACCACCCGCCCACCGTCGGCCGCCACTCCCGAGATCCTTCGCTCCTCGATCGGGATGCCCAGGGCGGCCAGGGAGACCCGGTCCTGCTCGTCGATCGGGCGACCGCCGCTGAAGTACGTGATGTCCCGGCTCCACTGGTGGAACAGCATGGCCTGGTGCGCGGACATCGGATGGGTCCCCAGGATGCCGATCCGCTGGTCGCGCACCTCCCAACCGTGGCAATACGGGCAGTGCAGGACGCCGCGCCCCCACTGCTCGCGGACCCCGGGGATGTCGGGGAGTTCATCGCTCACCCCGGTCGCGATGAGCAGTGTGCGGGTGGGCAGCACCGAACCGTTGCGCAGGATGACGTCGAAGCCGTGCGCGGCCGTGCGGGTGTCCACGACCTCGCCGTCGATGACCTCGCCGTCGTACCGTCCGACCTCCGCGCGGCCTCGCGCGAGCAGGTCCGACGGGCTCACCCCGTCCAGGGCGAGCAGCCCGTGGACACCCTCGGCGGGAGCGTTGCGCGGCTCGCCGGCGTCCACCACCGTCACCCGACGGCGGGCGCGGGCCGACGTCAGCGCGGCGCTCAGGCCGGCCGCCCCGCCACCGACCACCACCACATCCCGCAGTTCCCGATCGTCCGAGTCCATCTGTCGACCTCCGCTCTCCGGGCCACCGGTTCCGGGCCTCGTCCCCCTCGACGATGGTCCCTTCACCCAGATGTCGCAACTAACCTTGCCGCTCTGGCAAACTCGGGGCATGACCGATCCGACCGCCCGCACCCTCGACGCGGTGGGTTCGCGGCTGAGGGCCCTCCGGCAACGCCGCGACCTCACCCTGACCGCCCTGGCGGAGTCCACCGGCATCTCCACCAGCACGCTGTCGCGACTCGAGTCCGGGCAGCGCCGACCCACCCTCGAACTGCTGCTGCCGCTGGCGCGGGCACACGGCGTCACCCTGGATCAGCTCGTCGACGCCCCGCCGACCGGTGACCCGCGGGTGACGCTGCAGCCGATCGCCACCGACCACGGCGCGACCGTGATCCCGTTGTCGCGCCGACCGGGTGGGATCCAGGCGTACAAGTTCGTGCTCCCCACGGGGAGTGACGACGACGAGCCCCACCTCCACGTCCACGAGGGCTACGACTGGGTGTTCGTCCTGGACGGCAGGCTCCGACTGGTCCTCGGCGAGCACGATCTCGTCCTCACGCCGGGCGAGGCGGCCGAGTTCGACACCCGCACCCCGCACTGGTTCGGCGCCACGAGCGCCGGCCCGGTGGAGTTCCTCAGCCTGGTGGGCCGGCAGGGCGAGCGGGCGCACATCCGGGCGGCACCGGCCCGGTGATCTTCGCGACACGATGTCAGCATCGTGTCGGGCACGAGGGCGAGGGGCGGTTCCGAGCAGGCGAGTCGGTCGCCCTGCCGGGAGTTGTGATCGCCCTCCCCTACCGCCCCGGGACGACCGCCCACCCCGTGGTCATCTGACCGGCGAACTCCGGCAGACGCACCAGGATCCGGTTCTGCTCGGCACGGGGACGGAAACCCACGTCGAGATACCGCGGCGCCTCGTCGGGGCGGTCGCGGACGAGCGAGCGGTACGCCGGCACCAGGTCCTGTTCGATGTACTCCCACCGGGGTACGCGGTCGGCCCAGTTGAAGGCCGGGAGCGGCGTGTGGGCGACCACCGGCTGACCGCCCACCTCCGCGCGGACCGAGAGTGGTCGGAACTGCCCCAGCGTGCGGGCGCCCGGGATGTCGGGCGCCCCGCCGACGGTGGTGATGTAGGTGAGAACCCGGCCGACGTCGCCGCGACCGGAGGCGGTGGCATCCCACTGGTCGGCGATGATCTGGTTCTGCTCCCGGGACGCCATCCGCAGCAGCGCCTCGGACAGGCCGTCGGGGGATCCCTCGTCGAGCATCCGCCAGGATTCCAGCGCATAGTCGTCGTACGCACCTCCCGCGGCGAGTTCCTCGACCGCGGGCAGGCCCCCCGCGGCGTAGGCCTGGTGCACCGGGATCATGTCCGTGAATATGTGCCGCTGCATGACGAGGAGTCGGTGCAGGTACCAGTCCACGTCGGGTTGCCGCAGTGTGGGGCCGACCGTGGCCAGCAGCCGGACGTCGCGCGGCATCTCGCGGGCCACCTCCCACGGCAGCCCGGCCATCGCTCCCCCGACCCCGCGCCCCGCCTCGTACACCCCGGGAACGGTGAGCACCCCGCCGACGTCGTCGAGGTCCCAGAACCCGGCGGCGAACGACATCCCCGCGAGCCCGGCCATCCCGGCCCACCAGTACCCGTCGTGGGAGTTGTACAGGCGCAGGTAGTTGACGTACACCTTGTCGACCGTGTCGAGGTTAGCCGCCAACCCCCGGGCGGGTTCCCACTGCTCCAGGTCGATGTCGGCGTTCTCCGCCCCCACCGCCAACCAGTACTGGCGCGCCAGGGTCGAGTACCTCTCCGGAGCGACACGGGCCGCCCTCACGACGTCGAGCGCGGCCCGGAGCTCGGCCACGTCGGTGGTCATCCCGGTGGAGACGCCGCCCGCCATTTCGCCGTCGGCGTTGTCGGCCGGGACATCGAGGTAGACCGAATACGGCGTGGCACCGGCGGTCGTCCGCGAGTGGACGACGGACACCACCGTGAGCATGAGAGCGGCGAGCAGTGCGACGGTGAGGGCTCCGAATCCGTCTGGTGCTCGACCCATGACGCACCCCCCCACTCGCCCGACTGTGATCTGGGTCACTTTATGCGGCATCCCTCCGGCCGGCGACCGCACGCGCCGGAGCCCGATGAGGCCATCCGACGTGACACGCGCGACAATGGACCGGATCAGGCTGTCGAGCAGCACCCGCGGAGCCAAGGAGTCCAGTGAGCACCACCGTCGACCGGGCCCCGGCCCGTAGCGCCACCCGAGACCTCGCCCAGATCGCGGTGTTCGCCGCTCTCATCGTGGTGCTGGGCCTGCCCGGCCAGATCAGCATCGGTTCGGCGGGTGTGCCCATCACCCTGCAGACGCTCGGCGTGATGCTCGCCGGCTCACTGCTCGGCTGGCGCAAGGGCGCCCTGTCGGTGCTCGCGGTCATGGTCATCGGTCTCGCGCTGCCCGTCCTCGCGGGCGGCCGCACGACCCTGACCTCGCTGGCCGGCCCCACCGCGGGCTTCCTCATCGGCTGGATCCCGGCGGTGATCGTGATCGGTCTGCTCACCGCGTGGATCATGCCGCGCTACCGGCTCGTCCCGGGACTGCTCATCAACATCCTCGGCGGCATCGTCGTCATCTATGCCGTCGGGGTGGCCGGCATGTTGCTCCGCACCGAACTGACGCTCGGCGGTGCGATCGCCGCCAACACGGTGTTCCTGCCGGGTGACCTCGTCAAGGCGGTCGTCACGGCGATCGTCGCGACGCAGGTCCACAAGGCACGTCCCGGCCTGATCGCGCCGCTGCGCCGGAAGTGACCAGCACGGAGATCCGCTTCGACGGGGTCGGCCACACCTACGGTGACCGGACCGTCCTCGCCGACGTCGACCTGACCCTCACCGAGCGACGCATCGGGATCGTCGGCGTCAACGGCGGCGGCAAGTCGACGCTCGCTCGGATGATCAACGGTCTCGTGGTCCCCACCACCGGGACGGTCACCGTCGACGGCCTCGACACCCGCCGCAAGGGCGCGGCGATCCGCCGCCGTGTGGGCTTCTGCTTCACCGATCCGGACACCCAGATCGTCATGCCGACCGTGGAGGAGGACGTCGACTTCTCCCTGCGCCGGTCGGGTCTGAACCGGGAGGAGCGACGACGACGAGTCGCGCAGGTGCTCGAGACCTACGGCCTGGCCGGCCATGCCGAACATCCGTGCCACCTCCTCTCCGGGGGCCAGAAGCAGTTGCTGGCCCTGGCCGCGGTGTTGGTGATCGAACCCGCCGTGGTGGTCGCCGACGAGCCCACGACCCTGCTGGATCTGCGCAACCGGGCGCTGGTCGCCGAGACGTTCGCCGGGTTGGAGCAGCAGCTCGTGGTGGTGACGCACGACCTGGACCTCGTCGCCGACTTCGACCGCGTGCTGGTCGTCGACGGCGGTCGCGTCGTGATCGACGACGCCCCCCGCCCCGCGCTGGCGGGCTACCGGCGGATCGCGCTGGATTCGGGGCCGGGGGCCTAGGTGTTCGCCACCTATCAACCGGGGAACTCGCTCCTGCACCGACTGCCGGCGGGGTGGAAGATCCTGCTGGTGTGCGTGCTCATCCTCGTCGCCACCCTGGCGATACGCGAGCCCTGGCACGTGCTGCCCGCCCTGGGGGTGACCGCGGTCCTCTACGCGATCGGACGGATCCGTCCGCGAGCGGCGTGGGACCAGGTCCGCCCGGTGCTGCCGATGCTCGTCGCGATCCTGGTACTCCAGTGGATCGTCGCCGACCTCGACACCGCCCTGCGGGTCTGCGGCGCCCTGCTGGTCGCCATCACCGTGGCGGGCCTCGTCGCCCTGACCACGCGGGTCTCGGACATGCTCGACGCCGTCACGCGGGCCGCCCAGCCGCTGCGGCACGTCGGTGTCTCACCGGACCGGATCGCACTGGTGTTGGTACTGACCATCCGCGCCATCCCCCTGCTCGCGCGTCGGCTTCGCCAGGTCACCGAGGCCCGCAAGGCCCGTGGCCTGGGCATGTCGATCCGCGCGCTCGTCGTGCCGACCGTGCTCGGCGCCCTCACCACCGCCGACCAGTTGGGCGACTCGTTGGCCGCCCGGGGCGTGGACGACTGATCACCTCCGGCGCCACCTCAGGACGAGTGGTGTCGGTGTCGCGTGCCACCATGAACTCGTGTCCGCACTCGCGCGCTACCTCGCGTTCTCCCGCCTCGGCGCCGAGTCGCCTGCTCTGGCGCTGCTGCGGAGCCAGCTGTGGCCGTTGATCGTCGCGGTACTGAGTGAGGTGTTCGAGGGATCGTCCAGGCGTGTCCCCTCGTCCGAGTTCTACGAGTTCCTGGACCGGACACTGACCGCCGTACGCGATGTCGGCACGGAGGCCCCCGGCACTGCACAGTCCTATGTGCGTACCTGGGTGGACGCCGGATGGATGCTCCGCCGGCCGGGGACTGCCGCGACGGGTGAGACGCTCGAGCCCACCCAGGCCGCGCTGGTGGTGATGGACTTCCTGGACGGCTTGCAGACGCCACGGCGCGGGCTGACCGTGTCCCGGGTGGAGACACTCACCCGGCAGTTGGAGGATCTCGCCCGCGAGACCGATCCTTCGGTCCAGGGCAGATTGGCCGCCCTCCACCGCGAACGGGACCGTATCGATGCCGCCATCGCCCGTGTGGAGGAGGGTGAGGTGGATCTCGCGGGCCCGGAACGGGTCGCGGAGAAGGTGTCGGAGATCCTTCGGGGGGCGGACGACATCCCCGCGGACTTCGCCCGCGTCCGCGCTGAATTCGACTCACTCAACCAGGATCTTCGACGTCGTCTCCTCGACCAGGACGGTGCCCGCGGCGACGTCCTCGACGCAGTCTTCGGCGGGGTCGACCTCATCGGTGACTCCGAGGCCGGCCGTAGCTTCTCGTCCTTCTACTCGGTACTGCTCGATCCCGAGCGCTCCGCCTCCGTCGACACCTGGATCGACGACATCCTGAGTCGGCAGCAGGTCACGGACCTTCCGGCGCCCGCCCGACGCGGCCTCCGCGGACTGTTCGATGAGATGGAGACCGCTGGCGCCGAAGTCAACGGGGTGCTCACCTCTCTGTCACGCAGCCTGCGACACTTCGTCACCACCGACGCCTACGTGGAGCACCGGCGGATGCTGGCCCTCATCCGGTCCGCTCGCGCCTCCGCGGCCGAGGCCAGCACCGCACGGGCCGTACGGCCGAACACTAGGATGTCCGTGCCGCTGCGCCGGATCGGCATGTCGGTCCGCTCGGTCGGGGCGCTTCGCCTGCGGAACCCGGGCGAGGAACGAGTTGCCACGGAGGTCACGCACCACGACGAGGGGTCGGCGGACCTCGGAGCGCTCACCGCTCTCGTACGCGCCTCGGAGATCGACGAGACCGAGCTTCGCGCGCACGTGCGCGACGTGGTGACGAGGCGTGGCCCGTCATCGATTGCCACGATTCTGAGCGAACACCCGGCCACCCAGGGAGTCGCCAGTATCGTCGGGCTGGTGAATCTGGCCATGGCCAGACGGTCCACGGCCCCTCCCGGTGAGGCGGCTGCGACCGAAACCGTCAGGTGGACTAGTGGCTCCGATGCCGTCCGCAGCGCCCGGATCCCCACACTGGTCTTCACGGCCGATCACGTACTGGAGGACGACCTGTGATGACCCCCGACGTGGGCGGCTCCGACGTTCCACCCGACATCGAACAGGTCGAGCAGGGATTGTGGCCCGGCGATACCGGGACGCTGTCCTTCGCCTCCCGACGAGCGCTGGCCAGGCTGCTCACCGGCCCGCTGGTCCACGCCCACCGCCAACCGGAGATCTGGGCGGCAGTGATCTCCGACGAGCCCGCCCTCCGGTCGCGGCTGGCGGACGTGTTCCTCGACCTCGTGCTGGACCACGACGCCGGGATCGCGTTCACCCGGCAGGTCGACACCGGCGGCCGGGTCGAGGTTCCCGCTGTGCTGCGAACGGAGACTCTGTCCCATATGGACACCGTCCTGCTCCTGCACCTGCGGTCCGAATTGTCGGTGGCGCAGCCGGGCGAGCGGGTGATCGTGGATCGAGAGGACGTCGCCGAACAGATCGACGTCTATCGCTCGGTCATCGACTCGGACCGGACCCGGTACACGCGCAAGTTCGACGCCTCCTGGAATCGGCTCAAGTCCTACTCGCTGCTGTCCGACACCGAAACCGAGAACCGCGCGGAGGTCTCCCCCGTGCTCCGTCACCTGTTCGACGCCGACGTGGTCGCAGGGATCCGCGAAGAGTACCGTGCCCTGATCGAGGCGCGCGACGGGTCTGACGACCAGGACGAGACGTTGTTCGACGACGACGAGGGGCATCAATGATGACTGAGGCTCTGCAGCTGTCCGGCGCGCCCGAACACCCCGCCCAGATGCGGCTGTCGCGGATCCAGGTGTGCAACTGGGGAACTCTCGACGGCTACCACGACGTGAAGGTGCCCAGGAAAGGATTCCTCGTCACCGGCGGGTCCGGCTCCGGCAAGTCCACCCTCATCGACGCCGTCTCCGCCGTACTCGTGCCGCCGGCGAACCTGCGGTTCAACGCCGCCGCCCAAGAGGAAGCCGGGCGGGGCTCGGGACGGACCCTGGTGTCCTATATCCGCGGTGCCTGGCGGCGGGGTGCCGACGCCGAGTCGGGTGACCTCGCGTCGGTCTACCTGCGGCCCAAGGCCACGTTCTCTGCGATCGCCCTGACCTACTCGGACGGCACGGGGCACAGCGTCACCCTGCTTCTGATGCTCTACCTCCGCTCCGGAGACAACTCCGCGACCGGGGTCAAGCGTCTGCACGGGATCGGCGAACACCCGTCCGACCAGCCGCTCGAGCTCCCGGACCTGTTCGGTTACCTCCGCAGCGGTATCGACAAGCGCGCGCTGAAACGCGAGATGTCGCACGTGCGGTTCCACGACAGCTACTCCGCGTTCGCGTCAGCGTTCCGGCGCCGCCTCGGCATCGCCTCCGAGTCGGCCCAGCTCCTACTGCACCGGACCCTGTCCGCGAAGTCCCTGTCCAGCCTCGACCAGCTCTTCCGCGACTTCATGCTGGACGTCCCGGGCACCTTCGCCGTCGCGGACCGCGCGGTGGAGCAGTTCGCGGAGCTTCGCCAGGCGCACCGGTCGGTCGTCGACGTCCGCGACCAGATCGCGCACCTCAGTCCGCTGGCGGATCTCAAGGTGTCGAGAGACCGGTTCCGAGACCGGGCCGCCGAGCTGCACGCCGAGAGCGAGTCCTTCCCCGCGGTCCAGGCCGCCGTCACGACGGAGCTGGTCGAGGAGGAACTCCGCGCAGCCCGTGGGGCACTGGTGGCCGCGGAGGCCACCGTGGCCTCCGCCCGCGACCGTCTCGACGCGGAGCGGCTGATGACCGAGGATCTCCGCGCCCGGCTCAGGGGCAGCGCCGGCGCTGGCCGCGACGAGCTCGCCCGAGAGCTGGGCCACGCCCGCGACCGCGCCGCCGACATCTCGGCACGGCGCGAGCGGGCCGCGGCGGACCTCGGGCGCCTCGGAGCGTCTCTCCCGTCAACCGCCGAGGACTTCGCGGAATTGCTCGCGGATCTCGAGCGGGAGGAGGCGGACCAGGAGGCCGAGCGGGAACGCGACCGAGCGACCCTGCGCGACGTGGCCGGTTCTCTCAACGAAGAGCAACGCTCGCTGGACCTGGCGCAGGCGCAGCTGACCGCTCTCCTCCGTCACCGGTCGAACATCGACTCCCGGTTGTTGGCCGCCCGGGAGCTCATCTGCGAGGCCGCGGGCGTCAGCGCCCGCGAGCTACCCTTCGCGGGCGAGCTCCTCGACGTGCCGCCCGAGCATTCCCGCTGGCGGCCCGCCATCGAGCGGGTCCTGTCCGGATTCGCCCGCACGATGCTCGTCCCCGATCACCTGTACGTCCGGGTCGCCGCCGCAGTCGACTCGATCCACCTCGGGGCACGTCTGGTGTACGAGGTGGTCGACCACGGCGACGACTCCGCGGCGCGGCGCAGCGGGCCGGACAGTCTGGTCCGGAAGGTCCGGCCGGCCCGCGGGCCGTTTCTTCACTGGCTCAACCGCCGGCTCGCCACAGAGTTCGACGTCGCCTGCGTACAGACCGCGGCCGAGCTACAGGACCACCCCAGGGCCGTCACTCTGAACGGCCTGATCCGGCGCGGCGCCAGGTACGAGAAGGACGACCGGCGGCGGATCGACGACCCGGCGGCCTTCCAGCTGGGCAGCATGGACGATGCCAAGGTCGAGGCCCTCACCGCGCTCCGCGACGAGATCTCGGCACGTATCGAGGCTCATGAGCGCCGGTGGAGCACGCTCGACACCCGCGACGCCGAACGTCGCGCCCGCGGTCGCGCGGCCTCCGCACTCATGGGGCTGCGGTGGGAGGACATCGACTCGACGACCGCGCAGCAGCGCGCCGAGGCCGCCCACGATCGTCTGGAGCGGTGGCGTCAGGAGCACCCCGAGGTCGCCGAGATGGAACGTGCACTGCGTACTGCCGAGGAGGACCAGACGCGCGCCCAGGACCACTACGACTCCGCTACCGGCCACCGTGCCGTGGCCGCGAGCATCGTGGTGGCCCTGGAGAACCGGCTCGCCGAGCTCGCCCGTCAGGCCATATCCGAGCTCGACGAGGCGGCGGCCCGCCGGATCCGCGAACGGCTGTCGACCGCGACCCGCCGCCTGAACGCGGACAACGTCCAGGACATCTGCCAGCTCACCGAGCGCGCGATCGCCACCGAGCAGGCGTCCACTGCGGCGGATCTGCAACGTGTCACGCGACGGATCGACACGATCCTCGCCTCGTACCTGGAACTCTGGCCGGCGAAGAAGTCGGACCTCAGGCCGGATTCGGAGTTCGTCGGCGAAGCCGTCGAGTGGCTCGTCCAGCTGCGGCGCGACCGACTGGCCGAGTTCGAGGACCGCTTCCTGGGGCTCATCGGTGACATGCAGACCCGCAACCTGGGTGAGCTCGCCCGCCGCATCCGCCGCGCACGCTCGGAGATCGAGACCAAGATCGGGCCCGTCAACGACTCCCTGCGACGGTCCGAGTTCCAATCCGGCCGGTGGCTGCAGATCCAGGTACGCGATCGACGCTCCGCGACCGTCACGGACTTCCTCGGTGATCTCGAGAAGGCGGTGTCCGGTGCCCTCGACAAGCGAACCGTCGACGCCGCCGAGGCCGGTTTCGCGGTCATGTCCAGGATCCTGGACCGACTCGGTTCGGCCGAGGCGGGCGACCAGCACTGGAGGAAGACGGTGCTCGACACGAGGCGGCACGTGGGCTTCATCGGCGTCGAGGTCGACGAGTCCGGGGCAGCCACCAACTACCACGACTCGTCCTCGGGGCTCTCGGGCGGACAGGCCCAGAAGCTGGTGTTCTTCTGCCTCGCCGCCGCGCTGCGGTTCCAGCTGGCGGAGGTCGACGACGACGTGCCCCGCTACGGGACCGTCGTCCTGGACGAGGCGTTCGACCGGGCCGACCCCGACTACACCCGGCGCGCGATGGACGTGTTCACCGACTTCGGGTTCCACATGGTCCTGGCGACCCCGCTCAAGCTGCTCCAGACCCTGGAGCCATATATCGGGGGCCTGGTAGTGGTGGGGAACGAGGACGGCAGTCGGTCCCGGATCGAACGAGTCACCTGGGACCGGGGCTGACATGACCGCCCGGACGTCGCCACGTTCACCCGACGACCTCGTACGTGCCTGCGCCACCCGATTCAACCGCCGCTACCGCGATTGGATCGCGCACCCTGGTGAGGGAACCGCCGACGTCGTTCGCGTCACCACCGCGGCCCCTACCGCGACGCGAGCCGCCGAGGACCCCTCCCGCACCTCGGAGTGGATCGAGAGGTGGCGGGACGTCGAATCCGGCTGCGACGGTCCCGATGTGCGCGTCACCTGGGCGGACCGCCGACTGCCCGGGTTCGGGCTGGTCGCCCTCCCCCAGAGCGCCGAGGTCCGAGGCGCCGACGCGATCGCTCGGATCGCCGGGCAGTCCGACCGATGGAAGGAATTACGCCGCCGGGCCGGAGACGTGCTGAAGCTCGGTCCCGACCCCGAAGCGCTCGGGCGTGCCGCGGCCGCCACGGCCCCCCTCTGGGAGAAGCTTGCCGACCGGGACATGGAGCGACTGCTCGCCGTGTGTCGATGGGTGCTCGAGCATCCCACCGAGGGGCTGCGAGCTCGCGAAGTCGCGGTTCCCGGCGTCGACACCAAGTGGATCGAAACCCGCATCAGTCTGGTCGAGCAGCTCGTCGACGCCGCCCGGTCGGGTCGCGACAGCGCAGCGCACGACGAATCGACGATCGTCTCCGGGCTGGGACTCAAACGCTCCGACCTCCGCGTCCGGATGCGGATCCTCGACCCCGCGATCCCCTTTCCGCTGCGCGATGTGGAGAGCCCGGTCGATCAGCTGGCCGAGCTCTGGAACGACGGAACGGGACCGCAACACCTCGTCGTCGTCGAGAATCTCACCACGTTCCTCGCCCTCCCGCCTCTACCCGGCGCCGTCGCACTGTTCGGGCGGGGATTCGCAGTCGACGCTGTCGCAGCGCTGCCCTGGGCCCTGACCGCTCGCATCATCTACTGGGGCGACCTCGATTCGCACGGGTTCGCGATCCTCGACCGACTCAGACACCACGCCCCCGACGCGGTTAGTGCACTCATGGATGTCGACACGTTCTCCGCCTGGCGACAGTTCGCCGTGACCGACCCCAGGCCCACCCGTGCTGCGCCCACGCGGCTCACCCCGGACGAATCCGCTGCGCTCGAGGAATTGACAATCGCCGGGGACCTCCGACTCGAGCAGGAACGAATCCCCTGGGACTGGGCCATATCGCACCTCCGCGCAGCCTGGGAGTGACCCGTATCGTGGGGCCATGTCCCGACGCACCCGGAATGCCGGCCGCGACGACGCCGCAGCGAGCTCTCCAGCCGAGCCTTCTTCCCCCCGGTCCTCCGCTCTCGTGCCCACCACGACGGAGTCGAAGGAGGTCGCGCTGCGCTCGGCCCCGCTGTCCAGCCTGGCCGGGTCCGCGTTCGGCGCCGTGGCCGCGGTGGCGCGACTCGCGCGCCCGAAGGCGCTGCACCCCAAGGGTGTGATCGCCGAGGCCACGCTGAGCGTGACCGGGGTCGGTCGCACGGGGTCGTCCCTGCTGGACGTGACGGGCCGCTGGCCGGCGACGATCCGGTTCTCCCGCGCGGTGGGGCTGCCGGACGCGGTGCCCGATATCGGCGGGATGGCCGTCCGCATCCACGCCGAGAGGCCGGTGGACATCCTGCTGGCCAGCACCGGCACGGGCCCGCTGAGCCGGTACGTCCTCACCACGGGCTGGCGCACGATGGGCCGCACCATGACGTCCATGTTCCCGGTGCTCATCGCCGGTCGCCCGCTCCTCCTGGCCGCGATCCCCACCGGCGACGGCGGCACGTGGACCCTGCAGCACGCCACACCGCTCGGCAAGTGGAAGACGCTGGGCCGGATCACGGTGGACTCGTGGGAGGACGACGACGAGAACCTCCACTTCGATCCGATCGGGAACCGTCTGCCCGGGTCGCGCTACCCGAATGTCCTCAGGGCGCTGCGGGACCCGTCGTACCCGCCCGCCGACCGCGGCGCCTAGGGCCGATCAGCACTCCGCGGCGCCGCGCCGCCAGTACCCCATGAACGCCACGGCCTCCTTGGGCACCCCGGCGGCGTCCACGGCGAGGCGGCGCATGGCACGGACGAGCCCCGCCTCTCCGGCGAGGAATACATACGGCTGGCCGGCGGAGACGGCGGTCGCCGGCTGCCACTCGCGCTCCGCGGGTCGGCGCCCACCCAGGACGGTCCGCACGCACTCGTCGCCGAGGTCCAGCACGCCCGCCAGCCGACGGGCCACCGCGGTGCCGGGCTCCCCCTCCCTCGGCAGCACCGTGACGAAGTCGGGAGCACTCTCTGCCAATGCCACGGCATCGCGGTGGGTGGGCACCTCAACGATGATCTGTACCCGACGCCGCGTCACCGAGCCGGCTGTGGCCCGTTCCGCGGCGAGTTCCTCGGCGATCGCCAGCAGCGCCGGCGCGGCGGTCTCGTCACCGGCGCACACGACACGCTCGGCGCGGCCGGGCGCCCAGGCCGCCCACGGCGCGTGCCCGCGCCCGGGTCCGGCGATGTGCACGGTGTCGCCCGGACGTACGGACCGCGCCCAGGCGGATCCCGGCCCCTCGTCGCCCCCGGGGTGGACAACCATGTCCACCGTCAGTGCGGGAACATGTTCCCCGTCCAGTTCGACGGTGTCCGCGCGGCGGACGGTGTAGGTGCGCATCCAGCCACGTTCGGCCTCGGGCAGAGCGAGCCAGTCGCGGATCGCGTCGGCGTCGGGGATCGCTCCGCCGCCACCCGGCGGGGGCACGATGACCTTGATGTAGGCATCCCGGACGGTGCCCGGGTCGACCACGTCGGCGGACCACCGCAACAGGCCGGGCCCGGCCACCACGAGGCGGACGAACGACTCCCCCAGCAGACGGGCGTCGATGACGCGGGTCTCCGAGACGACGATCGGTGCCTCTACGGCTATAGCGGTCATGTGGTCCCCTTTCGTCGTCCCCGGGGCAGCACCACGGGGTGGCCGGTGGCCGGATCGGTGATGATGTCGGCGTCCAGGTCGAACACGCGACGCAAGGTCTCCTGGGTGATCACCTGATCGGGCGGGCCCGCGGCGACCACGCCGCCTTCGGCGACCGCCACCAGGTGATCGGCCACCCGCGCGGCCAGGCTGAGTTCGTGCAGCACCGCCACCACGGTGCGGCGGCCGGTGCCGTGGTCGCGGTGGCCGGCCGGCAGCGGCAGGTCGCGTACGAGATCCAGGACGTCGAGCTGGTGCGCCAGGTCGAGGAACGAGCACGGTTCGTCGAGCAGGAGGGTGGGAGTGGCCTGGGCCAGAACGAGTGCGACCCAGACGCGTTGCCGTTGGCCGCCGGACAGCTCGTCGACCCGCCGGTGGGCGAATTCGGCGGTGCCGGTCATCGCCAGCGCCTCGGCGACGGCCGTGTCGTCGTCGTCGCCCCCTCCCCACCACCGACGGTGTGGGTGCCGGCCGCGCGCGACGAGCTCGGCCACGGTGAGTCCCTCCGGCACCAGCGGGGACTGCGGCAGGAACGCCACGGACCGCGCGTGCTCGCGGGCACGGACCTCGGACAACAGATGGCCGTCGGTCTCGATCGACCCGGACAGCGGGCGCAGCTGACGCCCCAGGGCCCGCAGGATCGTGGACTTGCCACAGCCGTTGGCACCGATGAGCACGGTGGTCCGTCCCGCGGGGAGGTCCAGGTCGAGGTCGCGGATAACCGGGGCGGCACCGTAGCCCAGGGTCAGGCCGCGCAAGCGGAAGGCCGGTTCGGGTTCGGGGCCGAGGTCCATGGGCAGGGCCGGGGTCACGGACGCGACGGGCGCGGGGATGCTCATCAGGCCGCCTTTCTCGAACGCAGGAGGATCCACAGCATGGCGGGGGCGCCCAGTGCGCCGGTCACCACGCCGGTGGGCAGGTCGACCGTCCCCAACGCCTCTGAGGCCACGATGTCCGCGGCCACGACGATCACGGCCCCGGTCAACGCGGCCGCCCCGATGCGTGGGCGTCCGCGGCCGAGCGCAGCGGCGACGGGAGTGGACAGCAGGGCGACGAAGGCGAGCGGGCCGGCCACCGCCGTCGCGGCGGCGGCGAGCAGACTCCCCACCCCCAGAGCGGCAGCACGGGCGGGGACCGGGCGGGACCCGAGGCCGACGGCGAGCTCGGGCCCCAGCTCGGCGGGCCGGAGCGCGGCGTGCAGCCACATCCCCGGCGGGAGCAGGACCACCAGCGCGACGGCGAGCCAGGCGATGCGCTCCCCCGACGCCCCGGACAGCGACCCGACGGTCCACACGGCCGCTTCCTGGGCTCCGGTCAGCGGAAGTCGGGCGATGAGCTGGGTGACCACCGCGGTGCCGAGGGCGGCAACGGCCACACCGCCGAGCAGGAAGCGTTGGCCGACGATCCCGGTGCGCCGGCCGGCGGAGGCCGCCAGGACGATCGCGAGCGCGACGGCGGAGCCCAGCAGCGCGGCGGGTACGACCCCCACGCCGCGCAGCCCCCACAGCGCCATCCCGGCCACGGCCCCGGCGGAGGCGCCGTGGGAGATCCCGAGAATGTCGGGGCTGGCCAGGGGATTGCCGAGGACGCGTCGGAACAGCGCGCCGGACGCGCCGAACGCCAGGCCGGCGAGCGCACCGAGGACCGCACGCGGCAGCTTGTCCTCCATCACCACGAACGTGGCGCCGGGGATCGTCGCCCCGCCGAGGATGGCGATGAAGTCGGGGATGGTCACCGTGTAGCGACCCAGCAGCACGCGAACCGCCATCACCGTCACCAGCGCGACCGCGAGGCCGACGACGACGAGGCCCGCATGCCTGCGGCGGCGGGACGACAGGTGGCTGACGATCTGCTCGGTCTCGGCGAGCTCGGTGTGGGTCGAGGCGCCACTGGCGGGGCCGGCCGTTCGGTCGAGGACGTCGGGGCTCACGAGCCGCCCACCCCCCGGTTCGCGCGGAGCAGGGCGATGAGGAACGGCACACCGATCGCCACGGTCATCACCCCGACGGCGATCTCCCCGGGCGGGGCGACCACACGCCCGACCGTGTCCGCGAACAGCAGGACCACCGGCCCCACGATCACTGACAGGCCCAGGACGACGCGGTTGCCCACCCCCACCAGCCGCCGCAGCAGGTGCGGCACGAGCAGTCCGAGGAAGGCGATGGGGCCGGCGAGCGCGGTAGCGACCCCGGACAGGATCACCACACCTGCCAGAACCACGGCGCGCCCGACGACGGGTCCCACTCCCAGCCCGCGGGCCAGGTCGTCGCCGAGCGCGAGGGCGTCGAGGGTGGCCGCGCCGGCCAGGACGAGGGCGAGCCCCAGCAGGATGAACGGCGCGGCGGCACCGATCTCGGGTGCGGACGCGCGGGCCACCGAGCCCAGGCCCCAGAAGCGGAACCGGTCGAGGACCCCGGGAAGGGCGATGACCAGCGAGGAGGTCACCGCGGTACACCCTGCGGTGACGGCGGCCCCGGCGAGGACGAGTCCGGTGCCCGAGTCGGCTCCGAGTCGGCCGGCGCCGACCACCAGCATGCCCGCGGCCAGGGAACCGACGACCGCGAACAACGCGACGGCGGACGGGCCGGCGGCCGGCGCGAGGGCCAGCCCCAGCACCACGCCGAGCGCGGCGCCCGCGGTGAGCCCGAGCAGGCCCGGGTCGCCGAGCGGATTGCGGGTGGCGCCCTGGAGCCCGGCGCCCGCCACAGCAAGCGCGGCCCCCACGAGGATCGCGGTGATCGTGCGGGGAACCCGGGCGGCCACCACCACCTCGTCCATCCCGGTACCCGAACCGGGGGCGAGGGTGGCCATGAGGTCACCGGCGAACACCTGCGACGGGAGCGCCGCCAACACCGACCACACCACCGTCGGGTCGACGGATCGCGCTCCCACGAACAGCGAGAGTGCCACGCCCGCGACGAGCAACGTCGACGAGGCCACCGTGCCGATCACGACACGGTGGCGCCGCTGCACGGTCGGTACGGCCGGCACCGCCGACCCACCCGCCGACCCGCCCGCCGGGAGGACAGGCGGGTCGGCGGTGCTCGTCGCGGGGCTGGTCACGCTTCTCAGGCCTGCTCTGCCGCCGCGATGATGTCGGGCACGACGTTCTCCAGCGCCCACGGCAGGCTCAGCGGCGACGAGGCGGAGATCGAGAGCACCTGCTGCTCGTCGGTCTGGACGACCATCCGCCCGGCCTCGACCGCGGGGATGCGCCCGAGCAGCGGGTCGGACTCGATGGCCTCGCGGACCTCCGGGGAGGTGGCGTAGGTGACGAGGATGTCGGACACCAGCTCGTCGGCGCGCTCGGGTGACCAGGTCACCGCGAACTCCTCGGGCGAGCCGCTCGAGGCCTCGGCGACGACCGGCGCCTGGACCATCCCGAGCTGCTCGAGGAAGCGGGGGCGGTTGTCGACGTCGGTGAAGGCGTAGATCTTCTCCGCCGCGTCGGGGTCGACGGTGCCGTAGATGAAGGTCGTGTCGCGGATTCCCGGGTTGTCCGAGGCGACCTGATCGATCTGCCCCTCGACGTCCGTGATGAGCTCCTCGGCGGCCTCGGAACGACCGAGGGCCTCGCCGATCAGCCGGGTTGAGTCCTGCCACGCGGTGCCGAACGCGACGTCGCCCTCCGGCATCGCGATGGTGGGGGCGATCTTCGAGAGGGTCTCGTACTCCTCTGCGGTCATCCCGGAGTAGACACCCAGGATGAGATCCGGCTCGAGGGCGGCGATCGCCTCGGTGTTGATTCCGTCGGTCTCGGAGTACAGCGTCGGCATGTCACCGCCGACCTCCTCCAGCTCCGCGTCGAACCAGTCGGTGGACCCGTTCGCGTTGGCGCCGAACGAGTTGCGGGGCATCCCCACCGGAACCACGCCCAACGCCAGGGAGACGTCGGCGTTGACCCAGGAGATGGTGGCCACCCGCTGGGGCGCCTCCGGGATCTCGGTCTCGCCGTAGGCGTGCGCGATGGTGCGGGGGAACTCGCCCTGCCGCTCGACCTCGCCTCCCGCGCCGGCGTCCCCGCCGTCGCCGACGGCGCCGGTCGAGCACCCGGCCAGCACGGCCAGGAGCGCCGCGAAGGCCGCGAGGGCCACGAGGACCGCCCGGGCCCGAGGGAGCGCGGGGCCGTCAGGTCCGTCGAGCGTCAGCCGGGATCGTGTAGCGGGTGCGGTCATGGGGTCTCCGTCTGGTGTGGAACGTCGCCCGGCCCGAAACCGACCCAGGCGACTTAGGCTTGGCTTACCTTGGTGGGCGTCACCGTAGCGGGAGCCGGACCCTCAACGCAACAGCTACGTCAAAGATTTCCACTTCACCTGTCCCGCAACGTGATTCATGTCACTCTGCTGTTGTTTAGGCAAGCCTACCCTGCATAGCGTTCGGTCGCGCCACTGTCCCCGAGTAGGTCGGAGTACCCGTGAACGATCCATTGTTGAGCAGCCGGAACCGGGAGGCCCACGCCGCCGCCCTGGCTGCCGCGACCGCCGAGGTGAGCCGGTATCTCGACGGTCGGACCACGCCGCGCTCGTCCGCGTCGCCCTCGACGTTGGAAGCGCAGACCGCCGCCGTCGATCTCGCCGCACCGCTGGGCACGCTGGACAGGGCACTCGAGGAGGTCCGGGAGCTCTACCTCGACCACGCCGTCGGCTACCACCACCCGCGCTACCTCGCCCACCTCAACTGCCCGATCACCATCCCGGCGGTCGCCGCCGAGGCACTCGCGACATCGGTCAATACGGCTGTGGAGACCTGGGACCAGGGAGCGTCGGCGTGTCTGATCGAACAGAGGCTCATCGACTGGGTCACCGGGCTCATCGGTTTCGACGCCAGTGATCTCAACGCCATTGCTTTCGACGCCAGTGATCTCGACGCCACCCACCGCCCGGACGGCGTCTTCACCACCGGCGGTACCGCCTCCAACCTGCAGGGCCTGTTCACCGCCCGCGAGGACCGCCTCTCCCGACACGGCCCCGGGCGCCGGGGGGCGGAGCGGGACACGGACCGCGGCGCCCGACTGACCCGCCTGCGCATCGTCACCGGCGAACACGCCCACCTCAGCGTGGTCAAGGCGGCCCGCCTGCTGGGACTCTCGCCGGATGCGGTCATCACCCTGCCCGGAGACGGCGACCGGATGGACCCCGCGACCCTGGACCGCACCCTGTCCGCGCTGGCCGACGCCGGGGACGAGGTCGCGGCCGTCGTCGCGCTGGCCGGCACGACCGACCACGGCGCGATCGACCCGCTGCGGGCGGTCGGTGGGGTCTGTCGCGACCACGACGTCTGGCTACACGTGGACGCCGCGTACGGCGGCGGGCTCCTGGTCTCCCCGACGCGCCGGGGCCTGCTCGACGGGATCGAGCTCGCCGACTCGGTGACCGTGGACTTCCACAAGACGTTCTTCCTGCCGGTGGCCGCCTCGGCGCTGCTGCTGCGCGACGGTTCGGGCTTCCGCCACTCCACCGTGAGCGCCGACTACCTCAACCCCACCGACGGCGACGACCACGCCGTGGACAAGTCCCTGCAGACCACCCGCCGTTTCGACGCCCTCAAACTGTGGATGACGCTCCGCGTGCTGGGCGCTGACGGAATCGGCCGTCTGCTCGACGAGGCGATCGACGTGGCCGCCCGGATCGGCCGGACGATCGAGGCCGACCCGGAATTCGAGTTGGTGCGGCGCCCCGCCCTGTCGACGGTGCTCTTCCGGCCCCGGCCCGCGGTGACCGCGCCCGACCGTCCCGTCACCGACAGCGCACTCACTGACGACGAGGCCGACGCCCTCGTGCGCCCCGTCCGCGACGCGCTGTTCGCGGAGGGGCGCTCGCTCGTCGCGTCGACGGTCGTGGACGGCCGGCCCTGTCTCAAGCTGACGGTCCTCGATCCGAACCTCGAAGACGAGGACGTGGCCGTCGTGCTGACGGACGTCCGCGACGCCGCTCGCTACCTCGCCGAGGGGATACGCGAGGCCACGACCGCGGGGGTGCTGACGTGAGCACTGACCTGGGCTCCTCCCGTGTGCACGACCTGCTCGGCGTCGGTATCGGCCCGTTCAACCTGGGCCTGGCGTGCCTGGCCGAGCCGCTGGGTCTGGACGCGGTGTTCCTCGATTCCCGCGACGGTTTCGCCTGGCACCACGGACTCATGTTCGACGACGCGACCATCCAGGTGCCGTTCCTCGCCGACCTGGTCACGTTGGCGGACCCGACCTCGCCGTATTCGTTCCTCGCCTACCTCAAGCAGGTCGGGCGTCTGTACCCGTTCTACATCCGTGAGAATTTCCAGCCGCTGCGCGCCGAATACGACGCCTACTGCCGGTGGGCTGCCGAGCGGGTGCGCGGCCTGCGCTGGGGGCGGGAGGTGGTCGACGTCCGACGGGAAGACCAGGGACGAGAGGGACCGGGCGACGACGACGAGGCCCCCGTCTACCGTGTCACCGCCCTCACCCGCGAGGGCACCGAGACCTATCGCGCCCGCCACCTGGTGCTGGGGATCGGCACGACCCCGTGGTCGCCGATCGACACGGGACTGCTCGACGGTGGCGGCACGGTGGCTCTCCACGCCTCCGACTACCTGCACCGGCGGGAGGACCTGCTCTCGCTGGGGTCGGTGACCGTGGTGGGCAGTGGCCAATCGGCCGCGGAGATCTACCACGACCTGCTCTCCGCCGCCGCCGGCGACGGGCCGCGCGTCGACTGGCTGACGCGCTCGCCGCGGTTCTTCCCGATGGAGTACACCAAGCTCACACTCGAGATGACCTCGCCCGAGTACATCGACCATTTCCACGACCTGCCCCCGGACCAGCGCGACCGGATGCTGCGCGAGCAGCGTTCGTTGTACAAGGGCATCGACGCCGAGTTGATCAACCAGATCCATGATCTGCTCTACCGCCGTTCGGTCCAGGGCCTGGACACCGGGCTGCTGGCCGCCGCCACGGCCCTCGACGGTGCCCGCCGGGAGGCCGACCCCGCCACCGGCACCGGCCCCGCCACCGCCTCCGGCGCTGCCCTGCGCCTGGACCTGCACTGCACCGACACCGGCAGGCAGTGGACCCATCACACGGAGGGACTCGTCCTCGCGACGGGCTACTCCCCCACGCCGCCGCGGTTCCTCGACGGGATCGCCGAGGAGATCGACAGGGACGGCCGCGGGCGCTACCGGGTGGCCCGTGATCACACCGTCGACCGCGCACACTCCTTCATCCATGTCCAGAACGCGGAGGAACACACCCACGGGCTCACCGCCCCGGACCTGGGCATGGGAGCGATGCGCAACAGCATCATCCTGCGCGGGATCTGCGGCCGCGAGGTCTACCCGATCGAGTCGTCGATCGCGTTCCAGCAGTTCGGCGCCCCGACCGCCCGGCACCAGGAGGCACGATGAACACCACCGCCCCCACCCACACCAGCACCGTCCACACCGGCACCGTCCACACACCCGCCGGGTTGGTCACCCTGGAACCACTGGCCCTCGACCACGACACCGTCCGCACCCTGCACGCATGGCTCGACCATCCCGGTTCCGCCTACTGGGGTATGCGGGGTACCACCCCGGCGCAGGTCGAGGAGTTCCTCACCGACTGGTCGGCGAGCCCGCACCGGTCGGTGCACATGGTGCGCATCGACGGTCTACGTGTGGGCCTTGCCGTGTTCTACGACCCTGCCGTCGTCGAAACTCGACGGCCGGTACCCGCACGAGCCGGGCGACCTCGGGATGCACCTGCTCGTCGCGCCCACCCGCACGCCGGTCCCCGGCACGTCCGCGGCCGTGATGGGGGCCATCTGCTCGACCGCGTTCGAGGTGCCGCTGTTCGGCGCCCCGGCCCGCCGGGTGGTGGTGGAGCCCGACATCCGGAACACCGCCGTGCACCGGCTCAACGCCCGCGCCGGCTTCCGCGAGGACGGCCCCGTCGACCTGCCCGACAAGACGGCGCTGCTCTCCATCTGTAGTGCCGAGGCGTTCCGCGAGTCGGAGATCGGCCGGACGGCGACGCCGGTCTCGTCGTCGTCACCCCCGGTCACACCGCCACCCCACGCCCACCTCACCGGTCACGCCATGCGCCGCGCGCACCGCCACCTCTGCGCCAAGGCGCTGGCCGAGTTCTCCCACGAGCGGCTCCTCGCGCCCACCCGCTCCACTCACACCGGCGTCGGCCCGGACACCTACGAAGTGCGCGCCGGCGGCGAACGGTGGACGTTCCGCGCGCGGGTGCTGCCGTTGGAGCACTGGGCAATCGACGAGGCCTCGCTGCGCCGCGAGGTCGACGGTGTCCCGGCCGAGCCGGACGCGCAGGAGCTGATCCTCACCCTCGCGCCGCACCTGGGGATCCCCGGGTCGCTCGTGGGCATCTACCTGGAGGAGATCGCGGCCACGCTCGGCTCGGCGGCGTTCTGCCTGCATCACCGCGATCGCCCCGCACAACAGCTGGCGGAGGCGGGCCTGCAGGAGGTCGAGGGCGCGATGACCGAGGGTCATCCCGGGTTCGTCGCCAACAACGGCCGCGTGGGCCTGGGTCTGTCCGACCGTCACCGTTACACGCCCGAAGCCCCGTCGACCGTCCGGCTGGTGTGGCTGGCAGCCCGCCGCGGCCTGAGCCACCTGGCCACCGTCACGGGCCTCGACGAGCGCGACCACTACGCGCGCGAGTTCGGCACCGAGGCGCTCGTACGGTGCGATGACCGGCTGCGCTCACTGGGCCTCGACCCCGCCGACTACCGCCTCCTGCCCGTACACCCCTGGCAGTGGCAGCACGAGGTCGCGGTGGCGTTCGCCCCCGATCTCGCGCGCCACGACCTGGTCCACCTGGGCGAATCCGACAGCGAGTACCGGCCACAGCAGTCCGTCCGCACCTTCTTCGACGTGACCCACCCCGAGCGCGGCTACGTCAAGACCGCCCTCGCCGTGCAGAACATGGGGTTCACCCGCGGCCTGTCGCCGAAGTACATGCGCGACACCCCGGCCGTCAACGACTGGGTGGCCGGGGTCGTCGCCTCGGATCCGGTGTTGCGCGCGCTGGATTTCCAGATCCTGCGGGAGGTCGCCGCCGTGGGCTACACCGGCGACGCCTACCACCGGGCGGCCGCGGCCGGGATCTCGGACGAGGGGCCGCACACCAAGATGATCGCGGCCCTGTGGCGCGAGAGCCCCGTTTCGCGGCTGGCCCCCGGAGAACGTGCCGTCACGCTGGCCTCGATGCTGCACGTGGACCTGCACGGGCGGTCCCTCGCCGTCGAGCACCTCGAGCGGTCGGGCCTGGACGCCCGCACCTGGCTCCGGGCGCTGCTCGACGCCTACGTGCTGCCCGTCGCGAGGTGCCTGCTCGTGCACGGGCTGGTCTTCATGCCGCACGGTGAGAACGTGATCGTGGTGATGGGCCCCGACCACACCGTGCGCCGGGCGCTGTTCAAGGACATCGGCGAGGAGGTCGCCGTGGTGCGTGACCGGCCTCTGCCCTCTGGGCTCGAGCGGATCCGCCACGTGGTGGACGCGGAGACAGCCGCACTGAGCGTCCACACCGACGTCATGGACGGGGTGCTGCGCCACCTCGCCTCGATCCTCGACGTCGCCGGGGTGCTCGAGGCGGATCAGTTCTGGGACGAGACGCGGCAGTGCCTGGAGACCCTGGCTCCCGGCGGCGGCCGCGGCGGCGAGGGTCGCGGCGGCGAGGGGCACAACGGCGAGGACCACGACGGCGGGGACTACGACGGCCGGGTGCACGACGGCGAGGTGCACCGTCCCACCTGGGAGGCGCTGTTCGCTCCGCGGTTCAAGCACTCGTGTCTCAACCGCCTGCAGTTGCGTAATACGCGGCAGATGGTCGACCTGACCGATCAGGCCGGGTCATTGCAGTTCGCGGGGACGCTCGCCAACCCGCTCGTCTCCCGGCTGGTCCGGGACGACGACACGCCGGGCGAACCGCAGCGTCCCCCTCGCCCGGGCGCAGAGCCGGCGACGGTAGCGTCGACGGCATGAACGGACGGGAACTCCAGAAGTGCGCGGCGATGCGCGCCCGCGAACTGCCCGCGTCGACTCTGGAGTTCCCGTTCGGGCCGGACTTCGATGTGTTCAAGGTCCGCGGGAAGATGTTCATGTTCCACGCGGTCGTCAACGGCGAGGGTCAGGTGATCCTCAAGGCACTGCCGTCGGACTCAATGGCCCTGCGCGATGCGCACGCCGACATCACGCCCGGGTACCACATGAACAAGCGGCATTGGATCTCGCTGCACCCCGGCGGCACGCTGACCGCGGACATGGTTTCCGAGCTGGTCACCGAGTCCTACCGACTCGTGGTGTCGGGCCTACCCCTGGCGCAGCAGCCCGTCGAACCGCACGCCTTCGGGCGCCAGCAGCGTTAGGTAGGCCGACGCCCACCACCCGGATCGACCCCGCCCCTTAGCCAGGGCCTTGGGGTTGGAGTCCGGGCGCGGGGCGCGGGGCGCGGAAGCCGCCTCAGTTCTCCGGAGTCAGCGCGGCCTCGGAGACAGAACCCAGTCGATCACCCACGGACCCCTCCACCGACTCTGTGGCGGACCCGGTGTCAATCTGATCCTCGAGCGACGCGCCGACCAGCGGCACGCCGGACACCACCGCGCCGACGGAACCCTGGACGTCTCCCTCGAGCAGCGCATCCGCCGACTCGGCGACCGGGTTGAGGACCATGCAGATGACTCCCACCGGAACCTGCAACGGCACGCCCATCAGGTTGGCGGCAGCGCCGGCCGCCGAACCGAGATTGCACACGAGGGTGGCGGTGGAACCCAGCGGTCCGGAGGCGTAACCGGGCAGAGAACCTGTAACGGAACCGGGCAGCAGCTCGCCAGCCTCGCCGAGATAGCCCCCCTCGGTCTCCGATGCTCCCGGGAGGGAGTCGGAGCCGGTGGCTTCCGAAGTCTGGGCGGCGGCGGCCCCCGTAGAGAAGACGAGGAGCGCGGCGGCCACGGCTCCGGCACAGGTGATGGTCTTGGTCATGGAACGCCTCCGAGTTTGGGTCTACGGGGCATCCACCCCAAGCAATCAAGAAGAGTGGATCATACATTTCGCTGAAATGGGCGATCGGTGATTGCAATTCAATGGATAGGCCAGAAGCGGAAAAAACCCTTGCTTGTTCGAATGCGTGTGCGTATCATAGAACACAGATTCGATACCAGGTAGCCGGACGGTCAGGGGGTGGAGCACATGGGCGGAAACGCAGACGCCGCGGCCGGTGGCCCGTCCCCGTTTGGTGGCTCGCCCTCGTCTGGTGGCTCGCCCTCGTCTGGTGGCTCGCCCTCGTTTGGTGGCGGCGCCGGTTCCGCGGCGCCCGTGTCGCTGTCGGGGTTGCGGGCGGCGGCGCGGGAGGGGTGGATGGGCGAGAATCGTGCGGCGGCGCGCCGGTTCGTGGCCTGTTACGAGTTGTTTGTCGAATGCCAGCGTCGGGAGGAGTCCGGGGCGGGCGGCGGTGAGTGTCGGCCCGGTCATGCGGTRCTCGATCCGATCGATGTCGCGGCCGGGTACGTGGTGTCGGCGATGGCGATCTCGACGGGCCGGGCCGAACGGATGATCACCTTCGCCCTCGATCTGCACCTGCGGTATCCGGCGATCCTGTCCGCGATGGCGCAGGGGCGGCTGGATCTGCAGGCTGCGAATATCCTGGCCTCGCAGATGGCCACCGTCCACGTCGATGTGCTCGAGGCGGTGCAGCGGCAGGTCGTCGAGGAGTATCTCGCCGCGATCGAGGGCGGGGTGCGCCTTGGTGAGAAAGCCATCCGCGGCAACGTCGATGCGATCATCGCCCGCTACGACGCGAACGGGATCCGCTTGCGCCGTCAGGAAGCGGCCCGCACCCGCGGGGTGCGGTTCCATAAGGGCGTCGATGGCATGTCCAGTGTCTCGGCGATCCTGGCCACCGAGGAAGCAGCCGTCCTGGCAGAGGCCCTCGACCAGCGCGTGAAAGACCACAAGTACGCCGACGCCCAAGCCGCCGCCAACACCCAAGCCGAGACCGACACCGCGGGCGCTGGGACTGGCGGCGCGACCACTGGCCACGGCACTGGCGCTGATGAGGTTGAGGATTACTCGATCGCCGAGCGTCGCGCCGACGCCCTGATGTCCCTGGTGTGCGGCGATCCCGGCCTAGCCGGCACCCCGGCCCGCCCCGGCCGGCCCGGCGCGCCGGGTGCCGGGGTGGCGTTGCGGCCGAAGGTCACCGTCATCGCCACCGGCAACACCGCCCGCGACGCCGGCGGCGCCCGAGTGGAGTTCACCCGCACCGGCCAGGCCGCCCTGCAGGCCCTGCTCGACATGCTCGCCACCAGCGACGGAGCCACCTTCGAGCCCATCGATCCGCGCATCGGGGCCGCCGATGACGCCCGCGCCGCCCTGAAATACCGGCCCGGTGCCCAGTTGGCCCGCCGGATCCGGCTGCGCGATGGCACCTGTCGCCACCCCGGCTGTGCGATCCCGGCCGAGGCCTGTGATCTGGATCATGTGGTGCCGTTCGATCAGGCCGACCCCCAGCGGGGCGGGCACACCATCGAGGGCAACCTCGCCGCAATGTGCCGGCGCCATCACCGGTTCAAGACCTTCTCGGACTGGATCTACGACCTGCAGCCCGACGGCACCCTGCTGGTGCGCACCCCGGACGGTTCGACCATGCTCACCCGACCCTCCGGCCCACTGGCCGAGTACCGGCGTGAACAGGCCCGCGCCGAGACCGAGGCGTGGACCCGGCAGCAACGCCGCAGCCCCGGGCCCACCGGTGACGAGAAGGCCGACGCGGAGCCGACGTTCTGGTCGCGCCGCGCGGCCCGCCACCGCACCGAACGCCGCAACGCCGAACGCGCCCGCACCTTTGACCCCACCCCACCCGCGCCCGGCACGGGGACGGGCACCGGGAACGGCACGAGCACAGGCGGCGCCGGTTCCAGCGCCGCCGCGGCCGAGGACGCCACGCCCGAGAAAGCCACCCCCGCCAGCGCCACCCCTGAGAGCGCCAGCCGCTGGTGGGCCCGCAACAAGCCCCACCACAGCGACATCGAAAAAGGCATCCGCGCCCTACTCCACGAACGCCTCGACGAACTCATCGACCCGCCACCCTTCTGACACCACGAGGGCCGCGCCGGGCATGACGGCGCGGCCCTCGTCGGCGCCCGGGTGGGGCCACCAGTGGGTCAGACGAAGCGGCGGCTGATCTTCTCGGGCAGGAGCGTGAGCAGCGGCCCGATCGCCTTCCACGGCTTGGCGGGAACCAGCGCGCGGGTGGGCTCGGCGTCGATCGTCTTGACCAGCGCGTCGACGCCCTCGTCGAACTCGGTCATCAACGCGGTCTTCACCGACCGGTTGATGTCCGTGCGGATATACCCCGGGAGAATGTCCGTCACCTTGATCCGGCTGCCCGCACTGTCCAGCTCGGCGTAGAGACCCTGCGCCAGGGCCGAGACGAACGCCTTGGTCGCGCCGTAGGTGTTCTGCGCCTTCGGCATGCCGCGCAACGAACTCACCGACGAGATGAACACCAGGTGCCCCTCACCCCGGGTGAAGAGCCGCTCCATCGCCGCCTCGGCCTGGTTCAGCGTCCCCACCACGTTCACCATGGCGGTCTCCCGGTTGGCGTGTGCCTTCCCCGTGCCGATCGAGGCGCCCTTGCCCAGCCCGGCGTTGAGTACGAACCGGTCGATGCCGCCGAGCTCGGCGTCCAGCTCGCCGAACACCCGCTCCACCGCGTCACCGTCAGCCACATCGAGCTCGCGGACCGCCACCGTGATCGAGGGATTCGCCGCCAGCAGTTCGGCTCGGAGCTCCTCCAGGCGGTCCAGGCGCCGCGCGCACAGCGCGAGGTTCTTCTCCTGCGCGGCCCAGCGGCGGGCCATTCCCTCCCCGAGGCCAGAGCTGGCACCGGTGATCAGAATCGTTTTGCGGTCGGTCACGAGTTCTCCTCCGTTGGCGATGCGCCCAGTGTGGCACGACGCGGCTGGCAGGACGGGCAACGGTAGGCGATGCGATCCAGGGAGTCGCTCGGTTCGTCCGGGTCCGCGAGTCCTCCGAGACGGAACGTCTCCACCTCGGTCCCGCACCGGCGGCACGGCTTGCCGTCGCGGCCGTACACCCACAGCTCGCGCCCGCGCCGGGTGTCGCCGGTCGTCACCCGGACTGTGCGGTCGGCGTTGGCCACCAGCATCCGCCGCGCCAGTGTGACCATCGCACGGAGGTCCGGCACGACCTCGACCGGATCCCGCGGGTCCACCCCGCGCAGGAAACACAGCTCCGCCCGGTAGACGGTCCCGATCCCGGCCAGATTGCGCTGGTCGAGCAACGCCTCGCCGATCGTACGAGTGGGTCGCTCGCTGATCCTCCGCACGACCTCGTCTGTGCTCGTCACCGGGTCCCAATCCGCGCTGAGGAGATCGGGCCCGAGGTGGCTGACGGCGCGGTCGGCCTCGGCGGGGGTCAGTGCGCGGAGCAGTCCGAGTTCCGTGCCCACCACCTCGACGTCACCGGCACGCAGGAGCAGCCGGACGGTGTGCGCGGGGAACCGCCACCGGTCCCCCGCACGCAGGACGTGGATGCGGCCCTCCATCTTGAGGTGGATGTGGAGGGTGACGGGGTCACGGCCCTCATCGTCGGGGCCGACGACGACGAAGAGGTGCTTCCCCCGGGACCGGGCCGTCACCACCGACCTGCCCGCGAGATCGACGGCGGCGAATCTCGGTACACGGAGCTCGCTCCTGTCCAGGGTGCGGCCGGCGAGGGCCTCGCGGACCCGCGCCGCAGCCCGGTGCACCGAATCACCCTCGGGCACGGTTCACCACCCCAGTTCGCGGCAACCGACGACCCCGGCGGTCTCGATCTGCACCGTCACGTGCTCGATCCCGTGCTCTTCCAGGAGGACGCGCCGAGCCTCGCCGAGCACCTCTGAGTGATCTGCGACCGGGTCGACCACCAGGTGCACGGTACCCACGTCCATTCCCGAGGTCAGTGTCCACAGGTGCAGGTCATGGACCTCCTCGACGTCACGCAGGGCTCCGAGCTGGGCCTCCACCTCCACCGGATCGACGCCGGCGGGCGCGTGCTGGGCGAGGACGGCGACCACCTGCCGTCCGAGCGCCACCGCCCGCACCACGATGAACACGGCGATCGCCACCGCGACCACCAGATCCCACACCGTCGACCCGGTCGCCCGCATGAGCAGCGCCGCCACGATCACCCCGACGGAGCCTGCCGCATCGGCGAGCACCTCGAGGTACGCGCCACGCACTGCCAGGCTTTCGCCGGACCCGCCGCGCAACAACAGCAGGGAGATGACGTTGACCACGAGCCCGAGCGCGCCGACGACGAGCATCGTCCCGGCGTCGACGGAGGAGTCGGAGCCGAGCCGACCGACCGCCTCGATCAGGACGTACACGCCCATGCCGAGCATGATGAGCACCGCCAGGCCGGAGGCGAAGATCTCCACGCGGTAGTGGCCGAACGTCCGGCGGCCTGATGCGTCGGGCCTGGTGGCGACCACCGTGGCCAGGAGGGCCGCGCCAAGTGCCACCACGTCCGCGCCCATGTGGCCGGCGTCGGAGAGGAGGGCGAGGGAGCCGGAGACCAGGCCGGCGACCAGTTCGACCCCGAAGAACGCCGCCGTCAGGGCGAACGCACCCCCGAGGCGCGCCCGGTATCGCCCACCGGCGTGGCCGGAGGGACGACCATGGGAATGGCCCGCACCCATTCGACAACACCCCTTCCAACACATGCACTAATGCGCATACTCTAACTATTCGCCGCGGCCGACTCAAGATTTGGCCAACTCAAGATTCGGACGTTCAGCGGCGGATCCGCAGCCCCTTGGGAGTGATGCCGAAACCGGCGGCCTCGAACGCCGCGGCATGGGACGAGGTGTGGACGGGCTCGCCACCGAGGGTGGTGACGGTGAGCGCGCCGACCGCGCCGGACTTCACGGTTCCGGCGAGCGCCGTCGCAGCGGCCGGGACGGCACCGGCGCGGTCGTCGAGGACCAGCACGGTTCGCCCGCCGCGTTCGACGAACAGCACACACACGCCGTCGACCAGCACCACCAGAGCTCCCGCCTTGCGACCGGGGCGGTGTCCGGACCCGTTCCCCGTGCCCTCGCCACCCGCGGCCCCGTCACCGGTCGTGCGTGCGGAGGGCCAGGGCAGAGCCGCCCCGTAGGGGTTGGCGGGGTCGGTCGCGGCGAGGACCCGAACGGCGGGCTCGTCCGCACCGGATGGCCAGTGGGCGTCGTCCGCGGTGTCGTCGAACGTCCGCAGCCGGTCGATGGTGTTGCCGGCGGCGAACTGGGCGGCTCCGAGGCCGTCGACGAAGTACCCGCGCCGACAGCGGCCCGAGTCCTCCATCTGCGCCAGTACCTTGTACACGGCCGCGAACCCGCCGGGGATCTCCTCGGCCTCCACCGCGCCCCGGGTGACCACACCATGACGCAGTAGCAATGTCTCGGCCCAGGCGTGAGCACGCAGCGTCGCGTCGGTGACCGGCTCCGGCACCAGCGACCAGCGGCCGGCGAGCACGGGGGGCGTCCTCGTCCCCGCGGCGACGGCGCCGTTCAGTTGGGCCATGGTCGTCCTGCCCAGCCGGGCACGGCGGGGCCGGGCGAAGGTCCGGGACGAACGGTGCGCGGTCCCCGACCCCGACGAACCACCGCCGGCCAACACCGCGCGCAGCGGCGCGAGGGTGTCATTGGTGACCACCCCGTCCCACACGAGGTCCCACAGTGCGTCGCGGACCGCGGCCTCGGTGATGGGTGGCACGGGGTCGGTGGGCACGGGGTCTGTAGGCGCGGTGTCGGTGGGCACGGTGTCGGCCGCGTCTTTCACCTTGGCGACGATGTCGCGGTAGAACAGGGCGCCGCCGCGCAGGGAATCGACGACGGCGAGGTGGACCGGCCCCTCCGGCTGCGGTCGATCGAGGGGCAGGGTCGCACCGGCCGAATCCGCCGGGTGCAGGGAGACCCAGCCGTCGCGTGAGCCCGCCCGACCGCGCCCGCTCCAGATGACCTCTCCCCCGGCCAGGAGTTCGTCGAGCATCGTCGGCGAGTAGTCCCGCACCCGGGGCGCCAGGATCAGCGGTTCGAGAGCGGAGGCGGGCAGCGCGAGGCCGTCGAGTTGCTCGATCACGGCGAGAACCCCGTCCACGCCTGACTCGGCGCCTGACTCGGCGCCGGCCGCTGTGCCCGCACCTGCTCCGCTGCCGAGGCTCTGCCAGCCGGGCAGGAAGCGACCCAGCGCGGAGTGCGAGACCGGCTCGATCTGCGAGCGCAGTGCGGCCAGCGAGCGGCGACGGATGTGCCGTAGGACCTCGGCGTCGCACCACTCGGGGCCCGTCGCGCCCGGACGGAACTCGCCGGCCATCAGCACCCCGGAGGACGTGAGTCGATCGAGAACGCCGCGGGCGACGGCCACCCCGAGCCCGAAACGCTCGGCGACCGCGTCGACGGTGAACGGGCCGTGGGTACGCGCATAGCGCCTGATGAGCTCACCGAGCGGGTCGGTGACATCGCCGAGGAACGCCGACGGCACCCCGGGCGGCGGAGGGACACCCAGTCCATCGCGGAGCCGGGACACGTCTTCGACGCCGGCCCACCACGTCCGGCCGGAATGTTCGACGGTGACCACGCGCCACGCCTCGGCCAGGGACGCGAGCCAGGCGGGGGCGGCGTCGGGGTCGGCGGACCGGTCCGCGACCTCCTCCACCGTGAGCGGGCCGAGAAGCCGCAGGAGATCGACCACGGCCTCGGCGTCTCGGGCCGCGCGATCGGGCTCGAGGTGCTGCAGCCGCCGTTCGATCGAGTCCAGGACCTCGATGTCGAGCAGCTCGCGCAACTCGACGCGACCGAGGAGCTGCCCGAGCAGCGACGGGTCGATCGCAAGCGCCGCCGCCCGTTTCTCCGCCAACGGGGAGTCGCCCTCGTAGAGGAATGCCCCGACGTAGTCGAACAGCAGCGACTGCGCGAACGGCGAGGCACTGGGTGTGTCCACCTCGACGATCCGCACGGTCCGCGACTCGATCTCGGTCAGGATCCGCTCGAGCGCGGGGACGTCGTAGACGTCCTGCAGACACTCGCGCACCGCCTCGAGGATCATCGGGAAGTCCGGGTAGCGGCGCGCGACGTCGAGCAACTGCGCCGACTTCTGCCGCTGCTGCCACAATGGCGCCCGCCGGCCGGGGTCGAGCCGAGGGAACAGCAGGGCGCGCGCGGAACACTCACGGAAGCGGGAGGCGAACAGTGCGGACCCGCCAACGTGCCGGGTGACCAGGTCCACCGCCTCCTCGGCCCCGATGGCGAACGTCTCGGCTCCCGGGCGTGCGCTCACCTCGCCGTCGTCGCCCATGTCCGGTACCCGGAGGATGATGCCGTCGTCGGACACCACCGGCACCGCGTCGAATCCGTGCGCGGCGGCGAGCCGGGCGCGCACGGCCTCCGCCCACGGCCAGTGCACCCGCGCCCCGAACGGCGAGTGGAGCACCACCCGCCAGTCGCCGACCTCGTCACGGAAACGCTCCACGACGAGCGTGGTGTCACTGGGTACATGACCGGTGGCCTCGCGCTGTTCGGTCAGGAAGCGCCGGAGATTGGTCGCGGCGTTGGCGTCCAGGCCGGCGGCGTCCAGCCGGGCGGTGGCCTCCGCGTCCGTGCCGCCCCCGACCTCCCGCAGGAAACCGCCCAGCGCGCGGCCGAGCTCGGCGGGCCGACCCTGGTCGTCACCGAGCCAGAACGGCAGCCGACCGGTGCCGCCGGGCGCGGGGGTGACCAGCACCCGGTCGTGGGTGATCTCCTCGACGCGCCAGCTCGAGGCCCCGAGCGCGAACACGTCACCGACGCGGGACTCGTAGACCATCTCCTCGTCCAGCTCCCCGACGCGGGTGGCCTTCTCCCCCACCATGAACACGCCGAACAGTCCTCGGTCCGGGATCGTGCCGCCCGAGGTGACGGCCAGCCGCTGGGCGCCGGGGCGGCCGGTGAGCGTCCCCGCGTCGCGGTCCCAGACCAGGCGCGGACGCAGTTCCGCGAAGTCGGCCGAGGGGTACTTGCCGGCGAGCATGTCCAGCGTGGCCTCGAACGCCGACCGCGGCAGCCCCTGGTAGGGAGCGGTGCGCCGGACGGCCGAGAACCACTCCTCCACGTCGATCGACTCCAGCGCACACGCCGCCACCGTCTGCTGGGCCAGGACGTCGAGGGGGTTGCCGACGACCGACAACTCCTCGATCGCACCGGCGAGCATGCGCTCGACGGTCACGGCGCTGTGGACCAGGTCCGCACGATGCTTGGGGAACACCACCGCCCGGGAGACCTCACCGACCTGGTGACCGGCACGGCCGACGCGCTGCAGCCCCGACGCCACCGACGGCGGTGACTCGACCTGCACCACCAGGTCCACCGACCCCATGTCGATGCCCAACTCGAGGGACGAGGTGGCCACCACCGCCCGGAGCCGGCCCGACTTCAACGCGTCCTCGATGAGCGCCCGGCGCTCCTTGGACACCGACCCGTGGTGCGCCATCGCCAATTCCGGCGGTGCGCCCCGCGTGACCTCCGAGGGCACCATCACCTGCGCGGGCGGCCGGGCCGGGGGTTCGGGCAGCGACCCGGGGTCGGTGCCCTCCGCGTAGATCTCGTTGAGTCGGGCGGTGAGCCGTTCGGCCAGGCGACGGGAGTTGACGAAGACGATCGTCGAGCGGTGCGCGGTGACCAGGTCCACCAACTGCCGCTCGACGTGTGGCCAGATCGATCCCTGCCCCGGCGTGCCCGGTGGCGCGGAGACATCCGGGGCGGCCGAGGACAGGTCGGTCATGTCCTCCACCGGGACCCGCACGGACAGCTCGAAGCTCTTGTCCGACCGCGGCGCCACCACGGTGACCGGGCGCTCACCCGCCAGGAAGCGGGCCACCTCGGAGTGCGGCCGGACCGTCGCCGACAACCCCACCCGCTGCGCGGGCGCGTCGAGCAGCTCGTCCAGACGCTCGAGGCTCAGCGCGAGGTGCGCCCCGCGTTTGCTGCCGGCGACCGCGTGGATCTCGTCGATGATGACCGTGTCCACGTCCGTCAGGGTCTCGCGGGCGGCCGAGGTCAGGAGCAGGAACAGCGACTCGGGCGTGGTGACCAGGATGTGCGGTGGCCTGGCCCGCTGGCGGCGTCGCTCGTCCGGCGGGGTGTCACCGGTCCGGATCCCCACGGTCACCTCCGGCGTCTCCGTGCCCAGCGCCGCGGCCTCCCGGGCGATCCCCGCCAGCGGAGCCCGGAGGTTGCGCTCGACGTCCACGGCCAGCGCCTTGAGGGGGGAGATGTAGAGGACACGGGTGCCGGGGCCGGACGCGCGGGCACTCCCGGCCGCACTGCCCGGGTCGGGTTCGGCCGGGCCCAGGAGCAGTCCGTCGAGCGCGGCGAGGAACGCCGACAGCGTCTTGCCCGAGCCCGTCGGTGCGACGACCAGGGTGTGGGCGCCCCCGGCGAGGGCCGCCCACGCACCGGACTGCGCGGCGGTGGGCGCGCCGAACGCACCACGGAACCAGGAGGCGGTGGCCGGGTGGAACCGGTCCAGGGCGACGGACATGAACACATGATGTCGTACGGCTACGACACACGCCGTGACACGGACGTGGCTCCGTAGAGTGTGCCCATGCGCGATCTCGACGACCACGACCTGGCTTCCCACCTCGCCACCGGCATCGGGGACATCGTCCGGGGCACCCGCGCGGGCGGCCTGCTGCACGGACGTTCGCTCGCGCGTGTGGCGAACGACGTCGCCGAGGACTGGACCGGCGAGGTACTCGCCGTGCACCGACCGGACGACGGGATCCTCTCGGAGGGGGTCGCCGACGATCGCAGCCGCCTCGCCAGGTCACGGGTGTGGATCATCGACGTGATCGACGGCACCAAGGAGTTCTCCACCGGCCGGTCGGACTGGTCGGTCCACGTCGCGCTCGTCGTCGACGGCCGGCCCACCGTCGCCGCCGTCGGACTCCCCGACGCGGGCCGGGTGTTCCGGTCAGACCAGGTCGACTACGTCGACGGCCCGAGTTCGGGGGCCATGGTGATCAGTCGAAACAACCCGCCCGCCGGGATCCACGAGGTCGCCGACGAGCTCGGGCTGCACGTGCGGCCGATGGGGTCGGCCGGCGCCAAGATGCTCTCCGTCCTGCTCGGGGACGCCGACGTCTACCTCCACGCCGGCGGGCAGAACGAGTGGGACCAGGCGGCGCCCGTCGGCGTGGCGCTCGCCGCCGGCCTGCACGCCTCCCGGATCGACGGGTCGCCCCTCGAGTTCAACAAGTCGGACACCTACTCCCCGGACATCCTCGTGTGCCGCCCCGACCTCACGGAGAAGGTGCTGGCCGTCACGGCGGGGCACCCGGTCTGGACGGCGTGACCGGACCGCTTGAGTAGACTTCAGCCCCATGACCGTCCCCACCCCGTACGAGGACCTGCTCCGGTTGGTCCTGGAGCAGGGCACCCCCAAGGCGGACCGCACCGGCACGGGCACACGCAGCCTGTTCGGCCACCAGCTGCGCTACGACCTCGCGCAGGGGTTTCCGCTGATCACCACCAAGCGCGTGCACTTCAAGTCAGTGGCCTACGAGCTGCTGTGGTTCCTGCGCGGCGACTCGAACATCGGGTGGCTGCGCGAGAACGGTGTGACGATCTGGGACGAGTGGGCGGACTCCGACGGCGAGCTGGGGCCCGTCTACGGGGTGCAGTGGCGCTCGTGGCCGACCCCCGACGGCGCTCACATCGACCAGATCGCCGCGGCGGTGGAGTTGCTGAGGACCGACCCGGACTCGCGGCGCAACATCGTCTCCGCGTGGAACGTCAGCGAGTTGTCGGAGATGGCCCTGCCGCCCTGCCACCTGCTGTTCCAGTTCTACGTGGCCGACGGCAAGCTCAGCTGTCAGCTGTACCAGCGCAGCGCCGACCTCTTCCTGGGCGTGCCGTTCAACATCGCCTCCTATTCCCTGCTCACCCACATGATTGCGCAGCAGGTGGGTCTCGAAGTGGGTGAGTTCATCTGGACCGGCGGCGACTGTCACATCTACGACAACCACGTCGAGCAGGTCCGCACACAGCTCTCGCGGGAGCCGTACCCCTACCCCGAGCTGCGGCTGAACCGCGCCCCGTCGATCTTCGACTACACCTTCGAGGATTTCGAGGTCGTCGGCTACGAGCACCACCCGGGCATCAAGGCCCCGGTCGCGGTCTGATCCGGCGGACGACTGCGGTGACCGTGCGGATGGTGTGGGCGCAGGCCCGCGGCGGGGTGATCGGTGACGGCCGAGACATGCCGTGGCACATCCCCGAGGACCTCGCGTTCTTCAAGCAGGCCACCGTCGGGCGTCCCGTGGTGATGGGCCGCGCGACGTGGGACTCGATCCCGGAGCGGTTGCGCCCCCTGCCCGGCCGTCGCAACGTCGTGTGCACGCGGGACGCCGACTGGTCGGCCGACGGCGCGGAACGCGCCGGGTCCGTGGAGCGCGCCCTGGAACTCGCGGGCCCGGAGGCCGCGGTGATGGGCGGCGGCCAGATCTACGCCGCGGCGCTGTCCGCCGCGGACGAGTGTCTGGTGACCGAGATCGACGCCGAGGCGCCGGGCACCGTGCTGGCGCCCGAACTGGACGACGCCTGGGAATTGGTCGAGGTCGGCGAATGGATCACCGATCCACGGAGTCGGGTCGAGGGGTACGACGACGAGGTGCGGCACCGGCACACCGTGTGGCGTCGCCGGAGAATCTCCTAGAACCACTTCCAGGTCTTGGGGATCTTCTCCCCCGCGGCGAGGATCTTGATCTTCGTGCCCGCCATGAACCCGTTGATCTCGATGTCCAGGTGGGGACCGCCGTGGACGTCGTAGCGCCCCTCGTCGATCTTCAGCTCGCTCATGGTCCGGTTGCCGGTGATCGACACCGAGACCCCGGGCGGGAGAAGGATCTTGGCGTTGGCGCCCCACAGATCCAGTTGGAGGTGGGTGCGCGGGCGGTCGACGACGGCCTCTCGGGCGTCGAGGTAGATCTCACCCAGCCACGACGTCAGTCGGTAGTCGTCCGGCAGCATCCAGCGGCCCTCGCGCTTGAGGGTGTCGAAGACGGAGGTCCTCTTCTGGCTCTCGTCCACGGTGATCGCACTGCCGGGACGGGTGGCCGGCGGCGCGGAATGCACCGGGCCGACCGGCGCCGGTCGGGCGTGCTGTGCCGGGCCGGGCCGGTCGGCGGGGAGACCGCTCAGCGCCACCTCGAGTTCCGCGGGGCAGGTCGCGGCCCAGATCTTGGCCGCTCGGTCCGAGAACTCGGCGAGCGACAACTCACCTCGCCCCACCATCGCCTCGAGGCGCCGCTGGGCCAGGGTCCGTGGGTCGTTGTCCTGCTCCGGGCTCATGCCCCCAGGTTACTCAGCGCGTGAGGTCCTTCATCATCGAGCGCATGTCGGTGGTCAGTTCGTCGGCGAGGTCCTGCAGGCCACCGGAGACGACCTGCGAGAGGAGATCCGGGTTCTGGGCCTCGATCACGCAGCCGCCGCCGGACTCGCGGATCACCACATTGCACGGGATCATCAGGGCGACGTCCTTGCTCACGTCGAACGCCTTCCCCGCGAACCCGGGATTGCAGGCGCCGAGGATGAGGACACGCTCGATGTCCTTGTCGATCTTGTTCTTCAGGGTGGCCGTGAGGTCGATCTCGTGGAGGATCCCGAACCCGCGGTCGGCGAGCGCGGCCCGGGTCGCCTCCACCGCCTCGTCGAACTCCATCTCCGTGAACGTGCCGATTCCGATGTCCATGTCGACTACCTCCGGTGTCGTCGGTTCTGTTCTTGTCGGATCTGGTCTCCGGTGTCGTCCCCCAGCCTGCCACGGGGCCGACCGGTGGTCAGGCGAGCGAGAGGAACAGCTTCTCGAGCTCGGGCAGGTCGACCCCGTCCGCGCCGGGCTCGCCGTCGCGGGTGATGCACTCCTGGATGTTCTCGCTGATGATCTTGAACCCCGCACGGTCCAGTGCCTTGGACACCGCCGCGAGTTGGGTGACGATCTCCTTGCACGAGCGTTCCTGCTCGACCATGTCGATCACCGCGTTGAGCTGGCCGCGCGCGCGGCGCAACCTGTTGAGGACCTGCTGCCTGGGCTCGGACACTGCTTTTGCGGACACAGCTTTGTCGGACACAGCTTTGTCGGACACTGCCCGCTCGGATTCTGACATCGTCGTCCCTCTCGTGGATCACTGATGGTCTCGAATGATGAAGGCGGACTGACGCGAGACCCCCGTGGGTCCACCGGATGCCTCCAGTGTACCCGCGGGGGTATATTTTCGCGAGTGCCGGTTCGGTCCGGCCCAGCTGACGGTCAGTCGTCGTGGACGATGATCCCGCGGACCATGCCCTCGCCGCCGCGCTCCATGATCTCGTAGCCCTCGTTGACCTGGTCGAGGGTGAAGCGGTGCGTGATGAGCTCGTCCAGCTTGAGCTGCTTCTCGTCCCACAGGCGCAGGATGTTGGGGATGTCGTGGAAGGCGTTGGCGGAGCCGAAGAGCGAGCCCTTGATGACCTTCTCGTACTGCGAGACGAACAGGCCGGGCAGGGAGATCGACTGGTTGTCGAGGCCACCCATCGAGGTGAGTACGACGACGCCGCGCTTGCCGACCATGTCGGTCGCGTCGGCGGTGACCTTCGCGTCGGCCACGCCGATGGTGATGATGGCCTTCTCCGCCATCGTGCCCCAGGTCAGACCCGGCAGCTCGGCCTTGGCCTCCTCGACGTCCGTGTAGACGTGGGTGGCGCCGAACTCCTTGGCCTTGGCCAGCTTGGACTCGTCGGTGTCGATGGCGAGGATGAACCGGGCGCCCGCGTGCTTGGCGCCCTGGATGGCGTTGATGCCGATGCCACCGATACCGAACACGACGACGGTGTCGCCGGCCCGGACGTCGGCGGAGTAGACGGCGGAACCCCAGCCGGTGGTGACGCCACAACCCACCAGGGCCGCGACCTCGAAGGGTATCCAGTCCTGGACCTTGACCACCGAGTTCATGTTGGCCACGGTGTACTGCGAGAACGTACCCAGGGTGCACATGGCACCGGCGGTCTCGCCGTTGTCCAGTGCGAACGGGTAGCGGCCGTCGGCCATCTCACCGATGGTGCCGTTGAGGCCACCGTCGCAGAGGTTGGTCATCCCGCGCGCGCAGGCCGAACACTTGCCACAGGCGGGGATGAACGACCCCACCACGTGGTCGCCGGGCTGAACGTGGGTGACGCCGTCACCGACCGCCTCGACGACGCCCGCACCCTCGTGGCCGCCGACGATCGGCAGGCGACCCGGCAGGTCGCCGCTGGTGATGTGCAGGTCCGAGTGGCAGAGGCCGGCGACCTTCCACTTGACGAGCACCTCGCCGAAGTTGGGTCCGTCGAGCTCGGCCTCGACGATCTCGAACGGCTTGCCGAGCTCTCGGGCGATGGCGGCCTTGGTCTTCATTGAACTCCCTCCGGGCGCGACGGGGTGAAGCCCGCCACTGGAACGTGTTCTAGCAACGTTAGCCCCATGGGTGAAACCTGTGGGGTGGTTACTGGAACGTGTTCCGGTGGGACCTCGCCGCCGCCGTCGTCCCGTCAGTTCAGTGGGCCGGCCCGCCGATCAGGGCTGCGCGTCGCCCTGCTGCGCCTGCGCGTCCTCGACGGCCTTGCGGACCTCGTCCATGTCGAGCCCCTTGATCTGCTCGACCAGGTCGTCCAGCGCCTGCTCCGGGATGGCGCCCGAGTGGCGGAACACCGCGATTCCCTCGCGGAACGCCATGAGCGTCGGGATGGATTGGATCTGCAGCATCGCTCCGAGCTGCTGCTCTGCGTCGGTGTCCACCTTGGCGAAGGTCAGCTCGGGGTTCTTGCCCGAGACCTTCTCGTAGACCGGACCGAACGCCTTGCACGGGCCACACCACTCGGCCCAGAAGTCCACCAGGACGATGTCGTTCTCGGTGACGGTCTTCTCGAACTCGGCGGTCGTGATGTCGACGGTGCTCATACGAATGCCCTCCTAGCGCGGACGGGGCGACTCTCGTCCCGTCTCGTTACGCCGCCAGCCTACGGACAGCCCGCGCCGGCGACGACCTTCCGCGACAATCCATACCTATGGGGGTATGAATACCGCGCGTAGTCAGTGACAACGTCGCCGGAGGCGGGTTATTCCCCGCTCCCCCCGGACCTCACGCCTCCCGGCGGGGCGGCGAGTCGAGGACCTCGGCGAGGAACTTCTCCAGCTGGTCGAGGAAGACCGCGTTGTCGTCTCCCGCGACCATGTGTCCGGCGTCGGGCACCTCCATGGTGTACGCGTGCGGGAGCAGCTCGCGCAGGTGTCGCACCGACTCGTCACTGACGATGTCCGACGCCGAGCCCCGGATCAGCAGGGTCGGCTGGGTGATGTGCGGGACGAGGTCCTCGAAAAAGGCGTTGCCGAGTTCCGCGTTGACGGCCGAGGCACCGCCGGCGAAGCGGGGGTCCCAGTGCCAGTGCCACCGTCCGTCCTCTCGCAGCCGGAGGTTCTTGCGCAGGCCCTCGGGATTCGGCGGCCGCTTGCGCTGCGGCTGGTAGGCGGCGATCGCGTCGGCGGCCTCCTCGAGACTGGCGAACCCGTCGAACCCGGAGCGCATGAACTCCCCGACCCGCTCGACCCCCTTGGCTTCGAGCTTCGGGGTGACGTCCACCAGGACGAGCGCACGGGCGACGTCCTTGCCGGTGCCCAGCGAGAGCATCGCGGTCATCCCGCCGAGGGACGCGCCGACGATCACCGGGCGTCGGGAGGGGAACCGCTCGGCGACGATCGCCTCGAGGTCCGCGGCCAGCCGGTGGATGTCGTAGTCACCCTCCGGATCCCAGTCGCTGTCCCCGTGACCGCGGGCGTCCATCGCGGTGACCCTGTACCCCTCCCCCGACAGCCGGCGGGCGGCGCGGCTCCACGCGTGACGGGTCTGCGCACCCCCGTGCAGCATGAGGATCTCCTCGACCGGGTCGAGTGAGTCACCCGCCGGATCCACCGGCTCCCACACCTCGCCGACCAGCGTGACACCGCCGTCGCGTTCCACCGTGAACTGCCGCGGTTCGCAGATCGTCTCGGTACTCGACATGTACGGGCCTCCCGGGATGGCGCCCACCCCATCGGTGGAACGTGTTCTCGTGCCGTTCTACCACGCCCGCTCGGCGATCACCCGCGTAGCAAGGTCCTCGGCCACCGCGAGGACCGTGTAGTACGGGCCGCACCGCGGCAGCGAGGGCAGCGCCGACGCATCGGCCACCCGCAGCCCCTGCACCCCCAGGACTCCTCCGGAGTCGTCGAGCACCTCCCCGATCCGCGCGGTGCCGGCCAGGTGCTGCGAGGTCGAGACCGTGACGTCCCCGTCCAGGCCCATCCGCTCCGCCACCATCGCGGCGGCCCCGGCGAGGACGGCCGAGTCGTGCGGATCGTCGGGCAGGTGCACGGTCCCGTCGTCGCCGATCCGGCCACGACCGACCGGGTTCATCAGTGCGACCCCGATCCGGTGCGGCGCCGGCCCCAGGCCGGGGATGACGTGGTGCAGGGGGACGGCGTAGGGACGGATCTCGACCTCGGCCTCCGCGGCAAGCTGCAGTCGGACGACATGGGAGAGCAGGGGCGGCAGCCCCCCGGGTGTGGCCGGGCCGGGGCTCGGGTACCGGTCCCGACCCGACAGGACGTCCGCGGGCAGGTCCAGCAGCAGCTCCGGATGCTCCTGCACCCCGTGGCCGACCGGGTGTCCGGTGGACGGTCCGATCCCGGACCCCGTCAGCAGGGCGGCCGTCCCGATCGCCCCCGCACACAGCACCACCTGTCGGGCACCGATCTCCTCGTCGTCGTCGAGCACCACGCCGTCACACCGTCCGGCGACGCGCCCGCCCTCCCACCGGAGCGACCGAACCTGCGCCCCGGTGCGCACCCGGGCCCCCGCGCCGGACGGGTCCCAGGCGTCGAACGCGGTCACGCGCCGCGGGCCCCGGCGCGCCTGGCCGATCGCGGACACGCGGCCGGGGAACGCGGCGGCCACCCGCGCGGCGACCGACCCCATCGGCGCCAGGCCGGGTCGGAGGCGCTCGGCGGCGCGGGCCAGTCCCGCCGCGTACCGCCGCGGCCAGTCCGGACCCCACTCCGCGAGGTCCGCCGGTCGCGCCGGGGCGCAGTAGCCCCCGTTGACCGCTCCGGACCCGCCGAGGGTGCGGCCGCGGGGCAGGTCGAGAGTCGCCTCGCCGAGAGTGGCGCGATGGCGGGCGACGACCTGCGACCCTGGTCCCACGTCGAGCAGGCCCGCGCGCGGCGAGGCGCTCGCGGTGCCGGACTCAAGCAGGAGGACGTCGGCACCGGCCTCGGCGAGGCGGCGGGCCATCACGCAGCCGGCCGGGCCCGCACCGACCACCACCACGTCGGCCCGCGCGCCGCCGCTCACCGCGTGACGTCCGGTCGCAGTGCGTCGAGCGAGCGCGCGGCCCACGCCGACCGCCACACGCCGACACCGTAGGCCAGGTCGTCGAGGCGATGGAGCAGGACGTGCCCGAGGGGCTCGTCGATCGGCAGCCGTCCGGGTTCCCGGGCGGTCCACCAGTGCCAGAGGCCCTCGGCCACCGCCGCGGTGAGGAGACGGTGGCGCAGCCCGCGTGCCACCTGGGAACGGGACATGGCGGTGGCGGCGAGCGCGGCCGCCGTGACCGGCCAATACGGGCGAAGTAGTGCCTGCGGGAGCTGACGGACCGACGCCCCGGCGCCCCGGGCGACCAACCCGGCGGCCGCGCGACCGTCCCCGGTGAGGCCGCGGGTCCGCCACCACGACCTCCCGATCGCACCGGCCGCGAGCAGCGACCCCACCGGCGTGGCGCTCCACACCCCGATCGCCACGGCGAGGGACCACGGTGCGGCCACCGCGGGCGCCACGGCGGCCCCGTGGCGGTCGGCGAGCGGCGCCGCTCCACGCCCGTAGAACGCGCGCCGCGCCACCACCGCGCCGAGCGAGGTGCGATGCCGGTGGGCCACGCGGGCGGCCGGCTCGTAGCGGAGATGGATTCCCGCGGCATCGGTGCGCCAGCACAGGTCCACGTCCTCGGCGACGTGCATGCGTTCGTCGAACGGGCCGATTCCCCCGCCCTCGGGAGGGGGCGGCAACCGGTCGGGTCGTACCGCGAGCGCCGCGCTGGGGACGTACGCCACCCGTGTGCGGGGTCGGACCCTCGCCGGCTCGGGGCCCATGTCCAACGCGGAGCGGGCCGTCTCGTACCCGCGTACCCAGAACCGCCCCGGTTCGGCGGCCACGATGCGGGGCGCGACCGCGGCGACCCGGGGGTCGTCGAGGCGGGCGAGCAGGACGTCGAGCCACCCGGGCAGCGGGATCACATCGGCGTCGAGGTAGACCACCACCTGCGCCCCGGCCCCGACGGCCGCGGCGGTGCCCGCGTTGCGGGCGGCGGCGGGTCCCCTCGACTCATCGTGGCGCAGGACCGTGGTGGCGGCCGGGGTGACGGAGGTGGTCAGGGAGGCGGAGGTGGTCAGAGAGTCGGAGGTGGTCAGGGGCGGCGTGGAGCCGTCGTCGACGACGACGAGGTGCAGTCCGCGGGCGAGTTCCGGCTCGAGCGCCTTCGAGAGCGCGGCGACCCCGGCGGCGTCGTCACGGACGGGGACCACCACCGCGACGGCCGCCAGCGGACGGGTGCCCGTCGCGGTGCCGGCGGGGTGGGCCATCCCCCGGTCGGTGAGGGCACGCGCGAGGGCCGCACCCGCGGGAGTGTCGGTGGCGACCGTCTCGCCGCCGTCCAGGAGAGCCGACACGGCCGGCGACGGCGTGATCAGGGTGACCGGGTCGCCACCCAGCACCCGCACGACGTCGCCACGGCGCAACACCCGGGTGCGACGATCGAGCAGAACGTGGGGGACCTCGCTCATCGCAGCATCCCGTCCTCCCCCGGCCGCCAGCGTCCGAGGCGGCCGCGGGCGTCGGCGAGCAGCGCCTCCCACAGGCGCCGGCCCTCGTCGGCGGAGGCGGTGGTGGGGTCGCCCAGCACCCCGTTCGGGCTCACCGCCGCGACGCCACCCTCGCGGAGGGCGGGCAGGATCCGCGGCAACGGTTCGACACAGCCGGGCGCGGCGAGGTCGACCCGGACGAGGTCGGGGTGCAGATGCAGCAGGAGCGAGGTCTCGGCGTGACCGGCGTGGGTGTCCGTGGGGTCCTCGCTGGTGCGGCAGGGCAGCCAGGCGGCGTCGCGGCCCTCGTAGCGGAGCCGGGGTACCGCGACGCGCAGTGCGTCGATGTTGCCTCCGTGCCCGTTGACCACGACGAGCCGGTCCGCCCAGGCGCTCACCGACCGGCCGAGCTCGATGATCGTCCCGGCGAGGGCCTCGGTGCCGATCGACACGGTCCAGTCAAACGCCTGGTGCTCCCCGCTCGCACCGTAGGCGAGGCCGGGGAGCACACGGACGTCACCGGGGGCGAGGGCGCGGGCGGTCGCGGTGGCCAGGAGGGTGTCCGTCTCCGGCGGCAGGTGCGGGCCGTGTTGCTCGGTCGCCCCGAGAGGCAGCACCGCGACCACTCCCGCACCGGCCCGGCCGGTCGCGCCGATCGCGCCCGTCACGTCGGGTCAGACCTTGATCGCGCCCATGTCGACGGTGAAGGTCGAGGCGGTGATGGTCCGCGAGGCGTCCGAGGCGAGGAACATCACCGAGTCCGAGATGTCGTCGGTGGTGGCCATGCCCATCCCCAGGATCGGCGTGAAGTGCGGCAGGAACTGCGGCATGGTGTTGAACACCTCGAGCGCGTCGGGGTCCTCCGCGCCCATCGGCGTCTGGACACCGTAGGGGTGGATCGTGTTGACCCGGATACCGTGCTCGCCGAGCTCCTTCGCCGCGGTCTGGGCCAGGCCCACCACGCCGTACTTGGACGCCGAGTAGGGCGACTGCACCGGCATGGCCTTGAGACCGGCCACCGAGCTCACCAGGATGATCGACCCGCCGTTACCGGCGGAGAGCATGTGCGGGATCGCCGCACGCAGCGTCTTCCAGTACCCCGTGAGGTTGATGTCGAGGGTGTCCTGCCACTGCTGCTCGTCGAGCTCCCAGACCTTGCCCCAGTTGCAGATGCCCGCGTTGGCGATCACCACGTCCAGGCGGCCACCGAAGCGCTCCACGCCGCGGGCCACGAGGGCCTGCTGGAACGCCAGGTCGCGGACGTCACCGACCTCGGCGAGGATCTCCCCTCCCTCGGCCTCCACGCGCTCGATGGTGGTGGCCAGGTCGTCCTCGGTGGCGGCCCGGTACTTCACGTACTCGGACGGCGAGTCACACAGGTCCAGGCCGATGATCCTGGCGCCCTCGCGCGCGAAGCGGATCGCGTGCTTGCGGCCCTGGCCGCGGGCCACACCGGTGATGTAGACGACCTTGCCGTCGAAATCTCCCATTACAGGGGGGGTCCTTCTCTTCCGTGGTGGTGGGTCAGACGCCGAGACGGCGCATGAAGTCGTCGGGGATGACGTAGTCGTCGCGGTTCAGCTCGGAGATCGAGGACTTGCTCAGCCCGATGAGGCTCGAGTCGAGTCCGGAACGCATGATGTCGAGGACGTTCTCCACTCCCGCCTGGCCGTTGGCCCCGAGCCCCCACAGGTACGCGCGACCGATCATCACGGCCCGGGCACCGAGCGCGAGTGCCTTGGCCACGTCCGAACCGCGACGGATGCCGCCGTCGAGCAGGACCTCTACCTGATCGCCCACCTCGTCGGCGATCGGCGCGAGGCACCGGATGGACGCCGGGGTGGCGTCGAGGTTGTTGCCGCCGTGGTTGGAGACGGAGATCGCGGTGACCCCGGCGTCGACGGCCCGCTTGGCGTCGTCGACCCGGGTGATGCCCTTGAGCATGACCGGTCCGTCGTAGTTCTCCACGACCCAGGCGATGTCCTCCCACGTGGCCGGCGGGGTGCCCATCCACTCGCCGTAGGCACCGAAGAACGTCGGGCCCATCTCGCCCTTGCCCACCAGGTTGGGGGTCGTCAGATCGGGGAACCGCTTGTTGACCACCACGTCGCGGGCCCATTCGGCGGCCCAGCGGGGACGCACGGCGATCTGCGGGGCGAGGGTGATCATGGCCCTGGCGTCGAGCTTCTCCGGGATGGCCGGGCTGCCCCAGTCACGGCCCATCGAGAACGACCAGTCGGTGGTGAGGATGACGCCCGCCGCCCCGGCGGCCTTGGCGCGCTCCAGCCGCTCCAGCACCTTCTCCTTGCCGCCGAGCCAGTACACCTGGAAGAAGGTCTGCGGGTTGGCCGCGATGACCTCCTCGATCGGCTTGGACGCGAACGAGCTCAGTCCCATCGCCGTGCCGCGGGCGGCCGCGGCGCGGGCCACGTCCACCTCGCCGTCCGGCGTGACGGCCTGGACGCCGGTCGGCGAGATCATCACCGGCAGGCTGATGGGCTGGCCCATCACCGTGGTGGCCATCTCGCGGTCCTGCTTGGCGCCGATCACGTGGGGCTTGGGCTCGAGCTCGGTGAAGGCGTCCATGTTGTCGCGGATGGTCACCCCCGCTTCGCTTCCGCCGACGAGCGCCATGTACACGCTCTTGGGCAGCTTCTTCTTCGCGCGGCGCTGGGCCTCCGCGACCGACTCGAACCACGGGTTCTGGCGCCAGGGGTTGGCCTCGGCGATCTTCGACAGGCGGGACACGGTGGTGGGTGCTCCTTCTAGGGGGTTCGTCCGGGCTAGCGGGGTTCGTCCGGGCCAGCGGGGTTCGTGGGGGCTAGCGGGGTTCGTTTGGGCGGGCCGGTTTCAGATCGGGGACTCGTCGCACAGGCTGGTGGGCCGGCGCGGTGGTGTCGTGACGAGGGTCAGCGGCACCGGGCCGGTGGGCTGCTTACGCGCCGCGAGTCCCATGGGCCGGGTGTGGTCCTGCGACGGGTCGGGGATGCTGCGCTCAGCCGCGAGCAGTCCCTCTCCGTACCCCTGGACGCACTCGGGGTCCGGGCCGTCCATCGGCAGCCCGGTGAAGAACTTGGCCGCCATGCAGCCACCCCGGCAACTGTCATAGAAGTCGCAGGACGCACACGCCCCGGCCGACTGCGGCTCGCGCAGCTCACGGAACAACTCCGAGGTCTGCCACACCGTCTCGAACCCGCCGTCGGCGACGACGTTGCCGGCGAGGAACTCCTCGTGGATGGCGAACGGACAGGCGTAGACGTCGCCGATCGGGTCGATCAGGCACACCACACGGCCGGCACCGCACAGGTTGAGCCCGGGAAGCGAGCCCTGGCCTTCACCGAACGCCGACAGGTGGAAGAAGCTGTCACCCGTGAGCACGTCGGAGCCGTTCGCGACCAGCCAGTCGTACAGGTCCCTCTGCTGCTCGGGCAGCGGGTGCAGGTCGTCCCACACGTCGGCGCCGCGGCCCGACGGGCGCAGGCGGGTGATGCGCAGGGTCGCGTCGTACTTGTCGGCCAGCGCCTTGAACTCGTCCAGCTGGGTGACGTTCTCGCGCGTCACCACCACCGAGATCTTGGCGTCGGTGAAGCCGGCGTCCTTGAGGTTCTGCAGCGCACGGCAGGCCATGTCGAAGGACCCCGGGCCGCGGACCGCGTCGTTGACCTCCGCGGTCGCACCGTCGATGGAGATCTGGACGTCCACGTAGTCGCTCGCGGCCAGGCGCCTGGCGACCTTCTCGTCGATACGGACACCGTTGGTGGAGAACTTCACGCCCACCTGGTGGCTGGTGGCGTAGTCGACCAGCTCCCAGAAATCGGAGCGGACCGTCGGCTCGCCTCCGCCGATGTTGACGTAGAAGACCTGCATCTTCTGCAGCTCGTCGATGATCGCCTTGCACTGCTCGGTGCTGAGCTCGCGCGGGTCACGGCGACCGGAGGAGCTCAGGCAGTGCACGCAGGCGAGGTTGCAGGCGTAGGTGAGTTCCCAGGTCAGGCAGATCGGCGCGTCGAGCCCGCGCTCGAACTGGTCGACGAGGCGGCCGACGGGCGCCGGAGCAGTGGTGGTCGCGGTGGACGCCGTTGCGGGACGGTCGAGCATGCTGGTCATGAGGTCTCCTCGATCATGCGCGAGGCGGCGAGCTGGCCGAGCGCGTGCAGGTACAGCCGCGCTGTCGCCGGATCATCGATCGACACCCCGGCGGCGGCACAGGCGGCGCGCGCAGTGGGGTGGTCGGCGAGGGTGCGGACCACCTCGACGATGGTCGGCGACTTGAGGAAGCTGAGCTTGCGGGTGTGGAAGTGGTAGAGCAGTGCCCCGAACGGCTCGGGCCGGAGCGCCACCCCGGGGTGCAGGCGCCAGCCGGCGTCGAGGTCGAATTCCGCCGGGGCGGCTGACTGCTCGGCGTCGGCCGGCGCTGCTGCGGAGGTCATCTCAGTAGACCCCACACATGCCGTCGATGGAGACCTCCTCGATGAGGGCCTCCTCCAGCACGACCTCGGTGTTCTGCGTGTTCTCCATGACGTGTCCTCTCGTCTGGCACTCCGGCGACATCCCACCGGTTTCCGGTGAGATCTGCATCATATTGGCACTTAGTGCCAGTGGCAAGGGTCACTCATCTAGGCTCTCGTGTCATGGGAATGCCGGAACTGCCCGGAACCGGGACACAGCCCCCGGGACGTCGGCCGTCGACCACGCGCGCCTCCATCGTCGACGTGGCCCTCGACCTGTTCGCCCGGCAGGGCTACGACGCGACCAGCGTCGACCAGATCGCCGAGGCCGCGCACATCTCCCGCCGCACGCTGTTCCGCTATTTCCCCGGCAAGGCCGCCATCGCCTGGGGCGAGTTCGACGAGCAGATCGACCTCATGCTGGAGTACCTCGCCGACGTGCCCGAGCAGACGCCACTGCGCGACGCCCTCGCCGACGCACTCATCGCGTTCAACACGTTCCCCCGCGAGCAGACGGAGGCGCACCGACTACGGATGCGCCTCCTGCTCGGCGTGGACGAACTGCAGGCGCACTCGACCCTCGTGTACGCCGACTGGCGCCGGGCCGTGGCCGGGTTCGTCGCCGCCAGGCTCGGCCAGGCGGTGGACGATCTCGTGCCCGCCGCGACCGCGCACGCCGCGCTGGGGATCGGGCTGTCGGCCTACCGCCTGTGGGTGGCCGAGCCCGGAGCCGACCAGGATCGCCTCCACGAGCTCCTGCGTCACGGGACACAGATCCTCGCCCGAGAGGACGCGTTCGAGCCCAGTGGGCGACCGCGCTGAACTTACCGGCGGGTAACCTCGTCGTCGTGACCGACTCCGACACCTCCCCCACCCACCACGCCGACACCTCCACCTACCGGCTGTGGAAGACCGCCACCCGGCTCCCGTTCGGCTCCCGCCTGTTCAGCGCGGCGGTGAGCCTCAAGGCCCCGTACTTCCGCACGGCGTACCCGCACGTCGTCGAACTCCGACCGGGCCGCTGCGTCGTCCGCGGACCCGGCTGGTGGGGCAACCGCAACCACATCGGCACCTTCCACGTGATCGCGGCGTGCAACCTCGCCGAGATGGCCATGGGCATGCTCGCCGGGGCCACGGTTCCCACCACCCACCGATGGATCCCCGTCGGGATGAACGTGCGCTACCCCGCCATGTCGACCGGCGGCATGACCGTCACCGCCGAGTGGACGGACATGCCGGACTTCTCGACTTTCACCAGCGGACAGGACGTCGAGGTCCCGCTGACGTTCGTCGACGACGCCGGGGTCGAGCCCATCACCGGCTCGATCACCATCCGCGTCTCGCCCGGGAAGAAGCGCTGAGACGGTACCGGCTCTCCCGTCGGCGGGCTCGTCGGCGGGCTGACCGGCGCGCTAATCGCGGGTGCGGGCGTCGAAGGCCTTGATCGCTATCGGGGCGATCACCACCGTCAGGCCGACGATCCACAACAGTGACGCCAGCACCGGGTGCTGCAACGGCAGGGCGGCGTCCGGACCGACCGCCGGAGCGTTCCCCCAGAGCTCACGCATCGCCTGCACGACCGAGGAGAGCGGGTTCCACTCCGCGATCGCCCGCAACCACACGGGCATCGACTCCGGCGGGGCGAAGGTGTTGGCGACGAACGTGATGGGGAACGTCGTGGTGAACATGACGCCGTTCACCGCCTCGATCGTCTTGAGCCTCGAGCCCACGACGATGCCGATCCAGATCATGACGAAGCCGAAGCCCAGCAGGATGAGGTACCCCAGCAGCGCGTCGAGGAGCCCGCTGCGGATCCTCCACCCCACGATGAGGCCCGTCAGCGACATGACGACCACGCCGATCGAGGAGTGGATGAGGCTGGACGCACTGCGCGCGATGAGGATCGACGATCGCTGGATGGGCAGCGTCCGGAAGCGGTCGATGATCCCCTTGTTGAGGTCGTTGCACAGCCCGGAGGCCACGACGAACGACGAGAACGCCATGGTCTGCGCCATGATCCCCGGCAGCAGCCACTCCCGGTAGTCCCCGCTGCCCGCCACGGCGATCGCACCGCCGAAGACGAACGCGAACAGCAGGACGAACATCACCGGCTGGATGGTGACGTCGGCGAGGTTCTCCGGCTGGCGCCTGATGTGGAAGAGGTTGCGGCGCACCAGCGCGGAGATCTGCCGGCCGAACGAGGGCCCGTCGGGACGGACCGGGACGGAGAAGTGCTCCCGCTCGGGGGACGTGGTGGCGGGGTCGGCGACGGTGCTCATACCCGGGTCTCCTGATCGGTGGTGTCGGTCTGCGGGTCCTCCGCTTTGCGGCCCGTGAGGGAGAGGAAGACGTCGTCGAGGCTCGGCCGTTGCAGGCCGATGTCGTCGAGCTCGATACCCGCCTCGGTGAAGTCCGCCGCGATCGCGGCCAGGGCCGAGACCCCCTCCGACGGCGCGGTGAGACGGCGCGCGTCCCGGTCGACGTGCAGATCCTCGATGCGCCCCGCCAGGACGCGGGCGGCCTCGTCCACGTCGTCCGGTCGGGACACCGTCACCACCAGGCTCGCCGCGCCCGAACGGTCCTTGAGCTGCAACGGCGTCCCGTCGGCGATGACGCTGCCGTGGTCGATGACGATCACCCGGTCGGCCAGCTGGTCGGCCTCGTCGAGGTACTGCGTGGTCAGCAGCAACGTCGTGCCGTCCCGCACGAGGCCCCGCAGGACGTCCCATAGTTCATTGCGCGACCGCGGGTCGAGCCCCGTGGTCGGCTCGTCCAGGAACAACACGGGCGGGGCGGCGACGAGGCTCGCCGCGAGGTCGAGCCGACGCCGCATTCCGCCGGAGTAGCTCTTCGCGACCCTGGTGGCGGCGTCGGCCAGGGAGAACTTCTCGAGCAGTTCGTCCGCGCGCGCCTTGACCGCCCTCTTGGGCAGGCCGTAGAGGTCGCCGATGAGGCGGAGGTTCTCGCGCCCGGTGAGCAACTCGTCCACCGTCGCCGACTGGGCCGTCAGCCCCATCGCCTTGCGGACCTGCGCCGGCTCACGCAGCACATCGTGCCCGGCGACCCGGGCGGTTCCCGAGGTCGGCGGGCTCAGCGTGGTCATCATCCGGATGGTGGTCGTCTTGCCGGAGCCGTTGGGGCCGAGCAGCCCGAGGACGGTTCCGGTGGGGACCGTGAACGAGATGTCGTCCACGGCGGTGAAATCACCGAAGCGCTTCACGAGGTGCTCTGCTTCTATCGCAGGCGCGGAGGAGGATCGGGTGCTCACCTAGAAAGGGTGTCCCCCGCCCGCGTCCGAGTCAACACTCACCGCTCGCTTTGCGGACAGTTCCTGTCAGCAATGGGCTCCGGCGGGCCCCGGAGCGGATGCCGACGGACGCCTGCCGACCTACCGTGGGGAGTATGCCGCGCATCACAGTGACCTCCGTCCACGTCGACGACCAGACCCGCGCACTGGCCTTCTACACAGAGGTCCTGGGCTTCGTGATCAAGCACGATCTCCCGGCCGGGGACTTCCGCTGGCTGACGGTGGTGGACCCGGGCGACCCGGGTGGCACGCAGCTGCTGCTCGAGCCCGACCAGCACCCGGCGGCGCGCGCGTACGCCACCGCCCTGCACGCCGACGGCATCCCGGCCGCGCAGTTCGAGGTGGACGACATCCACCGGGCCCACGACGAACTGAAGGAGCGGGGCGCCCGGATCGTGCAACCCCCCACCGAGATGGGCCCGGTGTGGGCACTGGTCCTCGACGACACCTGCGGCAACCTGATCCAGCTGGTCACCGCACCCGCGATGTGAGAGTCGTTCCCGCATGCGCCCGCCGGGGGCGCCCGGCGTATCGTGGGGAGGTTGCCAGCGCGATCGTCGCCGCCTCACGACCAAAGGATGACCGGAACCCATGAGCCCCATGTCGACCATCCCACCGACCATCGCCCGTTCGTGGCTGCTGCTGCCCGCGGACAAGTCCGAGCGCTTCGACGCCGCCGTCAACTCGGAGATGGACGTGGTGGTCCTCGACGTGGAAGACGGGTGTCGGCAGTCCGAGAAGGAACGGGCCCGTCGTGAGGTCCGTCAGTGGCTCGAGGCCGGGAACCACGCGTGGATCCGCATCAACGACGTCCGGTCCCCCGAATGGGAGAAGGACCTCATGGCGCTCGGGCACTGCCCCGGGCTGGACGGCGTGATGCTGGCCAAGACCGAGAACGCCGAGCACGTCTCCCTCACTGCCGCGCGTCTGGCCGAGAACACCCCGATCGTCGCGCTGGTGGAGTCGGCCGACGGTCTCGCCCAGGCCGCCGAGATCGCCAAGTCCGAGCAGGTGGTGCGGCTGGCGTTCGGCGTCGGTGACTTCCGTCGCGACACGGGCATCGGGTCGTCGCAGATCGCACTGGCGTACACGCGCTCGCAGTTCGTGGTGGCCAGCCGGATCGCGCGCGTGGCCCCGCCCATCGACGGGCCGACCATCTCCAATGACACGCAGGTCCTCAAGGACGCCGCCGAGCACGCGGTCGAGATGGGCATGACCGGCAAGCTGTGCCTCCGCGTGGACCAGGCCCCCTACATCAACGAGGTTCTCTCCCCCTCCGCGGCCGACGTCTCGTGGGCCGAGTCCGTGATCGATGAGCTCGGTCCCGGCGGTGAGCGCGCCCGCGACGGCGCCGACCTGCCGCGCCTGGCCCGGGCCCAGAAGATCGCGCGACTCGCGCAGGCGTACGCCGGGGCTCGCTGACGCGACCTCGCGCGCGAACAGGGCCCCGGCTGCGTTGTGCAGCCGGGGCCCTGTCGTCGTTCGCGGGGTGGGCGTGTTGCCGGGTCAGTGCACCCGCTGGAGCCGGACGTTGGCGAACTCGGTCAGTCCCCAGCGGCCGAGCTCGCGGCCGTAGCCCGAACGCTTGACGCCGCCGAACGGCAGGCCGGGCATCGTCGTGCCGTGTTCGTTGACGTAGGCCATCCCCACCTCGAGCCGCTCGGCCACCTCGGAGGCGCGGTCGACGTCGGTTCCCCACACCGAGCCGGACAGACCGAACGGGGTGTCGTTGGCGATCCGCACGGCCTCGTCGACGGAGTCGTAGCCGTACACCATGGCGACGGGGCCGAAGATCTCCTCGCGGTAGGCGTCCATCTCCGGGGTGATGTCGGTGAGGACGGCGGGCTGCATGAATGCGCCGGGGCGATCGATCGCCGCGCCGCCCGTGACGAGCGTCGCCCCCTGCTCCGCGGCGCGCTGGACCTGCTCGACCACGCCGTCGCGCGCGTCCTCGGAGGACAGCGGGCCCAGCTCGGTGCCCTCGTCGGCGGCGGGCCCGACGGCCAGTTCCTCGTAGAGGTTCTTCAGCCGCCCGACGAAGTCGTCCTTCATCTGCGCGGGCACGAAGATCCGCTTGGGCGAGTTGCAGGCCTGCCCGCAGTTCGACAGCCGCGCCCGGCCCACGGTCTCGACCAGTTCGTCGAGGTCGTCGGCGTCCAGGACGACGAGCGGGTCCGAGCCGCCGAGCTCCAGGACGCTGGGCTTGAGGTTCTTCGCGGCGACGGTGGCCACCGCGGCGCCGGCGCCCTCGCTGCCGGTGAGGGAGACGCCCTTGATCCTGGGGTCGGCGATCATCTCGGCCACCGTGTCACTGGAGGCGTACACGTTGACGTAGGCGTCCTCGGGGAGGCCGGCTCCGCGCTGGACCTTCTCGATCGCCGCCGACGAGCGGGCGCAGATGCTCGCGTGCTTGAGCACGATGGTGTTGCCCAGCAGCAGGTTGGGCGCCGCGAACCGGGCCACCTGGTAGTAGGGGTAGTTCCACGGCATGATGCCGACCAGCGGGCCGACCGGCTCGTAGGTCACCCGGTTGAGGCGGGCGTCCGGCACATCGAGGGTGTCGGACTCGAGCAGCGCGGGACCGTGCTCGCCGTACCAGCGGTAGATCGACGCCGCGAGGGCCACCTCGCCGCGGGCCTGCGCGGGGAGCTTGCCCATCTCGGTGGTGATCGCCTTGCCGAGCTCCTCTTGGTGCTCCTCGAAGGCGTCGGCGATCGCCAGGAGGATCCGTGCCCGCTCGGACACCTCCGTCGCGCGCCAGGCGGTGAACCCCTCGGTGACGGTGCTCAGGATGGCGTCGACGTCCTCGGTCTGCTCGTACTCGCGGTCGGTCCGGCCGGTCGACGGATCGTGCGTGACGTACATGCGGTCCCCCTTCGTGTGGCGTTCTCCACGTGGCGTTCACCGGGATCGTTCCCGGGTCGTGCCGCGACGGTAGGACGCCCGCGGGCCGGACGCATCCGGTCGACACGCCACGACCCCGCCGTCGTCGCGGGACGTCGGCGGGGTCGGGGTGCCCGTCGAGCCGGTTCAGCCCCAGCCCTGGGCGGCGCGACGATCGGCGTCGGCCATACCCTGATTGCCCTGGCCGGCGGCGCGGGAGATCTCGGCGAGCATCGACTGGAGCGCGGCCGCGGCCTGATCCCAGTCGTTCTGGTGCGCCTGGTAGGCGACGGCGGCGTCGCCCTCCCACTCGGCGACCAGCGGTGCGAGGTAGGCCTTGAGATCGTCGAGAGTGGTGCGCAGGTTGACCGAGGCCTGCGTGACCTGGCCGACGAGTGCCTCGATCGGGCCGTGGTTGTAGGTGATCTGTCCTGAGGTCATGGGGGTACCCTTCCGGTGCTGGCGGTGCTGGCGGTGCTGGTGGTCAGAGGTTGAGAGGCCCGGCGGCGCCGGCGCGGTTGATGAGCGCGGCCGAATCCTGGTCCGCTGCGTCGAACGATGTGCTGTTGGTGCGCATCGTCTCCGAGATCCCCGCCAGCGCGGTGTTGAGCTTGGTGCTCTGCTGCTGCCATTCGGTCATGATCTGGGTGAAGCGGGCCTGCGCGGCGCCCCTCCACACCGAGCCGCCGAGTTGGGACACCGAGTCCCGCACGGTGCCGAGCAGGCGGTCGATCTCCAGGTTCACGTCGTCGACCCTCCTGGCCGCGGTGTCCATGGTCCCGATGTGGGTGTTGAACCCGGTCATCTCGTCCTCCACTGTGGTCGGTGCGGAATCCCCTTCTGGGTCCGTCACAGTGTTCGACGCGCCCGTGGGGCGGTTCGGTTCCGCAGGATCGGTAAAAACTCGTCCGTCCCGCTCGTGTCCGGGCCGCCCGCGCGGTCCGGTCACGCGACCCGGTCACGCGGTCGCGTACAGGCGCCACGCCGCCTCGACCGGTGAGATCGCGGGGACCACGAAGGACAGCAGTCGGGCCCGGTCGCAGGCGTCCACGACGCGCTCGGCGAGGCGACCGCGCACCAGCACCTCGGTCGACCCGGTGCCCGCCTCACGCCGGCGACGGCGCACCTCGGCGACGGCGTCGAGGACCCGCGGCACCTCATCGTCGACCGCGGTGTCGCGACAGGGGTCCCGCCGGTGCACCACGGCCCGGTCGACGAGTACGAGTCCGCCACGGGTCCGCTCGACGAGTCCCACGGTGGTCCGCGTGCGGCAGGACTCCACGCAGAGCGCCCACCGTGCGGAGGACGACGGCAGGGCCTCGGCGGTGACCAGCGCGGACCTGACCACGTGGGCGGTGACCCCCGCGCCGTGGGCGGCGCCGACGAGCCGCGTGGTGCGGCTGGTCCCCCAGTCGGTGGGTACGACCAGCACCACGGCGTCGCCCTCGCGGGCCCCTCCCCACCGCAGTGCCCGGGTCACGGGGGCACCGAGGAGTTCTGAGACCGGGACCGACAGGCCCGCGACCTCGACGCGGTCACGGTGGGCGTGCGCGACCGGATCGGCCAGGCAGCGGTCCGGGAAGCGGCCGGCGGCGACCTCCACGCGGGCGGAGCACTCGAGGCGATCGCCCCCCGGCGGGAGCGCCGAGCCGTCCAACCCGGCGAGCACCGATGCCGGAGCGACCACCGGGGACAGCACCGCGGAGGCGGACGCCGCCGCCACCGTCAGCCCCGAGCAGGACAGGTCGACGGCCAGGGTCGCCGCCCGCGTGTCGGTCACACCTCGCCGCCCTGTCCCGGCTCGGACAGGGCGGTCTGCACCAGCCGGACGCCGCCGTCGCGGGTGATGAGTCGGCCCCGGCCCGCCGGCAGCGGCCACGGCCGGATACCGCCGAGCAGTGGGCCCTCCTCCCGACTGCCGGACATGAGGAACCCGGCCCCGCCGAGATCCCGGATGCGGGCGACGAACGGGTCGAACATCGCCCGCGACGCCCCGGCGCTGCGCCGTGCCAGGACCACCGTCAGACCGATGTCGCGGGCGTGGGGCAGGAACCGGGTGAGCGGTTGCAGCGGGTTGCCCCCGCCGGTGATGACCAGATCGAGGTCGTCGACGAGCAGGTGGATCCGCGGGCCGCTCCACCACGACCGCGCCCGCAGTTCCTCCGGGGTGACGTCGGCGCCCGGCATGCGCTCGTCGAGGACGCGGACGAGGTGCTCGACCATCGGGGCCAGGGCGGTCTCGGTGGGCGCGTACCCCGCGAGGTGGTCTCCCTTGATCTCGCCGAGCATGGTGCGTCGGTAGTCGACCACGATGAGTCTGGCGTGCTCGGGGCCGTTTCCGGCCACCAGTCCGCGAGCCAGCGACCGCAGCAGCGAGGTCTTGCCGCATTCGGAGTCACCGAGTACCAGCATCAGCGGGTCGCCCTCGAGGTCGGCGTAGACCGCCGTGAGGTCGGCCTCGTCCACCCCGAGCGGGACCCGGGTGCGGCGTCCGTCCGGGCCGGGGCGCGACAGACTCGCCAGCTGCGAGTACGGGAGCACCTCCGGTAGCATCCGGACCGGCGCCGCGGCGACGTCGCCCACCCGCGCCCGCCACCTGCGCGCGAGATGGCGGGACGCCTCGGCGGTCGCGTCGGCCATGCCGTCCGCGTCGACCCGCCCGTCGAGGCGGGGCTGGTGGACGAGCATGTGGTGACGGTCCGGCGTGAGCCCGCGGCCCGGGGCGGCGGGCACGGTCATCGCGGCCCGCCGATCGATCATCGAGTCGGTGGGATCCCCCAGTCGCAGTTCGACCCGGGTGCCGAGGGCGTCACGCAACGCCGGTCGGAGGTCCGCCCACCTGGACGCGGACAGCACCACGTGGATCCCGTAGGACAGCCCGTCCGCGGCCAGCCCCAGCACGGTCTGCTCGAGATCCTCGAACTCGGTGCGCAGGGCCTGCCAGCCGTCGATCACCAGGAGCACGTCGGGGTACTCCGCCACAGGGCGGCCGTCCCGGTCGACCACCCGGCGCCGCGCCTGGTCGACGGAGGCCACGCCGTCCTCGCGGAACGCGGTCTCGCGGCGACGGCGCTCGGCGTCCACCTCGGCGATCGTGCGGCGGATCTTCTCGTCCTCACCACGACGGGCGACCCCGCCGACGTGGGGCAGGTCCGCGACCGACTGCAGCGCCCCGCCACCCAGGTCCACGACGTACACCGACAGGCGGCCGGGGTCGTTCGTGGCCGCCGCGGACAGCACGAGCGTGCACAGCGTGGTCGACTTGCCGGATCGCGTCCCGCCCACCACGGCGACGTTGCCGTCCGCCCCAGAGGTCCGCGTGCCAGATGGCGCGGCGCTGTTCGAACGGCAGGTCCACCTCGGCCAGCGGGAACCTCAGGCGGGCCGGCCGACCGGCCGTCGGGGTCGCTCCGGAGCCCTCGGGTCCGGCCCCGGCGCGCTCGTCCGTCGGTTCGGTACCCACCGCGGCGTCGAGCGGCGCCCCCTCCCCGAGCGGCGCCAGCCACACCTCGTGCGCGGGCCTGCCGTGCCCGGCGAGTCGCCCCACCAGGACCTCGAGGAGGCTCGCGGACCCGTCGGCGGGCCCCTCGTCCGCGGCGCCGGAGGACGGGCGCGCCTCGTCGTCGACCCCGGACGCCGCCGGAGTAGGGGCCGGCACGGGCATGTACCAGGACGTGAACGGGCGGACCGCCGCGCGGGCGACCGGTGCGGCCACCGACGACCCGTCGAGTCGGCGGTCCTTCCGGTACGGCCCGGAGACGAAGGCGGCGTCGAAGCGCACCGGGTCGCCGGCGTCCACTTTGAGGTACCCGACGCCCGGGGTGGCGGGGAGGTGGTAGGCATCGGTGACCCCGAGAACCGTGCGCGACTCGGTGGCGGAGAACGTCTTGAGCGCGATCCGGTAGGACAGGTGGCTGTCCAACCCGCGCAGCCGCCCCTCCTCGAGCCGCTGCGACGCGAGAAGCAGGTGGATGTGCAGGCTGCGGCCCAGGCGACCGATGGTGAGGAACAGTTCCGCGAACTCGGGTTTGGACGACAGGAGTTCCGAGAACTCGTCGACCACGATCACCAGCGCCGGGAGCGGTTCGAGCGGGGCTCCTTTGGCACGGGCGGCCTCGTACTGGCCGACGCCTCCGTAGTTGCCCGCGGCACGCAGCACCTCCTGGCGGCGGGTGAGCTCGCCCTCGAGCGCGTCGCGCATCCGGTCGACCATGGTGATCTCGGCCTGGAGGTTGGTGATGACGGCGGCGACGTGCGCGAGCGACTCCAGCCCGAGGAACGTGGCACCGCCCTTGAAGTCCACCAGGACGAGGTTGAGCGAGTCCGGGTCGTGGGTGGCGACCAGGCCCAGCACGAGGGTGCGCAGGAACTCGGACTTCCCCGAACCCGTCGCGCCGATGCACAGACCGTGCGGTCCCATGCCTCCGTGCGCGGCCTCCTTGAGGTCCAACTCGACGGGGGCACCGTCCGGGCTGACCCCCACCGGCACGCGCAGCCGGTCGCGTTCGCCGCGCCGCCGCCACGCCACCGCGGGATCGACCTGAGTGGCCACGCCGATGCCCAGCAGGTCCGGAAGCCCGGGCGCGCGGCGGGTCGTGGTGGAGCCGTCGGCGTGGGTCACCGTGTCGGCGGGTCGGTACCGGGACAGGGCCATGGCCAACCGCTCGGCCTCCGGCGGGCTCATCGCGTCGACCCGAGCGATGTCCTCGTCCCCGGCCTCGGTGCGAACGCGGGCCACTCGGTCGTCGTCGACTCGGATGCACAGGCCGCGGCGCAGCGCGAGGTCGCGCAGCTGCCCCGCGCGGCTGCCGGAGACCTCCAGCACCGTGACCCCGTCCAGACCGTGCTCCGCCAGGAGACGTTCGGCGCCGGTGACGCCCACACCGTCGACGACGACGACGAGGTGCGCCCGTCCCGACACGACCGGGGCACTCGGCGAGAACGCCGCACGGTCGGAGATGTCCGTCCCCAGCATCGACTCCACCCCGGCGAGCGAGAACTCGGTGAGCCGGACCCCCCCGCCGCCGTCGGTGTAGTCGGGGTGTTCGTGGTGCGGGAGCCACTTGAGCCACTCCCAGGCCTCACGGGCGTCGCCCTCACTCGCGGCGACCGCGACCCGGACCCGGTCGGGCCCGTGGGCCACGACGAGCCCGGCGATCATCGCGCGTACCGCGGAACGCACCACCTCCACCTCACCGTCGAGCGACAGCGCGGCGAACGCGCGCAGCTCCAGCGCCACGGGCAGGTCGTCGACCACCGAGTGCACGCGGACGAAGCGGCGCATGCTCACCACCGAGACCGGTTCCAGGTCGTCGACCGGCCCGGTGTCGGGCGCGTCCAGCCGGGTCGCCAGTGCCTGACGGCCCGGGCCCACCCGGATGGTGAGGTCCTCGGGATCCGACTCGTCGCGTTCCCACATCCGGGGGGTGCCCACCAACGCGGGTAGCTCCACCGGATCCGGGTGACGCCACAGGGCGGCGGCGCGCTGGGCGGACGCGGTCGCCCGCACGGTGTCGCGGGTCTGGCCGAGGTAGCGAAGGTAGTCCTTCCGCAGTTCGTCGGTCTCGGAGGTCTTGTTTCCGCCGCCCAGCGTCCCCGCGAGCATGCCGACGGCGGAGACCGCCATCATCACCGGGAAGAGCATGAACATGGGATTGCGCATCATGCTGGTGCGCATCATCACCACGACCATGCCGCCCACCGCCACCACCAGCACGATCGGCAGGATGATCTGGACGAGGGGCCGGGGCGTGGGCCGGGGCAGTGCGGGCGGTGCCTGCAACGCCAGCTCCCCGCCGGGCATCGCCGGCGCGTCGAGCTTCTCCGCACGGGTGAACACCACATCACCCATGAACGTCACCCGTGCACGTCACCAGTGATCGATCCCTTCGCTCCCGCCGGGCGTCACCCCGCCGCCGGGAGATGGCGTCCCCACGAGCGCCCGTCCGACCCGACAATATCGGCGTATCGGATGGCGATGTTAGGGCAGTACACGTCCTGACGGGGACACCATCCGGGCGGGATCGGGAGGATCTGGAGTGTCGCAACGCAGTGGGATCCGGGAGGCCGCGGCGGGCGTCGAACCCCTGGACCAGCGTCGGGTGTCGATCGTGTGCCGCTCCACCCGGGTGGACCTGAGTCTGCCCGCCCACCTCGAGTTGGTCGCGGTGATCCCCGAGGTCGTGGACCTGATCCGGGAGCACATCCGCGCGGTCGCCGGTCCGGCCTCCGGCGTCGATGTCGACGCCCGGATGGGCGGCGACACCGGCGGGTCCTGGCAGCTCTCCCGACTCGCCGGCGGGCCCCTGGCGGTCTCGGAGACGCTCGCGCAGCAGCGGGTGCACGACGGGGAGATCCTCGTCCTCGACCACCGCCCCGTCCCGACGCCGGCGCCGCTCTTCGACGACGTCCTGCAGGGTCTCACCGAACCGGACGTGGCTCGCTCCCCCACCTGGGACCGGCGCGACGCGGTCACCACCGCGACCGCGACGGCGGCGGTGGTGGCGGCTGCGGCCACGGTGGCGCTGGTGCGCCAGTGGACGACCGGAGGCGGGCCCGCGGTCCCCCTGGTCGCGCTCCTGGCCGCCCTGCTCGGCCTGGCGGCCGTGGTGGCTCTGCGCCGCACCCCGGCGCCCGGCGCGGCCCACGCGGTCGCGGGGGCGTGCGCGGTCGGGTTCACCGTGCTGGCCGGCGCCACCGTCGGGGGCCCGCCCGGCGGGGCCGGCCACCTCGTGGGCGGGCTGGCCGCCGGAGCGGTCCTCGCGGGCGTCCTCCGGTGGACCGTGTTCCGCCCGGGTCCGCACACGTACGCCACGGGCGCCGGTTACCTGGCCGCGGCCGTCTCACTGGCGGCCGGGGCGGTCGGCTCGACGGTGGTCGCCACGACCCGCGTCCCGGCCGCGGCGGCGGGAGCCGGGGCCGTCCTCGTCGCGCTCGTGTTGCTCACCGCCGCGCCGCGGATCGCGGTCTGGGCCGCCCGGATCCCCATCCCGCCCGTGCCCGCCCCCGGCGAGGACGTCGAGGCCGGGGACCTCGAGGAGATCGACCACGACGTGCGGGGCCGGGCCGGCGGGCCCCTGCCGACCCCGGACGTGCTGCGGCACCGGTTCCACACCTCGCGCTCATGGCTCACCGGCCTGCTGGCGGCGGCGGGGGCGGTCTGCACCATCGGGTCGCTCACGTCCCTGACCGGGAACGCCGGTGCGACCCGCTGGGCGGCACCGCTCGCATTGGTCCTCATCGTCGTCCTGGTGCTGCGCGGCCTCGGCTACGCGGACCGCGTACACACCGCCGTGCTGCTCGCGTCCGCGCTCGTCCTCACCGCCGGGGTACTGGTGGGCGCGGGGATCACCGTCGCGTCCCCGGTGGGCGTGGTGGTGCCGGCGGCCGTCGCGGTGGCGGCGGCGGTCGTGGTGGCCGCCTCGGTGGTACCCCACGTCGACCTCTCGCCCGCCGCCCTGCGGGCCGTGGGCGTGATCGAGGCGATCGGGATCTGCGTGGTCGTCCCCCTCGCCGTGGGCGCGATGGAGGTCTACTCGCTCGTCCGGCAGCGATGAGGATCCGACGCACCTCCGACACGAGCGGGGGCGGGCCCGGGTCCCGCGCCGCGCACAGTGCAGCCGCGCCCGGGGCCGCCGCCGTACTGCTGGTCGCCGTCCTCGCCGGGCCGCTCTCCGGGGCGCCCGTCGCGGCCGCACTGGAGCCCCCGGCGATCGATGGACCGGTCCCGGCGGCCACCGGGCTCGACGCCGGCCCCCTGCGCCTGGACGGCCCCTGCCGGACCACCGCGGCCTTCCTCGATCCCGGGGTGTCGCCCCCGTCCGCCACGGCGGCCGAGCTGGGCGGGGCCTGGATCCACGGCCGCGGCGAGGGGCAGGTCGTGGCCGTGATCGACACCGGCGTCAACCCCGGTCCACGCCTTCCCCGGGTACGGGGCGCCGGCGACGTGGTCCCCGGTCGCGACGGCACCGAGGACTGCGACGCACACGGCACCCTGGTGGCGGGAGTGCTCGCCGCCACCGAGGACGAGACCGGACACTCGGGGGTCGCGCCCGGGGTCGAGATCGTCTCCATCCGCCAGTCCAGCAGCGTTCTGCGCCCCGAGGCCCGTGACCGGAGCCGCGGACCGGACGGCCCGACCGTCGGTGCCGGGGTCGGCACGCTGTCCTCCCTGGCCCGCGCGATCCGGGCCGCCGTCGATGCGGGCGCGGACGTCATCAACATCTCCGAGGTGGCGTGCGTGCCGGCCGGCACGGTGCTCGCCGACGCGACCCTCGGCGGCGCGATCCGCTATGCCGCCGTGGACCACGACGTGGTGCTGGTCGCCGCCGCCGGCAACGTCGGCGACGCGTGCGGGGACCAGAACCCCGGTGCCGCCGACCCCTCGGTTCCGGGCGACGACGGCTGGGGCGACGTGGTCACCGTCGCCTCCCCCGCCTGGTACGACGAGCACGTCCTCACCGTCGCCGGCGTCGACGCCGACGGCGCCCCCGCCGACTTCTCCCTGCGCGGCCCGTGGGTGGACGTCGCCGCGCCGGCAGTGGGCCTGCGGTCCGTCGGTGCGGACGGGGCCGGGGTGTCCGACGTCGTGGTGGCCGGGGACGGGTCGCGCACGCCCGTCACCGGGACCAGCTTCGCCGCGCCGTTCGTCGCCGGCACCGCCGCGTTGGTCCGGCAGGCCCACCCCGGGCTCACGGCACGCCAGGTGATCGCGCGGATCGAGAACACCGCGATCCCCGCCGCCGGCGGGCACGACTTCGCGGTGGGGCACGGAGTGGTCGACCCCGTGGCGGCGGTGACGGGGGTTCGCAGGATCGGACGCCCCGCGCCCGCGACCACCGCGATCGCCGCACCCCCGGCCGAGCCGGGCCCTCCGGGTGCCGGCGTCGGCGCGGCCGTGGCGGCGGGTTCTCTCGCTCTGGGAACGATCGCCCTCGTCGTCGTCCTACTCCGGCCCCGCGACGACCGGGACACCCGGGCCTGACCCCGCGGGTCACCCGGCCGCGGTGGCCTGTCCCACGACCTCCGCGTCGACACCGTCGCGAGCGACCAGCGCCGCCCCGCGATCCAGGCGCGGCCCGGCCGGGAGCCGGTCGAGGACACCCCCGTCCACCGGCACCGGCGTCCCGCCCAGTCCCAGCATGGCGGCGGTCGGGGCGTCGGGGACGTCGAACCTCACGCCGGTGTCGGAGACGATGGTCGTCACGGCACTGCGTGTGGTCGTGCCGCGGCCCGTCGCCGCCACCAGTAGCCCGCCACCCGGGATTCCCACCGCGTCCACCGCGGGCCCGCCCCCGTCGGCCCCGGCCACCTCCCGCACGTCGCCCGGGCCCGGGGCGGTCGCCCCCGCCACGAGCGTGACGCGACGCGTGGCGGAGTCCCTGCTGCCCCCGTCGCGGACGCACAGCACCGGTGAGCCGGCGGTGTCCAACACCGTCGGGCGCCGGCCCGGGAACGCCTCGGTGTCCAGCGCGACCGACCTCGGCACACCCATTCGGTCCGGCGGCACCCTGACGACCGACCCGACCGTCGACGTCGACCGGATGACGTCCGCCAGCACGGGCCCCACCTCCTGTACCCCGTCCGCCAGAGCCACGTGGGTGCGCGTGCCGGTGGCCGTGTCGACGGTGAACACCTGCCCGATCCGGAGCCCGTCCAGGCCGTAGTCCACCGGCTCACCGGCCATGTCGATCACCGGGCGACGCACCGGGTCGACCTCGGGCAGCGGATCCACCAGCGCCGCCGTGACCGGGCGCGGGTCGACCCCGGCCAGGCCGAGGATCGACAGCAGGTCCCCGTCCTCCAGATCGATCCGCGCGCGGGTGCCGTCGCGCAACAGCCAGCCGGTCCCGTCCTGATCGGCCAACACGACCTCGTCGGCGCCCGTGTCCCGGCCCGGCCCGGCCTCCTCGCGGGCGACGATGCTCGTGGCCGTGACGCGCGGGCGTCCGCGCTCGGCGTCGGCCACCTCGTCACACACCGTCCACGACACGGCGGCCGCGGCACCGGCGTCGCGGTGGGCGGGCAACGCGGACGGTGCCCCGGGGATGCCGAGCAGTCCGCCCCGCGGCGTGCCCGCGACGTCGGAGTCGCGCACGGTGCGGGGCTCCGCGGGCTCACCCAGAACGAGCCGCGCCGACGCGAGATTGTGGACGGGGTGGACGGTCTCGCCGGCGCGGACGTACATCTGACCGGAGTCCCGTCCCACCATGATCGTCGTGGCGCCGACGTCCGGGGCGGGGTCGAGCAGCGCCAGCACCGCGGCCCCGGCGACCCCGATGACGGCGCCGACCACACCCACCGTCAGTCCGGTGGTCTGGCGTTTGAGGGGGTCGTGCAGCATCCGGACATCGCGGGCGACCACGGCATGCCGGGCCCGGCGGGTGAGGAAACGGTGTCCGTCCACCTGCGCCCTGGTCGTCGGTTTGAGCGGCACGGCCCCGGCTCCCTCCCCCGATGTGACACCACCGCGACCGGGGGCACCGGGGGTAGGGTACGCCACGATCCGGCCCCCGTGGCCGGTCTTCCGAGGCCGCCGACCGGGCGCGGCCGGGGTGTCGCGGGCGTCGCGGAGGGGCGGGGATATGACGGCGGTTCCGACCTTCGCGGGACTGTCGGCCGTCCTCCTCACGACACTCGTGCTCACCGTGGTGTGTCCGCCGTCCTGGCAACCATGGGTGCAGTTCCTCGTGGCCGCGCTGGTGGCCGCCGTGATCACCGCGCGGCGCGCTGGGCGGCCACTGGTGGCGCGCGAGCGGGCCCCGCGGCGGCGGTCCGTGGACGTGGTGGACCTCGTCGCCCCCGACCGATCGACCGTTGGGTGCGTCGAGGGTGACCGGGTCGTCACCACGGCCGTCGAGATCTCGGCTGGCGCGCTCGTGGCCACCGAGGTGGGGCACGACGACCCGGCCGACCACCGCGGCGTCCGCCTGCCCCTGGCCGTCGTGGCGCGACAACTCGACCAGGGTGGGGTGGTCCTGGAGGGGATCGACGTGGTGGTCGACGGTCGCCGTGCGGCGGACGGCGACGACGGCGAGGTCTACGACTCCCTGGTCGGGCCGCTGGCTCTGATCTCGCACCGGCGCGTGCACCTCCTGGTGCGGTTCGATCTGGCCCGGCTGGCGACGGGGACGGGTTCTGCCTCGTGGACCGCGGGAGCGGGCGCCTTGCTGGAGCAGGTGGTCGCGGTGGCCACGGAGCGGCTGCGGCGCGCACTGGTCCACCACGGGGTGCCGTGCCGCGTCCTCGACGCCGCCGAGCTCGCCGAGGTCTACCTGGACGCCGAGGCCGACCCGGGGCCCGGGACGGGGCTGGTGGTCCGGCCGTCGGCGGATCCACGGGCCGTGATCGACGGGCTCACCGCCGTCCGGGCGGCCCGCCTCACCGAGGTCGTCCGGTTGCGACGGGTGGAGGGGCGCGACGACGTGGTGGACATGGTCACCACGGTGGGCCTGGCCGGGGTGTCGGAGCGGGGGGTGGCGGGTGGGATCCCGCCGACCGCCACCGCCGCCTGCCACCCGCTCCCGTCGGGGCGGGTGTCGCCCGTACCCGGCGAGACCCTGCCCGATGCGATCGCCGGATCCCTCGCCCGGCGGGCGGTCGACGATCTCTCCGACCTCGCTCCGCCCGCCCACGGCTGCGGCCAGATCCTCGGCGCGACCCGCACCGGCGCCGCAGCCGCCATCCAGCTCGCCGGCCCCCACCTGCGGTCGGTGCTGCTCGCCGCCCGGCCCGCCGTCTGCCGGCAGGTCGCGTTCCGCGCGGTCGCGGCCGGGTACCGGGTGGCCGTGGTGACCGATGTCCCCGACCGGTGGAGCCCGCTGACCGCGATCGGTGACGAGACCCGCTACCGGATCGTCGACCCCGATTCCTCCGACGTGGGTGCCCCTGTCGACGCCGTGATGTGGGACGTCGACGGCCCGCTGACGGAGGGCAGGATCGACGCGCTCGCCGGGCCGGGCGGCCCGGATGTCACCCCGCCCACCGTCATCCGGGTGGACGCCGACTGGGAGCTGCGCGGCACCAGCCGCCTGTCCTCGGCCGCCGCGACACCCGATCTCGTCCTGGACGGTCGGATCGACGGGTGGATCTCCGTGGAGCCGCGGGACGGCGAACCCCGCCGCGTCTCGGTCGTGGCGGGGCCGGGCGAGGACCCGTTCGTCGGGCCGCTCGCGTCACCGGACGGTAGCGCGACAGACGGTCTCACACCCTCAGGTGCTGCACCTTCCGCCACCCCGGATCATCGGTGACGGTGACGGACACCTCGCCCTGGTCCCACCCGGACGCGGCCACCCGCAGCTGCTCGTGCGCCGGGGTGGTGGAGTCCACGTAGAAGTGCAGGAGGCGACGGCCGTCGCAGCTCTCCGCTCCGACGCATTCCCCGTTGCCCTCGAGGCGCTCGACCAGGTGGTCCTCCAGGTCCCGTAGGCCCGGCAGGGACAGGGACCCGGGCAACCCGCCGTCCTCTACATCCGTATACGGGACGTGGACCGCGACGTGGCGGTCGAACTCCGGCGCCGACAGCGCGACCAGCGGGACCCGGACCACGGCCACGAGCGGTCCGCGGCCCGTCTCCCCGTGGAGGATCTGCCACGCCGGGTCGCCCAGCTCATCGGTGTTGTCCGCCGCGAGCTCGCAGAGGATCTCCGGCAGTTCCCAGAGCGGGACCGCCTCGATGCCGGGCGCGGTGGCGTTGGCCCGGATCAGTCCGACCCAGGTCTCCACCTGCTCCTCTCCGCACAGCGCGTCCAGCAGCAGGTATGCGGCGATCCCCAGGTCCGCGCCGGACAGCCCGGTGAACGCCGGGTGGTGCACGGTGACGTCGGCGCGGGACAGGCCCAGGTCCACCACCACCTCCGCCTGGTCGAAATCCAGCCGGTGGTCCCGGAAGTACATCGCGCAGCCCCGCACGGGCTCGCGCAGGTCGGCGAAGGACCACGACTCATCGGCGTCCGGCGCCGCCGCCAGCCACCGGCGCGCGGCACCACGCAGCTCGGGGACCCCGGCCGCGGTAACGGTGAGGCGGTGCGGTCCGCCCTCACGAGCCGGGACGAACTCCCACGACAGTCGCGGGTCGATGGCCTCGATGAGCGAGGTGATCTCCGGAACCACCCGGCGGGCGTCACCCGAGTCGAGCGCTGCCGTCGCGCGGCGCCTGCCGCCCTCGGCCCACCATCGCCAGAAGGTGGTCACGGCCCGGTCCGACCGCAGCCGGGCCGTCTCGACACGGACGCCGGAGAAGTCCAGCGACCGCGAGAGCTGCCGGGGTCGCGCCGCTCGAATCGCCATCTGTTCTCCTCCCGTCACCGCGGTCCTCGTGAACATGTCTCCACCCCAGTATCCGGATAACCCGACGATCGTGCCCGCGCCGACACACCCGCCGGGTGCCGAGCGGGCACTCCCGGGGCCTGAAGCGGGTGCGCCTGCGCGCCCACGCTGGCAGTGTCGTGGGTATGACCACCCCACATGATCTGGCCCGGCTCTCCTCCGGTACGCCCGAGGGCACGGAGCCGACGCGGCGGCCCGGCCCGCAGCTCCGTCCCGGCCACGACGGCCGGAGCGGCCCGCGGGTGCTCGTGATCGGCGCGACCGGGTACATCGGGTCGCGTCTCGTTCCCCGGCTACTGGCCGACGGCGCCGAGGTATCCGTGCTGGCCCGGACGCCGAAGCGCCTCGACGACGTGCCGTGGCGCGACGAGGTGACCATCCACTCCGGCGGCCTCGGGGACGCCGACGCGCTGCGCTCCGCCCTGCGCGACGTCGACGTCGCCTGTCACCTCGTGCACTCGATGGGTGACTCCAAGGACTTCGAGCGGGAGGAGCACGAGACCACCGAGGCGTTCGTCCGGGCCGCCGAGGAGGCGGGCATCGAGCGCATCGTCCACCTGTCCGGCCTCCACCCGGAGGACGAGACGGACCTCTCCCCGCACCTGCGCTCCCGAGCCGACGTCGCCCGGATCATGCTGGAGTCCACCGTTCCCGCGCTCGTGATCCAGGCCGGTGTCGTGATCGGGTCGGGCTCCGCCTCGTTCGAGATGATCCGCCACCTCACCACCCGCTTGCCGGGGATGGTCACGCCCAAGTGGGTCAGCAACCGGATCCAACCCATCGCCGTGCGCGACGTGGTGCACTACCTCGCCGCGGCCACCACGGTGCCCCTGGAGGGCGACCTCGCCCGCGGACGGGCCATCGACGTGGGCGGCCCGGACGTGCTGACGTACGGCCAGATGATGCAGATCTACGCCGAGGAGGCCGGCCTGCGCCGCCGCCTCATGGTCCCGGTCCCCGTCCTCACGCCCAAGCTGTCCTCCCTGTGGATGGGACTGGTCACCCCGCTCGAGCCCGGCCTGGCCAAGCCCCTGGTGGAGTCGCTGCGCTGCGAGGCCGTGGTGCTGGTCGACGACGCCGACGAGGTGCTCGGACCCCCACCCGGCGGGCGGACCAGCTACCGGGACGCGCTTCGCGAGGCCCTGCGTGTCCCCCACGGCCCGGCCCGCCCGCCGCTGTGGGACGGGGCCGACCCGCTGGACGATCCCGCGCGCCTGCTGCCCTCGGACGCCGACTGGGCCGGGGTCCGCCCGCCCACCATCGGGCGTGTGCGCGGCGGGCGATGAGCGACCAGCGAGAGGCGCCCGCCTCGCCCACCCACCGGTACCTGCGGGCGCTGCGATCGGGCGAGATGGACACCGCGCCCTCGCGGCCGGGCCGGAGGCGTGTCCTCGTCGTCGTCGTCACCCTCGTCGTCGGCGCGGCGGTGAACGCGTGGGCGCTACGGATACCCGCCGGCGACGCCATGTTCTACCCCGCCACCGCACTGCTGGCCGCGGTGTGGCTCGGCGGGGCGTTCGCCTCCGGGCCGATCCGGGTGGGCTGCGAGCCGTACCGGCCCCGCCGGCCCGTCCTGTCGTCGGTGCTCACCGCCGCCGCGCTCGCCGTGGTGTTCTGCCTCGGCGGGCTCGTGGTGGCGAGGATCGAGCCGCTGCGCGACCCCGTCGACGCCCTGCTCGACCACGCCACCGTGGGCAACCTCGTCCTGGTGGCACTCCTCACCGCGGTCAACGGCGTCGCCGAGGAGTGCTTCCACCGCGGCGCCGTGTACTCGGCCGTCGCCAACCTGCGGCCCATCCTCACGACGACGGTGATCTACGCGACCGTCACCGCCACCGCGGGGATCCCACTCCTCGTCCTCGCGGCCGTCATCCTGGGACTGGTCACCGCCGTCCAGCGGCGGGCCACCGGCGGAGTGCTGGGCCCGGCGATCACCCACGTGGCGTGGTCGATGGTCATGCTGTTCGCCCTGGGCCCGATCCTCGACGCGGCGCCGGTCTAGTCCCCACAGCAGCCCGCGCCGGACCCCGTCCCGGACGCCGCGCCCGGCCCGGCTCCGTCATCGGTGCCCGCCGCCCCGCCCAGCCCCGGCCGCACCTCGCGGGTGACGAGGTTGCGCGCCGCCAGGTCGTCGTCAGCCGGGTAGTCCACCCCCACCAGGGCGAGTCCGCACGCCGGCGCGACCGGAACCGCGGATGACCGCTCGGTCTCGGTGAGCAGCCCGCTGATCCAGTCGGGGCTGCGCCGGCCCTCCCCCACGGCCATCACGGCGCCCACGAGGCTGCGCACCATCGACCAGCAGAACGCGTCCGCACTCACCGACGCCGTCCACACCTCGGCGGCCCCCGGCGCGTCCTCGCCGCGCGGGTCCGGCTCGGCACGCCAGTCGAAGCGTTGCAGCTCACGGATGGTGGTGGCGCCCTCCCGGCGACGGCAGAACGCGGCGAAGTCGTGTAGCCCCAGCAGCCGTTCGGACGCGTCGCGGACCGCGTCGAGGTCGGCGCCGCGCTGCCAGGCGGCGGTGTCGCGGGCGCGGGTCGGCTCGGGCCCCCACGGCGCCGTGGTGAGGCGGTACTCGTAGTGCCGGCGCAGCGCGGAGAACCGGGCGTCGAACGCGTCCGGGACCCACCGGGCGTCCATCACCGCGATGTCCGCCGGCAGTAGCCGCGCGAGCCGACACACGAGCGCCTCGGGGCGTCCCTCCAGCGAGCGCTGGTCCAGCCACTGCGGGTCCACGTCGAGATGGCACACCTGCGCTCGCGCGTGCACCCCGGCGTCGGTGCGACCGGCGACCGTGAGGACGACGGGATTGCGCAGGATCTTCGCGAGTTCGGCCTCGAGCACCCCGCACACGGTCCTCAGCCCGGGCTGGCGCGCCCAGCCGGAGAAATCGGTGCCGTCGTAGGCGACGTCCAGGCGGATCCGGCGAATGCTCACGGCCTACAGACGCTAGACCACCGCCGCGCGTGCCCGCCACACCGCCCGCCGCGGGCCGTTCCGGCACGATGGGGACCATGTCCACGTCCCCGTCCCCGTCCCCTTACCGCGCCGCGCTCCTCGCCGTCGGCGCGGCCGTCGCCCTCGCCCTGTCCTCCTGTGCCCCCGGCGACGACGACGAGGCCCCGCCCGCCGCGGCCGGTGCCGCCGCCACCGGCACCACCACCACCGACACCACCAGTACCGACACCGCCAGCGAGGCCGGGCCGGCGATCGGGAGATACGTGGCGCTGGGCGACTCGTTCGCCGCCCTGGGCCCGACCGGCGCCCCCACGAGCGGGCCGGCGGGGTGCCTGCGTTCGTCGCTCAACTACCCGTCGGTGCTCGCCGAGCAGCTGGACGTCGCCGAGTTCGTGGACGTCACGTGTGGCGGCGCGAGGACCGTGGACATGACGGTGCCCCAGATCGCGCAGACACCACCGCAGTTCGATGCCCTCACCGCGGACACCGACCTGGTGACGCTCTCCATCGGCGGCAACGACATCGGGTTCGGCGCGATCGCCGGGTGCGTGGTGCAGACGCCCAGGGCCACCGACGGGGCGCCGTGTCGCGAGCGGTTGGACGCGGGGGTCTCGTCGTCACTCGAGGGGCTCGGGGCCCGTCTCGACGCGGTCCACGCCGGGATCCGGGAGCGGTCCCCCGCGGCCCGCATCGTGGTGACCGCGTACATGCCACTCGTACCGCCGGACGGCGGCTGCGACTTCACCGAACGCGTCAGCCCCGGCGACGTCACCTGGACGCGGGCCGTCACCGACCGGGTCAACAGCGCGGTGACCGACGCGGCCGTCCGGGCCGGCGCCGAGATCGTCGTCCCCGACGACGCCGGGGAACGCCACGCCTGCGCCCCGGCGGACGAGCGGTACACCAGCTTCACCGGTGCGGAGACCGGCTCGCATCCGATGCACCCGACCGCGGCCGGCCAGCGCGCGATGGCCGCGGCGGTGGCAGACAGACTCTGACCCCACCGCGCCTGTGCGCCCGCGCCTGGAATCCCGATCCCACGCGCCGATCCCACGCGGCCACCCCGGATCGACGACGAGGGCCCCGCCACCGCGTGATGCGGTGGCGGGGCCCTGACGGCGTGATCCGATGCTGGCGATCAGGCCTTGTCGGCGTCCTCGCCCTCGGCGTGCGTGGTGTCCTCGGACACGGCCTCGGCGGTCTCTTCCGCGGCGTCGACCTGTGCGTCGTCGGCGGCCTCGACCTGATCGGCGATCGGGCTGTTGGCCTCGGCCTCGGCCGTGACGTCGTCGGTGGACTCCGCGGGGGCCGCGGCCGGCGCGGTGGCCGCCTTGGACGCCGCGGCGCGGGTGGCGCGCGAGGCCTCGGCGGAGGCGAGCTCCTCGGTGACGAGCGCGATCATCGCCATGGGCGCGTTGTCGCCCTTGCGGTTCTCGAGCTTGACGATCCGGGTGTAGCCACCGTCGCGGTTCGCGACCCGGGGGCCGATCTCGGCGAACAGCTTGTGCAGGACGTCCTTGTCGCGGATGACCTTGGCGGCCTCACGACGGTCGGCCAGCGTGCCACGACGCGCCTTGGTGATGAGCTTCTCCGCGTAGGGGCGCAGCAGCTTCGCCTTGGTCTCCGTGGTGCGGATCGCGTCGTGCTCGAACAGCTGGGTGGCCAGGTTCGAGAGGATGAGCCGCTGGTGGGCGGCGGATCCGCCGAGGCGGGCGCCCTTCTTGGGCTTGGGCATCAGATTCTCCTAGGAATGGTGTTCCGGGCGCTCGTCAGAGCTGCTCGGTCTCGGCGTAATCCTCGCCGCCCTCGTCGGTCCACGTGCCGGTCTCGGCGTCGTAGCCGGCGACCGAGGCGGGATCGAATCCGGGGGGCGCGTCCTTGAGGGACAGGCCCAGCTCCACGAGCTTGACCTTGACCTCGTCGATCGACTTCTGTCCGAAGTTCCGGATGTCGAGCAGGTCCGACTCACTGCGGGCCACGAGCTCGCCCACGGTGTGGACGCCCTCGCGCTTGAGGCAGTTGTAGGACCGGACCGACAGGTCCAGGTCGTCGATCGGCATACCGTAGGCGGCGATGTGGTCGGCCTCGGCCGGGCTCGGCCCGATCTCGATGCCCTCCGCCTCGTCGTTGAGCTCACGGGCGAGGCCGAAGAGCTCGACGAGGGTCTTGCCGGCGGACGCCAGGGCGTCCCGGGCGGTCATCGAGTTCTTGGTCTCGACGTCCAGGACCAGACGGTCGAAGTCGGTGCGCTGGTGCACACGGGTAGCCTCGACCTTGTAGGTCACCTTGAGCACGGGCGAGTAGATCGAGTCGACCGGGATCCGGCCGATCTCGTGGCCCGCGTCCTTGTTGAGCCCGGCGGGAACGTAGCCGCGGCCACGCTCGACGACCAGCTCGATCTCCAGCCGACCCTTCTCGTTGAGGGTGGCGATGTGCAGGTCCGGGTTGTGCACCTCGACGCCGGAGGGCGGGACGATGTCACCGGCGGTGACGGCTCCCGGACCCTGCTTCTTGAGGTACATGGTGACCGGCTCGTCCTCGACGGACGAGACGACCAGGCCCTTGAGGTTGAGGATGATGTCGGTGACATCCTCCTTCACGCCAGGCACGGTGGTGAACTCGTGCAGGACGCCCTCGATGCGGATGCTGGTCACGGCCGCGCCCGGGATGGACGACAGCAGCGTGCGCCGCAGCGAGTTGCCGATGGTGTAGCCGAAACCGGGCTCGAGGGGCTCGAGCACGAACCGCGAGCGGTTCTCGGAGACGACCTCCTCGGTGAGGGTGGGCCGCTGGGAGATGAGCATGTGCTACCTCTTTCGATTCTCGACGCCCGCTATTTGACGCCGTGGGAACCCACCGTCGCCGGGCGGGCCGCGGTGTGCGGCCCGCCCGGCGACGAGGGGGGACAGATCACTTCGAGTAGAGCTCGACGATCAACTGCTCCTGCAGCGGCACATCGATCTGCGCGCGCTCGGGGAGCTGGTGGACGAGGACCCGCAGGGTCGTCGGGACGACCTGCAGCCACGCCGGGACGGGACGCTCGCCGAGGGTCTCCTGGGCGATCTCGAACCAGTCCATCTTGGTGGACTTGGGACGGACGTCGACGATGTCGTACTGCGAGACCCGGTAGCTCGGGATGGTGACCTTCTGGTCGTTGACCAGGAAGTGACCGTGGGCCACGAGCTGACGGGCCTGGCGACGCGTCCGCGCGAGACCCGCGCGGTACACGACGTTGTCCAGTCGCGACTCGAGGATCTGCAGGAGGTTCTCACCGGTCTTGCCGGCGCGGCGGTTCGCCTCCTCGTAGTAACGACGGAACTGCTTCTCCATCACGCCGTAGGTGAAGCGGGCCTTCTGCTTCTCCTGCAGCTGGGTGCGGTACTCGGACTCCTTGATCCGCGCGCGGCCGTGGTGACCGGGCGGGAAGGGCCGACGCTCGAATGCGGTGTCTCCACCCACGAGGTCCACGCCCAGACGGCGGGACTTGCGGGTGACGGGGCCGGTGTAACGTGCCATGATTTAGTGCGTTCCTTCCGGCTCAGACTCGACGCCGCTTGGGCGGACGACAGCCGTTGTGGGGCTGGGGGGTGACATCGGAGATCGTGCCCACCTCGAGGCCGGCGGCCTGGAGCGAGCGGATCGCGGTCTCACGTCCCGAGCCGGGGCCCTTGACGAACACGTCGACCTTCTTGACGCCGTGCTCCTGCGCCTTGCGGGCCGCGTTCTCGGCGGCGAGCTGGGCGGCGAAGGGCGTCGACTTGCGCGAGCCCTTGAAGCCGACGTGGCCGGAGGACGCCCATGCGAGGACGCCACCGGACGGGTCGGTGATCGAGACGATCGTGTTGTTGAACGTGCTCTTGATGTGGGCCTGGCCCAGGGGCACGTTCTTCTTTTCCTTGCGACGGCCCGTCTTCTTGGGGCCCGCAGCGCGTGACTTGGGGGGCATTACTTCTTCTTTCCGGCGACGGTCTTCTTCGGACCCTTACGGGTACGGGCGTTGGTCTTGGTGCGCTGTCCACGGACCGGCAGGCCACGGCGGTGGCGCAGGCCCTGGTAGCTACCGATCTCGATCTTCCGGCGGATGTCGCCCTGGACCTCGCGGCGGAGGTCACCCTCTACCTTGTAGTTGCCCTCGATATCGTCACGAAGGACGGTCAACTGCTCGTCGGTGAGGTCCTTGGTGCGCAGATCCGGGCTGATGCCCGTACGCCCCAGGATCTCCAGCGACCGGGTGCGACCGATGCCGAAAATGTAGGTGAGCGCGATCTCCATGCGCTTGTCGCGCGGGAGATCAACGCCGGCTAGACGTGCCATGTGGCGTTTCTCTTTCGTCGTGCGGTAGGTCTGCTCCCCGACCGTCCCCGTTGTCGGATGGTCATCTCACGATGAGCAACCGTCCGGGGCCCCGGCCTCCGCTTCCGAGGGTGTGATCCCGCCGGCCCCTGTGGGGCTCGGCGGCTGGTGCGGGGAGTTGAGCGTCTTACTTGTACCGGTAGACGATCCGGCCGCGGGTCAGGTCGTAGGGCGAGAGCTCCACGACCACGCGGTCCTCGGGGAGGATGCGGATGTAGTGCTGCCGCATCTTCCCACTGATGTGTGCGAGGACCTTGTGCCCGTTCTCGAGTTCGATGCGGAACATTGCGTTCGGCAACGGCTCAACGACACGGCCCTCGACCTCGATGGCTCCGTCTTTCTTTGCCATGCTGGTTACGGTCCTCCACGATTCCCCGGGTGACGTCTACCGGATTGTCGGTGCACTGGTGGGCACACCGACGTATAAGCCTACGTCAGGTGATCGATCTGCGCCAATCGGGCACCGACAGGGCCCTCGCCGCCCGCTCGGCGTCCCCTCGGCGGTCCCGGTGACCGACGGTCAGACGTAGCAGGCCCGCCCCGCGGGCACCCCGTCGAAGCGCTGCTGGAGCCAGTTCATCGCAGCGGGCAGTTTCTCCACCGCGCCCATGAGGTGCTCCGGCGCGAGTCCCGGCTCCCACGTCAGCGGCGCGCCCTCTCGGCAGTACCGCTTGGCGGTCTCCTCCGCGTCCCAGAACGGCACGAGCGGGTCGGTCCCGGAATGCCACATGAACACCGGGACCCGGGGCACGTCCGGGCTCTGACGGATGCTGTTCTCCGCGAACGCCCGCATCAGCCCCTCCTCTGCCAGGAGGTCGCCTCCCCGGAGGACCATCGGGACGGACCGGAACGCCCCGACCGTCAACAGGGTCGCGGTGCAGCGCCCCTTCAGCTGGCTGTAGAGCGCCCACCCGTCCGGCGTGAGCTTCTCCTCGAGCCGGATCGCCTCCGGGTACTCCCGCGCCATGCCGACAGCCGCGGCGAACGCCAGGCCGAACGCCGGGTGCGGCCAGTTGCCGACCATCCGCGCCATCGTGGTCATGTCGGTCGGGACACCGCCCTGCGCCACCCCGACCAGATTCACGTCCGGGGCGTAGTCGTCGTGCAGGAGCGACACCCACGCGCTCGCGATGCCGCCCCCGGAGTAGCCGAGGGCGCCGAACCGGCTGTGCCTGGAATCGAAGCGGGGGTCGTCCCGCACCGCACGCATCCCGTCCAACACGATCCGGCCCGACAACTGACCGCCGGGATAGGCGACCTTCGGACCGAGGTGGTCCGGGATGATGACCGTCCATCCCTGGTCCAGACGCGTCCGCAGGAAGACCATCGCGTTGTCCTGCACGGTCTCCAGCGTCGGGTGGACGAGGGTCTCGGTGGGCGCGCATCGCTGTCCGAGCGCATTGAGGTAGTGCTGGTAGCTCAACACCGGACCGTCGGGGCGGGCGTGGTGCGGCCGGACGACCGTCGCGGTGGCCAGTAGCGGCCGATCGCGGGAGTCGGTCGACCGGTAGGCGATCTCGGTGACCCGGTATCCGAGGAACGCCGGCATGGTCACGTCCCGGGAGTTGATCACCTCACCGAGAGGGGCGTCCGCGAGGTGTTGCGGATCCGCGTGATAGAACGGCCCCGGCTGGGGATCCGCCTCTATCGACCCCGCGCCCCCCTCCATCACCGACTGGGCGGTGGAGGGGGCGACGCCCGGGCCCGAGATGTGGACGAGGGCGACAGCGAGCGTCACGACCAGCGCGACGGCTCCCCGTACGACTGAGCGACGCGCGACGGACTCCTGCTCAGCGAGCATGCCGGGACCTTTCGAAGCATATGTTCACTACCGGCACACACTGTAACCCGGTGTGGGCGACCGTCAGCGGTCGACCCGCTCCGATCCCCCGGAGTGGCGACCCCGGTCGCGGTGCGTCCTCAGCTGCGCGGGCGGGGCGTGAGGATCCGGGGGCCGTCCGCCGTCACGGCGACCGTGTGTTCCCAGTGCGCCGCCGGCGACCCGTCGACGGTGACGACCGTCCAGTCATCGGACAGGGTCCGGGTGTCGGTCTCACCGCCCAGCACGAGCATCGGCTCGACCGCCAGGACCGAACCCTCCTGCAGCCGGGGGCCGCGTCCGGGCTTGCCCTCGTTGGCGAGGAACGGCCATTCGTGCATTTCGCGGCCGATCCCGTGGCCCCCGAAACCGTCGACGATGCCCAGGCTGACGCCGTGACGCTCCTCCGCCCTCCGCGTCGCCACCTCGAGGGCGTGCGAGACGTCGGTGAGTTTGTTCCCGGGCAGCATCGCCAGGATGCCCTCGTCGAGGACCTCCCGCGTGGCGTCGTTGAGGGTCGCGACCTCCGGGGCGAGAGTCCCCACCCCGAACGACCACGCGGAGTCCCCGTGCCACCCGTCGAGGATGGCGCCGCAGTCGACGGAGACGAGGTCCCCGTCCCCCAGGACGGTGTCGGGCCCGGGGATCCCGTGCACCACGACGTCGTTGACCGAGGAGCAGATCGATCCCGGGAACCCCTCGTACCCCTTGAAGGACGGCACGGCCCCGGCGTCCCGGATCAGTTGCTCGACGACCTCGTCGAGGTCACCGGTAGTGGCACCCGGGACAGCGGCCTCACGGGCGGCGATCAACGCCCGTCCGACGATACGACCGGCCGCCTCCATGGCGTCCAACTCACCCGGGGTACGCGCGGTGACCACGCCCTTGCGGGACCGTCCGAACACGGCGGGCGTCAGCGACCCAGCGCGGCGAGCGCGCGTGCGTTGATCTCGTCGACCTCACCGACGGCGTCGATGCTCTTGACCTCACCGGCGTAGTACTCGAGCAGCGGGGCCGTCTCCGATCGGTAGACCGACATGCGGTTCCGGATGACGTCCTCGGTGTCGTCCTCGCGCCCACGGGCGAGCATGCGCTTGACCACGGTGTCGTCGTCGACCTTGAACTCCAGGACCGCGTCGAGGGTGTGGCCGGCCTCGCCGAGCATCTCCTTGAGCGCGTCCGCCTGCGCTGCACTGCGGGGGTATCCGTCCAGGAGGAAGCCCTCGGTGGCGTCGGGCTCGGCGATGCGCGCGGCGACCATGCGGTTCGTCACCTCGGCGGGGACGAGGTTGCCGGCGTCGATGTAGCTCTTGGCCTCCTTCCCGAGGTCGGTGCCCTGGGAGATGTTGGCGCGGAACAGATCACCGGTCGAGATGTGTGGGACGCCGAGCTTCTCCGAGAGCAGAGCAGCCTGGGTGCCCTTGCCGGCTCCGGGAGGGCCGAGGAGGACGAGACGCATGGTGGGGACCAGCCTTTCTACAGTTGGTGTGCTCGGACGAGGCCGCGCCTACTTGAGGAAGCCCTCGTAGTTGCGCTGCATCAGCTGCGCCTCGACCTGCTTCACGGTATCGAGGCCCACGGAGACCATGATGAGCACAGCGGTGCCGCCGAACGGCATGTTCTGCAGATCTCCACCCCCGCTGCCCATGTCGAGGAAGACGTTGGGGAGTACCGCGATCAGACCGAGGTACAGCGAACCGAACAGCAGGATCCGGTTGAGGACATAGCCCAGGTATTCGGCCGTCGGGCGGCCCGGGCGGATGCCCGGGATGAACCCGCCGTACTTCTTCATGTTCTCGGCCTGCTCCATCGGGTCGAACTGGATGGCCACGTAGAAGTACGCGAAGAAGATGATGAGGGCGAAGTACAGGAGGATGTAGCCCCAGCTGGAGGGGTTCTGCAGGTACTGCATGACGTACCGCTGCCAGAACCCGTCGCTCGACGGCTCGGGCCCCTGGATCAGCTGGGTGATGAGGATCGGCACGTACATCAGCGACGACGCGAAGATCACCGGGATGACGCCGGCCTGGTTGACCTTGAGCGGCAGGTAGGTGGAGGTGCCGCCGTACTGGCGACGGCCGACCATGCGCTTGGCGTACTGGACGGGGATCCGGCGCTGACCCTGCTCGACGAAAACGACGGCGACGACGATGAGGACGACCGCGAACATGACGGCCGCGAACTTCATGGTCGACGAGTTCTGGTAGATGTTCACGCCCTCGGCCGGGATGCGGGACGCGATGCCGGCGAAGATGAGCAGCGACATCCCGTTACCGACGCCACGGTCGGTGATCAGTTCGCCGAACCACATGACGAGTGCGGCGCCCGCGGTCATGACGATGACGATGGTGAGCAGCGTGAGGATGTTGTCGTCCATCAGGACGGACTGGCCGTTGCCGAGGAGCTGCCCCCGGTCGGCCAGCGCGACGATGCCGGCGGACTGCAGGACGGCGAGCGCGATGGTGAGATAACGCGTGTACTGTGTCATCTTCGCCTGGCCGGACTGCCCCTCCTTCTTCAACTGCTCGAAGTACGGGATCACCACCGTGAGCAGCTGGACGATGATGCTCGCGGTGATGAAGGGCATGATGCCGATCGCGAAGACCGACAACTGCAGCAGGGCGCCACCGGAGAAGAGGTTCACCAGGGAGAACAACTGTGCGTTGTCCCCGGTCATCGCCGTGTCGAGCAGACCCCGGAGCTTGGGGTAGTCGACGCCGGGCGACGGGATCTGCGCGCCGATCCGGTAGAGGATGATGATCCCCAGGGTGAAGAAGATCTTCTTCCTCAGGTCCCGGTCCTTGATCGCGGACGCGAGTGCGGAGAGCACATGTCCTCCTGGTCGTGGTCGGCCGTTGGCCGCCGGTCGTCGAAAGCAGATGCGCCGGGGGAAGTCGGGCCGACCTTCCGGCGGGCGCCGACCCCGAAACGCACAACGGGAAAACTCTATCAAGACGAGCGCAGGGGCCGGATCCGAGACTCTCGGACCCGACCCCTGCACCCGTCATCGACCCGTGAACGGGCCGGGCGGGGTATCAGGCCCCGGCCTCCGACACGCTTCCGCCGGCGGCCTCGATCTTGCTCTTGGCCGAGGCGGAGACCTTGTCGGCGGTCACGGTGACGGCCACGGAGATGTCCCCGTCGCCCAGCACCTTGACCGGCTGGTTCTTCCGGACCGCGCCCGCGGCCACGAGCTCGGACACGCCGACCTCGCCACCCTGCGGGAACAGCCGCTGGATGTCGGACACGTTGACGACCTGGAAGACGACCTTGTTGCGGTTCTTGAAGCCCTTGAGCTTCGGGAGCCGCATGTGGATCGGCATCTGGCCGCCCTCGAACGCCGCGGGGACGTTCTTACGCGCCTTGGTGCCCTTGGTACCGCGGCCGGCGGTCTTGCCGCGCTTGCCGCCCTCGCCGCGACCCACACGGATCTTCTCGGCGTGCGACCCGGGAGCCGGGCGCAGGTGATGCAACTTGATAGTCATTCTCACTCCGTCTCTTCGACCACGACGAGGTGGTTCACGACGTTGATGAGACCCCGGGTCTGCGCGTTGTCCTCACGCACGACCGTCTTCCGGATGCCCTTGAGGCCGAGCGTACGCAGGGAGTCCCGCTGGTTCTTCTTGGTCCCCACGGTCCCGCGGACCTGGGTGATCTTGAGGCTAGCCATGATCAGGCCCCCTGTCCGGCACGCGCACGGAGCATGCCCGCGGGCGCGACGTCCTCGATCGGCAGGCCGCGACGAGCCGCGACCTCCTCGGGACGATGCAGACCCTTGAGCGCCGCCACGGTCGCGTGGACCACGTTGATGGCGTTGTCCGACCCCAGAGACTTGCACAGGATGTCGTTGACTCCGGCACACTCGAGCACCGCGCGAGCGGCGCCACCGGCGATGACACCGGTACCCGGCGAGGCGGGGCGGAGCATGACGACGCCGGCAGCAGCCTCACCCTGGATCGGGTGGGGGATGGTGGAGGCGATGAGCGGAACGCGGAAGAAGTTCTTCCGTGCCTCCTCCGATCCCTTCTGGATCGCCGCCGGCACCTCCTTGGCCTTGCCGTACCCGACGCCGACCATGCCGTTGCCGTCACCCAGGATCACCAGGGCGGTGAAGCTGAAGCGCCGACCACCCTTGACGACCTTGGAGACACGGTTGATGGTGACGACGCGCTCGATGTACTGCGACTTCTCCTCGTCGCGGCCGCGACGATCGTCGCGACCCCGGCCACGACCGCGGTCTCCGCCGCGGCCCTGGGCGTTGTCGGTGGTGGTCTTGTTGTCTGCGGCGGGGCCGTTGCTTCCGCCGTCACGACGCTGACGTCCCGGCATCAGACGGTCCTTCCGTTAGCGAACAGTGCAGTGGTGTTGGTCATCAGAACTCCAGCCCACCCTCGCGGGCGGCGTCGGCGAGGGACGCGATCCGGCCGTGGTACTTGTTGCCACCACGGTCGAACACGACGGCGTCGATGCCGGCGGCCTTGGCGCGCTCGGCCAGGAGCTGGCCGACCTTCGCGCTGCGGGCCTTCTTGTCGCCCTCGAGGGAGCGCACATCCGCCTCGATGGTGGAGGCTGCGGCCAGCGTGTGGCCGGCCAGATCGTCGATGATCTGGGCGTGGATGTGACGCGAGGACCGGTTGACGACCAACCGCGGACGCTCCGGCGTACCGGAGACCTTCTTGCGGAGTCGGTAATGGCGCCGGGCGCGACCCTCGCGACGTGCGGTGGAGACATCGGTGCCCAGCGGTGAACGCTTCTTGGTGCTGCTCATGATCACTTACCCGTCTTTCCGACCTTGCGACGGACCTGTTCGCCGGCGTAGCGGATGCCCTTGCCCTTGTACGGGTCGTGCTTCCGCAGTCGCTTGATGTTGGCGGCGATCTGGCCCACCTGCTGCTTGTCGATCCCGGAGATCGAGAACTTGGTCGCACCGTCGACGGCGAACGTGATGCCGTCGGGAGCGGTGACCGGAACCGGATGCGAGTAGCCCAGGGCGAATTCGAGATCCTGGCCCTTGGCCACGACGCGGTAACCGACGCCGAAGATCTCCATGTCCTGCTTGTAGCCCTCGGTGACGCCGACGATCATGTTGTTGACCAGCGAGCGGGACAGGCCGTGCAGTGACCGGTTGTCGCGGTGGTCGTCGGGACGGTTCACCGTGACGGTGCCGTCCTCGATCGAGACCGAGATCGCCCCGGGCAGAACCTGCGAGAGCTCGCCCTTGGGACCCTTGACGGTGACGGTCTGGCCGTCGACCCTGATGTCGACACCGGACGGGACGGTGATCGGAGCCTTGCCGATACGTGACATTTCTCGCCCCCCTTACCAGACGTGGGCGAGGACTTCCCCGCCCACCTTCTTGTTGTTCGCCTGGCGGTCCGTGAGCAGACCCTGGGACGTCGAGATGATCGCGACGCCCAGGCCACCGAGGACCTTGGGCAGTTCGGTGGACTTGGCGTACACGCGCAGACCCGGCTTCGAGATGCGCTTGATGCCCTGGATGCTGCGCTGGCGCGAGGGGCCGTACTTGAGGTCGATGGTGAGCTTCTTGCCCACCTCTGCGTCCTCGACGTTGTAGCCCGCGATGTAACCCTCCTGCTGGAGGATGGCAGCGATGTTGCCCTTGAGCTTCGAATGCGGCATCGACACGGTGTCGTGGTACGCCGAATTGGCGTTACGCACACGCGTCAGCATGTCCGCGATGGGATCGGTCATCGACATGGATGGACCATGTTCCTTTCTCGTAACGGTTCCCATGCAACACGTCCCGTACGGCGACCTGTGGGCCGCCCACGTGACGTCGTGGGCCTATCACGAAGAGTGCGAATGTTCTCTTGTATGGGATCCGGCGCCCCTCGGGGCATCCCGGTGTTCCCGCCGCGGCCGGTGCTCTTCTCACCGGGGCGCGACCAGACGACTGGGCCGTCTGCCCGCCGCCGGGGAACCGCGATGCGGTGCCCCGGCGGGGACGGCCGGTCCGGCCGGTGGAGGAGGTCAGTCCTCCTTGAAGGGGAATCCGAGCTGCTTGAGCAGTGCCCGGCCCTCTTCGTCGTTCGTTGCGGTCGTGACGACCGTGATGTCCATGCCCCGGGGGCGGTCGACCTTGTCGACATCGATCTCGTAGAACATCGTCTGCTCGTTGAGGCCGAACGTGTAGTTGCCGTGGCCGTCGAACTGCTTGCCCGAGAGTCCGCGGAAGTCACGGATACGCGGGAGCGCGACGGTCGTCAGGCGATCGAGGAACTCCCACATGCGGTCGCCGCGCAGGGTGACGCGCGCACCGATCGGCATGCCCTCACGCAGCTTGAACTGTGCGATGGACTTGCGGGCCCGACGGACCTCCGGCTTCTGGCCGGTGATCAGCGTGAGGTCGTTGATGGCGCCGTTGATAAGCTTGGCGTCGCGGGCGGCGTCACCGACACCCATGTTGACGACGACCTTCGCGACGCCCGGGATCTGCATGACGTTGGCGTACTCGAACGTCTCGTTGAGTGCCGGCCGGATCTCGCTGCGGTACTTGTCCTTGAGGCGAGGGGTGTACCCGGAGGGAAGAGCGGTCTCAGTCATGGTCACAGGTCCTTCCCGGTCTTGCGCGAGACACGGACGCGCTTGCCGTTCTCGTCGGTGCGGATTCCGACCCGGGTCGGGGTGCCGTCGGCGTCCACGACCATCACGTTGGACACGTGGATCGGGGCCTCCTGGGTGACGATGCCGCCCGAGGAGGCGCCGCGCTCGGCAGCCGAGTTGGAGGTGTGCTTTTTGATGCGGTTGACGCCCTCGACGAGGACCTTCTCCTGAGCCGGGAAAGCCTGGATGACCTTGCCCTTGGCGCCCTTGTCCTTACCGGAGATGACCAGCACCGTGTCGCCCTTGTGAACCTTCATGTCAGAGCACCTCCGGAGCCAGCGATACGATCCGCATGAACTTCTTGTCGCGCAGTTCGCGGCCGACGGGCCCGAAGATGCGCGTTCCGCGCGGATCGTTGTCGTTCTTGATGATGACGGCGGCGTTCTCGTCGAACTTGATGTACGAGCCGTCCGGGCGACGGCGCTCCTTGGCGGTGCGCACGATGACGGCCTTGACGACCTCACCCTTCTTGACGTTGCCACCGGGGATGGCGTCCTTGACGGTGGCGACGATGATGTCGCCCACGCCTGCGTAGCGGCGCTTGGAACCGCCGAGAACGCGGATGCAGAGAATCTCCTTGGCACCCGTGTTGTCGGCGACCTTCAGCCGCGACTCCTGCTGGATCATGGTTCTCCTGACCAGGTCTGTTCAATGTGTGCCGGATACCGACCCGACACACGCGGTCATGCCACCCGTCGACACGTCGAGACGTGCCAGGTCGGGCAACTGGTCCAGTGTAGGGTGCGCATGCACCGGGACCCAAATCCCGGTCAGCTACCGCTCGAACCGGCCGATCCGGATCCACGCAGGGAACCCGTCGAACCGCTCGATCCCGATGAGCCGGCAGCGCTAGCCCCGGAGTCCGCCACTCCCCCCGTCGTCCTCCGCCCGTTGGGCGCGGCGTCGGGCAGTCCGGAGAGGACGTGATCCATCCCCGGCCGCATCTCGGTGACGAAGACCGGCCAGTTGTGGATCCCGGAGGGCATGTAGTTCATCCTCAGGTCGACCCCGGGAACCGAGGCGAGCGCGGCCTCGAGTGCACGGGTGCTCTCGTAGGAGCCCTTCTCGAGGACATGTCCGTCGATGAGCACGAGTTCGTTGCTGCCGAAGCGGCCGAGCTCGCTGGAACCCACCAGCCCGGTCGCGGCGCTGAGGTAGACCGCCTTGCCCTCGAGCCCGGAGGGGTCCGCCACGGTGTCGTGCTCCACCCACTCCCGGGACCCGCGCGGCCCCCACATGTTGGTGACGTCCCCGTGGCGAGCGGCCACGGTGAGTCGCGCGTACTGGTAGCCGAGCTCGTCGGTGGTCGAATAGGCGCCGCTGATACCGGCGGCGCCTCCGAACATCTCGTTCCTGTTGGCCAGATGAAGCGCCGCGGACGCCCCCATCGACACGCCCATGACCCCCCAGCTCCCGTTGTGGGCGAGCGGCCCCGCGGCCCCGGGTAAACCGGCCTCGAGCAGCGGCGGCAACTCCTCGGTGAGGAACGTCTCCCAGTTGTTGGGGCCCAGGACGGGATCGTCCGCCTGCCAGTCGGACCACATCGACGCCGGGCCGCCCGTCGGAACGATCACGTTCACCGCGCGGTCGCGCAGCGCGGGATCGCCCCAGCCCATACCCGTGCTCCACCCGGACGGGACCTCGGAACCGACGCCGTCGAGGAAGTACACGTTGGGCGCGTCGACGCCCGCCGGGGCGCGGTAGACCTCGACGCGGACCGTCCGTTGCATGGATTCAGACGTCACGGTCCACACCTCGGCGCGACGATCGACCGCCTCCGTCGACGCCGGGAAGAGAGGCTCGATCCGCTGCACGGTGGAGGACACGATGGACCCGTCCCGTGTCGCGCGGGGCCCGGCCGGGGGTTGGGAGCTTCCCGGACGGGGGAAATCGCTGGAACCGATGGCGCCGACGGATCCGAGGACGGACGTGACCGGGATCGGGGCACCGAGCTGGGTCGACGCGGCGATACTGAGCGATGGTGCGCCCAACAGGCTCCCGGGCGCCACGCTGGGAACGAGGGATCCCGAATCGACTGACCCCGGGCCCGTGCTCTGGGCGCCGGCGACGGGAAGCCCCGTGGCCGTCGTAGTGATCACGACCGCGCCGATCGCGAGCGCACTCAGACCACGACGGCGATCGCCCCGCCCACTCCCCCGTCGGCCGAAATGTGGTTCGTTCCCCATATGACGATCCTGTCCTCTCGGCCAGCGTCGGACGCTGACACACTACTCAAAATTCGTTACACCACGGTGATCCGTTACATTCGGCCGTCCCGTGCGCCCCCGCAACGCGAGACGGCCCGGCCCCGGAGTCCCGGGGCCGGGCCGTTCGCATATGTCGAGTGGGGGCTTACTTGGCCCGCTCGAGCACCTCGACGAGGCGATACCGCTTGGAGGCGGACAGCGGGCGGGTCTCCATGATCCGCACGCGGTCGCCGACTCCGGCGGTGTTGGTCTCGTCGTGGGCCTTGACCCGCTCGGTACGGCGCATGATCTTGCCGTACAGCGGGTGCTTCACGCGGTCCTCGAGCTCGACGATGATGGTCTTCTCCATCTTGTCGGACACGACGTACCCGATGCGCACCTTGCGGCTGTTGCGCTCGGTGTTCTCGTTGGACTCAGTCACAACTGCTTCCTTGTCACTCACTTGGCATCACCCGGCGCCGCCGACAGACCGAGCTCGCGCTCGCGAATGACGGTGTAGATGCGAGCGATGTCGTGGCGGACGACACGCAGGCGACGGTTGTTGGTCAGCTGACCGGTGGCCATCTGGAAGCGCAGGTTGAACAGCTCTTCCTTGGCCTCACGCAGACGCGCGGTCAGCGCATCCGCATCGAGCTCACGCAGCTCGGGGGCGGTGGTTCCACTAGCCATCAGAACTGCTCCTCCCGGGTCACGATGCGGGTCTTGCACGGGAGCTTGTGCTGCGCGCGGCGAAGGGCCTCGCGAGCGGTCTCCTCGTTCGGGTACGACATCTCGAACAGGATGCGGCCCGGCTTGACATTGGCCACCCACCACTCGACCGAGCCCTTACCGGAACCCATCCGCACCTCGGCGGGCTTCTTGGTCAGGGGACGATCCGGATAGATGTTGATCCACACCTTGCCACCACGCTTGATGTGGCGGTTGATGGCGATACGTGCGGACTCGATCTGACGGTTGGTGACGTAGGCCGGCTCGAGAGCCTGGATGCCGTAGTCACCGAAGGTCACCTTGGTACCACCCTTTGCCCCGCCCTTACGGCCGGGGTGGTGCTGCTTGCGGTGCTTGACGCGCTTGGGGATAAGCACTGTCACGCCTCCCTGGTCTGGTTCTGCGGTGCCTCGGCAGGAGCCTCGGCGGCCGAGCCGGAACCGGCGCGGCCGGTCTCGGTGCTGGTCGCAGTGGTGCCCTGGGCCCCGGAGCGACGCGGACGACCGGCGCCACGCTCGCGGCGGGGACCGCGGTCGGCACCGCCACGGTTGCTGGACTGGGCGTACTGGTCGGACTCGCGACGGCCGCCGACCACGTCACCCTTGTAGATCCACACCTTGACACCGATACGACCGAAGGTCGTCTTGGCCTCGTAGGTGCCGTAGTCGATCTCGGCACGCAGGGTGTGCAGGGGGACGCGCCCCTCGTGGTAGCGCTCCGAACGGGACATCTCGGCACCGCCGAGACGACCCGAACAGACCACCTTGATGCCCTTGACCTGGGGCTGACGCATGGCCGACTGGATGCCCTTGCGCATCGCGCGACGGAACGCCACACGATTCGAGAGCTGCTCGGCGATCCCCTGGGCGACGAGCTGGGCGTCGGCCTCGGTGTTCTTGATCTCGAGGATGTTGAGGTGGACCTGCTTGGCGGTGAGCTTCTCGAGCTCCCCGCGAAGACGGTCCGCCTCGGCGCCCCGACGGCCGATCACGATGCCCGGGCGGGCCGTGTGAATGTCCACGTGGACCCGGTCACGGGTCCGCGAGATGTCGACCCCGGAGATACCGGCCCGCTCCATGCCCTTGGACAGGAGCTGACGGATCTTGATGTCCTCGGCGACGTAGTCGGCGTACTGCTTGTCGGCGAACCACTTGGACGTCCAGTCCGAGGTGATGCCGAGACGGAAGCCGTGCGGCTGGATCTTCTGTCCCATTTAGCGGGCACCTCCCTGGTTGCGACGCGCCCGACCGGAGCCGGTCTTCTCGGGCACGCTGGTCACCTCGATGGTGATGTGGCTCGTACGCTTACGCACGCGGAACGCACGACCCTGGGCACGCGGGCGGAAACGCTTGAGGGTCGGCCCCTCGTCGGCGTAGCCCGCCGTGACCACGAGGGTCCGGGGGTCCAGGTCGAGGTTGTTCTCGGCGTTGGCCATCGCCGAGGCGAGGACCTTGGCGACCGGCTCGCTGGCGGCCTGCGGGGCGAACCGCAGCGTGTTCAGCGCGTCGGCGGCGTCCTTGCCGCGGATGAGGTCGATCACACGACGCGCCTTCATGGGCGTGACGCGGACGAACTTGGCGGTGGCACGCGCGGAGAGCTTCTGCTCGGCCGTCGCCGTGCCGTCGTCGGTCTTCTTCGTATCAGTGCTCATCGACGCTTACTCTTCCGATCGTCCTTGATGTGCCCCTTGAACGTGCGCGTCGGCGCGAACTCGCCGAGCTTGTGACCCACCATCGAGTCGGACACGAACACGGGCACATGCTTGCGGCCGTCATGGACGGCGAACGTGTGGCCGATGAAATCGGGCAGGATCGTCGAGCGCCGCGACCAGGTCTTGATGACCTGATGCGTGCCCTTGTCGTTCTGCACGTCCACCTTCGCGAGGAGGTGTTCGTCGACGAACGGACCCTTCTTGAGACTACGAGGCATCCTAGTTTCCCTCCTTAACGCTTCTTACCGGTGCGACGGCGACGGACGATCATGCTGTCACTCGCCTTGTTGGGCTTGCGGGTCCGGCCCTCGGGCTGGCCCCACGGGCTGACGGGGTGACGTCCACCGGACGTCTTACCCTCGCCACCACCATGCGGGTGGTCGACGGGGTTCATGACCACGCCACGGACGGTCGGGCGAACGCCCTTCCACCGCATGCGGCCGGCCTTACCCCAGTTGATGTTGGCCTGCTCGGCGTTGCCGACCTCGCCGATCGTGGCGCGGCACCGCACGTCGACCCGGCGGATCTCACCGGAGGGCATGCGGAGGGAGGCGTAGGTCCCCTCCTTACCGAGCAGCTGGATGCCGGCGCCGGCGGCGCGGGCCATCTTGGCGCCGCCGCCCGGACGGAGCTCCACCGCGTGCACCACGGTGCCTGCGGGGATGTTCCGGAGCGGGAGGTTGTTGCCGGTCTTGATGTCGGCGCCTGCACCCGACTCGACCTTCATGCCCTGCTTCAGGTTGCGCGGGGCGAGGATGTACCGCTTCTCCCCGTCGGCGTAGTGCAGGAGGGCGATGTTGGCGGTGCGGTTCGGGTCGTACTCGATGTGCGCGACGGTGGCGAGCACGCCGTCCTTGTCATTACGACGGAAGTCGATGACGCGGTACTGGCGCTTGTGGCCACCGCCCTTGTGGCGGCTGGTGATACGGCCGTGACCGTTGCGGCCGCCGGTCTTGCTCAGCGGGCGCAGCAGCGACTTCTCGGGCGTCGAGCGGGTGATCTCGGCGAAGTCCGAGACGCTCGAGCCGCGACGACCGGGGGTCGTGGGCTTGTACTTGCGGATAGCCATGAGGTTCTCTCGTCCTTAACTCTTCCCGCCGTCAGGCGGTCAGACCCGGGATCTCGATGGGCTTGCTGTCGGCCGCGAGGGTCACGATGGCGCGCTTGGTGCTCTTGCGCTGTCCGTACCCGGTGCGGGTGCGCTTGCGCTTGCCCTGACGGTTGGCGGTGTTCACGGACTCAACGGTGACGCCGAAGATCTCCTGGATGGCGATCTTGATCTGCGTCTTGTTGGCGCCCGGGGCGACCTGGAACGTGTACACGCCCTGCTCGAGCAGGCCGTAGGCCTTCTCGGAGACGACCGGGGCGAGGATCACGTCCCGGGGATCGGCGACGGTGCTCACTTGTCGGCCTCCTTCGCTGCCTTGCCGGCGAACGCACGGCTCGCCTGCGTGACGAACGCGTCCAGAGCCTCGACCGAGAACACGACGTCGTCAGCGTGGAGCACGTCGTAGGTGTTGAGCTGATCCGGAGCGATCGGATGGACGTGATCGAGGTTGGCCACGGAACGCCATGCGGCGACGTCCTCACGACCGACGACGATCAGGATCTTCTTGCGGTCGGACAGGGTGCCCAGGAAGTCGCGGACACCGGCCGTCGACGGCTTCTGTCCCTCGACGAACTCGGTCACCACGTGGAGGCGATCGGCCGAGACCCGGTCGGAGAGGGCACCGCGGAGCGCGGCGGCCTTCATCTTCTTGGGGGTGCGCTGCGAGTAGTCACGCGGCTTCGGGCCGTGGACGGTGCCGCCGCCGGTGTAGGCGGGGGCGCGGGTCGAACCCTGACGGGCGCGGCCGGTGCCCTTCTGGCGGAACGGCTTGCGGCCGCCGCCGCGGACCTCGCCACGGGTCTTGGTCGAGTGCGTGCCCTGACGCGCCGCGGCGAGCTGAGCCACCACGACCTGGTGCATCAGGGGCAGGTTGGGCTCGACGCCGAAGATCTCGGCGGGGAGCTCGACCGAACCGTCGGTCTTGCCCGCCGGGGTACGGACGTCCAGCTTGAGGTTCACGGTGTTCTCCGTGGTGGTCATGCGCGCGCACCGCCCTTCACTGCGGAACGGACCATCACAAGGCCGCCGTTACGACCCGGGATGGCTCCCTTGATGAGGAGGACGCCGGCCTCGGCGTCCACCTTGTGGACCTTGAGGTTCATGGTGGTCACGCGATCGTTGCCCATGCGGCCGGCCATCGACTTGCCCTTGAAGACGCGGCCCGGGGTCGATGCCCCGCCGATGGAACCCGGCTTGCGGTGTACGGCCTGCGTACCGTGCGAGGCACCCTGGCCGGCGAAGCCGTAGCGCTTCATGGTACCGGCGAAGCCCTTGCCCTTGGAGGTGCCGGTGACGTCGACGAACGCGCCGTCCTCGAACACGTCGGCGCCGATCTCCTGGCCGATCTCGAACCCGGCGGCCTGCTCGGCGTTGTCGAGTCGGATCTCGGCGAGGTGACGACGGGGGGTGACCCCGGCCTTATCGAACTGGCCGGCCACCGGCTTGGTGACCTTGCGGGGGTCGATCGCGCCGAACGCGATCTGGACGGCGTCGTAGCCGTCGGTCTCTTGGGTACGGATCCCGGTCACGACGCACGGCCCGGCCTTGACGACGGTAACCGGAACCACCCGGTTGTTCTCGTCGAAGACCTGGGTCATGCCGAGCTTGGCGCCCAGGATTCCCTTGATCTCGGTGTTAGTCATCTGTTCACTGTCTCCGCTGCACGTTGCTTGCTGACCGCTACGCGGTCGGAGGTCACTGGATGTTGACGTCGACGCTGGCAGGCAGGTCGATACGCATGAGAGCGTCCACGGTCTTCGGCGTGGGGTCGAGAATGTCGATCAACCGCTTGTGGGTACGCATCTCGAAGTGCTCACGCGAATCCTTGTACTTGTGCGGCGAGCGGATGACGCAGTAGACGTTCTTCTCGGTGGGCAGCGGCACGGGACCGACGACACGAGCACCCGTACGGGTCACCGTCTCGACGATCTTGCGGGCCGAGGCGTCGATAGCTTCATGGTCGTAGGCCTTGAGCCGGATGCGGATCTTTTGTCCCGCCACTTCGTCCTCTTCTCCTCCCGCCCGTGAGGGCGGCTGTCGTAAGCGCCCTCGCTGCGCGGGGACACTGTGTGTTCGCTTGTCATGTGTGACACCGTCAGACCGTCTACCACCCGGTCCCGTGCATCGGTGCTCCATCGTGGAGGACCCCGCCGCGCGCCCACGGGCATGACACGACTACGAGACCTCCAGAGGACGGAGTGCCACATCGCTCGCGCGAGGCGAGGATGACGGCGGACCGATCCGCTGCCGCTGTTGACGTGTCACGACGCGTCCACGCGGTCGGGCGTGTCGCCCTCCCGCTTTTCCGGCGGGTGATCACTCACCCGCCCCGGTCGTGCTCGCCCGACCAACCCGACTCTCCCCGGGGCCCATCGGGCCCATACGGGATCGCCGCCTTGTCCGGGCAACTTGACCAGTATGCAGTACATCGGCCGGAAGGGCAAAATCCCGGACGCCCCGGCGTCCTCGGGTGCGTCACGGACCCCGGCACGACGACCGGGTACTTCGGTAGCGTCGGGAAGACCAGAGTCCACACGCGGAGGAGACCACATCGTGAACAGCAGACGCGAGCCGCGGGACCCCGCCGCCTACAAACGGGACAGGCGGCAGGCGGTCCTGCGCCACCATCCGGACGCGGGCGGCGATCCCGATGAACTCTTCCGGGCACTCGCGGAAGTCGACCGCCGGCACGGGGTATCCGGTCCCGGGTACGACGCGCACGGCGCGAGTGCCGAACAGGTCGCCGCCGTCGCCGCGGCCGCGCTCGCCGGGGTCGCCGCGGTGGGGTTGTCGATCGCGATGACAATCCTCGGTCGTCGCAGGTAGTTCGGTCGCCGCAGGTAGCTCGCTCGTCGCACGAAACTCGGTCGCCTCAGATAAACCGGTCGTCCACTCCCCCGGGCACGCGTGAACCACCGCGAAATGCGGGAAGGGCGCCCCACCTGACGGTGGGGCGCCCTTCCTCGATCGACCCGGGGAATCACCCGGACCGAGCGGTCAGTGGATCACTTGATGATCTTGGTGACCTGTCCGGCGCCGACGGTGCGGCCACCCTCGCGGATCGCGAAGCGCAGGCCCTCATCCATGGCGACCGGCTGGATGAGCTCGACGCTCATCTCGGTGTTGTCGCCCGGCATGACCATCTCGGTGCCCTCGGGGAGGGTCACGACGCCGGTCACGTCCGTGGTACGGAAGTAGAACTGCGGGCGGTAGTTGTTGAAGAACGGCGTGTGACGGCCGCCCTCGTCCTTGGACAGGATGTACGCCTGGCCCTCGAACGTGGTGTGCGGGGTGTAGGCGCCCGGCTTGATGACGACCTGGCCACGCTCGACGTCCTCGCGCTTGAGACCACGGACGAGCAGACCGACGTTGTCGCCGGCCTCGCCGTAGTCGAGCAGCTTACGGAACATCTCGATGCCCGTGATGGTGGTCTTGGTGGCCTTCTCCTTGATGCCGATGAGCTCGACATCCTCGTTCACGTTGATCTGGCCACGCTCGATACGACCGGTGACGACGGTGCCACGACCGGTGATCGTGAAGACATCCTCGACGGGCATGAGGAACGGCTTGTCGGTCTCACGCTCGGGATCCGGGACGGAGTCGTCGCAGGCCTGCATGAGGTCGACGATGGCCTGGACCCACTTCGGGTCACCCTCGAGCGCCTTGAGCGCCGAGATGTGGACGACCGGAGCGTCCTCGTCGAAGTCCTGCGACGCCAGCAGCTCGCGGACCTCCATCTCGACGAGCTCGAGGATCTCCTCGTCGTCGACCATGTCGCACTTGTTCAGGGCGACGAGGATGTAGGGCACACCGACCTGACGGGCGAGCAGCACGTGCTCACGGGTCTGCGGCATGGGGCCGTCGGTGGCCGCCACGACGAGGATCGCGCCGTCCATCTGGGCGGCACCGGTGATCATGTTCTTGATGTAGTCGGCGTGACCGGGGGCGTCGACGTGCGCGTAGTGGCGCTTCTCGGTCTGGTACTCGACGTGGGAGATGTTGATCGTGATACCACGAGCCTTCTCCTCCGGCGCCTTGTCGATCTCGTCGAACGCGAACGCGTCGTTGAGGTCGGGGTAGGTGTCCGCCAGAACCTTGGTGATGGCCGCGGTGGTGGTGGTCTTGCCGTGGTCGACGTGACCGATGGTGCCGATGTTTACGTGCGGTTTGGTCCGCTCGAACTTCGCCTTCGCCACTTGGTGTCCTCCTGGACTGGTCTGTCCCCACCTGGAGGTGGGCACTGCTTTGTGTGGGATCTGATCTTACTCATCGTGCCGTGTTGAGCACGAACCGGCGGCCACCCGGAGGTTCGACCGTGCGCCGCCGGCATCGGCCCCACCCCGCCTGACGGCGGGGCGGGACCAGTACCGGTTACTCGCCGGTCGCCTTGGCGATGATCTCCTTGGCCACGCCCGCCGGAACCTCGGCGTAGTGGGAGAAGACCATCGAGTAGTTGGCCCGGCCCTGCGTCTTCGACCGGAGGTCGCCGACGTAGCCGAACATCTCGGAGAGCGGCACGTGGGCCTTGACGACGCGGGCGCCGGAGCGCTCCTCCATCGCCTGGATCTGGCCGCGGCGGGAGTTGATGTCGCCGATGACGTCACCCATGTAGTCCTCGGGCGTGACGACCTCCACGGCCATCAGCGGCTCCAGGATCACGGGCTGGCACTTACGGGCGGCCTCCTTGAAGGCCATGGAGCCCGCGACCTTGAACGCCATCTCGGACGAGTCGACCTCGTGGTACGCGCCGTCGACGAGCGTCGCCTTGACGTTGACCATCGGGTAGCCGGCGAGGATGCCGTACTGCATGGCGTCCTTGATGCCGGCGTCCACGGAGGGGATGTACTCCTTGGGCACGCGGCCACCGGTGACCTTGTCGCTGAACTCGTAGGTCTCGCCGGCTTCGACGGCCTCCTGGTCCAGCGGGCCGAGCGCGATCTGCACCTTCGCGAACTGACCGGAACCACCGGTCTGCTTCTTGTGGGTGTAGTCGAACTTGTCGATCGAGCCCTTGATGGTCTCGCGGTACGCGACCTGCGGCTTGCCGACGTTGGCCTCGACCTTGAACTCGCGCTTCATCCGGTCGACGAGCACGTCCAGGTGGAGCTCGCCCATTCCGCCGATGACGGTCTGCCCGGTCTCCTCGTCCAGCCGCACGGAGAACGTCGGATCCTCACGGGCCAGCTTCTGGATGGCCGTGCCGAGCTTCTCCTGGTCGGCCTTGGTCTTGGGCTCGATGGAGACGTCGATGACCGGGTCCGGGAAGGTCATGGACTCGAGGATGACCTGGTTGTTCAGGTCACACAGTGTGTCACCCGTCGTGGTGTCCTTCAGCCCGATGAACGCGTAGATGTGGCCGGCGACGGCCTCCTCCACGGGCATCTCCTTGTTGGCGTGCATCTGGAAGAGCTTGCCGACGCGCTCCTTCTTCCCCTTGGTCGCGTTCTGCACCTGGGTGCTCGGGTCGATGCGGCCCGAGTAGACACGGACGAAGGTCAGCTCTCCGAAGAACGGGTGCACGGCGATCTTGAACGCGAGCGCCGCGAACGGCTCGTCCTTGGACGGCTTGCGGAGGATCTCCGTCTCCTCGTCCCCGACCTTGTGGCCGTGGACCTCGCCGACGTCCAGCGGGTTGGGGAGGTAGGCGATGACGGCGTCGAGCAGCGGCTGGATGCCCTTGTTCTTGTACGCCGAACCACACAGCACCGGGTAGATCTCGGCGTTGACGACCATCTTGCGGATCGCCGCCTGGATCTCGTCCTTCGTCAGCTCCTCGCCACCGAAATACTTCTCCATCAGCGCCTCGTCGCTCTCGGCGACGGTCTCGAGGAGCTTCTCGCGGTACTCCTCGGCCTTCTCCTGCAGGTCGGCCGGGATGTCCTGCACCTGCGCCTCGGTGCCGATGTCGGTCTTGCCCGGCCAGACGAGCGCCTTCATCTCGACGAGGTCGACGACACCGTCGAACTCGTCCTCGGCGCCGATCGGGAGCTGCAGGACCAGCGGCTTCGCGCCGAGACGGTCGACGATGGTCTGGACCGTGTAGAAGAAGTCCGCGCCCATCTTGTCCATCTTGTTGACGAAGCAGATGCGGGGCACATCGTACTTCTCGGCCTGACGCCAGACCTGCTCGGACTGGGGCTCGACGCCCTCCTTGCCGTCGAAGACGGCGACGGCGCCGTCCAGGACGCGCAGGGACCGCTCCACCTCGACGGTGAAGTCGACGTGGCCCGGGGTGTCGATGATGTTGATCTGGTTGTTGGACCAGAAACAGGTGACGGCGGCGGACGTGATCGTGATGCCGCGCTCTTTCTCCTGCTCCATCCAGTCGGTGGTCGACGCACCGTCGTGCGTCTCGCCTGCCTTGCGGTTGACACCCGTGTAGAACAGGATGCGCTCGGTGACGGTGGTCTTACCGGCGTCGATGTGCGCCATGATGCCGATGTTGCGGACCTTGTTGAGGTCGGTCAGCACGTCCTGTGCCACGGATTCTCCCGAATGTGAGTCGTCGGTGGCCCGTGCGGTCGCTGTCGACCGTCCGAACCGGGTCGGTAGTGCTGCCGGTACCTGCACGCGGGGCGTGAGGTACGGGCCTTGATCAATGATGCCACCCGGCGGGTGACAACGGGACCCTGGCCGGGGGGACGTGGATACCCACGCCCCGGCCCGGGTCCCGACGCGTCACCAGCGGTAGTGAGCGAACGCCCGGTTTGCCTCGGCCATCTTGTGGGTGTCCTCGCGGCGCTTGACCGCGGCACCCAGACCGTTGGAGGCGTCCAGGATCTCGTTGGCCAGACGCTCGACCATCGTGTTCTCACGACGCTGCCGGGAGAACGTCACCAGCCAGCGCATCGCCAGGGTCGTCGAACGACCGGGGCGGACCTCGACGGGCACCTGGTAGGTGGCGCCGCCGACACGACGGGAGCGGACCTCGAGAGCCGGCTTGACGTTGTCGAGCGCCTTCTTGAGGGTGATGACCGGATCGGTTCCGGTCTTCTCGCGGCAGATCTCCAGCGCGGAGTAGACGATGCGCTCGGCGGTCGTCTTCTTGCCGTCGAGGAGGATCTTGTTCACGAGCTGGGTGACCAGCGGCGACCCGTAGACCGGGTCGTTGATCAGCTGGCGCTTGGGGGCGGGACCCTTACGAGGCATTACTTCTCCTTCTTGGCGCCGTAGCGGGAGCGGGCCTGCTTGCGGTCCTTCACACCCTGGGTGTCGAGCGAGCCGCGGATGATCTTGTAGCGCACACCCGGGAGGTCCTTCACACGCCCGCCACGCACGAGCACCATGGAGTGCTCCTGCAGGTTGTGGCCCTCACCGGGGATGTAGGCGGAGACCTCGATACCGGTGGTCAGGCGCACACGGGCGACCTTACGGAGCGCGGAGTTCGGCTTCTTGGGGGTCGTGGTGTACACACGGGTGCACACGCCACGACGCTGAGGCGAACCCTTGAGGGCAGCCGTCGACGTCGCCGACTTCTTGTCCTGGCGGCCCTTGCGGACCAGCTGGTTGATGGTTGGCATGAACCGACTTTCTCTAGCTGGCGGCCTCCACGGGGGCGACCACCGGTCACTGGGACGTTGCTCGTATCCGGACTCTCGCGCGCCTGTCGCCGCGCACGGCCGACCATGTCAGCCGCTCTCGCTGGCCTACCGGGCACGATCGTCCAGCTCGCGCACTGCGAGCACGATGGTGAAGCCTAACCGCCGGGGGATGCAGCGGTCAAAATGGGCCGGTCGCGGCATCTCCCGCGGGCGGGGCTCCGGCCGCATCGAGGACCGTGTCCAGGGTATGGGCCCAGAATCTCACGATCTTGTCACGTCGCGCCGAGTCGTCGGACAGGACGTCCGCGAGCCCCAGCCCCCTAGCGAGGTCCAGGGTGGTCTGGAGTGCGCGCCGGATTCGCGCGTCACCCGGATCGCGACCCAGGGCGGCCGCGGCGATGGACAGGACCTCACGGGACATGTGGTTCTCGAGCGGGAGCACGCGGTCCCTGAGGGCCGGGTCTGAGGCCGCCGCGGTCCATACGTGGAGCGCGGCCTTGAACAGGTCGGACGTGTAGTGCCCGACTATGAGCCGGACCACCGCGACCGTTCGCTCGGGTCCGGGCTCGGGAAGGTCGAGGCCCACGGTCCGGACGTCCTCGAGTCGCTGTTCGATCATGTGCCCGAGCGCGGCGGTGATGAGGTCCTCGCGCGTCGGGAAGTGGTGCTGGGCGGCGCCCCGTGAGACGCCGGCGGCGGCGGCCACCGCACCCACGGTGGTCGCCGCCCAGCCCTGCGTCGCGAGGAGGTCGATCGAGGCACCGAGCAGACGCTCCCGCGTGATACGGCTCCTGTCCTGCTTGGGGGCGCGCTGCTCGGGTGCCGTCATGTGTCCTCCTGTTACCAGTCCTGCTCGTCGTAGATGATCACACCGCGGATGTTCTTGCCGTCGCGCATGTCCTGGTACCCCTGGTTGATCTCCTCGAGCCGGTACGTCTTGGTGACGAGCTCGTCCAGTTTGAGGTTCCCGGCGCGGTACTGGTGCAGCAGGTGCGGGATCTGCTTGCGCGGGCCGGTGCCACCGAAGATGGCGCCCTGGAGGGTCTTCTGCTGCATCGCCAGGTCCATGATTGACACCTGGGCGTCGACGGCCATCATGTCCCCCAGGCCCACCACGACACACCGGCGGCCCTTGCCCGTGAGGAGCAGACCGGGGAGCAGGTCTTTGCCCTCGACCACGCCCATCGTGAGGATGACCAGATCGGCCATCCGACCCCAGCTGATCTCTCCGACCAGTGCCATCGCCTCGTCCATGGAGCTGCAGGTGTGGGTGGCCCCGAACTCCTTGGCCTTCTCGCGCTTGAACTCGACCGGGTCGACGGCGACGATCGCGCGAGCTCCCGCGGCAGCCGCGCCCTGCACCGAGTTGATGCCGATGCCGCCGACGCCCACTACGACGACGATGTCGCCTTCCTTCGCCCCACCGATCTCGGTGGCCGATCCCCAGCCCGTGGCGACGCCGCAGCCCAGCAGGGCGGCCTTGTCGAGCGGGATGTCCTTCTCGATCTTGACGACGGAGGACTGGTGGACGGTCACGTACGGCGAGAATGTCCCGAGAACACACATCGAGGCGACCGGCTCGCCCGCGGTGGTGTGGACCCGGTAGGTGTCATCGCTGATCGCGCGGCCGGTCAGCAGGCCGGCACCGTTGTCACAGAGGTTCTGGAGCCCCTCTGCGCAGGGCGGGCAGGTGCCACAGGCGGGAATGAACGCCAGGACGACGTGGTCACCCTCCTCGATCCCGGTGACGCCCTCACCGACCTTGGTGACGACACCGGCACCCTCGTGTCCGCCGAGGATGGGGTAGGTCTCGAACTGCAGGTCGCCGGTGAGGAGGTGCTCGTCCGAATGGCAGAGGCCCGATGCGGCCAACTTGACCTGGACCTCACCGACCCTGGGATCGCCCAGATCGACCTCGACGACCTCCCAGCCGTCCTGCTTGGGCTCCCTGATGATGGCGGCCTTGGTACGCATGCATGTACTCCTAGTGTGAAGGGGTGATGTGGCGCTGGTGATGTGGCTCTGGTCACGTGACCAGCGCCACATCCCACGCTACTCCGTGTCGGTCGCCCAGGAGGGCTGTCTGCGTTCCAGGAACGCGGTCATTCCCTCGGCGACCTCGGGGGTCGTGAACAGACGGGCGGTGACTCCCGCCAGCTCCTCCCCACGCGCTTCGAGCTCGGCGAGCACGGGCGCCGCGAGCAGGGCCTTGTTCTCCTCGAGCCCCTGGGGTGAGCAGGGCCGGAAGGCGGCCACAAGCTCGCCGACCGCACCCTGGACATCTTCGACCGAATCGGAGAGCAACCCGATCCGCAGCGCGTGCCCGGAGTCGAACTTCTCCCCCGTCAGCAGGGCTCGAGCGAGGTCCCTCGAGTTCACGCGTGCGGCCAGGGGCACGGAGATCATCGCGGCCGCCAGTCCGAGGCGGACCTCGGTGAGCGCGAAGGACGAGGACGGACCGGCGATCGCGAAATCGCAGGCCGACACCAGACCCATTCCGCCCGCGCGTACGTGGCCGTCGACCGCGGCGATCACCGGCTTCGGGTGGGAGAGGATCGCGGACAGCACGCCCAGGAAGATCCGGGTCCGCTCGGCGGCCTGCTCTTCGGGGCTCCCCTGGTTCGCGGACGCCTCGGACAGATCCGCACCGGCGCAGAACGTCCCGCCGGCGTGCCCGAGGACGACGACGCGGGCGGTGTCGTCCCCGGCGGCCCGGTCGAGCGCCGCGTGGAGTTGCTCGATCAGGGGGGTCGAGAGGGCGTTGCGGTTGTGTTGCGAGTCCAGGGTGAGGCGGGCTGCGCCCCCATGGACCTCGTAGTGCACCAGCGTCTGGTCTTCCACCGCGCTCACCTCAGTAGCTCTTCGGCAGCCCGAGCGAGTGCTGGGCCACGTAGTTGAGGATCATCTCCCGACTGACCGGGGCGATACGGGGCAGACGCGACGCGGCGAGCATGCCGGCCAGTCCGTACTCGACCGACAGACCGTTGCCACCGAGGGTCTGGATGGCCTGGTCCACGGTGCGGGCCGAGACCTCACCGGAGGCGTACTTCGCCATGTTGGCGGCCTCGCCGGCCAGGTCGTCCCTGCCGGCGTCCACCAGGGCCGCGGCCTTGCGCATCATCAACCGCGCCAGCTCGAGTTCGATCTTGCATTGCGCCAGCGGGTGTGACACGCCCTGGTGGGCGCCGATCGGGGTCTTCCACACCTGCCGCTCGTTGGCGTACTTGGTCGCCCGGTCCATGGCGAAACGGGCGATGCCCACAGCCATGCCCGAGGCCATGATGCGCTCCGGGTTGAGACCGGCGAAGAGCATGAGCAGCGCCGTGTCGCCGTCGCCGATGAGCGCCTCGGCCGGCAGCCGGACATCGTCGAAGTACAGCTGGAACTGCCGCTCGGGGGTCCGCACCTCGGTGGGGATGTGCGTCTTGGCGAGGCCCGGGGCGTCCGTGGGCACCATCAACAAGGCCGGCTGGAGCTTGCCGCTGGTCGCGCCCTCGAGGCGGGCGACGACGAGGATGGCGTCGGCCTGGTCGACACCGGAGATGTAGGTCTTCTGCCCGCTGAGCAGGAAATCGGAGCCGTCGCGGCGGGCCGTGGTGGTGATCGCGTGCGAGTTGGACCCGGCGTCGGGCTCGGTGATCGCGAAGGAGGTGATGGTCTCACCGGAGGCGATGCCCGGCAGCCACCTCTTCTTCTGCTCCTCGGTGCCGAAGCGCGAGATGATCGTGCCGTTGATGGCCGGCGAGACGACCATCATGAGCAGGCCGGCGCCCGCCGCGGAGAGCTCCTCCTCCACGATGGCGAGCTCGGTCATCCCGGCTCCGCCGCCACCGTACTCCGCCGGCAGGTTCACGCCGAGCAGGCCGAGCTTGCCGGCCTCGGTCCACAACTCGTTGGTGGTCTCGCCGGTGTCGGACTTGTCCCGCATGTACTCGATGCCGTACCGCGAGCCCAGCTCGAAGGCCACCTGGCGGAGCTGCGTCTGCTCCTCCGTGTCGATGACGGGATTGGGGATCTGTGAGATGTCGGTCATCGTGATCGGTCCTGTTCGGTGTCGGTGTCGGTGTCGAGATCGGAGAGGACGGCGAGGACCGTTCCCGATTCGACCTGTGTGCCGACCTCCACGGGGAGCTCGGCGACGATGCCGTCGACGGCGGCGGCGATGGTGTGTTCCATCTTCATGGCCTCCATCCAGAGCAACGGCTGTCCGGCGGTGACGGTGTCGCCGACGGCGACCGCGACGCGGATGACCGCGCCCGGCATAGGTGCGAGCAGCGACCCCGCGGCGACCTCGGCGGCGGGGTCGGTATAGCGCGGCGGCTCGACGAGTGAGACGGGACCGAGCGGGGAGTCGACCTCGACGACGGTGTCCGCACCCGGGGTCTCGTAGCGGGCCACGGTGAAGACGCGACGCACTCCCCTGACCTCGAAGACGGCGGAGTCGGGGGCCACCGCCTCGACGGTGACGATCCCGGCGAGGTCTCCGTCCGGGCGGGCGCCGGAACGCTCGCGGATGTAGGCCACCTCGAACTCGTCCTCACCGTGGCGGAACGTCCGCTTCTGCAGCGTGCGCCCGACGTTTCGGAACCCGGCCTGGGCCAGCGCCACCGGTCCGGCGAGGTGGTCGGCGGTTCCGGAGACCACCGCCGCGGCCAGCGCGGAGATCGCGACGGCCTCGGGGCCGGCGAGCGGCGCGGCGAGCGACTCGGCGCCGTGGTCGTCGAGGAACGTCGTCGACAGGTTGCCGGCGATGAACTCCGGGTGCCGGAGCACGCGGACGAGTTGGGCGCGGTTGGTGACCAGACCGTGGACCCGCGCACGAGCCAGGGCACCGGCGAGGGAGGCACAGGCCTCAGCGCGCGTGCGGCCGTAGGAGATGACCTTGGCGAGCATCGGGTCGTAGTGCACTCCGATGAGGGCACCGTCGGCGCCCGGCTCGACGCCGCTGTCCAGCCGGATTCCCGGGCGGTGGGGGCCCTCGAAGCTCGAGGAGACCCCGCGGACGTCGAGCGCCCAGAGGGTTCCCGACCCCGGCGTGTAGTCGCCTGCGGGATCCTCTGCGTAGAGGCGGGCCTCCAGTGACCAGCCGTGGGTGGCCGGTGGCTCCGCGGACGGCAGCGGCAGGCCCGCCGCCACGTCGAACTGCAGGGCGACCAGATCGAGTCCGGTGGTGGCCTCGGTGACCGGGTGCTCCACCTGGAGGCGGGTGTTCATCTCGAGGAAGAAGAACTCGCCGTCGTCGGTGGCCAGGAACTCGACCGTGCCGGCGCCGGTGTACCCGATCGCGGAGGCGGCGTCGCGGGCTGCCTTGTAGAGCGCCTCCCGCATTCCCGGAGTCCGCTCGACGAGGGGACTGGGGGCCTCCTCGATGACCTTCTGGTGGCGGCGCTGGATGGAACACTCGCGCTCCCCCACCGCCCAGACGGTGCCGTGCGAGTCGGCCATGATCTGGACCTCGATGTGACGTCCACGCTCGAGGTAGCGCTCGCAGAACACCGCGTCGTCGCCGAAGGCGGACTTCGCCTCGCGCTGCGCGCCTTCGATCTCGTCGTGCAGCGAGTCGAGGGTGCGGACGATCCGCATGCCGCGACCTCCGCCACCGGCGGACGCCTTGACGAGCACCGGGAGCATGTCCTCGGTGAGGTCGGCGGGCTCGAGGTCGGTGAGCATCGGCACGCCGGCCTCGCCCATAATCTTCTTGGCCTCGATCTTGGAGCCCATGGCCTCGATGGCCGCGACCGGCGGGCCGACCCAGGTCAGGCCCGCGTCGATCACGTCGCGGGCGAACCCGGCGTTCTCAGACAGGAACCCGTATCCGGGGTGGATGGCGTCGGCGCCGGCCGCCTCGGCCGCGGCGATGACCAGATCACCGCGCAGGTAGGTCTCGGCGGGGGTGTTGCCGGGCAGGCGGACGGCGGCGTCGGCCTCGCGGGTGTGGGGCGCCTCGGCATCGGCGTCGGAGAACACGGCGACAGTGGTCATGCCGAGTAACCGCGCGGTGTGGTGGACGCGTCGGGCGATCTCGCCGCGGTTGGCCACCAGGACTGAAGTGATCGGAGTCGGGATTGATGAATTCTCCATGATTTCGTTCCTCACATCCGGAAGACGCCGAAGCGGTCGGTTCCGGCGACTTCTCCGGAGTGGATCGCGGACAGGCTGAGGCCCAGCACCGTCCGGGTGTCGCGGGGGTCGATGACGCCGTCGTCGTAGAGCATCCCCGACAGGAAGGCGGGCAGGGACTCCTTCTCGATCTGGTCGGCGATCGCAGTCTTGAGTCCGTCGATGGTCTCCTGGTCCATCTCCTGACCGCGGGCGGCGCTGGCGGCCGCGGCGACGGAGGTGACCACGTCGGCGAGCTGCTGCCCACCCATGACGGCGGACTTGGCGCTGGGCCAGGTGTAGAGGAACCGGGGGTCGAACGCGCGGCCACACATGCCGTAGTGGCCGGCACCGTAGGAGGCGGCCGTGATGAGCGACAGGTGCGGGACCTCGGAGTTGGAGACCGCGTTGATCATCATCGCGCCGTGCTTGATGATGCCGCCGCGCTCGTACTCCGACCCGACCATGTAGCCGGTGGTGTTGTGCATGAACAGCAGGGGTGTGTCGTATCGATTGGCCAGCTCGATGAACTGGGTTGCCTTCTGGGCCTCCTCGCTGAACAGCACGCCGCGCGCGTTGGCGATGATCCCGACCGGGTAACCGTGGAGCTCGGCCCAACCGGTGACGAGACTCGCGCCGTACAGCGGCTTGAACTCGTCGAAGACCGAGCCGTCGACGATCCGGGCGATGATCTCGCGCGGGTCGAACGGGATCCTGAGGTCCTCCGGGACGATCCCGAGCAGCTCGTCGGTGCCGTACAGCGGCTCCGCGACCTGGGCACGCGGGGCGCGCCCGGCCTTGGTCCAGTTGAGACGGCGGACGATACCCCGGGTCAAGCGGGCAGCGTCGGCCTCGTCCACCGCCAGGTGGTCGGCCAGGCCGGAGACTCGGGCGTGCATGTCGGCGCCACCGAGGGTCTCCTCGTCGGCGATCTCACCGGTGGCGGCCTTGACCAGCGGCGGGCCGGCGAGGAAGACCTTGGAACGTTCCTCGATCATGACGACGTGATCGCTCATGCCGGGCACGTACGCGCCACCGGCGGTGGAGTTTCCGTAGACCACGGCGATGGTGGGGATGCCGGCCTTGGACAGGCGGGTCAGGTCGCGGAAGAGCGCGCCGCCGGGGACGAACACCTCCTTCTGCGTGGGCAGGTCGGCGCCACCGGACTCCACGAGGCTGATGACCGGGATCCGGTTCTTCATGGCCACGTCGTTGAGACGGAGGACCTTGCGCAGCGTCCACGGGTTGGAGGTGCCGCCCTTGACCGTCGGATCGTTGGCGATGAGCAGGCACTCGACGCCCTCGACCACACCGATCCCGGCCACCACGGAGGCACCGGTCTGGAAGTCGGAGCCCCACGCGGCGAGCGCGCACAACTCCAGGAACGGGGACTCCGGGTCGAGGATCATGTCGATCCGCTCGCGGGCGGTGAACTTGCCGCGCTCGCGGTGGCGGGCGACCTTGCGCTCGCCACCGCCGGACAGTGCCGGCTCGAGATCCGTGGCGAGCTGGTCGAGCTTGCCCTCCATGGCCTGCCTCGCGGCACCGAACTCGGCGCTGGTGGTGTCCAGTGTGGAACGGAGGATTGTCATGCCGTGAACCCCAAACGTCGTCCGGCGAGGGTGGTCAGGATCTCGGTCGTGCCGCCCCCGATGCCCAGGAGCCGGACATCGCGGTACTGGCGGCTGACCTCGGACTCCGACATGAAGCCGAGTCCTCCGAACAGCTGCACCGCCTGGTTGGCGACCCATTCGGCGCACTCGACGGCGGTGTTCTTGGCGAAGCAGACCTCGGCGATGGCGTCCTGCCCCGACACCGCCAGGTTCACACAGTGGTGCGTGTAGGTGCGGGCGAGATCGATCCGACGGGCCATCTCGGTGACCGTGTTCTGCACGCCCTGCCGGGACAGCAGCGGGCGTCCGAAGGTCTCCCGCTCGCGGACCCAGTCCAGCGTGAGATCGAGGCAGCGCTGTGCCTGGGAGTATCCCTGGGCGGCCAGCGCGGCGCGCTCGCCGACGAAGCCGATCCCGATCTGCGCGAAGCCGTCGTTCTCCGCGCCGACGAGGTTCTCCACCGGCACCCGACAGTCGGTGAACGTCAGCTCGGCGGTGTCGGAGGCGCGCCAGCCGAGCTTGTCGAGCGGCGCCGAGATGTGGAAGCCCGGGGTGTCCGTGGGGATGACGAGCAGGCTCACACCGGCGGCGCCCTTGAGCTCCTCGCCGCCGGTACGGACGGCGGCGACGACGAAGTCGGCGCGCGTCGCGGAGGTGATGTACGTCTTGGCACCGTTGACGACGTAGTGATCGCCGTCCCGCCGGGCCGTGGTGGTGAGGTGGCCGACGTCCGATCCGCCACCGGGTTCGGTGATGGCCAGGGAGCCGATCATCTCGCCGGCGAGGGTGGGCTTGACCCAGCGCTCGATCTGTTCCGGGGTGCCGGACTGGGCCAGGTGCGGGATCGCGATGCCGCAGGTGAAGAGTGACGCGAACACGCCGCCGGACACTCCGGCCTCGTGCAGCGCCTCGCACACGATCATCGAATCGATCGCGTCGCCGCCACCGCCGCCGACCTCCTCGGGGAACGAGACCCCGAGCAGTCCCAGCTCGCCTGCCTTGCGGTGGAGCTCGCGCGGGATCGAGCCCGCGGCCTCCCACTCGTCGAGGTGGGGCAGGATCTCCCGCTCGGCGAAGCGGGTCGTGGCCTCGCGCAGCGCGAGACGCTCCTCGGAGTACCAGGGGTCGCCTGGCACATGGGGTGGGACGGCGGGGACGGTACGGCGTGGGATGGTCACTCGTTCTCCTTCGCTTGGGCCGGTGCGGCGGTCACGGGGGCGTTGATGTGGTCGGGGATGTCGACGACCCGGGAGCGGAGCCACTCCGCCAGGCCCTTGGCCTGCGGGTCCCAGCGGTAACCGTGCGCCACGCCCTTGCCGAGCAGTCCGTCGATGACGAAGTTGACCGCGCCCAGCTTCGGCAGCTCATAGCGCTCGATCGGCAACTCCGCGGCCTCGGGCAGGAGGCGTCTCAGCTCGTCGACGGTGAGGGTGTCTCGCATCCAGGCGTAGGCCTCGGCGTCACCGGCCCACAGTCCGATGTTGGCGGTGCCGCCCTTGTCGCCGGAGCGGGCCCCGAGGACGTCGCCCAGCGGGCGCCGGCGGGTCGACCCCGTCACCGGCACTGCGGAAACGAGCGGGTTGCCGTCGGCGTCCAGTCCGTCGGAGGCGTGGCCGTCGCCCATCTCCTCCGTCCTGGCGGGGGGGTCGATGTCGACCCGGGTCCCGTCGGGCAGGACCGCGATGTGCGGCACCTCGTTTTGGTCCAGGTAGGCGGGGATGTACACGCCGTACGGTCCCCCGCGGCCGGGCGGCGCGCTGGGGGTGGCGCCCGGATAGCTGGACAAGGTCATGGCGACCGCGGCATCGGAGAACGCTCGACCGACCACGTCGGAGTCCGGGTCCCAGGCGACGATGGTCATCAGCGCGGTCGCGGCGGCCTGGGTGTCGGCGTCGGGGTGGTCGGTGCGGTGCAGGCGGAAGTCCAGCTGCGCCGGCTCGCGCTCGAGCCCGGCCAGGAGCTGGCGCTCGACCAGGGCCGCCTTGTCCTCGATGTCCAAGCCCGTGAGCAGGAACGTGATCTCGTTGCGGAAGCCGCCGAGGCAGGTGACGGACACCTTGGTGGTGGGCGGTGCCGTCTCGCCCACGACGCCGGAGATCCGGACGCGGTCGGCACCCTCCTGCTCGAGCACGGCGGTGTCGAGTCGGGTGACGACGTCGGGTCCGCCGTAGCGCGCGCCGGTCACCTCGTAGAGCAGCTGCGAGGTGACGGTGCCGACGGTGACCGCGCCCCCGGTTCCCGCATGCTTGGTGATGACGGAGGTGCCGTCGGCGGCGATCTCGGCGATCGGGAAGCCGGGCTTCACCGGGTCGGCGATCTCGCCGCGGTTGAAGAAGGCGTAGTTTCCGCCGGTGGCCTGCGTGCCGCACTCGATGACGTGGCCCGCGGCGGTGGCGCCGGCGAGTGCGTCCAGGTCGTCGCGTCCCCAACCGAAGTGACTGATCGCCGGGCCGACGATCACGGACGCGTCCGTGACGCGGCCGGTGACCACGATGTCGGCCCCCGCGTCGAGGCACCGTGCGATGCCGAAGGCGCCCAGGTAGGCGTTGGCCGTGACCGGGAACCCGGCGTCCTCTGGGACGTCGAGCTCCCCGATCCGGGCGATGAGGTCGTCGCCCTCGACGTGGGCGACCTTCGCCGGCAGACCCTGCCGATCCGCGAGTTGGCGGATGGCGTCGGCCAGCGCGGCCGGGTTGACCCCACCCGCGTTGGCCACGATCTTGACGTTCTTCTCGAGTGCCAGAGCGAGGCAGTCCTCGAGCTGGCGCAGGAAGGTCTTGGCGTAACCGAGCTCGGCGCTCTTCATCCGGTCGCGGCCGAGGATGAGCATGGTCAGCTCGGCCAGGTAGTCACCGGTGAGGACGTCGAGTTCGCCGCCGGAGAGCATCTCGCGCATCGCGGAGATGCGGTCGCCGTAGAACCCGGACATGTTGCCGACGCGCAGTGGCGCGGGGGTGGACGGTCCGGGGGTGGACGGCGTGGACGTGGACGAGGTCATGCTCGTGCTCCCTTCTCACGGCCGCTGCCGGGGAGTCCGGCGAACGCCTGGGCGATGCGGAGCCATCCCAGCGCGTCCTCGCCGTCCGCCTCCAGAGCGGTGTCGTCGAGGTGCACACGCTGGGTGACCAGCAGACAGAAGTCGAGGATCGGGCCCGTGACCCGCTGCTCGGCGTCGGCGGGGCCGAACTCGAGGACGGTGCCGTCGGCCTGTGTGAGGGCGACGTGGACCTCGGAGGCGGGTGCCTCCAGCCCGTTCATCATGTAGGCGAACGCGCGGGTCTTCCAGCCCAGACGGGCGACGTGCGGGAGGGCGCCGAGGAAAGCCGGGTCGGTGTCGACGCCCACGCCCAGGGCGTCCGCGACGTCCACGCCGTGCGCCCAGGTCTCCATGATCCGGGCGGTGGTCATGGACTTGGACCGCATGGGCGGGCCGAACCACGGGATCTTCTCCCCCGGGTCGGCGGCCTTGAGCGCGTCGGCGAGTTCGCCCCGGGCGAGGCGCCAGCGCGCGAGGACCTCGTCGCGACCGGTGGCGGCGATCTCGGCCGCGCCGGCGTCGACGAAGCCTGTGGGGTCTGACGAGGCCTTGTCCACCACGGCCTGGAAGGCTTCCGCGTCGCGGATGGCGGTGACGGAGACCTCGTCGGTCCAGGCCAGGTGGGCGATCTGCATCGCGACGTCCCAGCCCTCGGCCGGGGTATCGGTGTTCCAGCGATCGGCCCCGACGGTCTCGACGAGCTCGTCCACCCGGGCGTTGAGTGCGGCGAGGGCCGCGTGCGGATCCTCCGTCTCGGAGGGCTGGGGCTTGGTCATGGCGAGAACGATCCCACCTCCCCACGAATAAAGCAAGCGTGCTTGCTTGCTTTTGTCCGCCACCCCTGGAAGTCTTTGCCGTGGTGATCCCCGTCACTTCTGATGCGGGAGGCCCCGACCCCTTACGGAGACACCGTGCGACTAGATCTGACCGGGATCGACCCCGTCGACCACGCCCTGGCCCGCCGCTGCTCGGTGGGTGACCTCCCCACCCGGGCGGCGGCCACGTTCGCGGGCCGGACCGCCCTCACGGACGACGCGGGATCGTGGACGTATCTCGAGCTCGAGGCCGTGTCCAACCGGTTCGCCCACGGGTTGACCGCGCACGGGATCGAGGCGGAGGAACCGGTCGCGCTCCTGTCGATGAACTGCCGCGAGTTCGTCGCCACCTACTTCGGGACGGCCAAGGCGGGGATGGTCTCGCTGCCCATCAACCTCCTGTCCGGGTTGGACAACATCGAGCACGCCCTGACCGACTCGGGGACCCGCATCCTCGTGGTCCACGGTTCACTCGCGGAATTGGTGATGGGAGCGGTCGCCGCCATTCCCGCGATCCGCACCGTCGTCGTCGTCGGAGGCGTGCCCGACGGCCTGGAGGCCCCCGCCGACGGTCCCGCGCTGATCGGGTGGGACGACCTCCTGGCCGACGACGACACCAATCCCGACACGGTGATCGGCGACCGCCAGGTCGTGCAGTGCCTCTACTCTTCCGGGACCACCTCACGCCCCAAGGGCGTCCTCACCTCGCACCTCGCGGTGACCATGGCCGCGCTCGGCAACGGGGCCGTCTTCGGCCTCAACTGGGGAGCCGAGGCCTCGGTCACGGTCTGCCCGCTCCCCCTCTTCCACACCGCCGGCCTCAACGGGGTCCTGTTGTCCGCCGTCACCATGGGCGCGACCGTCCACCTCCTGCCGGGCTTCGACCCGGTCCAATACGCCGACACGGTCGCCCGGGTCCACGCCACCCACCTGGTCGGCCTGCCTCTCATGCTGGAGGCCCTCGCCGACGGCAGGGACCGCGGCCTCGACCTGTCCTCGATCCGGTTCCTGCTCTACGCCATGGCCCCGATGTCCGAGGAGATGCGCAGACGCCTGGAGTCCGCGCTCCCGGACGCCAGGATGGCGCTGGCCTCGGGGATGAGCGAGTGCACCCCGGCCACCGTGATGCAGTGGCCCGAGCTCAATCCGGACAAGTCCGACTCCTGGGGTTACCCCACCCCGATCGCGGAGAACCGGATCAGCGAACCGGGCGGTGCCGAGCTCATGCCCGTCGGCCAGGAAGGCGAGATCGTCTACCGCGGACCGACGGTGATGGAGGGCTACTGGAACAACCCCGAGGCCAACGCCGCGGCGTTCGTGGGCGGCCGCCTGCACTCCGGCGATCTGGGGCGTATCGACCGGGAGGGGGTCGTGTGGTTCGCCGACCGCGTCAAGGACATCGTCAAGTCCGGCGGCGAGAACGTCTCCTCGATGCACGTGGAGCGGGTCCTCATGGACCACCCGCACGTCGCCGAGGTCGCCTGCGTCGGGCGCCCGGACCCCAAGTGGGGCGAGCTCGTGGTCGCAGTCGTGGTGCCCGCCGAGGGCGCACCGGCCGAGGACGATCTCAAGGGCTCGGTCATGGAGTTCGGCGCGGAGCGGCTCTCCCCCTCGCACCGGCCGCGCGACGTCGTGGTGGTCGACTCCATCCCCCGCACGGCGACCGGGAAGATCCGAAAGGCCGAGCTGCGGGCGGCGCAATGACAGGGCGGGGTCAGGGGCCGACCTCGAGGAGCTCGCCGGGGATCTCCAGGCGGGCCGCCGTGAGGTCGGCTCCGAGCCCGGGCCGCAGCACCTCGCCCCGTGGCGGGCGGGCCACGAGATTGACCGCCCGGAGATTGGGCAGCAGGTAGCGCCGGATGTCCATACCGTCGAGACCCGGGATGAGTTCACGGATCCGCTCGACGGTGAGCTCCCCGGCCAACCAGGCGAACGCCGAGTCGTCCCATGTCCACACCGCGATGTTGACCCCGCGGCCGACCACCCCGCGTCGCACACTCGCGACCGAGCCCAGGACGGCGGTGACGGGCTCCCCGCCCGGGACGGCGCCCGGAGTCCACGGGGTCGGTAACTCCCCCGGCCCGATGGGCGCGGTCTCGACCGGCACCGGGACCGTGACGCGGGCGCCGTCGGGCATGACCACGGAGTGCCCCGTCTCCCCCTGCGCCAGGGGGCGGGCGACCCGCACGGGACGCCGGTCGCCACCGGTACCCCGTGTCATGGCGACCACCGCCACGACCGGCGGGGCCGGTTCACCACGGGCACCGCTGATCCGGACCCGGTCGGTGCCCTCCTGCGCAAGCCTGAGGGAGTCGAGCCGCAGCACCACGTCGGGCGCCGCGTACCGCGCCCCGGCGACGCCGTCGAGGAGCTGATCGGTGACGGTCCCGACGGTGACCGACCCGAAGGCCGAGGGATGGCGCGTGACGACCGCGCACCCGTCGTCGGCGATCTCCGCGATGGGGTAACCCCCGGTGACCGGATCGGTGGTGCGGGTGACATCGGTCGTGGAGTCGACGACCCCCGTCGCGCCGGGGCCACCGGAGAGCACGTGCCCCACCGCGACCGATCCGGCGAGGGAGTCCAGGGCGGACGGCGTCCAGCCGTGGTGGGCCGCCGCGGCGCCGGCGACGAGGGCCTCGCGACTGACGCGCCCGGTGACGACGACGACGGCGCCGGCCGCCAACGCCCGGGAGATGCCGAACGCCCCGTGACGCACCGTCGCGACATCGGCCCCACCGAGACCGAGTTCGGTCGTCCGGTCCGTCACGTCACCGGCATCGACGCAGGCCACTGCCAGGTCCAGACCCGCGTCCCGGGCGACGGACCGCAATTCGGCGGCGAGGCCCTCGGGGTCCAGTGCGCCCGCGTTGGTGACGATCCGCACGCCCCCGGCGCCGAGCTGCCCGAGACACTCGCCGATCTGGACCAGCGCCGCCCGTTCGTAACCCGGTCCGCCCGCGGACCGCTGCTCGGCCAGATCGAGCATCGCCTCGTCGGAGAGCATGTCGAGCGCGAGCACGTCCAGCGCCGCGGCCGCGAGGAACTCGGCCGTCGCCGTGGCACGGTCTGCCCGCGACGCCGAGACGTTACCTATGCGCAGGGGGCTCTGGGTGCTCGTCATCGATCCTCGGACTCCTAGTCGATCTGGGGCGGACGCCTACCCCAGCATGCTCCCCGTGGCAGCGAGGCGCGTGTGGAACGAGAAGGCGTCCTCGAGGATATGTGGCGTGTTGCCGGCACCCGGACGGGCCTCGGCCCGATCGAGGTAGTCGTGCAGAAGTGGTCGGAAGACGGGGTCCGCGCACCGGTCCACGATGAGACGCGACCTCTTGCGTGGGCTCAATGCGCGCAGGTCGGCGAGGCCGTGCTCGGTGACGATCACCTGGACGTCGTGCTCGGTGTGGTCGACGTGCGGGACCATCGGCACGATCGCCGAGACCGCCCCGTCCTTGGCCGTTGACGGGCTGAGGAACATCGACACGTATCCGTTACGCGTGAAGTCACCGGACCCGCCGATGCCGTTCATGATGCGGGTCCCGCCCACGTGGGTGGAGTTGACGTTGCCGTAGACGTCCGCCTCGAGCATGCCGTTCATGCCGACGATCCCCAGCCGCCGGACGATCTCCGGGTGGTTGCTGATCTCCTGCGGGCGCAACGTGATGTGGTCGCGGTAGAGGTCGAAGTTGTCCACCAGTTCCGTCAGTCCGTCCGCGGACAACGCCAGCGCGGTGGCCGAGGCGTGGGCGACCGTGCCCTCCCGGATGAGCTGGAGCATCGAGTCCTGGATGACCTCGGAGTAGCAGCTCAGGTCCGAGAACGACCCCGCCGCCAGTCCGGCCAGGACGGCGTTGGCCACATTGCCGATCCCGGCCTGCAACGGGAGGAGGCTCCCCGCGGGCATCCGACCGGACGCGACCTCGTGGTGGAAGAACTCCAGCACGTGGCCCGCGATCGCGTTGCTCACCTCGTCGGGCTTGGTCAGAGCGCTGGCGGAGTCCCGCTGATCGGTGGGCACCACCGCGATGACCTTGGCCGGGTCCACCTCGAGCAGGGGCTGACCGATCCGGTCGTCGGCCCGCGAGAGCAGGATCGGCCTGCGATGCGGCGGGAGCGCCGTGCCGTAGTAGACGTCGTGGATGCCCTCGACGCCCTCCGGGATCCAGGAGTTCACCTCGAGGATCACCTTGTCGGCCACGTCGAGCCACGTCTTGCTGTTACCCACCGACATCGCCGGGACGAGTCCGCCGTCCTCCGTGATGGCCGCGACCTCCACCACCGCGACGTCCACGTCGCCGTAATGGCCCTGCCACACCTGCTGGGCCACGTGAGAGAGGTGGACGTCCACGTAGTCCATCTCGCCCGAGTTGATCTTGCCGCGGGCGGTGGGCTCGCTCTGGTACGGCATCCGCAGCGCGATGCCGTCGACCTCGGCGAGCATCGCCTCGGCCTCGTTCGCCACCGACGCGCCGGTGAGCAGGTTGACACTGAAGTCACCACCGGCCGCCCGGACGGCGCGGATCCGGTCCGCGAGCGCAGGGGCGAACGCTTTCGGGGTGCCCGCGCTGGCGAAACCGCTGATCGCCACCGTGTCGCCGTCGGCGATCCGCTCCACCGCGGAGGCTGCGTCGGTGACCAGTCCCCGGAAATGGGGATGGCGGATGCGTGAGGGGTCGCAGGCGGTGCCCCGCATATGGACGGAGGTGCTCATACGCGGAGCCTATCGCCGGTGTCGGAAATTCCATTTTCGACGAAGACGTGATCACCCCCACTCGGTGCCGCTCCGATCTCCGCAGGTCTCCGGTCGGACGGGGTCCGGGCGGATAGACTCGGCCGTTCAACCCCGCCGCGTCCGCCAGGAGTGAACCCTTGTCCCCCAGGACCGCACCGATCCCCGACCGCATCGACCAGGCGCGCGCCAACTGGGAGCGCGAGGGGTGGGCGGACGCTGCCCAGGGGATGACGGTCGTGACCTCGGTGATGCGGGCCCACCAGATCCTGTTGGCCCGGGTCGAGGAGACCCTGCGACCGTGGAACCTGTCGTTCCCCCGCTACGAGCTCCTCCGACTGCTCGCCTTCTCCCGTTCGGGAGCGCTGCCCATCACCAAGGCCTCCGAGCGCCTCCAGGTCCACGTCACCAGCGTCACCAGCGCGATGAAGCGTCTTCTCGACGCCGGGCTGGTGGAGCGACGGCCGCACCCCACGGACGGGCGGACGACCCTGGTGGAGATCACCGACGACGGCAGGCGCGTAGTGGCCGAGGCCACCGCCGCACTCAACGCCGGGGTGTTCGCCGACCCGGGGATGGAGCAGGAGGAACAGGTGGCGCTCATCGAGGCCATCGCGTCCCTGCGCCGGTCCGCCGGCGACTTCTGACCGCTCCCCTACAGGGCGGGTCCACACACGACGGGCAGGTCCACACACGACACCGCGCCCGGCCCCCTCTCGGGTGGGGCCGGGCGCGGCTGTTCAGGGGAGGGAGTGTCCCGGGGCCGTGAGCGCCTGGGCATCCGTCAGGTGTGGATCAGGGCACCTCGGCGGCGAGGGTGCGGTCCTCGGTCATCTCGGCATCCGCGTTCATCACGTTCTTGCTCGACTCCGTCATGGCCACCACGCACAGCATGGACATGGCGGACAGCAACGAGAGCATGATCCCGACGCCGAGGGTGTTGCCCGCGGCGACCATCGCGGCGGCGGCCAGTGGCGGCAGTGCGCCACCGAGGATGCCGGCGAGGTTGTAGCCGAGGCCGGCGCCGGTGTAGCGGTACCGGGCCTGGAACAACTCCGGCAGGAGTGCGCCGGCCGGGCCGTAGGCGATGCCGAAGATGATGAGCGTGACGAAGAGGACGATGGCGAACGCGATCGGCGACCCGGTGTCGAGGATCGGGAACACGAACAGCGCCCAGACCACGGCCAGCGCCACCGAGGTGCCGATGACCTTCTTGCGGCCGATCCGGTCGGAGTACATGGCCGAGATCGCGATCGCGGCGCCGAAGATCAGGGCGGCGATCATGCCCATACCCAGGACGAACGGGCGGGTGTGCTCGAGGTTCTTGGTGGCGTAGTTCGTGAGGAACGAGGTGCCCATGTAGAAGAGGGAGAACAGCGAGGTGAGCGCGCCACCGGCGATGAGGATCTCCTTCCACTGGTAGCGGAGCGCATCAGCGAACGGCAGGGTCTTGGGTGCCGCGTCCTCGGAGGCCAGGGCCCGGTCCTGCTTGAAGACCGGGGTCTCCTCGATGGAGATGCGGATCCACAGGCCGATGAGCACCAGCACGGCGGACAGCAGGAACGGGATACGCCAGCCGTACTGCATGAACGGGCTGCTGACGTCAGAACTGTCGCCGGCGACCAGCGAGAAGATGAGGAACGTGCCCGAGGAGAGGAAGAACGCGAAGGCGACGCCCAGCTGCGGCCACATCCCCATCATCCCGCGCTTACCCTCCGGCGCGTACTCGGCCGTGAGCAGGGTCGCCCCGGCCCACTCGCCGCCGACCGCGAAGCCCTGGAAGAAGCGGCAGACCACGAGGAGCGTCGGGGCCCAGATGCCGATGCCACCCTCGAACATTCCGAAGGCCCCGGTGCCGTACCCGGGGAGCAGGCCGATGAACACGGTGGCGATGCCCATGATGAACAGCGTCCACACCAGGGTGCGCTTACGACCGATGCGGTCTCCGAAGTGACCGAAGAGGGCGGCACCGACCGGGCGGGCGAAGAACGCCACCGCGAACGTCGCGAAGGACGAGAGCGTCGCGGCCGCGGCGTCCTGGCCCGGGAAGAACAGAGTGGGGAACACGAGCGCGGCGGCCGTGCCATAGATGAAGAAGTCGTACCACTCGATCGTCGTTCCGATCGAGGAGGCCGCCGCCACCTTCGCGAGCGAGGTCTTCTTGGGCTCCGGTGTCAGGGGCGACGACGGTGGCGTCGCATTCCCTGCGGGGAGGTTCGTGGCAGTCAAGTCAGGCTCCAGTCCTGTGGGGCCGGGTGGGGCCCGGCGCGGTGCGTGATCCCCGACGGATGAACGTCGATTGAGGGAAAGATATGTGACTGGCACCACACCCGGTACACCCGAAAGTGGATGGGGGGTGATGTGGATCACGACCGCGGTGCTGCGACCTCCCGTGCTGACCTGTTCCTGAACCACTCGACAGTGCGCCCGAGGCCGTCGGCCCACGACACCTCCGGTGCCCAGCCCAGCGCCTCTGTTGCCAGTCCGGTGTCCGGGCGCCTCACCTGGGGATCGTCCACCGGGCGATCGATGAATCGCACCCGCGATGCCGATCCGACGGCGTCTATGACATCGCGCGCGATCCCCAGTACCTCCAGTTCGTTGGGGTTGCCTATGTTCATCGGCCCCGCATGCCCCGACTCCGCCAACGCCAGGATCCCGCGCACGAGATCGTCGACGAAGCACACCGACCGGGTCTGGGAGCCGTCACCGGCCACGGTCAGGTCCTCGCCGCGGAGCGCCTGGCGGATGAAGGTCGGGATCGCCCGGCCGTCGTGCGGGCGCATACGCGGGCCGAAGGTGTTGAAGATGCGCACGATCGCCGTGTCGACGCCGTGGGTGGTGCGGTAGGCCTCGGTGAGGGCTTCCGCGTACCGCTTGGCCTCGTCGTACACCCCTCGCGGGCCCACCGGGTTGACGTTGCCCCAGTACGTCTCGGGTTGGGGGTGCACGAGCGGGTCGCCGTACACCTCGGAGGTGGAGGCCAGGACGAACCGGGCGCCCTTGTCGCGGGCCAGGCCGAGGGCGTTGTGCGTTCCCTGTGATCCCACCCGGAGCGTGTGGATGGGCAACTTGAGGTAGTCGATCGGCGACGCCGGGGACGCGAAGTGCAGGACGAGGTCGACCTTCCCCGGGACGTGGACGTAGTCCGTCACGTCGCGCTCCATGAGCTGGAAGCCGGTGTCGGCGGCCAGGTGTGCGAGGTTGTCCGGGGTCCCGGTGAGGAAGTTGTCCAGCGCGACGACCTCGACGCCGCGGCGGCGGAGTTCGGTGCACAGGTGGCTGCCGAGGAATCCGGCGCCTCCGGTGACGACGGCCCTGTCGATGGTTCGGGTCATGCTGTGGTCCTCCCCGTGTCGTGGCTAAGTAGGTCGAAAGCGGAGCTCAGCACCTCGTCGGTCCCCACCGCGTCCAGGCGGGGGTCGACGACGCCGCCGTGGGGATCACCCCAGGTGTCGGCGTCCGGGTCGCCGTGCCACAGGACGCGGTGCAGGTGCGGGTCGATGAGCGGCCCCCACCAACGCGGCGGGACGGGGCCGAAGAGGACCACCGACGGGCTGGCGAGAGCCGTGGCCAGGTGCGCGATGCCGGTGTCCCCGCTGAGGACGAGTGCGGCGCCTCCCACGAGGTCGGTCAGTGCGTCGAGGTCCAGCGCTCCCCCGGCGTCGGTCGCCATGGGAGTCGACGCGGCGACCTCGGCCGTCAACGCGGATTCGTCTGCCGAGCCGGTGACCACCACCCGGTGCCCGACGTCGGCCAGGGCACGCGTGACGACCGCCCACCGCTCGACCGGCCATCGACGCGACGGTGCGGCGGCGCCGGGGTGGACGACGACACACCCGTCGGACGCCCCGCCGGAGGGCCGGTCATGGCGATCGGCGGGATCGGCCGGGTCCGCGAGGCGGAGATCCTCGGGCCCGCACGGTCCGCCGGCGTCGCTCACCAGCCGGCACCAGCGGTGGACCTCGTGCTCGTCACGACGCCAGGGCGGGCCGGTGTGCCCCACCTCGGGGCAGTCGAACCCGATGAGGCGGCCGGGGTCCGTGGCGGTGAGCAGGCCGCGACTGGCCGGGCCGTTGCCGTGCAGGTCCACCGCGATCTGTCCTCCGCCGATCGGGCCGAGGTGCACCAGACCGGGGGTCGGCAGGACGGAATCGACGACGCCCAGACGGGCGAGCCAACCGCCGACCCCGGCGGGGGCCGCCAGGACGAGCCGGGACCCCGGCGCCAGCCGCCGCAGCCCCCGCAGGGGCGCTATGCCGGTGAGTGCGTCCCCCATGCCGAGCGCCCGGAGGGCGAGGACATCTCCGGGACCGATGTCCTCCGGTCGCACCGCCCACGGTTCCCCGCGGGAGGTGTCGACTCGAGTGGGCATCCCGGCCGCCCGGAGGGCCTCGGCGGAGTAGGGCTCAGCCGGCATCGCTGATCCGATCGAGGATCGAGGTGGTGGACCGCCCGGAGAGGAGCGGGAGGATCTCCACCCGGCCTCCCCAGCCGTGGACGAGCGGGGCCTCGGGCAGGTCGGCCACGCGGTAGTCACCGCCTTTGACCCACACGTCGGGCCGCAGAGCGTCCAGTGCCTGACGCGGGTCGTCGTCGTCGAACACCACCACCGCGTCCACACTCGCCAGCGCTTCGAGCAGGGCGCGTCGGTCGGTGAGCGGGTTGACGGGTCGACCGGTGCCCTTGAGCCTGCGTACGGAGGCGTCGGAGTTGAGCAGGACCACCAGCAGGTCGCCCAGCTCGCGGGCGGCGCGCAGGTACTGTGCGTGCCCGGCGTGCAGGACGTCGAAGCAGCCGCCGGTCGCGACGATCACCCCGCCCGCCTCGCGGGTGCGGGCGATGCGGTGGGCGAAGCCGTCGAGGGGGCTCGGGGCCGGTTGGTTGCCGCGGCCGCGGAATCCGGAGGCGCCGCCTTCGGCAACCCACCGGGAGGCGTCGGCCACGGCCCGGGCCGCCGCGGTGGCCGCCGACTCCCGCCGGCTCAGCGATGCGGCGATCGACGCCGCGACGCGGTCACCGGCACCGCACGGGTCGCCGGCCTCGCGCCCGCCCGACGGTATCTGCCGCACCTCCTCCCCTTCCGCCAGCCAGGCACCGTCGGCGCCGACGGTGATGACCACGGCGCGGGCGTCCCAGGCCCGGCGGAGGGTCCGGGCGAGGTCTCCCGGCCGTGCCGGGTCGATCTCCACGCCGAGGGCGACCGCCGCGTCGAGGGCTTCGGCCAGGTTCGGGGTCACCACCGCGCACCCGGGCACGGGCGGCCCACCGCGCGGGTGCGGGTCCCAGACGACGTCACCGTCGCGGGCGGCCTGTTCGAGCCCGGCGCGGACCGCCGGGTCGAGGGTGGTCCCCGCCCCGTAGTCGCTGACGAGCACGACCGCCCCGGACAGCGCGTCCGCCAGCTGGTCCGGGTCGATGTCCCGCGGGGAGGCCGGCCCACCGTCGTCCACCCGGAGCAGCGTCTGGCCGCCGGCACGGATGCGCGTCTTGGTCCGGGTGCCGCCCTCGTGCCCCAGGGCGCGGACTTCGATGTCGGCGAGTTCGGACCGCAGCGTCTCCCCTGCGGCGTCGTCCGCCAACGGCGCGACGAGCCGGACTCGTGGCACCCTGTCGATCCGCGCGCACATCAGCGCCGCCAGCCCGGCGCCGCCGGGACTCACGAACGTGTGGTCGGCGTCGACGACGGGGACCGGGGCGTCGGGGCACAGCCTGGATGACGTGCCCTCGAGATCACGGTCGAGGACGACGTCTCCGACGACGGCAACGGGGTCAGCGTGCATTATCCACTCCTCGACGCCGGGGCAGCCGCGCGTCGACGGCAGCCGCGAGGGCGTGCAGGAGCACCAGGTGGCACTCCTGGATCAGCGCGGTGTTGCAGGAGGCGACCCGGATCGTCTCGTCGCAGACCTCCTCGAGCAGGCTGGGCGCGCCTCCGGTCAGCGCCCACGTGATGACCCCGCGTTCGCGCGCCCGGCGGGCCGCTGCGATGACGTTGTCACTGGTCCCGCTCGTGGACAGCAGCACGAGGATGTCTCCCGGTGATGCGTGCGCCTCGACCTGGCGGGCGAAGACCTCCTCGTAGCCGTAGTCGTTGCCGATGGCCGTGATCCCGGACAGGTCCGAGGTCAGGGCGATCGCCGAGACGGGGCGCCGGTCGTCGACGAAGCGCCCGACGAACTCGGCCGTGAAGTGTTGCGCCTCGGCGGCGCTGCCGCCGTTGCCGGCGGCCAGGAGGCGGCCGCCGTCGAGCAGGCGCGCGGTGAGCCGGCTCGCCCACCGGTCGAGGGTGGGGCCGTGCCGGGCGACGTCGTCGAGGGCGGAATGCAGTCCCGCGAGATGCGATTCGAGCCACCCGCTGGCCGGTGTGGCGTCCCCCGCGGCGCGCGGGCCGGCCGTCCTCGCGGCGTCCGCGTAGGCGTCGAGGGTCGCGTCCACGACGCCCTCCCAGGAGAAGAGGTCCCGGGCACGGCGGCGTGCGGCGACGCCCATGGCCTCCGCGCGATCGCGGTCGTCGAGCAGTTCGGTCACCGCGCGGGTGACGGCCGCCTGGTCGCCGGGTGGGACGAGCAGTCCGGTGACCCCGTCGGCGACGGAGTCGAGCAATCCGCCCACGGCGGTGCCCACGAGGGGGCGGCCGCAGGCCATGGCCTCGAGCGGGACCATCCCGAAGGGCTCGTACCACGGGGTCACCACCACGACGTCCGCGGAGGCGAGCAGCGCCGCGGCGTCCCGGCGGCCGAGCCGCCCGGTGAAGGTCACCCGGTCGTCGACCCCGAGTTCTCGGGCGAGCGCCTGCAGCCGCACGGCCTCGGGGTCGCGGTCCAGGTCACCGCGGTCCGCTCCGCCGGCCACGACGAGGTCGGCGTCGGGGATCGAGGTGAGCGTGCGGATGGCGTGGTCGATGCCCTTGCGCGGGACCATCCTCCCGAGGGAGACGATCCGTCGGTATCCGTCGCGTCGCGGCGGCAGGCCGTCCGCGCGGGTGTGGTGGGCGTCGGGGTGGAAGAGGTCGAGGTCGACGCCGCAGGGGATGACGTGGATCCGGTCGGGGTCGGTGCCGAGGTCGACGAGCTCGCGGCGTTCGTCGCGGCAGCTGGCGGTGACGGCGTCGGCGCCTGTCGCGAGCGCGACCTCGTCGGCGAGTCGACCGGGCGGGCTGGTGTCGGCCGAACCCTGGTGACGCCGTTTGACCACGCCGAGGGCGTGAAAAGTCTGGAGGAAAGGCACATCGACCGTCTGCCGGGCCCGCTGGACGGCCAGCCCGGACATCCAGAAGTGGGCGTGGGCGACGTCGGGGACGCCCTCGGCGAGCCAGTGCCCGGCGAGCGCACGCCCGAACTCGTCCATGTGGGGGGCCAGTTCGTCCTTGGGCAGCGGGGCCGGCGGGCCGGCGGTGACGTGGACCAGGTGCACGCGGTCAGCGAGAGGGATCGTCTCGGGTGCCGAGCCCGACTCTCTACGGGTGTACACGGTGACGTCGTGGCCGCGCGCGCCGAGCCCGGTGGCCAGTTCGGCGACGTAGACGTTCTGCCCGCCCGCGTCCTCTCCCCCGAGTGCGGCCAGGGGGCTCGCATGTTCCGAAACCAGGGCGATCCTCATGTCGTCACCTCCTGCAGGACGGTGTCCCAGTCCGCCAGGAAGCGGCCGAGTCCGTAGTGACGCAGTGCGTGCTCGCGGGCGGCGGCACCCGCCGCCGCGGCGGCGTCGCGGTCGTGTAGCCATTCCCGGGCGCGCGCGAGTAGTTCGTCGGGGTCGTTGCTGAGCAGGCCGGCTTCGGGCGGAACCGCGCGGGGCGCCTCGGTGGTGCTCAGCGCCAGGACCGGCATGCCGAGCGTCATGGCCTCGAGCAGGGCCAGGCCGAGGCTGGTCCACCGGTAGGGGTGGAAGTAGGCGCGGTGGCGGCCGAGCGTGCGGTGCAGTTCGGCCTGGGGCGGGTTCTCGTGCAGCGTCGGCGCGAGGTGCGGGGCGAGCTCCGCGAGCTCGCCCATCCCCATCCCGTAGACGTGGAGGGGGACGTGACGTCCGAGGTCCACGACGAGGTCGGTGCCGGCGATGCGGCCACGGCGTACCGGTTCGTTGACGACGACGGCGAGGCTGTCGTCCTCCCCCGTCCACGACCGCCCCGGGTCCACGATGCCGTGCTCGACGACGCGGGTCGGCGCGGATCCGCAGTCCCACATCATGCGGTTGAAGCGGGTGACGTGGACGACGGGCACCCGGTCCTGGCCGGCCATCGGGTGACGGGAGGTGACCGCGTGCTCGCGGGGGGTGTCGTGTTCGACGTAGACGGCCGGCACGTCGACGCCGGCCCGCAGGCCCGTCCAGTCGCGCAGCAGGTCTATCTCGTGTGGGCGTTGCAGGACCACCACGTCGATCCCGCCGTCCGAGGCCTGCGCACGCAGTTGATCCGGTCCGAGTTCGGAGACCGGGGCGGGCCAGTCCCACGTCCGGGCGCGGCCACGGCCGTCGGGGCCCCGGTCCGGCAGCAGCGGCACGAGATACTCGTGGGCCCCCTGGACGAAGGACGTGGTCCAGGAGCCGTGGACGTGCCAGATCAGGATGCGCATCGGGACCTCCTCACGGTGGCGAGTTCGGTGACGGCGGCGACCACCTCGTCCGGCGGGACGCTCGTCAGACACGGGTGCCCGTCGACCGGGCACTCGCGGGCGCGGGTTCCCCGGCACGGCGCGTGTTGGTCACCGAGGAGGCGCACGGGTACCCCCCAGGGGGCCCACCGCTCCGCGGGGACGACCGGGGAGAACAGGGAGACGACGGGGGTGCCGACCGCCGCGGCGAGGTGGGCGGGCCCGGTGTTGCCGACGACGACCGCGGCCGCATGCTCGAGCACCGCGGCAAGCTGCGCGAGGTCGGTGCGCCCGGCGAGGTCGACGACGCCACCGCCGGTGCCGTGGGATTCGTCGACGCCTCCGGTGCCGTGGGTTCCGCCCGCGCACGCGGCGAGGGTCTGCGCGACCAGCTCGCGTTCGCCGGGGCCTCCGGTGACGGCGACGAGGTACCCGGCGTCGCGCAGTGCGGCGACGATACGGCCGGCGTGGGCGGGTGTGAGGGACCGGGCGGGGACGGAGGCGCCGGGGTGGACGACGACGAGGTCGCGCCCGTCGCCCGGGAGCAATGCGGTCACGTCGGGGAGCGGATGTCGCACGGCGAGGCCGGGGATCTCGGCGGGGCGCGGGGCCCCGGCCGCGACGGCGATCTCCACGGCGGCCTCGACCTCGTGCCCGCCGCCGGGCGGGTCCTCGCGGCGGACGCGCACGTCGAGCAACGAACCGGGATAGTCCACGCTGGCGGCGGCGATGAACGGCACCCCTGCCAGCCGCAGCAGGAGCGCCATCGGCAGGGGGCTCTGGTGGAAGGAGGTGAACACCACCGCGCGGTCGTATCTCCCGGACGCGATCCGGTCGACCAGTCCGGCGGTGGCGGTGCGGTCGACCGGCGGCGGGCGGAACCCCGACCACGGGGCGTCGTGGACCAGCACGTCGGATACCACCGGGAGGAGCCCGGCGGCCGCGAGGCCCTGGGAGGAGACCAGCAGGTCGACCGCGTCACCGGTCCCGGCGAGCATGGTCAGGGCGGGGCCGCAGAGGAGCACGTCGCCGTCGGAGTCGAGCCGGACCGCCAGGATGCGCCCCATCAGTGCAGCACCTCGTCCACCGCCGTCACGAGGTCGGGGACGGCACGCGGGGCGTCCCGGACCTCCTCCCGGCGGGTGACCGGGGTCGGCACGAGGACCGGTCGGGCGCCCGCCGCGAGCGCCGCCTCGACGTCGGCGCCGATGTCCCCGATCACCACGCAGTGCCGCGGGTCGACGCCGAGGTCGGCGGCGGCGCGGGTGATGAGGCCGGGTTCGGGCTTGCGGCAGCCGCACCCGTCCCCCGGCCCGTGCGGGCAGTACCGCCACGTGTCCATCCCGCCGAGGAGCTCGTCGACCCGGGCGTTGACCGCGCGGACCGCCGCCTCGTCGAGCAGTCCGCGGGCGACGCCGGACTGATTGGAGACCACGCCCACGGGCAGGCCGGCCGCGCGGGCCCGGTCGACGGCCTCGCGGGCGCCGGGCATGAGCGCGACTTCCGCCGGGTCGCCGTTGTAGGGCACGTCCCGCACGAGGGTGCCGTCGCGGTCGAACAGCACGGCGCGGGGCGTCGGCGGCCACGGCGTGGCGTCCCGGTGGCGCCGCCACCCGTCGATCCGGTGGCGGACGGCCGCGAACGGGATGGTGAGCGAGGTCGGGACCATCCGGCGCACCTCGGCGCGGAACTCGGGGTAGCCGGGGCGGGGGCCGGGTCCGAGTCGGATGGCCAGGAAGCGGGCGGTGAGGCCGGCCCACGCCAGGGCACCGACGCCGGCCACCGCGCCGGCCACGCGGGCGGTACCGGTCGCGCCGCGTGCCGCGGGCCTGCTCGAGGATCCTGCGCCGGGCACGGCACGCGCCCACGCGCTCGCGGCGAACGCCGTGGCGACGCCGCTGGCCGCGACGAGCGCCCCGGACACGGTGGCCACGTGATAGCCGAATCCGCCGCCCGGGGCCTGTGCCACCTCACGCCAGCGCGGCCCGTGCAGCCTCCGCATGAGGGCGTCGTCGGCGTTGCCCGCCTGCAGGCGCAGGCTCACCCCGTCGTCGGCCGGGCGCACGGGGTGGATGATGTGCCGCGCGCCGCGGGTGAGCGACCAGCCCGCGCGCCGCACCCGGAGCGCGAGGTCGGCGTCCTCGCGGAAGGCGCGGGGGAACCGCTCGTCGAAGCCCGCCACCTGCTCGAGGGCCGCGCGACGGTAGGCCATGTCCGCGGTCGCCCAGTCGGCGCCCTCGAGCGCGGCGACGTTGCGTTCCCAGTCCGTGGGCGGGCGGTCGGTCGGTCGCGGGACGCGGATCGACCCCTGCGTGGCGCCCGTGTCGGAGCCGCACGCCGTCAGATCGTCCACGAGTCCCACCAGCCATCCGTCGGGCAGGATCACGTCGTCGTCGAGGAAGGAGATCCACGTCGGATCCGTCTCGTGGGTGGCCTGCCACCCACGGTTTCGTGCGGCCGCGGGCCCGCGTCCGTAGCCGCGGACCACGCGCAGCGGCCAGTCGACGCCCGGCAGGCTCGCCGTCAACGGGTCGACGGTTCCCGGCCGGTCGTCGACGAGCACCACCTCCGCGGGCGCGGGATGGGAGTCGTCGGTCCGCTGGGTCGCCAGGGAGTCGAGCATCGCCTGTAGGCACGGACGGCTGATGGTGGGCACGACGACCGCCCAGCGGGGCGCGTGGCTCATGCGTCACCGCCGGTGACGAAGTCCGCCCGCCGCACGAGGTGCGGCCCGAGCACCAGCGCCGCCACCGGCGCCGACCCGAACAGCTCGAGGGCGTCGCGGGGATCGTCGACCATCGGTCGGCCCGCCGTGTTCAGGCTCGTGTTGATCAGCACCGGAACGCCGGTCAGGGCCTCGAAGGCGCGCAGCAGGGCGGCGACGCGGGGGTGTCGGAGTCGGAGACGGTCTGGACCCGCGCGGTGCCGTCGGTGTGGACGACCGCCGGCAGCTTCTCCCGCCACTCCGGCCGCACCGTGTGCACGAAGAGCATGTACGGGCTGGGCAGCGGGCCGTCGGTGACGATCTCCGCGGCACGCTCCGCCAGGATCATGGGGGCCACGGGTCGGAACTGCTCACGGCCCTTGACGTCATTGAGTCGCTCGACGTTCTCCGCCCGCGTCGGATTGGCCAGCAGGGACCTGCGCCCCAGCGCCCGCGGACCGAACTCACTACGCCCGTCGAACCACGCGATCACGCCGTCGTCCGCCAGCAGGTCGGCCACCTCGACCGTGAGATCATCCGGGGTGGTGAAGGGCACGCGGGCCGCGGTCAGCCACTGCGCCAGCTCGTCGTCGTCCCATCCCCGTCCCGCCGCCGGGTCCACGGCACCCGCGGCGAGGTCGTCGTGCTCGCGCGCCAGGTGCAGCGCCGCCCCAGGGCGGTGCCGGAGTCGCCGGACGCCGGTTGGACCCACACCTCGTCGAACGGGCCGTCGCGCCAGATCCTCGTGTTGGCCACGCAGTTCAGCGCGGTGCCGCCTGCCATCGTGAGTACCCGCTCCCCCGTCTGCCGGTGGAGCCACCGGGCGTTCGCGACGAGCACCTCCTCGACACCCGCCTGCACCGACGCGGCGAGGTCGGCGTGCGCGCCACCCCAGGTGCCGTCGTCGACGCGGCGGGGCGCGAACCGCTCCCACTCCGGGGCGCGCGCGGTGAAACCGCCGTCAGGATTCGCGTGGAGGCTCTCGCGCAGCTCCGGCAGGAAACGCGGCTCGCCGTACGAGGCCAGCGCCATCACCTTGAACTCGTCGCTCGAGCGCCGGAATCCCAGGTGCTCGGTGAGCGACTCGTAGAACAGGCCCAGCGAATCGGGCAGCTCCTGGCGGTGGCAGATCTCCAGTTCACCGTCACGGTAGTGTCCCGCCAGCTGCGAGTGCCGTTCGCCGCGACCGTCGTTGACGAGGACCGCGCACGTGCGGTACGGGCCGGCAAGGGCGGCGGAGGCGGCGTGCGCGACGTGGTGTTCGACGAACCGCACCCGGTCCGCGGGCAGACCGGGCAGCGCCTCGGCGAGGAAGTCGGGCGCTCGCCGCACGTAGTCCAGTCGGACGCAGTCAAAGGGGTCGTCGGGCTGCAGTTCGGCCAGCGCGGGGTCGAAGGCGTACCCCACCGCGTCGAGGTCGGCCAGCGTGAGGCCGGCCTCCTCGAGGCACCAGCGCATCGACAACTCCGGCAGCTCCCACGCGGAGAACGGCACCGGACGCTTGGCGTGCTTGCGGCGGGAGAACCGTTCCTCCTCGGCGGCGGCGACCACCCGTCCGTCGACGACGAGAGCGGCGGACGAATCGTGGAAGGTGGCATTGACTCCCAGAACGATCATGGCGCGACCATAGACCCGGATGGGGGGAAGTGGCCACCGTTCAGCCGGTTGCTCAGCTGGTGTATCGCCGCGCCGCGCTGGACTTCTGGCTCACCTCGAGCGCGCGGAAACGTGCCTCGACGTGCGGTGGGAGTACCCGACGTTCGCGCGCGACCCAGGGCGCGCCACGGAGCGCGTCCAGCACGCCGGCCGCCGTCACACGGTCTCTCGGGGCGTCCGCGAGAATGTCGCGGCTACGCCTGAGCGCGGCGGGCAGGGGTCGGCGCAGCCACGTGAACCACAGGGTGTTGCGGATCCCGTGGCGCCGCCGCAGGTGGGGATCGCGCAACACCGACGCCCGGTGGTGGACGGTCATCGACGCCAGGTAGCACAGCTCCCAGCCCGCGGCGGCGAGGTCCGCCGCGAGCAGTTCCTCCTCCCCGCCCAGCCAGAGGCGCTCGTGGAAGCCCCCGGCCTCCCGGTAGGCCTCGGCCCGGACGATGCTCGCCCCCGCGAGGAAGCTGCCCAGTGCCGGCCCGGGGAGCCAGTCCGGGCCACGGACCGGCGAGTTCTCCAGCTCCGGAACGATCGGATCGTCCTCACCGCCCGGCTCCACGACGATCCGCGCGGTGACCACGCCCAGCCGCGGGTGGGCGTCGAGGGCGTCCGCTCCGTCGCGCAGCGAGCCGGGGTCCCACCACGTGTCGTCGTCGCAGAATGCGACGTAGGGAGTGGTCGCCGCCTCCACGCCCAGGTTGCGCCCGACGGCGCCGAGGTTGGTGGGGCTCACGATGAGCCGCACGTCGGGGTGGCGGCGGGTGATCGCGTCGGCGGTTCCGTCGGTGGACCCGTTGTCGACGACGATGACCTCCGGACGCTCGGGGAGCCCCGCCAGACGGTCCAGGGCGGCGAGCGCCTCGTCGCGGCGGTTCCAGGTGATCATCACCACGCTCACCCTCGGGTCCCGGTCGTTCGACTCCGCTGCACTGCTCACGCGTCTCTCCTCTCCTCGTCGTCCGCGGCGCGCAGCCGGTCCCGCGCGGCCACGGTGCGCTCCCCCACCACCCGGCGCCCGGCGAGCGCGGCGCGGACCCTCGGCACGGCGCCGAGGAGCCCTCTCCGCCCGTCCGCGGTGCGCATCCCGTCCACGACCTCGCCCGCGACCGCGCCCGCCGGCAACCGCAGGAGCGCCGTGAGCACGCGGCTGCGGGTGAGGCCGGCCCGACGGATCCCCGGTGCGTCCCTCACCGGTGACGGGTGGTGGTGCGCCACGAGCTCCGGCACATGGCAGATCTGCCAGCCCGCGTCGTGCAGGTCGAGCGCGACCCGCTCCTCCTCTCCCGGGAAGCGGATGACGTCGTCGAACCCGCCCACCCCGAGGAACGCCTCGCGCCGGACGATGGCCCCGCAGCCGACGAAACCCAGCAGGCCGGGGCCCGGGGCGTCCGGTGCGGTGCCCAGCGGTGAGTCGGCGAGGACGGCGTTGATCGGGTCCGGCTCGTCGCCCGGTCCCACGAGGATGGTGCCCGCGGCCAGACCGAGGCGCGGGTACTCGGCGAACAGCCGCACCGCCCGTTCGAGCGAGCCCGGCTCCCACCACGAGTCGTCGTCGGCGAACGCGACGATCTCGGTCCGCGCCGCCCGGGCGCCGACGGTGCGGGCCCGCGCGGCGAGGTTCTCCGGGGACGCGATGACCCGGACGTGGTCGCCCGCTGCGCGGCACACCTGCACCGAGTCGTCGTCCGAGGCGTTGTCCACGACGATCACGGGGGCGTCGTGGCAGGGCAGGGTGGCCCGGAGGTCCTCGCGGCGGTTCCTCGACGCCACCACGACGGTCACGTTGGTGTTCACCGGTCCGAGGCTAGCCCGACGAGGCGATGCTGGCGGGCCGGCTCCGCATCGGGCAGGCTCGGGGCGTGCGCGTACTCATCGTCGGTTGGTCCAGTCCACTGCACGGCGAGGCCACGGCCGGTGACGTCCTGGCGATGGAGGCGGTGGCCCGTCGACTCACCGCCGAGGGGATCGGTCACGACACCGCCTGGAGTGCGGTGATGTGCCCGCCCGGCGGCCTCCGCCTCGACGACGTCGACCCGACCCGCTACACCCACGTGCTGTTCGTGTGCGGCCCCGCCAGCGGCGATCCCGCGGCCGAGATGCTGGACCGTTTCCCCCACTGCCGCCGGATCGCGGTGGGGGTCAGCGTCGTGGACCACGCCGATCCGGTGCTCACCCGGCTCGACGCCGTGATCGCCCGCGACGCCCCCGGTATCGCTGCGCGACCCGACCTGGCCGCGCACGTCTCGTCACCACGGGTGCCCGTCGTCGGGGTCTATCTGACCGGCGGTCAACAGGAGTACGGCGATCGCCGCCGCCACGAGGCCGTGGTCGACGCGCTCACCGACTGGCTGGGTGGCCTGGACGCCGCGCTGCTGCCGCTGGAGACCCGACTCGACCCCCGCGACTGGCGCCTGCCCTCGACGCCCGGCCAGGTGTCCTCGGTGATCGCCCGGCTGGACGCCGTGGTGACGATGCGGATGCACGGGCTCGTCCTGGCCCTCCGGGCCGGGGTCCCCGCACTGGCCATCGACCCGATCAGCGGTGGCGGCAAGGTGTCCGCGCAGGCGACGGCGTGGGAGTGGCCGGCGGTCATCGGCTCCGACGACCTCGACGCGGGTGCGCCCGGCGCTCGCCTCGTCGACCACTGGTGGCGGTGGTGCCTGTCCACCGAGGGCCGGTCGGCGGCCCGGGCACGGATGGGCGACCGACCGCCCGTCGGCATGCTCGACGAGCTGATGACGGTGTTGGCACCGGGACCGGAAGCGCACCGCCGCGAGTGACCCTAGGGTGGCGGGCTATACGCCGACCACGAGACCGAAGGAGCGCGCCCGATGCCCCGACCCACCGCACGAGTGATCAGCGACCAGTCCCTCGACTTCCTCCGGTCCGGGTATCTCTTCGCCTCGCGGGTGCGGCAGCGGGCGGGGGTCTCCCCCGAGTCGCAGGCCCCCGTACGGCTGCGGCTCATGGGACGCAGCGCCGTTCTCCTGCGGGGCGTGGAGGGCGTGCGGAACTTCTACGACTCGGACAAGGTCGAGCGCAAGGGCGCCATGCCCGGGTTCATCCGGTTCCCCCTCTTCGGACCGGGCGCCGTCCACGGACTCGACGGCCGCGCGCACGAGGTACGCAAGAACGCACTCGCCGACATGGCCTACGACGACGAGCGCGCCGCACGGTTCTCCGAGCTGGTCGCCGATGAGCTCGAGGCGATGCTCGGCGACTGGGCGCGCAGCGGGACCGGCACGGTGTACGGCGACACCTCCACGGCGTTCGGTCGGGCGGCGTTCCGCTGGGCGGGCCTACCGCTCACCCCGGCGGAGGCCGATCGCCGGGCCCGGCAGATGAGCAGGCTCCTCGACACGTTCGGAAAGGTCGCGACCAACCCGATCGCCGAGCTCGAGCGCATCCGGCTGGACCGCTGGGCCACCGGCCTGATCCGCGCGGTGCGGGTGGGCGGACTGCGCGCGGAACCCGACTCGGTCCTGGCGGCCATGGCCGACCTGCGGGACCCCGACGGCGCTGCAGTCGACGACCGGACCGCCGCCGTGGAACTGCAGAACCTCACCCGCCCGACGGTGGCGGTGGCGCGATTCGCCGCGTTCGCGGCTGTGGCACTGACGGAGAATCCCGGGTGGGCCGCACGGATCCGGGGGGCCTCATCGGCCGCGGGCCGGCTCTCCGACATCCCGGAGGCCGTCGCCTTTGCCCATGAGGTCCGGCGGGTCTACCCGTTCGTACCGATGCTGCCGGCGATGGCCACCTCGGACTTCGAGGTGCACGGATGCCCGGTGCACAGAGGCGAACGGGTCCTGTTGGATCTCCTCGGCACCGACACTGATCCCGATCACTGGGACGACGCCACGACGTTCGACCCCGAGAGGTTCATGGGGGTCAATGACGTCGAGCAGCTCGAGGCGTTCATCCCGCAGGGCGGGGCCGGCGTCCGCACCGGCCACCGCTGTCCCGGCGAGAAGCTCGCTGTCGCCGCCCTGTCCGCCGCCGTGGCGGCACTGTCCCGACCGGAGGTGCGCATCAGTCGGGATCCCGACGACCTCACCTTCCCGTGGACGCAGATGCTCACCCGTCCCGCGACAGGTGTCCGGGTGACGTGGCAGGACCCGGAGTCCGCGACGGGGTGACCTCCCGGTGTGGACCACTGTTCCGGACCACCGGCCTGCCGGGGCGCCTCAGGGCAGGACGCCGAGGAGCCGGGCACGCGCGACGGACTCCATCCGCGACCGCGTACCGAGCTTGGTCCCGATGTTGCGCAGATACGCCTTGATGGTCTCCGGGGACAGCGACAGCCGCGCCCCCACCTCCGCATTCGAGCAACCGAGCGCCACCTGGGCCAGCACGTCGATCTCGCGCGGGGAGAGCACCGACTTGGCGGGCACCGGGATGTCCCCGGCTTCGGGAGACCGACCCACGCCGGCGAGGGCGGACCCGGCGGCCAGGAGACGGTCGCGCAGTGCCGGGTCGCCCAGCTCAGCGGCGATCGCCCGTAGCTCTCCGTGGAGGACCCGCAGCTGCTCGCGGTCCGCGGCCTCGAAGCCGACGGGGTGCTCCGCGGCGGCGAGGTCCGCCATCCGCAGCCGTCGGTCGACCTCGTCCCTGACCTGGAACTCCGCGGCGAGGTCCGAGGCGACCGAGTTGAACGTCCTGGCGACGTGGTCGCCGAGCTGGGTGGCCACGCGCGCCGACCCGTAGAGGATCGTCCGCGCGACGCCCGAGACCATCACCGGCACCGAGATGATGGCCCGCAGTCCCTCCTGCTCCACCGCATCGGCGTAGTCGCGGGTGATGCTCGAGCAGTCCTCGTAGTCGCGGACCGTGGCGGGACGCCCCGACGCCATGACGTGCCCACCGAGCCCCCGGCCCTTGGCCACGGCCAGACCCTGCATCGAGTTCGTGCGCACGCCGATGAAGCGGGTGAGCTTCGCCGTCTCGCCGTCGGCCTGCCCCGCGAACACGATCGGCAGCGCGGACTCCTGCCGCGCGCGGCGCAGGGCTCCGAGGACGGCGTCCGAATCACTGGGTCGAAGGGTGGTCATGGTCAGCTCCCGAGAGTGGAGACGGTCAGCTCCGCGCGGAATCGCGGATGCTGGTGATGATGGCGCTGAAGTCCTTGCCACCGTTGTCCTGCGCGAACTCGTCGTACAGGGCCGCGGCCGCCGCACCGAGCGGCGCGACCGTACCGGTGCTCTCCAGCGCGGCCAGGGCCAGTCCCAGATCCTTGTTCATCAGGGCCGTGGCGAAGCCGGGCGTGAAGTCGTTGTTCGCCGGGGAGGTGGGCACCGGGCCGGGCACGGGGCAGTTGGTGTGCAGGGCCCAGCTGTTGCCGGTCGCCCCGGTGACGACGTCGTACAGGGCCTGGTGCTCGAGCCCCAGCCGCTCCGCGAGCACGAACGCCTCGCCGATCGCGATCTGGTGGACGGCCAGCACCATGTTGTTGCAGACCTTGGCGGCCTGGCCGGCCCCCGCGGCGCCGCAGTGGATGACCTTGCCCGCCATGGGCTCGAGCACCGGCTGCGCCGCGGCGAAGGCCTCGTCCTCCCCGCCCACCATGAACGCCAGCGTCCCCGCGGTCGCGCCCTTCACCCCGCCCGAGACCGGGGCGTCCACCTGGAGCATCCCCGCCTCGACGGCCTTGGCGTGCACCGCCCGGGCGTCGTCGACCGAGATGGTGGACGAGTCGATGAACAACGTCCCCTTCCCCGCCGAGGGCAGCACCTCGGAGTAGGTGGAGGTGACCAGCGCGCCGTTGGGGAGCATCGTGATGACGACCGCGGCACCACGGACCGCCTCGGCCGGCGTCCCGCACACGGTCACACCGGCCGAACGCGCGGCCTCCTGCGCGGCGGGAACCGGGTCGAAACCGCGGACCTCGTGGCCGGCACCGACGAGGTTGGCCGCCATGGGACCGCCCATGTTGCCCAGGCCGAGGAAAGCGACGGTCGGCAGTTCGTTGGTCATTCCTACGCTCCCAGTCCGCGCGCGGCGACGGCCCTGCCGACGACGACGCGCATGATCTCGTTCGTGCCCTCAAGGATGCGGTGCACCCGCAGATCCCGCACGATCTTCTCGATTCCGTATTCGGATAGATACCCGTAGCCGCCGAACAGCTGCAGCGACCGGTCGGCGATGTCGAAGCACCGGTCGGTGACGAACAGCTTCGCCATGGCACACAGCTCGACGTGGTCCGGCTCCTTGGCGTCCAGCGCCGCGGCGGCGCGCCACAGCAGGAGCCGACTGGCCTCCAGTTCGGTGGCCATCTCGGCCAGGGTGAACCGGATGGTCGGCTCGTCGATGAGCGCACCGCCGAACGCCTCGCGGTCCCGCACATGTGCCACGGCCCGCGAGTACGCCTCCTGGGCCCCGCCCAGCGAGCAGGCGGCGATGTTGATGCGCCCGCCGTTGAGTCCACGCATCGCGATGGTGAAGCCGAGCCCCTCCCCGCCGGTGTCCGCGCCGCCGATGAGATTGGCGGCCGGAACCCGGACGCTTTCCATGATCACCTGCGCCGTCGGCTGGGCGTTCCAGCCCATCTTCCGCTCGTCGGGGCCGAAGCTCAGCCCGTCCGAGTCGGCCGGGACCAGAAACGCCGAGATGCCCTTGGGGCCGGCCTCCCCGGTCCGGGCCATCACCAGGTAGACGTCCGACTGGCCGCCCCCGGAGATGAACTGCTTGGTGCCGCTGAGCACGTAGTGGTCACCGTCGCGGACCGCCTTGGTGCGCAGCGCCGCCGCGTCCGACCCGGCGCCCGGCTCGGTGAGGCAGTAGCTGGCGAACTTCTCGAGCGAGGCCAGCTCGGGGATCCACTGCCGGCGCTGCTCGTCGGTGCCGAACTCGTCGACCATCCACACGCACATGTTGTGGATGGACAGGTACGCCGCCACCGACGGGCACCCGCGCGCGAGCTGCTCGAAGATCCGCACGCCGTCCAGTCGACGCATCCCGCTGCCCCCGACCTCCTCGGAGACATAGATCGCGCCCATGCCCATCCCGGCAGCCTCGCGGAGGACGTCCTTGGGGAAGTGGTGGGTCTCGTCCCACTCCTGCGCCCTGGGACCGATCCGCTTGTCCGAGAAGTCGCGTGCGGCGTCGACGATGACCTTGTCGTCGTCATCAAGGGTGAACATGGGTGTTCCTCTCCTGGGGCGAGCCGGTCAGTCCATCGTGGGGATGTTGAAGTCGGCCCCGTCCTTGATGCCCGACGGCCAGCGCTGCGTGACGGTCTTGACCTTGGAGTAGAACTTGATCGACTCCGGGCCGTGCTGGTTGAGGTCGCCGAATCCGGACTTCTTCCAGCCACCGAAGGTGTGGTACGCGATCGGGACCGGGATCGGCACGTTGACGCCGACCATGCCGACCTCGACGCGGGAGACGAACTCACGGGCGGCGTCGCCGTCGCGGGTGAAGATCGCCACGCCGTTGCCGTACTCGTGGTCGTTGGGCAGGCTCAGCGCCTCCTCGAAGTCCTTGGCGTGGACCACCACGAGGACGGGGCCGAAGATCTCGTCGGTGTAGACGCTCATGTCCGGGGTCACCTTGTCCATGAGCGTCGGGCCCACGTAGTAGCCCTCGGAGATGTCCTCACCGTTGAACTCGCCGGTGTAGGCACCCACACCGCGACCGTCGACGAGGAGCTCGGCGCCGGCCTTCTCGCCCTGATCGATGTAGTCCAGAACGCGGGCCTTGGACTCGGGGGTCACCAGCGGGCCGTAGTCGGACTGCGGGTCGTGGCTGTGACCGACCTTGAGCTCCTTGACCTTGGGCAGCAGCTTCTCGAGCAGCGCCTCGGCCGTGCCCTCGCCGACGGGGACGGCCACGGAGATGGCCATGCAGCGCTCGCCGGCGGAGCCGAAACCGGCTCCGACCAGGGCGTCCGCGACCTGGTCCATGTCGGCGTCCGGCATGATGATCGCGTGGTTCTTGGCGCCGCCGAAGCACTGCGCGCGCTTGCCGGTGCGGGCGGCGCTGGAGTAGATGTACTGCGCGATCGGGGTGGACCCGACGAAGCCGACGGCCTGGATCGTGTCGTTGTCGAGGATCGCGTCCACGGCCTCCTTGTCGCCGTGCACGACCTGGAAGATGCCGTCCGGCAGGCCCGCCTCGGTGAACAGCTCGGCCAGGCGCACCGGCACGGAAGGGTCCCGCTCGGAGGGCTTGAGGACGAAGGCGTTGCCGCACGCGATGGCCGGGCCGGCCTTCCACAGCGGGATCATGGCCGGGAAGTTGAACGGGGTGATGCCGGCGACGACGCCCAGCGGCTGGCGCATGGAGTAGACGTCCACGCCGGTGCCCGCGTTCTCGGTGAACTCGCCCTTGAGCAGGTGCGGGATGCCGATCGCGAACTCAACGACCTCGAGGCCGCGCTGAATGTCGCCCTTGGCGTCCGGCGTGGTCTTGCCGTGCTCGATCGCGAGCAGCTCGGCGAGCTCGTCCATGTTCTGGTTGACCAGGTCCACGAACCGCATGAGCACGCGGGCGCGCTTCTGCGGGTTCTGCGCGGCCCACGCCTTCTGCGCGGCGGCTGCCTTGGCGATGACGTCGTCGACCTCGGCCGTGGTGGCCAGTGGTACGACCGCCTGCGCCTTGCCCGTGCTGGGGTTGAGCACCTCCTGGCTCCGCCCCCCGGTGGCCGCGACCCGCGCGCCGTTGATGTAGTGCTCGACCTGCCTGAGATCCGACATGGACGTCCCTTCCTCAGTGGGGCGGCGCGCGTCTGAGCCCGCTCACCCCTGTCCCGTGATGCCCATCACCATATACTTGCAACTCCTAGTAATCCATAGCCGGGCCCCGGTCGACCCCGGACCCTCCCCTTTCGGGTGTACCGCCAGCCCTCGCGGCAGCCCTACTGTGAGCTGACTCACTCATACGTTCCGTCGAAGGAGCATCCATGCCCCCGCTGCCCACCGAGGCCACCGTCCGGTTCCGCGCCGCCCGCGACTTCCTCCAGGCACACGCGCTGGACTACGACGCCGCGCGGGACGGATTCGCCTGGCCCGAGCTCGACGAGTGGAACTGGGCACTGAACTGGTTCGACGTCCAGGCCGAGGGGAACGACGACCCCGCCCTGTGGATCGTCGAGGAGAACGACGGCGGCGGCGCCCCCACCGAGGCCAAGTACTCGTTCGAGGAGATGCGGGTCCGGTCCGACCAGACGGCCAACTGGCTGCGTGAGCGGGGCGTCGAGCCCGGCGACCGCATCCTGCTCATGCTGGCCAACCAGGTGGAGCTGTGGGACGTCATGCTGGCGGTGATCAAGCTCGGTGCCGTGGTCATCCCCGCCACCACGCTGCTCGCCGAGGGCGACCTGCGGGACCGCATCGCGCGCGGCGGCATCAAGCACGTCATCGCGCGCGGCGAGCTGGCCGAACGGTTCGCCGACATCTCCGGCGACTACCAGCGCATCTCGGTCGGCGGGGACGAGCGGGGCGGCACGCCGGAGGGCTGGACCGACCTGGCCGGAGCGATGGACGCCTCCCCCGACTTCGAACCGACCCACACCACCCACGCCGACGACACCCTGCTCCTGTACTTCACCTCCGGCACCACGAGCAAGCCCAAGCTCGTCGAGCACACGCACGCCTCCTACCCGGCGGGCCACCTGTCGACCATGTACTGGATCGGCCTCCAGCCCGGCGACGTCCACCTCAACGTCTCCTCCCCCGGCTGGGCCAAGCACGCCTGGTCGAACGTCTTCACCCCGTGGATCGCGGGGTCGTGCGTGTTCATCTACAACTACTCGCGCTTCGACGCCGCGGCGATGATGCGCGAGATGGACCGCTGCGGCGTGACGAGCCTGTGCTGCCCCCCGACCGTGTGGCGGATGCTCATCCAGGCCGACCTGACCCAGCTGCAGGTCCCGCCCCGCCTGGCGGTGGGCGCGGGCGAGCCGCTCAACCCCGAGGTCATCGGCCGGGTCCGGGACGCGTGGGGGGTGACGATCCGCGACGGGTTCGGCCAGACCGAGACCACCGTGCAGATCGCCAACACCCCGGGCCAGCCCATCAAGGACGGCTCGATGGGCCGCCCGTGCCCCGGCTTCGACGTGGTGCTGGTCGACCCGGCCACCGGTCGGGAGCTCGCCGGCGACGGCGCGGAGGGCGAGATCTGCCTGCGCCTCGACCCCCGCCCGCTTGGACTGATGGTCGGTTACCACGGTGATGCCGAGCGCACCGACGCCGCCTACGCGGACGGCTTCTACCACACCGGCGACGTGGGGTCCCGCGACGCGGAGGGCTACATCACCTACGTCGGGCGCACCGACGACGTGTTCAAGTCCTCCGACTACCGGATCTCGCCGTTCGAGCTGGAATCGGTGCTGCTCGAGCACCCGGCCGTCGCCGAGGCCGCCGTCGTCCCCTCCCCTGACCCGGTGCGGCTGAGCGTGCCCAAGGCCTTCGTCGTCCTGGCCGGCGGCTGGGAGCCCACCGAGGCCACGGCGCGCGAGATCTTCGAGTACTCGCGCACCCACCTGGCCGGCTACAAGCGGGTCCGGCGCCTGCAGTTCACCGACCTGCCCAAGACAATCTCCGGCAAGATCAGGCGGGTGGAGCTGCGCCGCGGCGAGGTCGACAACGGTCCGTCGGTGGACTTCCCCGGTGAGTTCCGCGAGGACGCACTGCGCTGACGGTGGACGCCGTCCGGGGCGTGCGAGGACGGGCGACGACGACGAGGTGGTCGTCCCCGTCCGGTGCGCGGTCCGCGGGCGGCCGCCACGCGACGCGGGTCCCGAGGCGGCTCACGTCCGGAGGAAGCCGTCGATCTCCTCGGGCGTCCACGGCGCATGCGAGTGGAAATCGCGGTACGCCAGGATCTGCGCCTCCGGCGTGGGGAATCGTCCGACGAAGCCGCCCGATCCGGCGAAGACGCCCCCGGTGATCCCCGCGGAGAGGTCGGAGACGAGATAGGTGTAGAGGGGTGCGACGTACTCCGGGCCCGCCGGGTCCAGTGCCCCGGCCACACTCAGCTCGTCGAGCATTCCCCGGCGCCCCAGGTCCCGGATCTGCTCCTCGTAGGCCTCACCACTGGACAGACGGGTGCGCGCGCCGGGGCACACGACGTTCGCCCGGACCCCGTGCTCGGCCAGTTCCGCCGCGATCGCCATGGTGAGTGAGGTGACGGCGCCCTTGCCGGCCGAGTAGCCGGTCCCGCCGTAGTCGCCCTTCCAGGCGAACGACGACGTGGTGACGATCGCACCCGTTCCCGCCTCCACCAGGTGTGGCGCGAAGACGCGACACGGGGCGAACACCGTGCCCAGGTGGGCGTCGATGAGGTCGGCGAAATCGGCGTGGGACACCGTGAGGATCGACGACCCCGCCGGTTCGGGCACCCCGGCGCACGTGATGAGCCCGCCCACGACCGAGTCCCCCTCCCTCGCCCGGGCGAGCAGCTCCTCGGCGACGGCGGGCTCGTGCGCCGACCCGGCGACGCCGCGGATCCGGCCGGTCGACCGTGCCGCGAGGTCGTCGACCTGCTCGGCCAGCGCCCGTGGATCCCGGCCGTTGAGCACGACGTCCGCACCCCGGGCCGCCAGGTCCTCGGCCACCGCGGACCCGATCCCGCGCGAGGATCCGGTGACGGCGTACGCCCGCCCGCCCAGGTGGAGCGCGGTCACTGCCGGCGGTCGTGGTCGGGTCCGCGGGCGGCGAGGGTCCGCTTGGCCCACCCGTAGTCCGTCTTGCTGCTGGGGTGCCGCTCCACCTTGTCGACGACCCAGAACGCGACCGGGATCTTGAACCCCGCCAGGGTCGCGCGCAGCGCCTCCTCCAGGGCCGCGAAGTCCCCGGTGTGGCCGTCATCCCACTGGAGCACCGCCCCGACCCGGTGGCCGAACCGCTCGTCCGTCACGCCCAGCGCCACGGCGTCCTGCACGCCCTCGGCTGCCTTGAGCGCCGACTCGACCTCCTCGGCGAAGATCTTCTCGCCACCGGAGTTGATCACCTGGCTGCCCCGGCCGAGCATGATGATCGTGTCCGGGCCGTCGTACCTGCCGCGATCGCCGGTGAAGACCCGCCGGGTCCCGGCGATCTCGCGGAACGTCTCCGCCGACTTGGCGGCGTCCTTGTAGTAGCCACTGGGCTGGTAGCCGGCCTTGACGATCCAGCCGATCTCGGTGGAGTCGTCGGGCAGCGGCTCGTCGAAGTCGTCCACCAGTTGCAGGCCGCTGCCCCGGGGGATGCGGGGGCCGTGGTCTGCGAACAGGGACCCGTCGTCGACGTTCGCCCTCGTCACGACTCCCAGGCCGCCGAAGCCGCTCTCGGACGACCCGAACGCGTCCATGATCATGAGATCGGGGCGTAGCTCGAAGAGTTCGGCCTTGACCGACGGCGAGAACAAGGCCGCACCGGAGCTGACCATGAACACGCTCGAGGTGTCGGCACCGGTGTTGCGCATCCGTTCGAGCATCGGCCGCACCATGGCGTCGCCGGCGAGGACGACGATCTGGATCTTCTCGCTCTCGATCTCCTCGAGCACGTCGGGCGCCCGGAAGTGCGGCAGGTAGTGGCACGTGCCCCCGGAGAACAGCGCGGTGAACGAGGGCATGAGCCCGGAGGTGTGGATGAGCGGGAGCAGCACGAGATAGCGTGCGGGGTCCCCGCCCAGTCCGGCACGGGACTGGTGGTACTCGTCGGGCACCGGCTCCCCGGTGTAGTAATCACTGCCGCCGCCGAGGCTGCGCCACAGGTCCTCCTGCCGCCACATCACGCCCTTCGGCTTGCCGGTGGTACCGCCCGTGAAGACGAGGAACAGGTCGTCCGCACTGCGTTCCACCGGTGCCCGGTCCGGCGAGGCCGCGGCGAGGAGCTCCCGGGCGTCGAGCGTGCCGGACGGCAGCTCCCCCGCCCCGGATCCGTCCTCGACCACGATGAGGTGACGCAGCCGCTCCGCGTCCCCGACCGCACCCGCCACCGCCGGGGTGAACTCGCGATGGAAGACCAGGGCGCAGGAGTCGGAGTAGTCGTACAGGTACCCCAGCTCGGATCCCGCGTAGCGGTAGTTGATGCTGACGGGCACGGCGCGGAGTTTGAGGACGCCGAGGAACAGCGCGATGCAGTCCACCCCGTTGCGCAGGTGGATCGCCACGTGATCGCCGGGACCCACCCCCCGGGAGGCCAGCCCGTCCGCCCACCGGTTGGCCTCGGCCTCCAGGTCCGCGTACGTGAGCCGGCGGTCGTCCTCCACCACCGCGAGCCGGTCGCGTCCGTACGCGTCGACCGCCTGCTCGAAGAGATCTGCCAGGGTGTGTGCCATTACGGGGTCCTCCGGGGCGGGCTACTCGGGTGGAGCGGACTCGTCGGGTGGGGTCGGCTCAGACGGGCGTGATGGGGAGCGGGGTGCGGGTGGGCCCGAAGGTGAACGCCGCGCCGGTGCTGATGCGGGTGACGGCGGCCTCCTCGCCCTCCGTGGCCGGCTCGTCGCCCAACCGCAGGACCGCCTCCACGTGCGAGCCGTCCGTCGGGACTCGCTCCACTGTCCAGTGCGGGTCGACGGCCTGCGCGGCGGCGGCGAGGGGCCGAAGGCCGTCCCGGGCGAGCAGCGGAAGCCAGGTGTCGTCGGCGAACCCGTCGGCCGCGGTGTCCCAGCGGACCGTCAGCTCGGTGCCGTCTGCGGACACCTCCGACGAGAAGCCGGTGTAGGCGGTCGGCCCGGCCATCGGGTGCAGGTCGAGCACGGTGGCGAGGCCGAGCGTGTCGGGGCCCACGCCCAGGACCTCGCGGATCCGTCCCGCCGCGACACCGGCGATGCCGGTGGCCTGATAGGCGAGGAGCCGGTCGGCGGTCTCGGTGTCCGACCGACGCCGCACCGACTGGTGGAAGCCCACTGCGAGCAGGTGCATCTGGAGATAGACCTCGCGGGTGATCCGGATGAGTGCGGCAGAGGTGAACTCGGAGAAGACCAGGTCCGTCAGCAGCGGTCCCGCATAGTCGTCGCGCGGGCCCTCGCCGGCGGTGTCCCGGGGCGCCGGGGGGTCGAACCGGAAGCCGATGATCCGGCTGGACGCGGACTCGAGCGCGGGTCCGGGCACCGGGAACGGCTCGCCGTCCGGGTCGATCCGCACCCGCCAGTGGCAGTGCGGGGTGCGGCCCTCCGGGGCGCGGAGCGGGCGGTGGATGGGTTCGACGACCGCGAGCGGGTTGGTGGCCAGCGCGGTGGCGGGAAAGGTGGGGTCCTCGATGTCGTGGCACATGGTGGTGACCAGCCGGTCCCCCATCGGCTCGACGTCCATGAGGGCGCCGCAGTGGTCCAGCCAGAACTCACCGTTGTCGTGGTCGGTCACCGAGTACCGGAAGTCCATGAACTCCGGCGGGGCGCCGACGTCCAGTTGGAAGCCCTTGAAGATCTCGGCGACCCCGTCGCCGGTGATCGACAGTGCGTCCTTCATGCGGCGGGCGTAGTGGGGACTGGCGGCCTGCCATTCCTCGATCGCCACGTCCCTCATGCCGTCGACGCCGAACTCGCCGAGCAGGGCGGGCATGCCGGCCCGATCGATGAGCTGGCCGACGAGCAGCAGGTCGGGCAGGAGCCGGGCGAGCGTGGCGTGGTCGAGGGCCTCGAGGGGATCGCGTGGCGAGGAGTTGCTCACGGGACTCAGACCTCGTCCGGGGAGGAGACGGGCCACAGCGGTGCCGGGCCGTCCTCGATGCGGTACCAGCCCGCCGGCTTGTCTCCGGCCGCCTCGAACCGCTGCTTCATGGAGTCGGTCAGGACGTCCGCCTCGTACATGCGCATGAACAGGTCGACGACGTTGCCGAAGTCGAAGAAGTCGCGGTGCCACGCCCACTGCTGGTTGCCGTTGTAGAGGAACCAGGATCCGCCGAACCCGTGGACCTCGTACGGCTCGCCCGTCCTGGGGTCGACGGTGTCGCGGGCGATCTGCTTCCACAGGCACAACACGTCCCCGGTCTCCGGGTCGATGATCGTGCGGACGTACGGGTACTCCCAGCCGTCGAGACCGGCCATCTCCTGCCCGAGCGCGATGTCGCGGATCTCGTCGCGGCCGACCGCCATGAAGTCGTCCTTGGTGCCGTAGTTCCACCCGTAGGTGGCGTCCTCGGCGTAGAAGTCGGCCAGCGGCGTCCAGTCCTTGTTGCGCTCGCACACCGCGTTGGCCTCGATCCAGCGCTCCACGAACTCGGCGATCTCGGCGCGGTCGTATCGGGTCACGTCACTCGCTCCTGGGGCTTTCCTGCGTCGGGGCTGGGGTGTCGACCAGGCGCAGCGCCTGTGTCGGGCAGTACTTGACGGCGGCCTTGACGGCCTCGAGTTGGCTGGCGGGTATCCGGCCCCGCTTGGCCCGTACCTTCGCCTCGGGCCCCTTGGGCACCGTGAACCACTCGGGCGCCTCGGCCTGGCACTCGGCGTGGGCCTGGCACAGGTCGAAGTCGACCTCGACCCGCATCGGCGACTCCCCGCCCATCAGCGACGCCTCCTCCGGTAGCGGACGGTGCACGGCTGGGCCAGCTGGACGACCATCTTCGAGTGGTCGTTGTGGTAGCTCTCCGCCGGCTGGGCGAGCTCGAACTCGAACTCCCGCAACAGGACCGAGAAGATGGCCTTGATCTGCAGCTGGGCGAATGCCGCCCCCACGCAGCGGTGCCGGCCGGCACCAAAGGGGATCCAGGTCCAGCGGTTGACGATGTCCTCCTGCCGCGGTTCCGCGTAGCGGTCCGGGTCGAACGCATCCGCGTCGGGGAAGTCCACCGGCAGCCGGTTGGACACCGCCGGCGAGGCGGCGACGGTCTGGCCGGCGTGGACGACGTAGTCCCCGATCCGCACGTCCTCCTGGGCGACGCGCATGAGGATGATGATCGGCGGGTGCAGCCGCAGCGTCTCCTTGAGGGCGTTCTCCACCTTGGGCATCTGCCGCAGCGCGCCGAAGCTGTACTCGGCACTGTCCGCGTAGACCTCGTCGAGTTCCGCCACGACCTGCGAGAGGTACTCGGGATGATTGAGCAGTTCGATGAGCAGCCAGGCGCTCGTCCCCGAGGTCGTGTGGTGCCCGGCGAACATCATCGAGATGAAGATGCCGGTGACCTCGTCCGGGGTGAACCGGTGCGTGCCGTCGTCGTTCTTCACCGAGACCAGCACGTCGAGAAGGTCCCGGTCCTCCTTGTCGGCGGGCGGGTTGGCGACGCGGTCGTCCATGATCGCCGAGACGAGTTCGACCAGCCCGGCGCGGGCCGCGTCACGCTTGCGGAACGCGGGGATGTCGGCGTAGGCGTCGATGTAGGCGTGGGGGTCGGTCCCCTGTTCCAGGTCGTGGTACAGGTGGGCGAACCGGGAATCGATCTGCTCGCGGAACTTGGGGCCGATGAGGCACGCCGACGAGGTGTAGATGGTGAGTTCGGAGAACCACTCGAGCAGGTCGATCTCGCCCTCGTCGCCCCACTCGGCCACCATGCGCTGGACCTCGTGCGGGATGGTGACGGCGTGCTGGCGCATGTGGTCACCGCGCAGGGCGGTGTTGTGGAGCATCTCCGAGCGGCGCTCGGGGCTGGCGTCGAAGACGACGCCCTCACCGAACACCGGGGTCATGAAGGGGTAGGCGGCCGCCTGGTCCAGCGCCTCGTCGGGGGCCCGGAAGAACGCCTCGTTCGCGGCGGCACCCGAGGCCAGGCAGATGTCGCGGTCGGCGATCCGGAACACGCCCAGGTCGCCGCACTCCTGTCGGACCCGCAAGACAGGCTGATCGGGTCGGTGCGCAACTCGTCCATGTGGCCGAGTTCGCCCTCTCCGCCGGACACGCGCTGCGGCTCGTCCAGGCCCGAGAAGTCGGTGGGCTCGTCTGTGGAACTGTCGATGCTGGTCACGAGTAGTCCTCCTCGATGGGGGCCTCCGGCTGGATCTCCAGCTCGGTGAATTGGGCGCCGCGGGGCATGGACACCATGGCGGTGACCCCGCACGCGAGGTCGGCGGGTTTGCACATCCGGGGATGACGACCGAATCCGTGCCTCACCCATTCATTGATGACGGCCTCGGCCGTGTCCTGGTCGAAGTCCGTGCCCATCTCGGTCATCACCGGACCGGGCCGGACCACGCCGAGCCGCACCCCGGTGCCCTCGAGCTCCCGGCGGGCCTGCTTGGCCATGGTCTCCAGTCCGGCCTTGGCCGCCACGTACGCGCCGGAGCGAGGCCGGGCCGTGTAGGCCACGTCGGAGCCGATGAGCACGACGTCCCCGCGGCGGCGGTCGATCATGCCGGGCAGTACCGCGTGCAGCAGGCGGTGGACGGCGAGCAGGTGGATGTCGATTTGGGCGGCGAAGTCGTCCGGGTCCATCTCCCAGACCCGTGCCATCTTCAGGCTCCCGGCGCTGGAGATGAGCACCTCTGCGGGGCCGTACGCATCGGCAGCCGCGACGACGAACCCGGCGACGGAGTCGGCGTCGGCGACATCGACCTCCCGGGCCGTGGCCTCGCCCCCGGCCTCGCGGATGGTGCGCACCAGGTCGTCGAGCCGATCCGCGCGGCGCGCGCCCACGACGACCGGGTGCCCGACTGCCGCGAGAGACTCGGCACTCGCGCGGCCGATGCCCGAGGAGGCGCCGGTGACCAGGGCGGGACGTTCGGAGGCGTCCGGGTGGGACGGGAACCGCAGGCTCATCAGCGCGCCACCTCGACCCGCATGGGCAGATGGGCGAAGCCGCGGACGTTGGAGGAGTGGACGCGCTCGGCCCCGGGGAGCAGTTCGTAGCCGGTGATCGTGCGGGCGATCGTGTCCAGCGCGATGCGGCCCTCGAGCCGGGCGAGGTGCGCCCCCAGACAGAAGTGGGGTCCCTGACCGAAACTCAGGCTCGCCGTGGTGTCCCGCGCGAGATCGAAGGCGTCGCCGCGGTCGAAGACCTCCTCGTCGCGGTTCGCGGACCCGATGAGCAACAGGACCTTCTGGTCGGCGGGGATGGTGACACCCCGGATCGTGGCGGGCTCGGTGGTGGTGCGCAGGACCATCTGACTCGAGGTGTCGAAGCGCAGCGTCTCCTCCACCCAGGCCGGCGCCAGGGCGGGATCGTCGAGCACGGCCCGCGACTGGCCGGGGTGCTCGTGGCCCCAGAACAGGGCGTTGGCCAGAAGCTTGGTCGTGGTCTCGTTGCCGGCCACCACCATGAGGAACAGGAAGGACAGGATCTCGTCGTCGTCCAGCTTCTCGCCGTCGATCTCGGCGTCGAGCAGCGCGGAGGTGAGGTCCCCGGTCCGGGCGGTACGACGCTCGGCGACCATCCCCTGGTAGTAGGTGATGAGGTCGAGCGCGGCCACCATGGAGTCCTCCGGCACGTCCTGCACGCCCTCCTCGCGGTGCATGACGAGGTCGGCCAGCCGACGCAGTTCGGCCCGGTCGACCTCCGGTACGCCCATGAGATCCGAGATGACGTCCATGGGCAGCTTGCCCGCGTAGTCGTCGACGAAGTCGATGGTCTCCCCGTCGCGGGACCGGGCCAGGCACTCGTCCCAGTGCTGCCGCGAGATCCTCGAGATCCCCTCGGACAGGGCGTCCACGCGCCTGGAGGTGAACCCCTTGCTCACCAGTTTGCGCAGGCGGGCGTGGCGGGGATCGTCCATCGCGAGGAAGGACATCGTCTTGTAGGCGTGTTAGGAACGCCTTTCGGAAAGCGCCGTTCTGACGATCGGATAGCGCGCGTATGAGCATCCGGTAGCGGACCCGCAGAGATTTCGCCCGGCTCGCGCACATACGACCGGTGCCCGCCGTTCCAAGGCGAACGCACGGGCCGCGCGCGACACCGGGTCCGGGTTGGTGCCCGCTTCTTGATCCTCACCGACCGGACGGGCAGGTCAGGATGCACCGCTCTGAGTGAGTCACACGCCATCTCCGTGGGGTTCAATGACGTGCTGCTCGTCCCCCGGGAATTGGATGGCCATCCCGGGAGCTAAGACGCCCTGCAACCCCAGTTCACAACTGTTAGCTGCTGGCGGCGTATTGGGGGCAGTCAGGCTGGCGGCGCTCCGCCAACTGGGCGGGGGACTTGGTCAAGTACGCGGCGTCGGTGTTAGAAGGAGCGGCACCGGTTCGGCCTGCCCTACGCGATCAAGAGACGTCCGTGTTGTCACCGCCCGGGCCCTGGCGAGCAGGGGGGAACAGGGAGTCTGGCGGGTGGCACTTGCCGCCATCGAGGCGCTATCCGGTAGCCGTCCGAACGCTATCCGATCGTCAGAACCGTGCTATCCGAAGCACGTCCCAAACAAGGCGTGCGGCCCGTACGCGGCGGGGTCCAGCGAGACCCCCATGGCGTTGGAGAACACGTCCGGCGCGCGGAACGCCTCGCGGACGTCCGCGTGCCTGCTCAGCGCCCAGAAGTCGAGGTCCGGGTTGTTGTAGACGGGCGCCTCGGCGCGGAGACGGGCGTAGAACGGGTAGGGATCCTCGTGCACCGCGTAGTCGTACGGGCTGAACACGAGCGGAGCGGGCGTCGCGGTGGTCATCTCGGGCGTCACCTCAGGATCAGTCGTGCTGCGGATTCGATCGCGTCTGCCATGTCCGAGTAGGAGCCGTAGCCCATGCCCGCCCGGACGAGTGCCCCGGCGTAGACCATCTCCAGCGCCTGGACCACCTCGTCGTCGTTCCGCTCCCCCAACGCCGCCACGAGGCGACGTCGGATATCGGCGCCGATCCGTACCCGCAGGTGGGAGACCTCGGGGTCGTCGCCCAACAGGGCGGCGGTGACGGCCGACGACAGTTCCGGCTCGTCGGCGAGGAGGAGCGCGACGTCGCGCAACACGGCGACCACCCGGTCGGCGGCGGAGCCACCGTCGGCGGCCTCGGTCACGTGGTCGTCCAGACGGCGCCAGAACACCTCCGCGATGAGGTGGCCCTTGGAGGAGAAGTACGTGTAGGCGGTCGCCGGTGCGACGCCGGCCCTGGCGGCCACGGCACGGACGGCCAGGCCTCCCGGACCCTTCTCCCGCAGCACCTCGACCGCCGCGCTGGTCAGGCGGTCGACGGTCTCGGCCTGCTGGGCGTTGAGCCTGCGCCGCGTCGATTCGAACCGAAGATCACTGGACATGTGTCTGGACAGTACACCACCGTCCGGACTATCGTCTAGACAGCTGTCCAGCCACTCTGGATCGATCCACCTCGGCATCGATCCACCGCTGAATCGACCCACCACGACGGAAGGCTCCGAAGTGACGACGAGCATCGCCGACACCGCCCCCCCTGCTGATCGGCGGTGAGCTGCGACCCGCGACCGGGGGCGCCACGTTCGACGTCCTCAACCCGGCCACCGAGGAGGTCATCGGCCGGGCCGCCGACGCCGGGCGCGAGGACATGGACGCGGCCATCGCCGCCGCGCGCACCGCGTTCGACACCACCGACTGGTCCTGGGACCACGCGTTCCGTGCGCGGTGCCTGCGCCAGCTCCGCGACGCACTTCAGGGACACATCGAGGAGCTGCGGGCACTGACCATCGCCGAGGTCGGCGCGCCCCACATGTTCACGACCGGCCCCCAGCTGGAGGGGCCCGTCGCGGACCTGGGCTGGCTCGCCGACCTGGTGGAGGCCTACGAGTGGGTCACCGAACTAGGGGAGTCCGAGATCATGGGCGTGCGCTCCAACCGCTCGACCCGGCCCGAGGCGATCGGCGTCGTCGGGGCCATCACCCCGTGGAACTTCCCCAACCAGATCAACTTCGCCAAGATCGGCCCCGCGCTGGCCGCCGGCTGCACCGTGGTGCTCAAGCCCGCCCCCGACACCCCGCTCATCGCCGCGGCCGTGGCCCGGATCGCCGCCGAGGAGACGGACATCCCCGCCGGCGTACTCAACGTGGTGTCGTCGTCCGACCACGGCCTCGGCGAACAGCTGACCACCGATCCTCGCGTCGACCTGGTCTCCTTCACCGGATCCACCGCGACCGGCAAGAAGATCATGGCCGCCGCCGCCGAGACGCTGAAGAAGGTCTTCCTCGAACTCGGCGGCAAGTCCGCCGCGGTCGTGCTGGACGACGCCGACCTGAACTCGGCGTGCTTCATGACCGCCCTCAACGCGTGTACGCACGCCGGCCAGGGTTGTGCGCTGACCACCCGCCTCGTCGTGCCCCGCGAGAGGTACGACGAGGCGGTCGAGGCGGCCAAGGGCGCCATGGCGGCATTCGCCCCGAAGGACCCCAACGACCCGGGTGCCTTCTGCGGCCCGGTCATCTCCGCGGTCCAGCGCGAGCGCATCGAGGGCTACATCGCCCTGGCGCGCCAGGAGGGCGGGACCATCGAGATCGGCGGCGGTCGCCCCACCGGCGAGGGCATGGAGCGCGGGTTCTGGGTGGAGCCGACCCTCACTCCGGTCTCGACAACTCGGCACGCGTGGCGCAGGAGGAGATCTTCGGCCCCGTCCTGGTGGTCATCCCCCACGATGGCGACTCCGATGCGATCCGGATCGCCAACGACTCCCCGTACGGCCTGTCCGGAGCCGTGTGGGGCACCGACCCCGAGCGGATCGAGAAGGTCGTGGCCGGCATTCGCACCGGCACCCTCGGCGTCAACGGCGGCCAGTGGTACGGCGCCGACGTGCCCTTCGGCGGGTACAAGCAGTCCGGCATCGGCCGCGAGAGGGGCCGCGAGGGCTTCGAGGAGTACCTCGAGATCAAGTCCGTGGCCACCCCGGCCTGAGGCCCCGGACAGCCCCGGACAGCCCCGGACAGCACCGGAGAGCACCGGAGAGCCCGGGCACCCGGCACCACTGGCCCGGCACCTGGCCCCACACCACTCACCAGCACCACTCACCAGCACCACCCCATCCAGCATCACCACGCCGACAGGAAGAGACACACACGACATGGGACGTTTCGACGGTAGGACCGCCATCGTGACCGGAGCCGCCGGCGGCAACGGCGAGGAGTACGCCAAGGCCCTCGCGGCCGAGGGCGCGAACGTGGTGGTCGCCGACGTGTCGACCGAGAACGGGGAGCGCGTCGCCGCGGACATCGTCGCCGCGGGCGGCCGGGCGGTCTTCCAGCACACGGACGTCTCGGACCCCGACTCGGCCAACGCCTGTGCCGAGGCCGCGGTCGAGGAGTTCGGCCGCCTGGACATCCTGGTCAACAACGCCGCGATCTTCGGCGGCATGAAGCTCGACTTCCTCATCACCGCGCCGTGGGACTACTACGAGAAGTTCATGTCGGTGAACCTCAACGGTCAGCTGCTCATGGTCCGCGCCTGCTGGGAGAAGATGGCCGCCGCCGGCGGTGGCGCGATCGTCAACCAGTCCTCCACCGCGGCGTGGCTGTACTCGGGCTTCTACGGCCTGGCCAAGGTCGGCGTCAACGGCCTCACCCAGCAGCTCGCCACCGAGCTGGGCGGCTCGAACATCCGCATCAACGCCATCGCTCCCGGGCCGATCGACACCGAGGCCAACCGCTCCTCGACCCCGCAGTCGATCGTCAAGGAGATGGTCGACAAGCTGCCCATCAAGCGCATGGGTCAGCCGGAGGACCTGGTGGGGATGCTGCTGTTCCTGCTGTCGGACGAGGCGTCGTGGATCACCGGGCAGATCTTCAACGTCGACGGCGGACAGATCATCCGGTCATGAGCGGGCATCCGATCACGAGCGACCCGGCCCCGGCCCCCGAACAGAAGCCCGCCCTGCGGATCGGCCCCGGCGGTCCCGGCGACTCCCCCGCCCCGGTCGGGTTCATCGGCCTGGGCAACATGGGTGCGCCGATCGCGAAGCGCCTCCTGGCCTGGCCGGGCGGACTCGTGGTGTGCGACGTGCGCCCGGAGACGACCGAGCCGTTCGTCGCCGAGGGCGCCACCGCCGCCGCCACCGGTGCCGAGGTCGCCCGCACGGCGCGCCTGGTGTCGGTGACGGTGCTGGACGACGCCCAGGTGCGTGACGTCGTCGACGGACCCGAGGGGATCCTGCGCACCGCCGCACCGGGGACCGTGATCGCGGTCCACTCCCCCATCGCCGACTCGACGGCTGTTGAGCTGGCCGAGGTGTGTGCGGCGGCCGGCGTCCACCTGGTGGACGCGCCGGTGTCGGGTGGCGCGCAGGGGGCGGAATCGGGTCAGCTCGCCGTGATGGTCGGTGCGCCGCGCGAGGTCTTGCTGTGGGCGGGCATGCCCGTGCACGCCGGGGAGGTGGGTGCGGGCACGCGGATGAAGCTGGCCCGCAACCTCCTGCACTTCATCTCGTTCACCGCCACCGCCGAGGCCTCCCGGCTGGCCGAGGCCGCGGGCATCGACATCGCGAAACTGGGCCGGGTGGTCCGCCACACCGACGCCATCACCGGCGGCGCCGGGGCCGTGATGCTGCGGGACACCACCGCGCCGATCGCCACCGACGACTTCTGGCACGGCGTGTTCACCCACGTCCGTGGCCTGGGAGAGAAGGACCTGTCCCTCGCCCTGGGCCTGGCCGACCGGCTGGGCGTGGACCTGCCCCTGGGCACCATCGCGCTGCGCGACCTGGGCACCGGGTTCGGTGTCGGGCCGGGTGAGCTCGCCCGCCGCGCGGACGTCCGCGCGTCCGACGGCGTGTCCGGCGATGCGGGCGGGACCGGACGAGACCACGACGACGAGGAGAACCGATGAGCGACGCCGCGGACGCCGGGATGAGCCCGGAGCGCGAGCACGGTCTGGCCATGATGACCGAGGTGTACGGCTTCGAGATGTCCGACGGGCCGGGTGATTATTTCGCCGAGACCGCGGACCACCTGTTCGGCAGGATCTGGTCCCGCCCGGGCCTGAGTCACCGCGATCGCCGGTTGCTGCTCCTGGGGGCGCTGACGGCCCAGGGCAACACCGACATCGCGGACATCCAGGTGGGGGCGGCGTTGGGGAACGACGAGCTGACGCCCGAGGAACTGGAGGAGATCGTGGTGTTCCTCTGCTACTACGCGGGCTGGCCCAACGGGACCAAACTCGGCAACGTGGTGGGCCCGCACGTGGCGCGTGCCCGCAAGGCCGCCCGCCGCGCCGAGAGCTGAGGGGCGGGCGCTAGGTTGAAACCCATGACCGCACCCGAGATCGAACCCGCGCTGCTCGCCGTAGCGCTCGCCGCCCCCGGCTTCATGCCGCTGGAGGAGGGCATCACCCTGTACGACATTGCCTGCGAGTTCCTGGGCGACGGTGTGGGAGTGGAGATCGGCACCTACTGTGGCCGCTCTACCGTGTTCCTCGGCGCGGCCGCCCGCGTGACCGGCGGCAGCATCGTCACCGTCGACCACCATCGGGGCTCCGAGGAGCACCAGCCCGGCTGGGAATACCACGACACCTCGCTGGTGGACCCGCACACCGGCCGCCTGGAGACCCTCGGCGCGTTCCGCCACACCATGTGGGACGCCCGACTCGATGACGTGGTGACCGCCGCGGTGGGCACGTCGACCCAGGTGGCCCGCGTCTGGGGCAAGCCCGCGTCGTTCGTCTTCATCGACGGAGGCCACTCCTCCGAGGCGGCGCAGGCCGACTATGAGGGCTGGGCACCATGGGTCGAGATCGGCGGGGCGCTGCTGATCCACGACGTGTTCCCGAACCCGGAGGACGGCGGCCGTCCCCCGTACGAGATCTATTGCCGCGCGCTCGAGTCGGGCCAGTTCACCGAGGTCCGGGCCGTGGACTCGCTGCGCGTGCTGCGCCGCGGCTCCGGCGAGGTCGGCGCGCCGATGCCCTGAGCCCCGCACGCCCTTTACCCGCACCTCCAAGGATCCGCTACCCGGAATCCGGATCCGCTACCCCGATTCGAGTAGCGGATCCGGATTCGGAGTAGCGGATTTCGTGGTTCGCGGAGAGCCGGGGCGGGGCAGCGGCGGGGTGGGTCACACCGCCCAGCGGCCGCCGGCGCTCCACGGGTCGCCGGGTGAGGGCCGGCCGCGCCGTGAGTGCAGGAACCGCCCGACCACGGCCGCGCCCAGGTCGTCGACGTCCGGCGCCACCACCGTGCCGTCGACCCTCCGGGCCAGCGCGTCGAGGAACCGGGACAGACCCGGGTCGTCGCCCAGCCGGAAGAAGGTCGTCTGCGCCCCGGTGCGGGCGACCCGGTCCAACTCGTCGACGGTGATCCGGATGGTCTCAGGGTCCGGCGGGTAGGCGAACCACGGCTCCCCGCCGCTGAGCAGATGGGCGGTGGGTTCGCCGTCGGTGACGATGAGCAACACCGGCTGCATCGTCGGGTGCTCACGGAAGTACCGCCCGGCGAGCAGGAGCGCATGATGCAGGTTCGTGCCGGCCTCGTACTGCGCGTCCAGGGAGAGCAGGTCCTCCACGGTCCGGGTCTGGGCGAAGCGGCCGAACGAGATGAGCTGCAGCCGGTCCTGCCGGAAACGGGTGCTCACCAGGTGGTGGAGGGCCAGGGCCGTACGCTTCATCGGGACCCACCGCCCCTCCATGGCCATGGAGAACGACGTGTCCACCAGCAGCGCCACTGCGGCCTGGGTCCGCGCCTCGGTCTCCCTGACCTCGATGTCCTCGGGCAGGAGCCGGATCCCCGCACCCGTCTCGCCCCCCTCCGCGGCGATCCGGGAGATCGCATTGCCCACGGTCCTCGGCACGTCCCAGGACTCGACGTCACCGAACTCCCAGACCCGGCTCGACCCCGTCTGCTCCCCCGCGGCCCCCGACAGCCTGGTCTCGCGCGCGCCGGTCCGGCCGGACAACCGCTGCGCGGCGTCGCGGAGCAGTGACCTCCCGAGTTTGCGCAGCGCGGCCGGGGAGAGTCGGAGGTCCCCGTCCGGTCGGCGACTGAGGTAACCGGACTCGCGCATCTGCTGCTCGAGCCGCGACAGCGTCTGCACGGACACCGCCGCCTCGCGACCGAGATGGCGGGCCACCGCCTCCAGGTCGAGTTCGGACAGCGGGGACCTGTCGCTCCGGGAGAGCTGTTCGGCCAGCCGATCGAGGTCCCCGAGTTCGGCCATGGCCGCGGTCCCCTCGGACATCCCCAGCCCCTCGGAGCCCTCGAAGTCCTCCGAGCCGTCCCAGTCCTCGCCCGGACGCAGCGACTGCAGCAGCCCGTCCAACCGGCCCAGCTGCTCCATCAACTCGGGCGAACCGAACGCCTGCTGCGACAGGGCCATGAGCTCCTCCCGCTGCTCCGGCGTCATCGAGCGCATCATCCGCTGGGCCGCGGCCGCCCGCGCGGCGAGGGTGTCGATCAACTCCTCGACGTCCTTCGGCTGCTCCGGGAACGCGTCGGAGTGCTTGTCCATGAACTCACGGAAGTCCTCGGGGGTGTCCTCTCCGCGGGCGTGCTTGTCGAGCAGTTCGGTCAGGTCCGACAGCATCTCCGACACCGCCGCCCGGTCGGCGTCGGTCGCGTTCTCCAGCGCCTGTTTCATCCCGGCGAATCGGGCGTCGAGCACCTCGGCGCCCATGAGGTCCTGGATGCGGCGGTACGCCTCGCGGGCGTCGGACGAGGCCCAGTCGTAGTCCTTGAGTTCCCCGACCGCGGCGGCCGGCGAGTCGGGCAGGTTCTCGATGGTCATCTCCCGCAGGGTGCGGTCCATCGGATCCATGGCGGTGTCGCGGGCGAGCTGTCCCCGCTCGGCGAGCAGCGCCTCGTCGAGCAGCCGGGAGACCTCCTCGAGGGTGCCGCCCAGGTGGTTCCGTTGCAGCAGTTCGCGGCGTCGACGCTGGATGCGTCCGGCCAGCTCGTCGAGGCCTGTCTGGTCGCGGCCGCCGGTGCGGAGGAACTCCCGCATGGACTGCTCCGGGGAGTACCCGGCCATGACGCCCTCGGAGACCGCGTCGAGCGCCTCGGACAGGTCGAGCGGGGGCGCGAGGGGGTCCGGCCCGCCGATGTAGCGCCCGTAGCGGGCGCGGGGCTCTGGTCGCGACATCGCGCACCTCCTGCTCCGGCGGCACCAGGCCGCCGCAGATGATGTCAGCCGTAGACGGCGGCGCCGTCCCCGGTCTCCTTGGACAGACGCCGTGAGAGGTAGAGCCCCTCCAGCGCCAGTTCGATCCCGCCGGCCCGCTGGCCGACGTTGGACGCCCCGACCCTGTCGGCGATCTCATCGTAGAGCCCCGGTTCGGACAGCTCGGGCAGGGCTGCGAGGAATTCGGCGGCGGTGACGCTCGCGCCGGTCGTGAGGGTCACCGACCCGTCGAACGCGTCGACCAGCGGGGTCATGTCGATCCCCCGGAACAGTCCGCGGACGACGTCCACCGTGGCGATGCGCAGCAGGTACCGCAGGATCTCGGTCTCGCGCCCCTCCTCGCCGGGCTCGAACTCGATCTTGCCGCGCAGGACCTCGACGGCGGCGTCCACGTCGACGAGCCGTGCCACGGACTCACCCGGGTCGTCGGCACCCCGCACGGCCGCCCGCCGACGGGCCGCCGCCGCGACGGTCTCCGCGCCGGCGATGGCGAAGCGGGCGGAGACGCCGGAGGCCTGGTTGATCGAGTCGGAGGTGCGCAGCTCGCGCGTGAACCGGGCGAGCAGTTCCATCAGCGGGTCCGGCACCTCGGCGGTCAGCTCGGCTTCCTGCCGCACGACCTCGATCTCGTCGGCCAGGTCGAGCGGGTAGTGGGTCCGGATCTCGGCGCCGAACCGGTCCTTGAGCGGAGTGATGATCCGACCGCGGTTGGTGTAGTCCTCCGGGTTGGCCGAGGCCACCACCAGCACGTCCAGAGGGAGGCGCAGGACGTAGCCGCGGATCTGGACGTCCCGCTCCTCCATGACGTTGAGCAGCGCCACCTGGATCCGCTCGGCCAGGTCGGGCAGCTCGTTGAGGGCCACGATCCCGCGGTTCGCGCGCGGCACCAACCCGTAGTGGATGGTCTCCGGGTCACCCAGTCGGCGGCCCTCGGCCACCCTCATGGGATCCACGTCGCCGATCATGTCGGCGACGGAGGTGTCCGGGGTGGACAGCTTCTCCACGTAGCGCTCGTCACGGTGGCGCCACTGCACGGGCAGCGCATCGCCCTCACGGGCGATCCGCTCGCGCGTGGGTCCGGTGATCGGCGCGAGCGGGTCCTCGCCCAGCTCGGACCCGGCCACGACGGGCGACCACTCGTCCAGCAACCCGACGAGCGTGCGCAGCAGACGGGTCTTGCCCTGCCCCCGTTCGCCGAGGAGGACGATGTCGTGGCCGGCGATGATCGCCCGCTCGACCTGAGGGATCACCGTCGTGTCGAAGCCGTGCATGCCGGGCCACGGATCGCGTCCGGCGGCCAGGGCCGCGAGCAGGTTCTCGCGCAGCTCCTCCCGGAGGGTGCGGCTGGTGTATCCGGCGGCGCGCAGCTCGCCGAGAGTCTTGACGTTCGGCTTATCGCTCACACCGCCCACCGTAGCCCTGCGATGCCACTTCCGCTTCCGGCATAGGGTGGGCACCATGCGTGCAGTGCTGACCCTCGTCCTCAACATCATCTGGCTGCTGACCGCGGGCATCTGGCTGTTCCTCGGCTACGTGCTGGCCGGGATCCTCGCCTGCATCCTCATCATCACGATCCCGTTCGGGGTCGCGAGTTTCCGGATCGCCGCCTACGTGCTGTGGCCGTTCGGCCGGGAGGTCGTCGACCGGGGCCGTCCCGGCGGGGTGAGCACGGTCGCCAACGTCATCTGGTTCCTGGTGGCCGGACTGTGGCTGGCGATCGGCCACGTCGCCACGGCCGTCGCACAGGCCGTGACGATCATCGGCCTGCCCCTGGCGTGGGCCAACCTCAAGCTCATCCCGGTCACGTGCTTCCCGTTCGGCAAGGAGATCGTCCGCTCCGACCGGGCGGCGATGGTGCCGGTCGCCACCCGCTGACCGCCCGGTCGCCACCAGCTGACCACGCACCCCCGCACCGCGGCCGGGCCCGGTCAGTCCTCGATCGCCGGCTGGTGGTGGCTGGCGATCGACACCCGGTTGAAGGCGTTGATCAGCACGATCGTCCACTCGAGCGCCGAGAGCTGCTCGTCGGAGAAGTGGTCGGCGGCGGCTGCGATCGCGGCGGCACGTTCCTCGGCGTCGTCCAGCCGGGTCAGCGTCTCGGCCAGTCGTAGTGCCGCCCTCTCCTGGTCACCGAAGGCGTCGATCTCCCGCCACGCGGGCAGCAGGTCGAGCCGGTCCTGGGAGACCCCGGCCTTGCGGGCCGCCGGCACGTGGGTGGCCAGGCAGGCCGCGCAGCCGTTGAGCTGCGAGACGCGCACGTTGACCAGTTCGAGCAGCGACTCCTCCAGCCCGGCCTCGCCGGAGGCCTCCCGCGAGGCGACGGCGGTGCGGACGAACCGCTTGTAGACCTCGCGCTGGGTGCGGTCCAACTGCGGAACCCCCATGTCAGCCCTCCCCGCCGAATCGCGCCCGGTCGGCGTCCGTGGCCTCCCGGTACGCGCCGGCGAACTCGTCCGCGTTCTTGCCGAGGAAACCCTCCACCATCGAACACACCGGCACGATGGTGATCCCCTCCTCGCGCGTGGCCTCCACCGCGCCGCGCACGAGTGCGGTGCCGATGCCCCGGCCACCGAACTGCTCGTCGACCACGGTGTGGTGGAAGACGCGCTCGCCGGCGTGGTCGCGGAAATTGGCGTGGCCGGCGACCTCGCCGGAGGCGTCCCGGACCTCGAACGCCTCGGTGGAGTCGGCTCGGTCCACGGTCACGGTCGCGCCGGTCTTGTCAATGTACTCGGTCATCTGCGGTGTCCTCTCACATCGGGGTCGACTGCGCGCGCGGGTCCGGGTTGACCCGCGGTTTGAGGGTGGTGGTGGGCAGGGTGGGCGCGGGCAGCCGGGTCAGCCCCCGCGGGTCGTGGCCGATGTAGCCGTCCACGCGTCCGAAGCGCTCCGATCCGGCCTCCCACTGCTCGCGGTAGCCCGCGATCTCGTCGTGGGTCCGGCCGATGAAGTTCCACCACATGATGATGTCCTCCTCGAACGGGGTGCCACCGATGAGGACCGCCCGCCCGGCGGTGGTGCCGGTGTTGCAGATCGTCAGGGTGGTCTCGCCGACGCCGGTGTACGCGAGATGGCTGACCTCGACGTCGACGCCCTCGAGGGTCAGATCACCGGAGTCGACGAGCAGCCCGTGCTCGAAGGCCGGGTCGACGTCCAGTCGCAGTTCGCCGCCGGGGTCGAGCCGGAGCTCCGCGGCGACGAGGGGGGTGTAGGTGGTGACCGACGACGACGAGCCCAGCAGCGACCCCATGAACACCCGCGCCGATCCGCCGGCGAATCCGACGGGGTCGGGCACGTGGTGGTCGAACCTGCGGCCGCTGCTCTCGCGGTGTTCCTCGGGTAGCACGGTCCACAGCTGCACGCCGTGCAGGACGGTGGTGTCCTGGGTCGAGACCTCGGTGTGGCAGATGCCTGCGCCGGAGGTCATGAGGTTGACCTCCCCCGGGCGCACCACAGCATGGTTGTCCCCGGAGTCGTGATGGGTGACGCTGCCCTCGAAGAGCCAGCTCACGGTCTGCAGGCCGGTGTGCGGATGCGAGGGCACGTCCATGCCGCCGGTGGCCGAGACGTCATCCGGTCCGTAGTGGTCGACAAAACAGAAGGCGCCGATGAGCGAGCGCTGGCGCTGCGGCAGCGTCCGGCGGACCGTCATCGCCCGCGGCCCGCCCAGGGGCACCTCGCGGGAGGTGATGATCTCCACGGCGGCCGCGCCGGGTTGTGCGTCCTCCGAACGGGGCCCGCCCGGCGCACCGCCGGCCTCGCACTCGACCTCGGGCGGGTCGGGGTCGAGGTTGCTCATTCGACGACCTCGCTCATCTCGGCCCGGGCGTCGACGGCCTCGCGGCGCAGCTCCAGCTTCTTGGCGTTGATCTTCCCGCCCAGCGCCAGGACGAGCGCCTTGTCCACGACCGCCACCGGCAGGTGGTCCAAGAGACGTCGGCCGAGGTCCCATCGCACGGCGTAGCGGCGACGGCGGCGCGCGGTGGTGCCGGCGGTCCACACCGCCTCGGCGAGGACGGACGGGTCGGTGGCCTTGTCGTCCTCACCGGCGGCCATCTCCCCCATCACCGCGGCCATCGCGGCGAACGGCGAACCGGGGGCGGTCGATTCCTGGAAGCGCCGCCGGATCGAGGCGGTCATCCCGGTGCGGAACGGACCCGGTTGGACGAGCACGACGTCCAGGCCGAGGAACATCAGCTCGCGCCGCAGCGCGTCACCGTAGGCCTCGATCGCGTGCTTGCTCATGGCGTAGGCGCCGTTCATCGGCATGCCGTGCTGGGGGCCGGTCTCGGAGCTGATGAGGACCACCCTCCCGCGGGTCTCCCGGAGCAGGTCCCACAGTGCGTGGACGGTGCGCACGGTGCCCATGACGTTGACATCCAGGACCTGCTGCACCCGGTCCGGATCGGTCTCGGCCAGCGGCCCGATCCCGAGGACGCCCGCGAACGTGACGAGCGCGTCGAGGCGACCGTGCTCGCGTCGGACCCGGTCGGCCAGCGCGGTGAGCGAGGTGGAGTCGGTGACGTCCGCGGCGTGGGACGTGATGCGGTCACCGCCGGGCGGTGCCTGGAGGTCGACGGCCACGACGTGCCAGCCCCGCGAGGCGTAGAGCGCGGTGGTGGCCGCCCCGAGGCCGCCCCCGGCTCCGGTGACGACGACGACGGGGGCGGCGGGCGCGCTGGTGTCCATACCCTGACGGTACCGGCGTGCGGAGTCCCGGTGGGGCTGTCCAGGTGGCCCCGCCCGCCTCAGACCAGGGCGTTGAGGCCGAGTTTGCCGGCGAGGCGGTCGATGTAGGCCAGGACCTCGTCCTCGGTCCGATCCGGGGTTCCGTAGACGAGCTCGTGGACGCCGAGCTCGCGGTAGGCGTCGATCTTCTCGTGATCCGGTTTCCCGTCGAGGACCACGATGTAGGGCTCGCCCTCCCGACCTGCCTCGGCCCACAGTTCCCGCAGCGTCCGTACGCTGCCGGCGATGTCCTGGGAGATCGGGGTGGTCATCCAGCCGTCGGCGCTGCGGCAGATCCACCTGAGGTTCTTCTCGGTGCCGGCCGCTCCCACGAGGGTGAGCGGGCCGGGAGTGCGGGCGGTCTTGGGCCAGGCCCAGCTGGGACCGAAGTCCACGAACTCACCGTGGTACTCGGCCTCGTCGTGCGTCCACAGCTCCCGCATGGCCTCGAGGTACTCGCGGAGCATGGTGCGCCGACGCTTCGGCGGCACGTTGTGGTCGGCCATCTCGTCCAGATTCCAGCCGTACCCCACGCCGAGCACGGTGCGCCCGTCGGAGAGGTGGTCGACCGACGCGATGGTCTTGGCCAACGTGACGGGGTCGCTCTCCACCGGGATGGACACGGCGGTCCCGAGACGGATGGTCGACGTGACCGCCGCGGCGGCGCCGAGGGCGACCCACGGGTCCAGGGTGCGGCTGTACCGCTCATCGGGGAGCTCGGCGCCGCCGGTGCCCGGGTGCGCGGCCTCGCGCCGCACCGGGATGTGCGTGTGCTCGGGAACGTAGAACGCGGAGAACCCGGCCCGCTCGGCGGCCACGGCGGCCGTGGTCGGCCGGATGCCCCGGTCACTGGTGAACAGGGTCAGTCCGAATTCCATGCGTTCTCCCTCGTGCGCAGCGTCGACCCGCCGCCTGACACCTGATCAGACAGGTGTCCAGCGGCGGTGTCGCCACAGACTAGCGCACGACTGCGGCGGGTGGGCAGACCTCGCCCGCCACGCAGTCGGCCGGATCCCCCGGCTGGGACTGCAGACGCTGCATGGTGTGGTGCGAGACGTAGCGGAAGATCTCGTTGCCCGGGGTGGTGCGAGATAGGGCGTCCGCCGCCAGCAACATGACGGCCGCGGTCCATGTGCTCAGCTCGACCGGCCACCGCTTGCCGTCGGCGAAGACGAGTCCGGTCCAGTAGGAGCCGTCGGTGTCCCGCAGGTGCTGCATGTTGGTGAACTGCGCGAGCGCCTGCTCGTGTCGCCCGGCCGCCTCCAGGGCGAGGACCAGCTCGCACGTCTCGGCCCCGGTGACCCACGGCCGGTGGTCGACGCAGCGGATGCCCAGGCCGTCCACCACGAAGTCGTCCCACCGGGAGTCGAGCCGCGCCTGTGCCTGGTCCCCCACCATCACACCGGCCAGGACCGGGTAGTACCAGTCCATGGAGAACTCGTCCTTGGGTGTGAAGAGCTCGGGGTGGGCGCGCAGCGCATGGCCCAGCCGGTCGGCGGCGGCGTCCCAGTCCGGCGCGCTCCCGCCGAGTTCCTCGGCGATCGCGACGCCGCAGCGCAGCGCGTGGTGGATGCTGGACGAGCCGGTGACCAGCGCCTCCTCGCAGAAGCCCTCGGGTCCGGCGCCCCACCACATCTGCCCCTCGGGACCCTGGAAGGTCAGCACCAGGTCGAGTGCCCGGCGCACCATCGGCCACATCGACTCGAGGAACCCGGGCCTGGCGCTCACCAGGTGGTGGTGCCACACGCCCACCGCGACGTACGCGCAGAAGTTGGAATCGATGTCACCGTCGGCGACGTGGTCGTCCTGCCACTTCATCGGCCACGACCCGTCGCCCCGCTGGGTGTCCCGGAGGAACCCGTACGCCCTCTCGGCGGCCTCCCACTGACCCGCGACGGACAGGCCCATCGCCGATTCCACGTGATCCCAGGGGTCGGTGTGACCGCCGGTAAACCACGGGATCTCACCGTTGGGTTTCTGGACGGAGGCGAGCCACTCGCCGGTGGCGCGGACCGCGTCGGCGTCGAGGACCCCGGGCACGGCGGGGACCGGACGTTGGCTGGTGACTCCGGTGTTGGGCGTCTGCACGGACGATCAGGCCTCCACGGGCTTACGCAGGTAGAATACGATGGACTTGCCCATCACCGGGTTGAGCACCTTCTCGGCGGTGCGGGTGATCCAGGGCCCCTTCATCAGGTCCCATACGAGCAGCTTGTGGTACGCCTTCGGCAACGGGTGGTCGTCGTTCTCCGTGCCCACCGCGCACTTGAGCCACCAGTACGGGGCGTGCAGCGCGTGGGCGAACCCGGTGCCGGTGACCTCCAGGCCCGCCGCGCGGAGCTTGAACCCCAACTCCTCGGCGGTGTAGATCCGGCAGTGCCCACCCGGGTTGGAGTGGTAGGCGTCGGACAGCTTCCAGCAGAGCTTCTCCGGCCACTCACGCGGCACGGTCACCGCGGCGACGCCGCCCGGCTTGAGGATCCGCACCAGTTCGGCGATGGCCTTGGTGTCCTCCGGGACGTGTTCGAGCACCTCGGAGATGAGCACCAGATCGAAGGTCGCGTCCTCGTACGGCATGTTGAGCGCGTCCCCGGTGACGGCCTCCCCCTTCGAGGTGGGCAGCCCCTCGCCCTCGGCCTCCATGGCGGCGAGCATGTCGGAGACCTGCTGCATCTCGTCGGCGTTCTGGTCGAACGCCGTGACGTCCGCGCCACGCCGGTAGAGCTCGAAGGTGTGACGACCGAGGCCGGCCCCCACGTCGATGGCTCGCATACCGGGGGTGACCCCGAGACGGTCGAAATCAGCGGTCAGCATGCGCGTCCTCCTGCTCACGGATGGTGTACTCACCGGACTCCGGGAGCACCTCGGGCACGTCATCGGTGACGTGCTCGTCGATCTCGGTCTGATCCGGCCCGAGGACCGGCCCGGCCGTCAGGTCCGGCAGCGCGTCGCCGCGGACCCGGGCGATAGCGGCCTCGTAGACCTCGACGGTCCGGCGGGCGACGGCGGCCCAGCTGTAACGCTCCATGACCCGTGCACGGCCGCCCTGAGAGAGGCGTTGCCGCTCGGCCGGGTCGGACAGCAGCGCGCTGATCTCACGGGCCAGCGCGTCGACGTCGCCCGGCTCGACCAGGCGGGCCGCCGAGTCGTCCGTGCCGACTACCTCCGGCAGCGCGCCGGCACGCGTCGCGACGAGAGCGCAGCCGCTGGACATGGCCTCCACCGCAGGCAGGGAGAATCCCTCGTACATACTCGGCACGACCGCGATCTCGGCCGACCCGACGAGATCGGCGAGCTCGTCGTCGTCGACCCCGGACACCAGGTCCACCGCGTCCCTCAGGCCCAGCTTGTCGAGCAGCCTGGCAGCCTCGCCCTTGCGCTTGAGCTTGGACACCAGCGTCAGGCGCACGCCCGGGTGCTCCTCGCGGACCCTGGCCAGCGCGCGCAACAGGACCGGCACGCCCTTGAGCGGCTGATCGGCACTGGCCACGCAGACCAGGCGGCCGGGCTCGCGCACGCGACGATGGTGGAACCGGTCGGTGTCCACGCCCAGCGGGATGGTGACGATGCGAACCGGATCGACACCGAAGTCGGTGGCGATGTCATCGGCGGAGTTGCTGGAGACCGTGATGATCTCCTGCAGCTTGCGGGAGACCCGCATCTGCATGCCCAGGAACCCGAACCAGCGCCACGTGGTGATCTTCTTGCGCAGCGGGGCCTCCTTCATGGCCAGCGCGCGATCCCGCGTGATGGGGTGGTGCACCGTGGCCACGACGGGGAAACCCGCCTTCTCCAGGTCCAGCAGGCCGGATCCCAGGCACTGGTTGTCGTGCACCACGTCGAAGTCGTCCAGACGCTCCCGGAGTGTGCGCGCGGCCCGCATGCTGAACGTCCGCGGCTCCGGGAACCCAGCGGTCCACATGGTGACCACCTCGAGCACGTCGATGAGGTCGCGGATCTCCCGCGGGTGCGGGGTACGGAACGGGTTCGCGTCGTTGTAGAGGTCCAGACTCGGGACCTCGGTGAGCGTGGGGCCCGGGTCGAGTTCCGGGTAGGGCTGACCGGAGAACACCTCGACCGTGTGTCCGAGTGCCGCCAACTCGCGGCTGAGGTGACGGACGTAGACGCCCTGGCCCCCGCCGTGCGGCTTGCTCCGGTACGAGAGCAGCGCGATCCGCACCGTCGATCGCCTCCTTCATGGTCGTCGGCCCGCCGTCGGCGAGTGTCGCGGGCCGCGACGGGCACATCGGGAAAGTCTAGAACACGTTCGCCCCGGTCCCACACACGGCCGGACGAACGCACCGGACCCCCGGCGCGAGAGGCGCTCGGGGGTCCGGTGTCGGTGTCACTCCACGGTCGGTTAGTCGCCGTGGGGCCTGCTCAGTAGCCCAGGTCGTCCAGGCGGACCGAGGCGCCGGTGGCGTCCCCGAACCCGTCCTCGGGACCGTAGAAACCATCGCCGTAGTCCGGGATGGAGTACGCGGCGGCGCGGGCCTCCTCGGTGGGCTCGACCGTCGAGTTCCGGTAGCGGTTGATACCGGTACCCGCCGGGATGAGCTTACCGATGATGACGTTCTCCTTGAGGCCCACGAGCTTGTCCGACCGCTTGTTGATGGCGGCGTCGGTGAGCACGCGGGTGGTCTCCTGGAAGGAGGCAGCCGAGAGCCACGAGTCCGTGGCCAGCGAGGCCTTGGTGATGCCCATGAGGACCGGACGCGCCGAGGCCGGCGAGCCGCCCTCGGTGAGCACGCGGCGGTTCTCCGCCGTGAGCTCGGCACGCTCCACGAGCGCACCGGGCAGGAACTCGGTGCTGTTCGAGTCGTTGATCGCGACTCGACGCATCATCTGACGGACGATGACCTCGAGGTGCTTGTCGTGGATCGACACACCCTGCGCACGGTAGACCTTCTGCACCTCGTCGACGAGGAACTTCTGGACACCGTTGGGGCCGAGGATGGCCAGCACCTCGTGCGGATCGGCCGGGCCCTCGAGGAGGGCCTGCCCGCGCTCGAGGTGATCGCCGTCCGCGATCGGGCGGGAGGAGCCGTCCTCCAGCTCGATATGGGCCAGGCCTTGGCGCTTCGACAGCTTCTCGTAGACGATCTCGTCCGCACCGTTGTCCGGCACGATCGTGATCGTGTAGAAGCGCTCCTCCTCCTCGAGACGGATCCGGCCCGCCTCCTCGGCGATCGGCGCCTTGCCCTTTGGAACACGAGCCTCGAAGAGCTCCTGCACGCGCGGGAGACCGCCGGTGATGTCGTCACCGACGCCACCCTGGTGGAAGGTACGCATCGTCAGCTGGGTGCCCGGCTCACCGATCGACTGGGCGGCGACGATGCCGACGGCCTCGCCGATGTCCACCAGGAGACCGGTGGCCATCGAGCGGCCGTAGCAGGTCGCACAGACGCCGGTACCGGTGGTGCAGGTGAGGACCGACCGGACCTTGACCTTCTCGATGCCGGCGACGATCAGCGCCTCGATGTTCGGGTCACCGAGGTCGGTGCCCGCGGCGACGATCACGTTGCCGTCGGCGTCGAGCGCGTCCTCCGCGAGCGTCCGGGCGAACGTCGAGGTCTCGACGTGCTCGTCGCGCTCGAGGGACCCGGTCGGGCTGCCGTGGACGTCCATCACCGGGCGGGCGATGGTCGTCTCGACACCCTTCGACGTCCCACAGTCGGTCTCGCGCACGATGACGTCCTGCGAGACGTCGACGAGACGACGGGTGAGGTAACCCGAGTCGGCGGTACGCAGGGCGGTGTCGGCCAGACCCTTACGGGCGCCGTGCGTGTTCATGAAGTACTCGAGCACGGTCAGGCCCTCGCGGAACGAGGACTTGATCGGCTGCGGGATGAACTCGCCGTTCGGACGCGTCACCAGACCCTTCATGCCCGCGAGCGAGCGGATCTGGGTCATGTTGCCCGCCGCGCCCGACTTCACGATCGTCGGGATCGGGTTGGAGTCCGGGTAGTTCTCCTCCATGGCCTGACCGATCTCGTCGGTGGCCTCCTGCCAGAGCTTGACCAGGTCCGACTTGCGCTCCTCGTCGGTGATCTTGCCGAGGTCGTACTGCGACTCCAGGCGCGCGGCCTTCGCGTCGTACGAGGCGAGGATCTCCTTTTTGGCCGGCGGGACCAGCACGTCGGACATGGCGATGGTGACACCCGAGCGGGTGGCCCAGTAGAAACCGGTGTCCTTGAGCTTGTCCACCGTCTGCGCCACGACGATCATCGGGTAGCGCTCGGCCAGGTCGTTGATGATGACGGCCTGACGCTTCTTGGGCATCTGCTCGTTGACGAACGGGTAGTCCGCCGGGAGCAGTTCGTTGAACATCACGCGACCGAGGGTGGTCACGGTCAGCCACTCCTGGCCCTGCGTCCAGCCCTCGGGGAACTGCTCGGCCTCGACGTCGGTCGACGGACGCTGGTGCGTCAGTCGGACCTGGATCGGGGCGTGGATGTCCAGCACGCCGAGGTCGACGGCCATGATGGCTTCCGACGGCGTCGAGTACACGCCCACGGCGGGGGTGTCCTCGGAGGCCGGGACGTACGAGCCGGTCGCACCCTCGTCCAGACGGGTGAGGTAGTACAGGCCGGTCACCATGTCCAGACGCGGCATGGCGAGCGGACGACCCGACGCCGGCGACAGGATGTTGTTCGAGGCGAGCATGAGGATGCGCGCCTCGGCCTGCGCCTCCGCGGACAGCGGGAGGTGCACGGCCATCTGGTCACCGTCGAAGTCGGCGTTGAAGGCCTCACACACGAGCGGGTGCAGCTGGATGGCCTTGCCCTCGACGAGCTGCGGCTCGAACGCCTGGATGCCGAGGCGGTGCAGCGTGGGCGCACGGTTGAGCATCACCGGGTGTTCGGCGATGACCTCTTCGAGCACGTCCCACACCTGGTCGCGCTGACGCTCGACCATGCGCTTGGCGGACTTGATGTTCTGCGCGTGGTTGAGGTCCACCAGACGCTTCATGACGAAGGGCTTGAACAGCTCGAGCGCCATCAGCTTGGGCAGACCACACTGGTGCAGCTGCAGCTGTGGGCCCACGACGATCACAGAACGACCGGAGTAGTCGACGCGCTTGCCGAGCAGGTTCTGACGGAACCGGCCCTGCTTGCCCTTGAGCAGATCCGAGAGCGACTTGAGCGGGCGGTTGCCCGGGCCCGTGACGGGCCGGCCACGCCGGCCGTTGTCGAACAGCGCGTCGACGGACTCCTGCAGCATCCGCTTCTCGTTGTTGACGATGATCTCGGGGGCGCCGAGATCCATCAGCCGCTTGAGGCGGTTGTTGCGGTTGATCACGCGACGGTAGAGGTCGTTGAGGTCCGAGGTGGCGAAGCGGCCACCGTCGAGCTGGACCATCGGACGCAGCTCCGGTGGGATCACCGGGACGGCCCCGAGGACCATCGCGGCCGGGTGGTTGCCCGACTGCAGGAACGCGGAGACGACCTTGAGGCGCTTCAGGGCGCGGATCTTCTTCTGACCCTTGCCGTTGCGGATGATCTCCCGCAGCGACTCGGCCTCGGCGGCCAGGTCGAAGTTCAGCAGCAGCGCCTGGATCGCCTCGGCGCCCATGCCGCCCTCGAAGTACTCGCCGAAACGGTCCTCGAGCTCGCGGTAGATGCCCTCGTCGACGATGATCTGGTTGACGTCGAGCTTGGTGAAGGTGGTCCAGATCTCGTCGAGACGGTCCAGCTCGCGCTGGGCCGACTCGCGGATCTTCTTCATCTCCTTCTCGCCGCCGTCCTTCACCTTGCGGCGCTGGTCGGCCTTGGCACCCTCGGCCTCGAGCTCGGCGAGATCGGCTTCGAGCTTCCGCGCGCGGGCCTCGATGTCGGAGTCCCGCTCGTCCTCGATGATCTTGCGCTCCTCGAGGACCTGGGCCTCGAGGGTGCTGAGCTCGTTGTGACGCAGCTCGGTGTCGACGCCGGTGATGACGTAGGCGGCGAAGTAGATGATCTTGTCGAGGTCCTTGGGCGCCAGGTCCAGCAGGTAACCCAGGCGCGACGGGACGCCCTTGAAGTACCAGATGTGGGTGACGGGCGCGGCCAGCTCGATGTGGCCCATGCGCTCGCGGCGGACCTTGGCACGGGTCACCTCGACGCCGCAGCGCTCACAGATGATCCCCTTGAAGCGCACGCGCTTGTACTTGCCGCAGTAGCACTCCCAGTCCCGGGTGGGGCCGAAGATCTTCTCGCAGAACAGGCCCTCCTTCTCCGGCTTGAGGGTGCGGTAGTTGATGGTCTCCGGCTTCTTGACCTCGCCGTAGGACCAGTTACGGATGTCCTCGGCCGTCGCGAGGCTGATGACCAGCTCGTCGAAGTAGTTGACGTCCTGCACGTAGGCGTCCTTTCCCGGGTGGGATGATGGCGGGCCCTCGCGGGGTGGGGCCGGGGGCCCGCCGTGGTGGAACTGAATTCTTCGGGTGCGGGGCGGGCGACAGGGCTGCCGCCCGCCCGCCTACTTACTGCGCCAGCTCGTCGGCCGCCGAGGACTCGTCGCGCGAGAGGTTGATCCCCAGGTTCGCGGCGGTGCGGTCGAGATCGTCGTCGTCGCCCTCACCCAGGGAGACAGCCTGGCCGTCGCTGGAGAGCACCTCCACGTTGAGGCACAGCGACTGCAGCTCCTTGAGAAGCACCTTGAAGGACTCCGGGATACCCGGCTCCGGGATGTTCTCGCCCTTGACGATCGCCTCGTAGACCTTCACGCGGCCCACGACGTCGTCGGACTTGATCGTCAGCAGCTCCTGCAGCGTGTACGCCGCGCCGTAGGCCTGCATCGCCCAGCACTCCATCTCACCGAATCGCTGGCCACCGAACTGGGCCTTACCGCCGAGCGGCTGCTGGGTGATCATCGAGTACGGACCGGTCGAACGCGCGTGGATCTTGTCATCCACGAGGTGGTGCAACTTGAGGATGTACATGTAGCCCACGGACACCGGGTACGGGAAGGGCTCGCCGGAGCGACCGTCGAAGAGGGTCGCCTTGCCGTCGGCCTGCACCATGCGCTCGCCGTCACGGTTCGGCAGGGTGCAGCCGAGCAGACCGGTGATCTCCGTGTCCGCCGCGCCGTCGAAGACGGGCGTGGCCGTGTTGGTGCCGGCCTCGACGCTGTGGATCTCCTCCGGCAGCTTGGTCGCCCAGTCGGGCAGGGAGCCGTCCGCCTCACGCGGGACCTCCCAGCCGGCCTTGGCCAGCCAGCCGAGGTGGGTCTCCATGATCTGACCGATGTTCATACGACGCGGGACGCCGTGCGTGTTGAGGATGATGTCCACCGGCGTGCCGTCGGGCATGAACGGCATGTCCTCGGCGGGGAGGATCTTGCCGATGACGCCCTTGTTGCCGTGTCGACCGGCGAGCTTGTCGCCGTCCTGGATCTTGCGCTTCTGCGCGACGTACACGCGCACCAGCTCGTTGACGCCGGGGGGCAGGTCGTCGTCGTCGTCCCGAGAGAAGACGCGGACGCCGATGACCTTGCCGGACTCACCGTGGGGCACCTTGAGCGAGGTGTCGCGCACCTCGCGCGCCTTCTCCCCGAAGATGGCGCGCAGCAGGCGCTCTTCCGGGGTCAGCTCGGTCTCACCCTTCGGGGTGACCTTGCCGACGAGGACGTCGCCGTCACGGACCTCGGCGCCGATGCGCACGATGCCGCGGTCGTCGAGGTCCGCCAGGACCTCGTCGGAGACGTTGGGGATGTCCCTGGTGATCTCCTCGGCGCCCAGCTTGGTGTCGCGGGCGTCGATCTCGTGCTCCTCGATGTGGATGGACGTGAGCACGTCCTCCTCCACCAGGCGCTGCGAGAGGATGATCGCGTCCTCGTAGTTGTGGCCCTCCCACGGCATGATCGCGACGAGCAGGTTCTTGCCCAGCGCCATCTCGCCGTTCTCGGTGCAGGGGCCGTCGGCCAGGACCTGGCCGACCTCGACGCGGTCACCCTCGTCGACGATCGGACGCTGGTTGGAGCAGGTGCCCTGGTTCGAGCGCGCGAACTTCGACAGGCGGTAGGTCTGACGCCCGCCGTCGTCGTCCATCACGGTGATGAAGTCGGCCGAGACCTCCTCCACCATGCCCGGGGCGGTGTTGACGACCACGTCGCCGGCGTCCACGGCCGCGCGCAGCTCCATGCCGGTGCCGACGAGCGGCGCCTCGGAACGCACGAGCGGCACGGACTGCCGCTGCATGTTCGCGCCCATCAGGGCACGGTTGGCGTCATCGTGCTCGAGGAACGGGATCATCGCGGTGGCCACGGAGACCATCTGTCGCGGCGAGACGTCCATGTAGTCGACATCGCCCGGCTCGACCATCTCGACATCACCGTGCTTCTTGCGCACGAGGATGCGGTCCTCGACGAAGCGGCCGTCGGCGTCGATCTCCGAGTTGGCCTGCGCGACGACGTAGCGGTCCTCCTCGTCGGCGGTGAGGTAGTCCACCTGATCGGTGACGACGCCCTCGTAGACGCGGCGGTACGGGGTCTCGATGAAACCGAACGGGTTGACCCGCGCGTACACCGAGAGCGAACCGATCAGACCGATGTTCGGACCCTCGGGGGTCTCGATCGGGCACATGCGGCCGTAGTGCGAGGCGTGCACGTCGCGGACCTCGAGCCCGGCGCGCTCACGCGACAGACCACCGGGGCCCAACGCGGACAGACGACGCTTGTGGGTCAGACCCGACAGCGGGTTGTTCTGGTCCATGAACTGCGACATCTGGGAGGTTCCGAAGAACTCCTTGAGCGCCGCCGTGATGGGCCGGATGTTGATCAGCGACTGCGGGGTGATCGCCTCGGAGTCCTGTGTGGTCATGCGCTCGCGGACGACACGCTCCATGCGGGACAGGCCGACGCGGACCTGGTTCTGGATGAGCTCGCCGACGGTACGCAGACGACGGTTGCCGAAGTGGTCGATGTCGTCGACCTCGACCGGCACCTCGCGGCCACCGGCCACCTGCATCGACTCCTCGCCCGCGTGGAGGCGCACGAGGTACTCGATGGTGGCGGCGATGTCCTCGCGGGTGAGCGTCGTGGTGGCGTCACCCTCGGGGTCGGGCAGACCGAGCTTGCGGTTGACCTTGTAACGACCGACGCGGGCCAGGTCGTAGCGCTTCTCCTTAAAGAACAGGTTCTCCAGGAGCGCCTCCGCGGACTCGCGGGTCGGCGGCTCGCCCGGGCGCAGCTTGCGGTAGATCTCGAGCAGGGCCTGGTCGGTGTCCTCGACCGTGTCCTTCTCGAGCGTGGACATCATGATCTCCGAGAAGCCGTAACGCTCCTTGATCTCGGTGGTCGTCCACCCGAGGGCCTTGAGCAGGACGGTGACCGACTGGCGACGCTTGCGGTCGATGCGGACGCCGACGGTGTCGCGCTTGTCGACGTCGAACTCGAGCCACGCGCCACGCGACGGGATGACCTTGACGGAGTGGACGTCCCTCTCCGTGGACTTGTCACGCGAGCGATCGAAGTACACGCCCGGCGACCGGACGAGCTGGGAGACGACGACCCGCTCGGTGCCGTTGATGATGAACGTGCCCTTGTCGGTCATCATGGGGAAATCACCCATGAAGACCGTCTGGGACTTGATCTCACCGGTCTCGGTGTTCTCGAACTCGGCCGTGACGAACAGGGGCGCCTCGTAGGTGCGATCCTTTTCGCGGCAGTCCTCGAGGGACGCCTTGACCTCTTCGAAGTAGGGCTCCGAGAACGAGAGCGACATTGATCCGGAGAAGTCCTCGATCGGGGAGATCTCCTTGAGGATGGACTCCAGGCCTCCCTCGAGGTTCGTGGTACCGCGCGAGGCGGCCCTCTCTTGCCACTCCTCCGAGCCGATGAACCACTCGAACGACTCCGTCTGGAGGTCGAGCAGCCCCGGGACCGGCAACGGCTCGGAGAGTTTCGCGAACGAAACCCTCCGGGGCGCACCGGGAACGGTGGAGACTGACGTGGTCTGGCGGGAGACTGCCAAGATGGGTCCTTCCAGCACCTCACGTGATCACCACGGGCGGTGACCACAGATGTATCTGCGAGCGGTCCGCCGACGGGTATCCGCCCAGGTCCGCCGCGATATCGAGGGCTCGGAAAGCACCCGGTGGAACCGGGAGTGAGCCGTCACGGACGGACGGGAGGGCAAATAGCAGCCAGCGCAACGACCTAATCTAGCGGAAGGCGGCGACAAAGTCCAGCCTTCAACGGAGTGTCCCCCGGAGGCTGGTCACGTGCGTGGTGCGGCGTCCGTCTCTGCGCTGGTTGCCCTCGTGGCTCTCGCCTCATCGGCCCCCGGTCGGGACGTCGCACCCGGACCGTGTCGCACTCAACCTCTACGGCACTCGCCCGATGCCCCTAAAGGGTGACGGGTGAAAGCACTTTCGTCAAGGATCTGGCACGGTCGGTTGCCGGATCGGTTCCCGACCAGTCCTCGTCAGGAGGGCAGATCCGGGATCCTCGACAGTTTCCACACGCCGTCGATCTTGTCCAGACCGACGAGATAGGTGCCGCTGGTACTTCCCGCAGCCGCGCCGTCCCTGGTCATCGACACATCCTGGACCAGCAACACCTCGGCCTTGTCGCCCTGCAGGTAGGCGAGACCGGCCTCGCGGACCTCTGCGTCGACGCTCGTCGCGGACTGCTCGTAGCTGTCACGCAACGCGGGCCAGTTCTCGTCCAGCTCGTTCACGAGTTCCGGGGTGAGGAACTCACCCAGGGAATCGTGGTACTCGTCGAGGGTCTCGTGGTCGATCGCCACGAGCCGCTGGACGTTGGTCGTCGCCGCCGAGAGGACCTCCTCGGTGGCCTCGCGGTCGACGAACGCCCGGTTGTCCACGTCGACCCCGGGTTCCGTCGCCAAGAACGTGCCGACGGCCCCGGCGACCAGCCCCACCGCTATGGCGGAGTACGCGATCGTGCGACCGCCGGGCCGACGGCCGGCATGCCGCTCCCCGCGATCCGCCCGGGTTCCGGTGCCGCCCACCTCGTCGTCGTCGTCGTCTCGTCCGTCCCACGTCGTGGGGCGCGCGGCGCTCCCGCCCTCGGATCGGGTCTGTCCGGCGTGTCCGGCCAGGCGCCTACGCGGCGCCGGAGTGACCGACTTCTGTGTCCTCTTGATCGGTGGCATCAGCGACAGTCGTCCTTCGTCATCGTCCGGCGGAGGTGGTCGGCGCGGGGGTCGACTCCTCCTCTGTGGCCGGGTCGTCCTGTTCCTCCGGCGCGTCGAGTTCCTGCACGGACCGGCTGGACTCGCCCACCGGGACCGTCACGCCCACCTGGTTGACCGCGTCGGCCTTCCAGGTGCCGTCCTCTCGCGTCAGGTCCACGCGCATCGCCTGACGGCCGGTGATGTCATCCTGGCCCTCCCGCTCGGAGTGGGCGGTGAACACCACCAGGACGGCGGCGTCGCCGGCCTCGAGGTCCAGGGTCTCGACAGCGGTGTGCGAGACCGTGGCCGTGGTGACCGCCTTCTGCTCCACGACGCGCGTCCGCACATCGTCGGCCCACTGCTCCTGCTCGGTGAGGAACTCGCCGGTCGAGGCCTCTGCCAGCTGCTCCAGCGAATCGTCGACGTTCCGGTGGTCGAAGCTGAACGCGTTGATGATCACCTGGGCGGCGACGTCGGCGGCCGCCTCGCGCTCGGACGCCACCTCCTGTGCCGACCGCGCCTGGGCGTAACGCACCCCGAACACCCCCAACGTCGCCAGCCCCGCCACGAGGATGATCGCCGCGAGGACCACCAGCCATCTCGGCACGGTCCCCGTCCCCGCGGGGCGGCGCGCGCCCCCCTCCGTTCCCTGCGAACTCATGGCGGCGACGCTACCGGACCCGCCGTCCGCCGGGTCGCCGCCCGGCCGCGCGGTCACCGGGGAATCAGCCCCTGCAGGACCGCGAGCTGCGTGGCCGCCACGGACAGGTTGGCCTTGTCGGGGTCGATCTTGGGCTTGGTGTCCCACGGCTGCGGCATGTCCGGGTGCGCGTACTCCACCCGGTCGGCACCGCGGACCGCGGTGGGGCTGCCGAAGGGCACGGTGCACTGCGCGTCGTAGTTGGGCGGGAAGTTCTGTTCCTGCCAGTCGAAGGACGGGTCCTGCGCCTTCATCTGGTCGATGATCTCCCACGTACCTTCGTACCCCTGCGTACACGCTGGTGGGTTGTTCGTCTCGAGGGACAGACCGAAGTGGATGGTCCCGTCCCCAGGAGCGACGGACATCCCGCCGGCGGCCAGTGCCGGCAACAGCTGCAGGAGCACCTTGAACGACGGCGCCAGTGGATCTATTGTCTTCATCGTCGCCGACAGGTTCCGCACGGCTCCAGAGAGCGGGGCGCCGGAGTTCTCCACCAGATAGCGGGTCTCGTCGGCGAACTCCGGTCCCGTGGTGATCAGCCGTTCCAGGTCGGAGTCCGAGTCACGCAACGCCTCGGTGACCGTCCTGAGATCGCGGGAGAAACTGACGATCTCGCCGGACTGGTCGGCCTGCGTCTCCAGGACGGTCGCCCCGTCGCGGATCAGCGTCTGCAACTGCGGCATGGTGCGGATACCGGACTCGGAAATGCGGATGAGGGAGTCCGAGAGTCGCTCCAGTTGGGGTCCCCGGCCCTGGAACGCCTTGCCGAGTTCGTCGACGGTCACCTCGAGATCGTCCAAGGGGACCGATCGGGAAAGGTCGTCGACGGAGGCCAGCAGGTTCTCGACGGGTACCGGCAACGCCTCACTTCCGGCGGAGACCACGTCCCCGTCCTCGAGATACGGCGCCGAGCTGCTGTTGGGTCGCAAGTCCACGTACTGCTCTCCGATGGCGGAGCGGTTGGCGACCACGGCCTCGGTGTCCGCCGGGATGTCGGGGGCGCTCGAGTCGAGGTCGAGCTCGACTCGCACACCGTCGTCGGTGAGCGAGAGCTCGCCCACCCGTCCGATCGCCGTGCCGCGGTAGTTGACGGCCGCGTTGGTGAACACCCCGCCGGTCTCGGGTAGGTCCAGATAGACCTGGTACTGGCCGATCCCGAACAGCGAAGGTAAGCGAACGTAGTTGGCACCTACATAGGTGATCCCGACCGCGGCGATCACACAGAAGGCGATGAGCTGGGTGCGGAGTGTCTTGCTCATCGGTTTCCTGGCTCTCCTGGTTCGGGCAGGTAGTTCTCGGAGAACTCCGAGACTCCTGGTGCGGGTTTGGGCACCACCGCCCGGTCCATGACCGGCGGGACCGGCAGGAGCGGCAGCACGATGGTCGTCCGCCGGTCCGGGCCGTTGTCGCCGACCCACGGGTTCTGCGGGTCCACGACGTAGGGCCCGCTCGTGGTGTTCGGACGGCGAACCACTGGTTCGCCCTGATTCGCCCCCAGATTCCGGAGCGTCTCAGAGATCGTCGCGTCCACGGAGAGAAAGATGTTGGCCGCGCCGCCGACAGTCGCCGGGATAGACGAGTCCGGGAACGGGAAGGTGGGGACGAAACCGATCAGATCGATGAGTTCCGGAGTCGACTCGCCAAGGGACTGCAGCACAGGGCGCAGCGCCCGCAGGTCAGCGATGAGGTCCTCCCTGCTGGTGAGCAGGATTTCCGAGCCGACCTGGCCCAGTGTGTCGACCCGGCGCAGCATCTCCACGAACTGCGAGCGCTGCTCCTCGAGCACCGCCACCCCGGCGGGCAGCTCGTCGAGCGCCGCCTCGATCTGCTGGCGCTGATCGTTAGCACGCGACGTCATGAGGTTCACGCCCTCGAGGGCTTCGGTGATGCTGTCGCGCTGCCGGTTCAGGCCCCCGATGAGCTCCTCCGCCGATCGCAGGGTCCGGGTGAGATCCTCCTCGCGGCCGTCGGTGACTTTGCGCAGTTCGGCCACGATCGGTTGCAGTTGGTCCACGCCGCCGCCGTTGAGCAACAGCGACAGCGCGCCGAGAACCTGCTCGATGTCGGTAGCCGTGCGGGTGTCCGAACTGGCGATGACGTCACCGCCGGACAGCTCTCCGGTGGGCGGCTCGTCCTCCGGCGGGCTGAGCTGCACGAACTTCTCGCCAAGGAGATTGGTCTGCTGGATCGAGGCCTCGACGTTGGCGGGGAGCTCCATGTCGCCGCGGAGGACGATGTCCACCTCTGCGGTCCACCCGTCCTCCGCCAGCGAGATACCGGACACGCGACCGGCGTCAAGACCATTGACCTTGACCGACGACTGCAGGACCAGGTCCAACACATCGTCGAAGCGGACGGCCACGTGCATGGGGTCCTCACCCAGGTCCGCGCCACCCGGCAGAGTGTAGTCCTCCAGATTCAACGAGCACCCCGCCGCGACGGCGGCCACGAGCGCGCTGGCACCGACCGCGCGGACGGCGCGACCGAGGATGGGCGTGGTCGGCCGGATCATCCCCGTCCCCCTTCCGAGGCGGGCGTCATCGGCCACCCGCGATTGCCCTGGACCGTCCCGGGAACCGGGACAGACTGATTCATCTCGCCAGCGAGGATGCCCAACGGCAGATCCGGGTTCGACGCTTGTAGATCGGCGTTGCGCTGCGGCGCGAGAGCCTCGCAGGCCTCGATATCGGCGCGCCGGAGGTTGTCGAGTTCGGCCAGCATCTGGTCCCCGGGGTTCAGGCGGCCAAGTGTCATGAGCTGGCACAGGACGCCGGCCGGGTCCTGCAACTCCGGGATGCCGAGACGTAAGGACAACAGCCCGGCCTCGGGGTCGTAGGCGCCGATGAGGTTGGACAGAGCCAACGGAGCAGTCTTGAGGATCTCCTCGATGTCGCCCCTCTGGTCCGCGGTGATCTGACTGAGTCTCACCAAACGGTCCGCATTGCTGCGGATCACGTCCTGGTTGTCCCGCACGACACGCGCGACGTCCGCGAGGGCGTAGCTCAGTTCGGCGAGGGCGCCCTGGAGGTCCTCGCGCTGACCAGCGACAGTCTGGTTGAAGGTCGACATCTGGGAGTTGAACTGCCTCACCTGGGCATCGTTCTGCGCGAGCATCGTGACGAACGACTGCAGATTGACCACGGTCTCGCTGATGTCCTGACTCGAATCCGCCAGCGTCGTCGCGGCCTGCGACAACTCGTCGATCGACCGCCCGAGTGCGGCACCGTTGCCTCCGAGCGTGTCCGCGGACGCGGTGACGAACCGGTCGAGAGCGCCGTCCTTGTTGGCACCCTCCGGGCCGAGAGCATCGGTCAGTTCCTCCACCGAGGCGTAGAGCTTGTCCACCTCGACCGGTGTCGCGGTCCGCTCGAGGGGGATGTGCGCGCCCGATTCCATCTTGGGGCCGCCTGAGTAGGCGGGCAGTAGTTGGACGTTACGGTCAGGGACGACCGAGGGCGTCACCTGGACCGCCTTGGCGTCCGCCGGGACGTCCACGCCCCGGCGGACGTGGAACTCGACCTCGACGGTCTCCCCCATCGGGGTCACCTTGTCGACGGAACCCACCGTGACCCCCAGGATCCGGACATCGGAGCCCTCCGATATTCCGACGGCTGTCGGGAAGGTGGCGGTGATGCTGGTGCGTCCGAACCCCGTGACGGCGAGGAAAATCACAGTCACGGCGGCCACGACGACGACGAGCAGCAGCCCGACGAACGAGTACGGCATCTTCTTGTGCATCAGTTGATCCCACTCTGTCTGGCCGGCGCGCGGGCGCCGGGATAGAAGGGCGGCTCAGGAATACCCGGCGGGACGAGGTTGGTGACCACGGTGTCGAACCATCTGCCCGAGCCCAGAATGTTGGAGTACAGCCGATAGAAGGGCCCGAGGTTGTGGATGGATGCCCTCAGCTCTTCCTCGTGGTCGGTCAACACCGCCAGGGCGGAGTCGAGACTATCCAGGGTCGGCTTGAACTCGGCCTCGTTCTCCGCGACGAACCGGCGGAGTTCGATCGACAGTCCGCGCGTGGAGGCCAACACCAGCTTGAGACTCTCGGCGCGGTCGTTGAGTTCGCCCAACAACTGTCCGGTGCCGATGATCAGGCGCCGGAAGTCGTCATTACGGTCCGCCACGATCTGGGAGCTCGTACGCGTGGCCTCGAGTAGGTTCCGCAATTCGGCGTCCCGGCTGGACACGGTCTGCGACAGACGCGCCAGGCCGTCGACCGCCCCCCGGAACTCCTCGGGCGACGCCTGCATCGTATCGGTGAGGGTGTCCAGGCTCGCTGCCAATTTGGCGTCATCGATCTCGTCGAGCGTCTCCGCTGCGGAGGAGAAAGCTGTGACCACGTCGTACGGGGCCACCGTCCGCTCAAGCGGGATCGGCTCCGACGTGTCGAGTTCCCCGGTTCCCGCCGGGCTCAGCGCGAGGTACTTCTGGCCGAGCACGGTCTTGAGTTGGATGCTCGCCCGGGTGTCGTCGCCGAGCCAGGCGTCCTTGGCCCGGAAGCCCACGGCCACCTTGTCGCCGTCGAGCGCCACGTCGGTCACGACGCCAACCTTGACGCCGGCCACGCGGACCTCGCTACCGTCCGCTAGCCCGGCGGCCTCGGAAAAGTAGGCTGTGTATTTGGGTCCCGCCCCGACGATCGGTAGCGCGTCGAGTCTGAACGACACGGCGGTCAGGGCGAGGATCACCAGGACCCCGATCGCTCCGATGGTGGCGTTGCTGAACCTCGGCTCGTTCGCACTGCGCTTGCTCATGGGATTCCCCCTGCGTGGCACCGGGGCGCGACGTTCGTGTACACCGGCTGATTGATCGTGGGACCGCCGCTCGGAAGAAGGTTGGGCACGTTGGTGCCTGGGCCGTGCACCACGTCGAGTCCACAGAGATAGAACTGGAGCCAGGACCCGAACGAACCCATCCTGATGAGGTTGTCGGTCTTGCGCGGCAGGTTGATGAGAACCTCGCTGAGCGTGTCGCGGTTCGTCGTGATCTGGTCGGTGACCACCTTGAGGTGGTCGAGCGAATCCGTCACGGCGGGCCGCGTGGCGGTGACGATGTTCTCCGCCGACGAGGTCAGATCCGCCATCGAGTCGAGCGAACTGCCGATAGCGTCGCGCTCGTCGGCGAGTCCCTCGACGAGTTGCCTGGTGGTCACCACGAGCTGCTGGAACTGCACGTCCCGCTCGTTGATGGTCTCGAGGACCCGGGTGAGGTTGTCGATGACTTCGCCGATCACCTGATCCCGATCGGCCAGGTGGTTGGTCAGCTCACCAGTCTGGCGGACCAGGCTCGTCACGGTGCCGCCCTCCCCTTGCAGTACCCGCACCAGCGAGTCGGCGAGCGCGTTGACGTCCTCCGGCTGCAGGGTCGTGAAGAGCGGGCGGAAACCGTTGAACAGCGCCGTGAGATCGACCGCGGGCGAGGTCTTCTCGATTCCGATCGTGCTCCCTTCCTCCAGGGCCGATTGGACGGGTCCGGGCTCCCGGGAGATGTTCAGGTACCGCTGGCCGATCATGTTCCGGAACCGCAGTGCCAGGTGCACGTTGGCCGGCAGCGTGCGGTCGCCGGCCAGGGTGAAGTCCACCTTAGCCAGGTCGCGTTCGTGGATCTCCATCCCGGTGATGTTGCCCACCACGACGCCGGCTATCCGGACGTCGTCGCCCTCCTCCAGCATGGTCACGTCGGAGAAGATCGCAGAGTACTCCGTACCTTCCGCCCGGGTGCCGCCCCTGATGGTCACGGCGAGGACCGAACTGAGCAGCACTGTGACCACGATGAAGACCACCAGTTTGACGAATGACCCCAGCAGGCCGCCACGGAATAGGGCCTTCAGTTTGGCGTTCATCGGAAACCGACCTCCGTTCCGCGAAGCGCCGGGGCGCCGATCTGGCCGATCCAGGCAGGGATCTCCTGCGCGCCGCGCGAGGACGCGACCCCCAGGACGGTTCGGACGGTGTCGGTCTCCAGCGGCGAGCCGGCGTAGGCCATAGCCACCACGTCGGTGTCCTGACCCGCGGTCACGGTTGACGGAAACGGCATATTGGGCTGCTCGGGCACCGCCCGCCCGGGAGCCGGGGGAACCGAGCCACGGTTACGGAGTGCCGGAACCGGCCCGTCCCGGAGAAGCGGATTGGGCAGAGTCGGGATGAACGCGGGCCCCGGATTGCGGGTGGGGATCTGGTAGCTCCCGTCGGCGATCGCCCCGCCGGGGGCCCCACCGAAGTAGAACGGCTCCTGCGCCGGGTCGTAACAGCGGGGACCGCGGGTGTCGAAGAACCGCGGCTCGTCCTGGTTGGGCACGTAACGCCCTCTGGGATTGACGAGCTCGAGCGTCACCCGGATGGCGGGGTGCTCGGTGCCCACGCCCAGGATGGCATCGGACCGGTCCAGAAGTGTCATGAAATTCCCCACCGAGCACGGCAGTGCTGGCGAATACTCAGCCAGGTACTCCAGGGAGGTGCGCGAGTCCACCGCCAGGGAGATGAGGTCGTTGCGGTTAGCGGCGAGGAAACCGGTGAGGACCTCGGACGATTCGCTGATCCGCCGCAGTCCGTCGGCGATGTCGGGGCGGCGCTGGACCACCGTGTCGCCGGTGGTGCGCAGAGCGTCCAGAGCGTTGATGAGATCAGGCAGCGCCTCGGAATAGGTCTGGGAGAATGTCGCCAGATCCTCCAGCCCGGATTCCAGAGCGGGCAACTCCTGGTTGATGCCGTCGAACACCTGTCCGATCTCGACCAGGCTGGCGCCGATCTCGTCCCCACGGCCTGACAACGCCTGGTTGATCGCGCCGAGCGTGCCCGCCAGTTTCTCCGGCGGGACCGCCTCGAGAACGGGGAGTAGCCCGTCCAGGACGCGCCCCAACTCGATCGCGTTGCCGCGGGTGTCCTGCTCGATGGTCGCTCCCGGTTCGAGCGTCCCCACGGGCTGATCGGGGAACCCCAGGTCGACGAACCGCTCACCGAACAACGTCTTGGGGAGCAGGCGGCCACTGACGTTGGCCGGCAGTTGTTCGATGAGCGCCGGGTCGAACTCCATGTTGACCTGCACGCGGTCCCCGTCGGGTTCGACACCGGAGACGCGGCCCACGAGGACACCGCGCGCCTTGACGTCGGCGTCGTTCGGCAGCGCGAACGCCATGTCGTCGGTGTACAGGGTGACGCCGTCCGAGTCGGTGAAGGCGCGGTTGTAGATCGCGATGGTGGTCCCGACGAACGCCAGGACGATAATGATGAAAAGGGCGGCCAGCAACCGCTTGGAGAGTACGGAGAGCTCGTTCATCCCGCCACCCGCACCGTCGTGGTCGTGCCCCAAAGTGCCAGTCCGACGAAGAAGTTCAGGATCGCCACCACGACGATCGTGGTGCGGACAGCGCGCCCCACCGCCACGCCGACGCCGGCCGGGCCCCCGGACGCGGTGTAGCCGTAGTAGCAGTGGATCATCACCAGCACGAAGGCGAAGATGATCACCTTGATGAAGGAGTAGATCACGTCTTCCGGAGGCAGGAACAGATGGAAGTAGTGGTCGAACGACCCTGTGGACTGTCCTTGAATCATGGTGTTGACTCCCCGCGTGGCGAGGTATGACGAGAGCAGACCCACGACGTAGAGCGGAATGACGGCGATGAACCCGGCGATGACCCGAGTGGTGACGAGGTACGGCACGCTCGGAATCGCCATGACCTCCAAGGCGTCGATCTCCTCGGAGATCCGCATGGCACCGAGCTGGGCGGTGAAACCGCAGCCGACGGTTGCGGACAGGGCGAGTGACGCCACGACGGGCGCGACCTCACGGGTGTTGACGTAGGCGGACAGGAACCCGGTGAGGACCGAGCTGCCGATCTGGTCGAGGGCTGCGTACCCCTGCAGGCCGACGACGACCCCGGTGAACCCGCTCATCATGACGATGACGCCGATGGTTCCACCGAGCACCGCCAGGGTGCCGACGCCGAAGGTCACTTCCGCGATCAGACGCAACACCTCGTGCCGGTAGTGGACGATCGTCTGGGGAATCCAGCGGATAGCCCTCAGGTGGAAGGCGAGCTGGTCACCCAGGGAGTCGAACGAGTTGACCGGGCCACGGACGAGGGCCCTCAGCCGGGCCCGCGTGGGTCCGACATCGGTATGGATCGCCATTACGACCCCTTCGGGGGAACGATCTGCAGGTACATCGCCGTGAGGATGAGGTTGGCGAAGAACAGCAGGAGGAATGTGAGGACCACGCCCAGGTTGACGGCGTCGCCGACCCCCTTGGGTCCGCCCTTGGGGTTCATCCCGCAGTACGAGGCGACCACGCCGGCGATGAGTCCGAAGATCAGGGCCTTGATCGAGGACATGATGAAGTCGGGCAGCTGGGCGAGGGCACCGAACGACATCAGGTAGGCGCCCGGTGTGCCGCCCTGCAGCATGATGTTGAACACGTAACCGCCGGAGATCCCGACGATGGAGACGAGTCCGTTCAGGAGCAGAGCGACGAGCATCATGCCGAGCACCCGGGGGACGACGAGCCTCTGGATGGGGTCGATCCCCAGGACGCGCATCGCGTCGAGCTCCTCGCGGATGGTCCGGGCACCGAGGTCGGCGGCCACCGCCGAACCGGCGGCGCCCGCGATCAGCAGTGAGGTCACCAGCGGCGCACCCTGTTGGACGACGGCGAGGACGCCGGTGGCCCCCGTGTAGGCCTCGGCGCCGAGCTGCTGGACGAGCGACCCGGTCTGCATCGCCACGACGGCCCCGAACGGGATCGCCACCAGTGCCGACGGGAGGATCGTCACCGAGGCGATGAACCAGGACTGCTCTATGAACTCACGGAACTGGAACGGTCGCCTGAAGACCCCTCGTAGCACGTCGAGGAACAGTCGGAATACCTCGCCGGCCCCGCCCACCGCGGCCCGGAAGCCTCCTCCGACATCGGCCGGTGACATACCGGCCCGTCCTTCTGGATGCTGGGTCGTACTCTCCGCCATCAAATCCCCCCGGTTCGGTCGACGCGTCAGTTCTCGTCGGACCCGTAGTGCTCGTCCACTCCGGACGAGTTGGAGCCCGCGTCCGACTGCGACGAGGTGGCCCCTGCAGGCGCCGACGCGGCGACCTTACCGTTGCCGTGACCGCGAGAGGCCCATTCCTCGCGGATGGCCTGCTGCGCACCCTCCGGCAGCGTGTCGAGCATCTCGGCCACCCTCTCCTCACGCCGGACCTCACCCTTGCGCTCCGGGCTGCCCGGAGTCGGCTGCATCTGCGGCGGCACTCCCTTGAGCTCGTCCTCGCCCGGGGATCCGTCGTTGTGCCCGGCCTCCGCATGCTTCATCTCCTCGCGCATCTGCGCGTCGTCCTTCTCCTCGGACATACCGATGGGACCGAGCTTGGAGCCGCGCAGGAACTGGCGGACGGACGGTTCCTCGCTGGTGAGCAGCACCTCGCGGGGTCCGAACATCACGAGCTTCTTGCGGTAGAGCATTCCGAGGTTGTCCGGCACGGTGCGGGCGAGGTTGATGTTGTGCGTGACGATGAGGATCGTCGCGTCGATCTGGGCGTTGATGTCGATGAGCAGCTGAGCCAGGTAGGTGGTGCGGACCGGGTCGAGACCCGAGTCGGGCTCGTCGACGAGGATGATCTCCGGGTCCAGCACCAGGGCGCGGGCCAGGCCTGCGCGCTTACGCATACCGCCGGATATCTCGCCGGGCAGTTTGCCCTCCGCCCCGGTGAGACCGGTGAGCTCGAGCTTCTCCATGACGATGTCACGGATCTCACTCTCCGACTTCTTCGTGTGCTCGCGCAGCGGGAACGCGACGTTGTCGTAGAGGTCCATGGACCCGAACAGTGCGCCGTCCTGGAACAGGACGCCGAACAGCTTGCGGATCTCGTAGAGCTCCTTGGCGGTGCACTGCAGGATGTCGGTGCCGTCGATGATGATCTTGCCGCGCTCCGGGCGCAGCAGCCCGATAAGGGACTTGAGGAACACCGACTTGCCGGTACCCGACGGACCGAGCAGCGCACTGACCTCGCCCTCGGGAAGGGTGAACGTGACGTCCTCCCAGATCTTCTGCGAACCGAAGGACTTGGTCAGACCCTCGACGGAAACCTCGACACCCACGTCAACCACTCCTCACTGCGGCCCTGATCTGTGGCCACGGTCACTGTAAACTACCGCTCCGGAGGCGTGCTTTGTTACATCCCGACCAAAAGTGTTCCGCTACCGCAGCCGGAGAGCAGGCGGGCGTGGGGAAATGGCGCGAGTGGAACGCAAATGGGACAGGGACGGCCCGGCGATATCGCCGGGCCGTCCCTGGTGAAGCGGTGGTGCGTCAGATCACTTGAGGGTGACCGTCGCGCCGGCCTCCTCGAGCTTGGTCTTGGCGGCCTCGGCGGCCTCCTTGTCGACCTTCTCGACGATCGCCTTGGGGGCGGACTCGACGAGATCCTTGGCCTCCTTGAGGCCCAGGCCCGACACGAGCTCGCGCACGACCTTGATGACGCCGATCTTCTTGTCGCCGGCCGACTCGAGGACGACATCGAACTCGTCCTGCTCGGCGGCGGCCTCGCCACCGGCAGCCGGGGCGCCGGCAGCGGCGACGGCGACCGGAGCGGCCGCGGTGACCTCGAAGGTGTCCTCGAAGAGCTTCACGAACTCGGAGAGCTCCAGAAGAGTCATCTCCTTGAAGGCCTCGAGCAGCTCGTCGTTGCTGAGCTTCGCCATGGTGGCGTCCTTTCTGTTGGTCCCGGTGCCGTCAGACGGCCCGGAAGCATGTGGGGTTATCAGTTCTTCTTGTCCTCGAGCGCCGCGAACAGACGTGCCAGCTGCGAAGCGGGCGCGTTGAACAGGCCGGCGGCCTTGGTCTGGTTACCCTTGAGGGCACCGGCCATCTTCGCGAGCAGGACCTCGCGGGACTCGAGATCGGCGATCTTGTCGAGTTCGGTGGCGGACAGCGGTGAGCCGTCCATGACACCGCCCTTGATGACGAGCGCCTTGTTGTCCTTGGCGAAGTTCTTGAGCGCCTTGGCGGCGTCCACGACCTCACCGGTGACGAACGCGATGGCGGTGGGACCGGACAGGAGGTCATCGAGACCCTCGACTCCGGCTTCCTCAGCCGCACGCTTGACCAGGGTGTTCTTGGCCACGGTGTACGTGGCCGCGTCACCCAGCGTCTTGCGCAGTTCGGTGACCTGCGGGACGGAGAGTCCGCGGTACTCGGTGACCACGGCGGTCGTGGAGTTCTGGAAGTGCTGCTTGATCTCCTCGACGGCCTGGACCTTTGCGGGCTTTGCCATGTTTCGCCTCCTTTCTGCATCATCTCGCCCGAGAAAACACGAACGCCCCGTGCGCAGGTGGCACGGGGCGTGGAGGAGCTGGCACGGGCCCCTGGGGACCCACGGCACATCCGACGCTGACCGGTGTTCTCCTGCGCGGGCCGTCCGGGCGCTCCCGGACCCTTCGACCACCCCCGGCGGGAGCGGCGACCTGCGGTCTTCGGTGAAACTTGATCAGGTGCCCGAGAGCAGAGCTCCCAGGCGTTCAAACTTCGGACCCAAGGATATAGGCGGCCGCCGTCGCATACCAAATCCGCCCGGGGGCGACGAATGGCGGGCCGGTCGGCTTTCTGACACATTGGTGCGGTGTCCCCAGCCCCGTCTCGCCTCGCCGTCGTCTACAACCCCACCAAGGTCGGAATCGACGAGGTCCGCCGCCTCGCCGAGGAGCGGGCGTCCAGGCACGGGTGGACGGATCCCGTCTTCTACGAGACCACCGAGGAGGACCCGGGCACCGGTCAGGCGGCACGGGCGGCCGCCGACGGTGTCGGACTGGTGATCGCGTGCGGCGGCGACGGCACCGTACGGTCGGTGGCGCAGGGCCTGCTCGGCACCTCGGTGCCGATGGGAGTCGTCCCCCTGGGAACCGGGAACCTGCTCGCCCGCAACCTCGACGTCCCGTTGGACGATGTCGACCGTGCGTTGCGTGTCGCCATGAGCGGTCGGAGCCGCGCGATCGACCTCGGCGAGGTCCACTACACCGACGGCGACGGCGTGTCCCACGATGACGTGTTCCTCGTGATGCTCGGCGCCGGGATGGACGCCGACATGATCGCGGGCACCGACGACAAACTGAAGGCACGGGTGGGCTGGCTCGCGTACGTCGGCGCGTTCGCCAACACGCTGTTGCGCGGCCACCGGATCCGGGTCGAGTACGCCCTCGACGACGGATCGCCGATCCAGACCCGCGCGCGCACCCTCCTGGTGGCCAACTGCGGGATGCTGCAGGCGGGGATGGTGCTGTTGCCCGACGCCGTCATCGACGACGGACTCCTGGACGTTCTCGCTCTGCGCGCCAAGGGCCCTCTCGGGTGGGCGCAGGCGGGTGCGGTGCTGGCCCATCACACGTTCCAGCACCGGCTCAAGCCGATACTGCGGAGGAACTCCACCCCGGAGAGCGGGAAAGAAGAGCATCGGACCCGGCCACTGGATTTCCGCCAGGGCGTGAGGATCACCGCCCGCGTGTTGGAGAAACCGGCCGCGTTCCAGATCGACGGCGAGGACTGCGGCACCGTGACCGAGTTCTCGGCGCGGATCAAGCGGAGGGGGCTCACGGTCCGGGTGGCGGTCTGACCCGCGCTCCCCGACCTGGCCCCGGAGGTCAGGTCTCGGGCTTCACCAGCAGCGCCAGCACGTCGTGGATCTCCTCCACGGTGGGCACGGGCAGCGCTGAGCGCCCGTAGACGAACCCGATGCCGGCGTACACCAAGACGCCGGCGCGGATCCTCGCCCCCCGTTCGGAGAACCCGAGTTCGACGAACGCGTCGTGGACCACCCGCAGGATGCGTTGGTCCAGTTCGGCAACCGCCTCGGCGACGGTCTCGTCCGCCCTGGCCCATTCGCGGATCGCGGCCTCCCCCTCCCAGGCGCGGGATTCCACGAGCATCGCGCTCATGGTCTCCAGCCGTGCGTCGGGTGGCATCTCCTCCATGGTGACCAGACCACGGGCGGCGTCCATCTCCTGCGAGAAGTAGAGCCTGGCGATGGCGGCCATGAGCGCGTCGAAGTCGGCGAAATGCCAGTAGAAGCTACCCTTCGTGACGCCGAAGTCGGCGCACAGTCTGCTGATCTTGACCGCGGACCTGCCCTCGGTCATGAGCAGGTCCAACCCGGCGCGGGCCCAGTCCTCCGCCGAGAGGCGCCCCGTGCGCGGACCGGTCGGCCGGGCGGACCACGTCGACCCCTGGGTCATCGGCCCGCCGCACCGTGTCGTGTCGTCATCGTCGTCAGCCTACGTCGGACCCAGAGCCTCCACGACCAGACCGCGTGAGTCCGGGTCCCGCCCGAGCTCGCCGTGCCACACGGGCCGGCCGCCCGCGAACGGCCGGACGACCCGCACCTCCGTGCCGGGCGGGGACTGTTCCAGCGGTGGGTGCACGAGCAGGTCGACCGTCGAGACGATGTCGGTATAGACCACCCCGCGCGTCCGGAGGCCGTCCGCGTGGAGCCGGACCAGCAGGTCCGAGCCACGTACGGCCTCCCGACACCCCTCGCAGATCGGGTCCATCCAGGTGCGTTCCCAGGCGAGGACCGCGTCGTAGGTCCCCAGTGCGCGGCTGAGGTTCTCGACGTCGGCGATCCCCAGCACGTTGGTTCCGTTCCACACCGGCCCCACCGTGACCAGGGCACTGATCGGCGGCTCGGCCCGGCCGGTGCGTCCGACGGCGAGTTGGACGGCGCGCTGGGCCACGAGTCCGCCGACCCCCTTGGCCACCACCGCCACAGGCTCCTGCGACGGCGCGGTGGCGATCCCGGGAACGGGCACGGCCGCGCCAGCATCCGCATCGGCGCTCGCGGATATCCAACCCCTGTCGCGGGCGAGGTCGACCGCTGCCGCGTCCACGCCGGTCAGACCTCCGACGGGGAGCGGGACGTCACCCGGCCGGGGGCGTCCCCAGTCGACGGCGACGGGGCACCACCCGGCCGACCGGAGGTCATCGGCGAGCAGGTCCCAGTCCCCTGCTGTCCCCGCCAGGTCGTGGACCAGTAGCACCTCGGGGCCCGTGCACGCCCGGCGCCCCATTGTCGCCGTGTCCGCCGTCGCCGGTGGTGACCCCGCGTGAAGCAGTGCCACGCACACGGTTATCACCCTCAGGAGTCGGCTCATGTCCCGTCGGGCCATCTCTCCCCCGGTCGCTCGGTGAACCCCGCCTCCAAACCATACCGTAGGGTACTGTGACTCGCGTCATAGCAACGGGAGGTCTCATGGTCGGGTTCGGTGGCGGCGCTCGGGGGCCCGTGGTGACGCGGCGGCGATTACTCGGCACCGCAGCCGGGGTGGCGGGCACGGGACTGGTCGGCGCATCCGCCACCCGCGCGCAGGTCGGCCCGGGTTCGCTCGGCGCGGGTTCGCGCGGCCCGAGCCCGCTGTTGTTCCACTCGCCCGCCCTCGAGGCCTACGTGGACGAGCTCCCACGCCCGGATGTCCTGCGGGGTGAGTCGTTAGAGCTCGCCGCACGGACGGGCACCCACCGGTTCCACCGGGATCTCCCGCCGACGATGACCCTGGGTTACGGCGCGGCCGGTTACCTGGGTCCGGTGATCGAGGCACACGCCGGAGTGCGGACGACGCTGACCTACCGCAATGAGATCTCAGCCCACCCACACGCCGCGGACATCGACGCGAGCCTGCACGGACTGTCGGAGTCGGTGCGTACCCGGGTACCCACGTCGCTACACCTGCACGGCGGGGTCACCGAGCCCGCCAGCGATGGCCACCCGGAGCAGTCGTCCCTCCCCGGGCAGGGCCACGTCCACCACTTCGACAACCGGCAGGAGGCGGCCGGGCTCTGGTACCACGACCACGCCATGGCCATCACCCGCCTCAACGTCTACGGCGGTCTCGCGGGCGGCTACCTCCTACGCGACCGGTTCGACACCGGACGTCCCGACAATCCGCTGGGACTGCCCGCCGGCGAGTTCGAGATCCCGCTCGTCCTGCAGGAGAAGATCGTCCGCCCGGACGGCGCGGCGTCCATGCGCTCCACCCCGATCGTCCCGGAAGGGCACTGGGAAGGCGGGGCGGTGGGCGACGTCGGACTGGTCAACGGGGTGATCTGGCCGAGTGCGGAGGTCGCCCGCGGGCTCTACCGGCTGCGCATGGTCAACGCCGCATCGTTCAGCAACTGGATGCTGCACCTGTCCCGGCCGCTGGCCATGTGGGTGATCGGGATGGAGGGCGGCCTGCTCGCCGCGCCCGCCAGGGTGGACGGATTCCGGCTGGGCCCGGGTGAACGGGCGGACGTGCTCGTCGATTTCTCGGGTCTCGCGCCAGGCGAGACCGTGGAGCTGCTCAATTCGGAGGAGGCCGCTCCCCAGGCCGCCCAGATCGGAGCGGTGAAGCTCGGGAGTCTCATGCGGTTCCGGGCCACGAACGCCAGGGGCCACACGGGACCCGTCCCGTCGACCCTGCGCGGCGGCACCGGCCAGCCCCCGGCACTCGCGCCGGTCACCCGCGCACCGGCGGTGCGCAACGTCTCTCTGAGCCAGCCCAGCGACATTCGGATTCCACCGTCGATGATGAGTCTGAACAACCTGCGGTGGTCCAGTGAGCAGATCGAGATGCCACGCCAGGGGTCGGTGGAGATGTGGAACATCGTCAACGCCACCCCGGATCCGCACCCGATCCATATCCACCTGGTGCACTTCCGGGTGCTGTCCCGCCAGGCGGTCGACACCATCGCGATGTGTCTGCGGCAGCCCCAACCTCCCACCGGGATCAAGTGGACACCGGACCCCGATCCCTTCGTGGTGGGACCCGTCCGTGCGCCCGAGCCGTGGGAGACGGGGATGAAGGACACCGTCATCGCCGACCCCAACTCCGTGACCAGGGTCCTGGTCCACTTCCCGACCGCCGACGACCTCGGATTCGACCCCGACGCGACCTTCCCGGCAGCGGTGTCCCTCGGCGGACACGAGGCCGGGGGACACGGAAACGTGCACGCCCACGGAGCGGAACCGCGGGTTGACCGCCTCGGAGGCGATTACATCGGGTCCGTCGCTCCCCCGGCAGCCCACCACCGCAAGGACACGCTGCAGGGATACGTCTGGCACTGCCACATCCTCGACCACGAGGACCACGACATGATGCTCCGCTACAGGACGGTGACCTGATGCCAGCCGAGACCACTCCCACCGAGAGCCAGAGCCGGCCCGTCGACCACTTCCAACGGATCCCCTATCAACCGGCCACCGACGGCCGGATCGAGATGCACTCCGGACTGTCGCGCCACTACCCGACACTGCACGCCAACCTCGTGGAGCTCCCGGGATCCTCCCGTCGCCGTGGAGTCATCATGTGCCACCCGGCGTCGAACTTCCTCAGCCATTTCCTGCTCGCCGCCCTCGCACGGGCGGGCCAGCCCGCGATGGGCCTCAACACCCGGTACGCCAACAACGAACCCGCACTGCTCATGGAGCGGGCGGCGGCGGACCTGGGCACCGGCATCCGGTGGATGCGTGAGGAGCTGGGTTTCGAGGAGATCGTCCTCTTGGGCTTCTCCGGCGGGGGCTCACTGGCGACGTTCCACCAGTCGCGCGCCGACGGCGTCGAGGCCGCCGACGCGCTGATGCTGGTCGGTGCGCACCCCGGCCGGGCACGGGTCCTGAGTCACTGGATCGACCCGGCGGTGACCGATGAGGACGACCCCTGGTCGGTGGACCCGGAGCTGGACCTGTTCGCCCCCGGCCGCACCGCGCCGTTCGACCCGGAATGGGTGGCGCGCTACCGCGCGGCGCAGGCGGAGCGGATGCGCCGGATCGACCGACGGGCCGTCGAGGCCCTCGCGCGTCTCGAGAAGGACGGCGGATCCGACCGCGGGTTCGTGGTCCACCGGACCACTGCCGACCCCCGCTTCCTCGACCTCACCCTGGATCCCAGCGATCGCGAGGCGGGATCGATGTACGGCGATCCGAAGGCGGCCAACACCGCGGCCGGCGGGCTCGCCCGCTTCGTCACCGCCCGCAGCTGGCTGAGTACCTGGAGCCCGGAACACACCGCCGCCGACGCCCTCTCCGACCTGCCCCGCATCACGGAACCGACCCTCGTCGTGAGTCTGCTCGGCGACCAGGCCGCGTTCGCCGAGGACTCCCGGCTCATGGCCGCCTGTTCGGCGGACCCCGAGGTCGAGTTGGTGGAGATGCGCCACCTCAACCACTACCTGGTCGACCAGCCGGACGGCCTCGACCGTGTCATCGCCGGGCTCCTCGGGTGGATGGACGGAAGGCTCGGTCGCTCACCCGCACCCCACACCGCGCAGGACGAGGAAGGACTGTCATGACCAGAACCAGCCACGACTCCGTGACCATCGACGTGGGCGACGAGGTCGGCATCCACTCCGACCGGGCCGCCGTGCCCGACGGCGTCCGCTGCCCCACCCGGTTCGCCTACTGGGAGGGCCGCGAGAACCCCGCGTTCCGTCGCCTGCGCTCCGCGATACTCAGGGTGACCGGGTTCGACCTCCTGCCCACCGACGAGCAGGCGGCCGCCGTCTGCGAGGACCTGTTCTCCGGCGATCCCGTCGCAGAGCGGTTCGTCGACGAGGTGTACCACGGCGAGACGGGGCCCGAGGAGACCAGGCGGATGCTCGACCGGGCCCTCGCGGACGGCATCGACTCGCTCGACGACGTGCCGGACTCCATGCGGGAGCTGTTCGCGGAGTTCGAGACCGTCCCGGACTGGGTCGACCCGGCCCTGATCGAGGAGGGCGCCAGGATCTGGCGGCGCTGGGGGACCATGCTGTTCAGCTTCGCCGGCGCCGAGACCCTGGAGATCTACACGGAGTCGGCGGTGGCCACCCCCTTGTCGTTGGCGGGCGGGTACGCCGGGGACAACGCCCTACGGCGCTTCCTCGAGACCTGCCGGTTCTGGATCGACGTGTCCGAACCGGGGGCGCTGCTCCGACCCGGCTCGCAGGGTCGGGCCACGGCGATGAAGGTCCGGGTCATGCACGTCTCGGTCCGCTCACGGGTCGCCTCGCACGGAGAGTGGGACATCGAGAAGTGGGGGCTGCCGATCAGCCAGTCCTACATGGTGCTCACGCTCATCGCCGGCTCCGTCACCCCGGGGTTCGGTCTCTGGGCGCTCGGCTACCAGACCAGCCTGCGCGAGATCCGGGCCCTGATCCACTTCCAGAAGTACATGGGCCACCTGCTCGGGGTGCGGATGCGGTGGTACCCGGAGACCATCGCCGACAGCGTCCGCATGCTGCTGATGGCGATGCTCTCCCGTTCCCACGACTCGGGGGGACACGGGCGCGAACTCATCGAGTCCTACCCGCAGGCGTTCGCACCCCGCGAGGGCCACACCGGCCTGCAACGCCTCCGTGAGCACTACAACTTCCGGATCAACTCGGTCTACTCGGCGATGTTCATGGCCCCGGGCACACGCCGGAAGTACCGGATGCCCGCCGCGCTGCCGTGGGCGCTCATCCCGGTGGCCCGGTTCCCGCTCATCGCCGCCGTCGAGTTCGCCCGGCGGGTGCCTCCCGTCGGCCGGGTGCACGAGCGCGTCATGTGCTGGCACCGCGAGAACTGGTACCGCGCACAGATGGCCGGCCGCGAGGCCGCATTCGATGCCTCCGGCGCCCTGCGGCGCTGATCCCGTGGCCCGGTGCCGACCGGACCCGAACCGGCCCCGGTGCCGGCCCCGGCCCACCGATTCCCCTGCTCCCCTGCTCCCCGACCGAGAGAGATCCCCATGACCCTCCTGCAAGGCCCGTCCCTGAACATCGTCGAGGCGTGGAACGGTCCCGGTCGCCGGGACGGTCACCTCACGGACGTGGTGCCCGCGGACAATGCCGCCCACCTCGACTCCGACAAGCAGGCGTTCGAGCACTGGTACTTCGACGCCCACCTCGACGACGGCCGGATCGTGGTGGTCATGCTGCAGAGCCGCGAGCTCGTCCGGCGCCGACCCGGTGTGGAGATCCACCTCTACTCCCCGGACGGTCAGCGGAGGGAGTCCAACCGACACCACTCCGACGCCGAGCTCAGCGTCTCCACCGAGAAGGTCGACGTCGCGATCGCCCACCACAGTGCGGTCCTGGTCGACGAGGTGGACGGTCTGCCCGTCTACCGGGTGAAGGCCGAGCAGGACGGCATCGGCGTGGACCTGACCTTCCATGCGGAGGTGCCGCCGTGGATGCCCGGTCGCGGCCGCACCAGTTACACGGACCGGGAGTACTTCGCCTGGTGCGTGGGCGCGCCCCGGGCCCGGGTCGAGGGCACCGTCAGCGTCGACGGCCGTGCCGAGCAGGTGAGCGGCCGCGGGTACCACGACCACAACTGGGGCGTCGGGGACATGAAGCGCATCATCTCCAAGTGGTACTGGGGGCGCCTCTACACCGACGAGATCTCTCTGGTCTACGCCATGGTGCAGACCACCGGGCGCTACGGCTCCCACTGGTCCCAGCCGATCATGGTGGCCCGGGGGCGCGAGGTCGTGCTGTCCGAGGGCGAGGTGGACATCACCGAGGGGCCGGCGGTGTTCGACGCCGTCGCCGACCGCTCGTACCCGTCGTTCCTGCGCCTCGAGGTCCCGGGGAAGATCGACCTCACCCTCACCGTGCGGGAGATCGTCCACGCACACGATCTGCTCTCCGATGTTCCGGTGGTGGGTCGCCCGCCACTGAACAAGCTGGTCAAGAAGGCCGTCGGGCACCCGGGATACTTCCGGTTCCGCTCCGACTTCGACCTCACCGTGACCATCGACGGTAGGCAGGAGACCCACACCGGACAGACCCTCCACGAGATGGTCGCGCTGTCGTGAGCCCCGACAGCACCTCAGCCTCGGGCGTCCCGCGACTCGACTACCTGCACGGTTTCGCCGGCCACCACCAGACGGAGGCCGAACCGGGCGCGCTGCCACGTCGCCAGAACTCGCCGCAGCGCGCCCCCCTCGGCCTCTACGCGGAGCAGCACTCCGGCACCGCCTTCACAGAGCCGCGGGCGGTCACGCGCCGCACCTGGAGCTACCGCATCCGGCCGTCGGTCGCCCACACCGCCTTCCGCCGGCGCGCCGGGCTCGACGGCTGGCAGGCCGCACCCTCGGCCGCGGGGATCGCCTCCCCCAACCGGCTGCGCTGGAACCCGCCGCCGGTGCCCGCCCCGGGGGTCGACTTCCTCGACGGGATCCAGACCTACGGGACCTGCGGCGACGTCGGACAGCGCACCGGCGTGGGCATCCACTGGTACGCGGCCTCGGCGTCGATGACCGACCGCTACATGGTCGATGCCGACGGCGAGCTGCTCATCGTGCCGCAGGCCGGGCCGATCATGCTGCTCACCGAGTTCGGACGGCTCGTGGTCTCCCCCGGCGAGTTCGCCGTGATCTGCCGGGGCGTGCGGTTCCGCGTCGACCTGCTCGGTGAGACCGCCTCGGGTTACGTGCTGGAGAACTACGGTGCCGCACTGACCCTGCCCGACCTCGGCCCGATCGGCGCGAACGGCCTGGCCGACGCCCGCCACTTCCGCTACCCCACCGCCTGGTACGAGGACCGTGAGGACCCCGTCGAGCTGTGGCAGCGGTTCGGGGGTCGCTGGTGGTCGGTCGAGCTGGACCACTCCCCGCTCGACGTGGTGGCCTGGCACGGCAACCACGCCGCGTACGTGTTCGACCTCGACGACTTCTGCCCCCTCAACACCGCGCTGTGGGATCACCCGGACCCGTCCGTGTTCACGGTCCTGACCTCACCGGGTCCGTTCGAGGGGCAGGCGAATGCCGACTTCGCGGTGTTCGGCGACCGCTGGGTCGTGGCCGAGGACACCTACCGGCCTCCGCACTTCCACCGCAACCAGATGTCCGAGTTCATGGGGCTGGTCCGCGGCTCCCACGACTCCAAGGCCGAGGGATTCGTCCCGGGCGGGGCGTCACTGCACAACCAGTGGTCCGCGCACGGTGCCGACCGCGAGACCTTCGAGATGGCCGGCGAGGCGGACCTGGTGCCGCAGAAGCTCACCGGCTCGCTGCCCTTCATGTTCGAGACCAGGTTGGCCCTGGCGGTGACCGACTCCGCCATGGTCGCCGGCCACCGTCAACCCGACTACGACTCGTCGTGGACCGGGATAGAGCGTCGCTTCCGCCGCGGATGACCTCGCCGTCGTCGTCGAAGTCGTCACCACCCCGACCCACCCGTCCCGCCACCACCTCGTTCCACCACCACCCTCTATAGGAGTAAAGCAATGACCGCGACGTTCCCCGAAGTAGCACCTCTGACCCTCCCCGACACCGGGCTACGCATCGGCGGCCGGGCCGTCGCCCCCGCCGCCGGCGGGACCCTCGACGCGGTCAACCCGGCCACCGAGGAGCGGATCACCGGACTCGCGGCCGGCACCGCCGTGGACGTGGACCGGGCCGTCGCCGCCGCCCGGGAGTCGTTCGAGTCCGGGGTGTGGTCGCGCATGCCCGGTGCCGAACGGGGGCGGATCCTCATGCGCGCCGCCGACCTCATCGAGGAGCACGCGGGCGAGCTGTCCACCCTCGAGACCACGGAGATGGGCAAGCTCTACCTGCACACCGTCGGTGGGGACATCCCCGCCGCCGCCGGGGTGTTCCGCCACTACGCCGGCTCCGCCGACAAGATCTACGGCCAGAGCGCGCAACTGCCGAACGTCGGCGACCAGCGTCGGTTCGGGTTCACCCTGCGCCAGCCCCTCGGGGTGGTCGGCGCGATCACGCCGTGGAACAACCCCACCGTGGTGGCATCGTGGAAGGTCGCCCCGGCCCTCGCCGCCGGGTGTTCGGTGGTGCTCAAGCCCGCCGAGGACGCCTCACTGGCCCCGCTCCGCCTGGCCGATCTGCTCGCCGAGGCCGGAGTGCCGGACGGGGTGTTCAACGTGGTCACCGGTACCGGGGAGACCGCCGGCGCCGCGTTGGCCGCACACCCGGGCGTGGACAAGATCACCTTCACCGGTAGCCCGCGCGTGGGGCGTCAGATCCAGATGCTGGCCGGGGACAGGTTCCGCAAGGTCACGCTCGAGCTGGGCGGCAAGGCCCCGCAGCTCGTCTTCGGCGACGCGGACCTGGAGTCGGCCATGCCGTGGATCGCGATGGGCAATTTCTACCACCAGGGCCAGGTCTGCGCGGCCGGCACCCGCGTGGTGGTGCACGAGTCGATCGCCGATCAGGTGGTCGAGGGACTGGCGGAGTTCGCGCGGTCCTCGGTGGTGGGCGACCCGTTCGATCCCGCGAGCACACAGGGCACGATCGTCAGCCGGCGCCAGTTCGACCGGATCATGGGGTACATCGACGCGGGCCGGGCGGAGGGCGCGGACCTCGTCACGGGCGGTGGCCGGGTCGGCGACCGCGGCTACTTCATCGAGCCGACCGTGTTCCGCGGCGACAACTCGCTGACGATCGCCCGCGAGGAGATCTTCGGCCCCGTTGCCACGGTCATCACCTTCTCCGACACCGACGAGGCCGTGCGCATCGCCAATGACACCCCCTACGGGCTCAACGCGTTCATCTTCTCGCGCGACCTGTCCACCGTGCACTCGGTGATCCCGCAGCTGCGGGTGGGTACGGTCTGGGTCAACGGCTGGGGCGTGCCGGACCCGTCGCTGCCCTGGGGCGGCCGCGAGGCCAGCGGCATCGGGCGCGAGCTCGGGGTGAGCGGCCTGGAGGCCTTCACCGAGGAGAAGACCGTGCACCTAGGGTTCTGAGAACACCGACCCGCGGGACGAGGAGGCACCGGACGTGACAAAGGGTGTGGGCGAACAGGACGCGGAGCAGGCGCGGACGGGCCCGTTGGCCGGGATGCTCGTGCTGGAACTGGGCACCCTCATCGCCGGGCCGTTCGCCGGCCGTCTCCTCGGGGACATGGGCGCCCGGGTCATCAAGATCGAGGATCCCGGGCGCCCGGACCCGCTGCGCACGTGGGGCCAGGGCGAGCGTGACGGTCGTCGCCACTTCTGGACCGTCCACGCCCGCAACAAGGAGTCCGTCACCCTGGACCTGCGCAGCGAGGACGGCGCCGCGCTCTTCCTGGACCTGGTGGCCCGGGCCGACGTGATGGTGGAGAACTTCCGCCCCGGCACGCTGGAGAAGTGGGGGCTGGGCCCGGACCGGCTGCACGAGGTCAACCCGGGTCTGGTGATCGGGCGGGTGTCGGGCTACGGGCAGACCGGGCCGCAGGCCACCCGCGCCGGGTACGCCTCAGTCGCCGAGGGCGTGTCGGGCCTGCGACACCTCAACGGTTTCCCAGACATGCCCCCGCCGCGCATGGCCCTGTCGATCGGCGACACCCTCGGGGGCATGTTCGCCGTCCAGGGGATCCTCGCCGCGCTGCTGGCCCGCACCACCACCGGCCGCGGCCAGGTGGTCGACGTCGCGCTGACCGAGTCGTGCCTGGCGGTGCAGGAGTCGGTGATCCCCGACTATGACGCCGCCGGGGTCGTGCGCGGCCCGTCCGGAACCCGACTGGAGGGCATCGCGCCGTCCAACCTGTACCGCGCCGCCGACGGGCCGTGGGTGATCATCGCCGCCAACCAGGACACCGTGTTCCGTCGGCTGTGCGCCGCGATGGGGCGTCCCGACCTGGCGGAGGATCCCCGCTTCGTCGACCACTCCGCGCGCGGGGTGCACCAGGACGAGATCGACGCGATCATCGCCGACTGGGCCGCCGAGCGCACCGCCGAGCAGATACGCGAGACCCTCGAGGCCGCCGGCGTGGTGGTGGGCCCGGTCAACACCGTCGCGGACGTGGTGCGCGACGAGCAGTTCCTCGCCCGCGACATGATCGTGCCGCACACCGTGCCGGGCGTCGACGACACCGTGCTCGGCCCCGGCGTGGTGCCCGTCCTCGGCGACACCCCGGGTTCGGTCCGGCGCGGTGGGACGCCGGAGCCCGGCTTCGACAACGCCGCCGTCTACCGCGACCTGCTCGGCATCGACGCGGATCGCCTGTCCGACCTGGCCGCCCGCGGTGTCATCTGATCCGCCGCGCGGAGCGGCCGGGAGGCGTCCGGCGCTGACGACCGTGCTGCTGGTGGCCCTGGTGCTCGCCGCCGCGATCGCCGTGGCCGTGCCTACGTCGTCGGTGTGGGCGCGCCGCGCCGCCGACGCTGACCGCGCGCGCCTGACCTCCGCTGCCACCGAGGTCGCCGTACTGCTGTCGTCACTGTCCACCGGCGACGCCGAGGCCTCCCTGGATCGGCTCACCGCCCTGGGTACCGGCCGGTTCCGCGAGGAGGTGACCGGACGACGGGCGGAGGTGCTACGCCTTGTCGACGACGACGAGGTGCGCTCCAGCGCGCGGGTGGTCGCTTCCGGGGTCGAGCAGGACGTGGCCGTCCGCGGCATCCTCGACGGTGGGCTCGTCGACAGCGGGGACGAACCCGCACGGGCTCGCCTGCTGGTGGCGGTCCGGTCCGAGGTGAGCAACACGCGGACCGAGGCCGCGCACGCGGGATCCGAGGCGCGCGGCGATGCCGGTGCCGACGACGTCGACGACACCGGTGAGGGCGACCGTGCCGGTGAGCGGCTGTGGCGCTGGCGGATCGAGGCCGTGATCGAGGACGGCCGCGCCGTTGTGGCCTCGGCCGAGGTGGCGGTGTGAGGGCGAGGTCAGCCCCGGGGCAGGGTCCAGTCGAACTCGCGGCCGTTGCCGTGCGCACCGGCCGAGGCCCGCGACCGCGAATCCTCGCCGAGCTCGCCCAGCATGCGATCGGATGCTGCGACCAGCTCGTGGAACCGGCCGGGGTCCAACCAGTCGGGGCGCAGGGCGAACAGCACGTCCTCGGTGGCCGTGTTCCCGGACGCGCCGGGGGCGAACGGGCAGCCCCCGAGGCCGCCGAGCGCCGCGTCCACCATGCGCGCTCCCGCGTCCACGGCGGCGAGGGTGTTGGCCACGCCCATCCCCCACGTGTCGTGGCCGTGGAAGACGATCCGGCGGTCACCGGCCGGCTCGACAGCGGCGGCGACGAGGTCGCCCACCTGCCGTGGGTGCGCCTGGCCGAGGGTGTCTGCCAACACCACGTCGACGGTGCCCTCGCCGCGCGGGTCGGCGACCAGCTCGAGCACGCGCGCCGGATCGACCGGCCCGGTGATCGGGCAGGTGAACGTGGTCGCCAGGCAGAGCTGGACGGTGCCGCCCACCGCCGCGGCGGCCTCGACGGCCTCCGGGAGTGCGTCCATGCTGGTCGCGGTGTCGCGGCCGATGTTGGCCGTGTTGTGCTCGTCGGTCACCGACAGGCAGTACTGGAACCGGCGGACGCCGGCGTCCGCGGCCCGGCGGACGTGGCCCGGGGTCGCGACCCACACCCAGCAGCGGTCGCGGTCGGACTCCTCGAGGGCGCCGACGACGTCGAGGGTGTCCGCCAGTGCCGGGACGAGGTCCGGCCGGGCCATGGACCCCACCTCGAGCTCCGGGACCCCGAGGCCGAGCAGGGTCCGCACGAGCTCGACCTTGGAGGTGGTGGACAGCCTGCCGTCGGTGAGCTGGAGCCCGTCGCGCAGGGCGACGTCGCGGACGGCGACGGAACTCATCGGGTGCGTGGTCATGGGGTCATCCTCCCGTATCGGCGTGCGGCGGGGGGCCTGACATGTCGGTCGGCGGCACGGTGAGCCGCGCGCGGGTCAGGACCGTCCTGGTCGTGCTGCTGGTGGTGCTGGCGGTCGCCGCGGTCGGCCTGACCGTGGTCGACCGACGGGCCGCGGAACGGCAGCGGCTGGCCGCCGGTGCGGTGGCCGCGGCGGAGGCCGCCTCGCTGGCGGTCCTGGACTACCGGCCCGAGACCGTGGCCGAGGACCTCGCCGCCGCCGAGCCACTCCTGGCCCCGCCGTTCCTCGACCACTTCCGCGAGCAGAGCCGGCAGGTCACCGTGCCGCGCAGCACCGCCGGTCAGGTGGCCTCCTCGGCGCGTTCGGCGGGCTCGGCTCTCGCGGGGCTGGACGGGGACGACGCGCTCGTCGTCGTCTTTCTGGACCGCCACACGATCGGCGCCGACGGCATCCCCCATGTACTCCAGACCGTGGTCGAGGTGGGGCTGATCCGCGACGGGGACCGGTGGCTTGTCTCGGGGTTCACGCCGCGCTGACCCCGGCGACGGCGCGCTCCTCCGCGGGGGTCGCACCTGGGGCTCGCACATCCGGGGCGTGTACAACCGGGGTCGGCGTCACCGGCGCGGACATCGACGCCGGCTCACCGGGGCGGGGACAGCAGATCACCGACGTCCACCGGGCCGGTCGGACGGTCGAACGCCGAGACCCCCGCGCCGGCGGTGGGATACACACCGGTGCCCCGGTCGTACGAGCGCGGCGTGGCGACCACGGAGACCCCCGCGGCCCCGGCCTTCTCCCGGCACAGCGTGACCGTGGCGGCACGGACCCCGGGGTACTCCATGCACGGCATGTTGCGGGCGCCCCGCACCGCGACGGGCGAGTCCTCCGGCACCTTGCAGTACAGGTCGCGGGGCGTCTCGGGCACGTCGAGCTCGGTCGGCGAACGCCGCTGGTCGGCCGGCAGGAATCCCGTGGTGCACGGCGGCGGGTCGTTGTAGCTGTTGACGAAGAAGGTGTTCTGTGCGGGCATCGCGTCACCGGAGTTGGGCAGCGCGGCCGACTGGGTGGAGTCCATGATGGCCGGGAACAGCACGAGGATCTGCTCGATCGACGGCGTGTACACGGCCGCGACCTGCTCGACGGTCACCAGGTTGGACAGCAGCAGCGGCCACGTCGGCGACAGTTCCTGGAAGGCCCTGATCGTCTCGCCCGCCGCGGCCGGCGCCCCGGCGATCACCCCGCGCAGCGCCGGGTCGGCGGCGGCCACGTCGCCCGCCACGCGGTCCACCGCCGCGGCCCACTCGCGCACGTCCGGCGACGACGCGGCCTGCGCCTCGAGCAGCGGCGCCGTCTGCCGGAGCAACGCCGCCCACTGCTCGCGATCGCGTCCGGCGCCCTCGGCCAGCAGGGTGAGCGCGTCGACGGAGGAGGACAGATCGCGTCCCGCGCCGCCGACGCCGCGCGAGGCCTCGTCGACGAGTGAGGTCAGTCGCGCCGGGCCCACCGAGTCCAGGGTGGCCTCGAGAAGGTCCACGGTCTCGGACACCGACACCGGCAGGCGGACCCGGTCGGCGCTGATGACGTCGCCGTCGGAGAGGTGGGGGCCGCCGGGCGTCTCGGGGACCAGGTCGACGATGAGCTCCCCCACCGCCGACATCGCGCCGACGTACGCCGTCGCGTCGGCGGGGATCCGCGCGTCGCCGTCGATCAGCAGCGTCGCCCGCGCGCCGGCCGGGATCATCTCCAGGTGACGCACGCGCCCCACCTCGACCCCGCGGTAGAGGACGTTGGCCCGTGGGTACAGCCCGGACGCGTCGCGCATCTCCAGCGTGACCTCCATGCGGCCCCAGCCGAGGTGCTGTGGGATGCGGGCGAACGAGAACACCACCAGCACGAACGCCACGGTGCCGACGAGCACGAACGCCAGCAGCTTGAGCGCCATCGTGCGGTCGGCGCCGCTCATCCCCCGCCAGCCCCGCCTCATGCGCCGGCCTCCCCTGCGGGGGCGGGCGCGGCCTCGGGCGACGGCGGCGCCGGGTGCGGGGGCGACTGCGGCGGGGGTGGCGGGGGCGGGGCGAGCACGTCGCCGAGCCCGTCGCGGGCCGGCTCCACGGGTGGGGCGGGTACGCCCAGGATGGTGTCGAGCGAGGCCAGCGACCCCTCGAACGGTGTGCCGATGAGCAGCGCGGTGTCCAGGACCGGCAGCCGAAGGTCGAGGATGACCGTGCCGTTGGCGTAGTCCCCGCGCACCGCGTTGCGGTAGGTGTCCAGCGGGAACGGGAAGGTGGCCAGGTAGCGCAGGGACTCGGTGAGCGAGTCCCCCGAATCCGCCAGTCCCTGCAGGACGGGGTCGAGGGACTCCAGACCGGCACGGAGGTCACCGCCGGAGGCCTCGACGACACGGCCCGCGGTCGCGGTGACGGTGTCCACCGCGCGGGTGGCCTCGACGAGCCGCTGCCGCCGCTGCGCGAGGACCTGGAGTGCGGGCCCGAGGTCGGCGACCCCGCCCTCCACCTCGTCGCTGCGCACCGCGAGTTCGGTCGAGAGCCCCTCCAGTGCCTCCAACGCCTCCACGATGTCCTCCTTCTGCGCCTCGAGCCCGGTGAGCAGCTCGCTGAGGCGTCCCACCACCGCCCGGACCTCGTCGGTGCGGCCGGTCATCGCGACGTCGAGTTCCCCGAAGACCTCCGCCGCCTGGGCCAGGCCGCTGCCGCCGAGTGCCGCCGCGAGCGTGGCCAGCGTCTGCTCGGTGGTGGGGTACCCGCCGCTGCGTTCCACCGGGACGAGGTCGCCGTCGGACAGCGTGCCCTCGGCGGGTTCGCCCGGAGGTGCCGACAGCTCGAGGTGGGACGCACCGAGGAGACTGCTCTGCCCCACCCGGGCCGTGGCGTTGCGCGGCAGGCGGACCTCCCCGTCGAGGTCGATCGTCACCTCGGCGAACCCCGGGCCGAGGCCGATGTCGGCGATGCGGCCCACCGTCACGTCGCCGACCCGGACACGGGCATTGCGGTCCAGGGTGGTGGCGTCGGCGAGCTGCACCGTCACCGAGTAGCCGTCCGGCCCGCCCCCGGCCGTCCCGGGCAGCGGGAGACTGTTGGGCCCCTTCCAGTCGCAACCGCTCATCGTCGTCGTCGACACGACCAGCAGCGCCGCGCCCACGGCGCGCCGCCCGGTCACCGGACGCCCTCGGTGAGCAGGTCGATCACGCCGACGCGACCGTCCGCCGGGCCGGCGGGGGTCGGGGACGCGTCGGCGGGGGTCGCGAGGGCGGGAGCCGGCCGCAGGTGGTCGTGGGTGTAGTCGAGCTGGTGCGGCAGCGCCCCGACGCCGCGGCTGGGATTGATCGCCACGGGCGGGTAGTCCACCGCCAGCGCGGTGAGCGTGGGGCCGAGCAGTCGCACGCACTCCTCGGAGGCGGTGTGCACGTCGGTCTCCTCTGCAGCGGCCAGAGCGGAGCAGATGAACTGCATCGGGTTCGCGAAGTCGGTCAGCGCGAGGGACGAGATCACCGCGTTCTGCGACGGCTGGTAGATCCCCTGCAGGTTCGACAGCGCGGTGGGTGCGACGTGCAGGATCTGGGCGATGTCGTCGCGCTGCTCGGCCAGCACCGTCAGCAGGTCGGTGGTCGTCCGGGCGGTTTCGATGCCCACCTGCCGGTTGTCGCGGACGAAGTCGCGGACCTCGTCGACTGCCAGGTCGAGCTCGGTGAGCGCCGGGCCGATCTCCCCCCGGCCGCGGGACACCGAGACGGTCACCGCCGCCATCACCTCGTTGAAGGTGGTGATCTGCTCGCCGGAACCCTCCATCGCGGCGGTGAAGGCCTCGAGGTTGCGGACGGTGGCGAAGAGGTCGTCGCGGCCGTCGGAGACGGTCTGCAGCGCCGCGCTGAGCTGACGGACCGTGTCGCGGACGTCGTCACCGCGATCGTCGAGCACCTCGTCCGCGGCGGCCACCGCGGGTGGTCCGGTCGACCCCGATCGTGGCCCCCTCCGGTAGCGGGGCGGGCGTGCCGACGGCGACCGCGTGACCCAACCATACCCAGGGGAATTGTCGAGCGGGTGGGAGGTCACAGTGTGCTCCGGGCTGCCGTACCGCGCGTGCGAACGCGAGGGAATCCGTGCCCGCGGCCGCTCGTTGCGATGGCGTCTCGCCCTCGCCGCAGCCCCATCTCGCCCACAGCCGCGCACGAACATGGCGTCTCGCACGCCCCGAAGTGAAGGCGAGACGCCATCGCGAGGAGCGGCTGCGTGGGGGGCGGGCATGCCAACACGCGAGACGCCATCGGGAGGAGCGGCTGCGGACCGGGAGGCCGGGCGGCCGGGCGGCCGGCGGCACCAGGCATGCCGGGAAATGCGGGAAGGCCCCGCGTCCGGATAACCGGTCGCGGGGCCTTCAGCCGAGCTGGTGGCGTCTCAGCCGAGCAGATCAGCTCGCTGCGGAGTCGGAACCCGCCTCGAGGAGCTTGGAGATCGCCGACGGATCGACCGGGATGCCGGGGCCGGTCGTCGTGGAGATGGTGACCTTCTGCATGTAGCGGCCCTTGGAGGAGGACGGCTTGAGGCGCATGACCTCGTCGACCGCGGCCTGGTAGTTCTCCGTGAGCTGCTCCGTGGAGAAGGAGGCCTTGCCCACGATGAAGTGCAGGTTGTTGGCCTTGTCGGTGCGGAAGGTGATCTTGCCGCCCTTGATGTCGCCCACGGCCTTGGTCACGTCCATCGTGACGGTGCCCGTCTTGGGGTTGGGCATGAGGCCACGCGGGCCGAGCACGCGGGCCACACGGCCGACCTTGGCCATCTGGTCCGGGGTGGCGATCGCGGCGTCGAAGTCGAGCCAGCCGCCCTGGATGCGCTCGATGAGGTCCTCGGAGCCAACGACGTCGGCGCCGGCGGCCTCGGCCTCGGTGGCCTTCTCGCCCGCGGCGAAGACGATGACGCGGGCGGTCTTACCGGTACCGTGCGGAAGGTTCACGGTGCCACGGACCATCTGGTCCGCCTTGCGGGAGTCGACGCCAAGTCGCATGGCGACCTCGACGGTGGCATCCATCTTCGTCGAGCCGGTCTCCTTGGCCAGGGCCAGGGCGTCCAGAGGCGAGTACAGCTTGGTGCGGTCGACCTTCTCAGCTGCGGCCTTGAAGGCCTTGCTGTTCTTGCTCATGTCAGTTCCATTCCTGCCGCGTCTTCACGCGCGACGGTCGGGTGTGGTGCGGGCCTGAGCTGCCCTCCCACAGATGTTCGGGGGGTGGAGGTCAGGCCTCGACCGTGATGCCCATGGAACGGGCGGTGCCGGCGATGATCTTCGCGGCCTGGTCGATGTCGCTGGCGTTGAGGTCCTCCATCTTGGTCTGCGCGATCTCGCGGACCTGGTCCATGGAGACCTTGCCGACCTTGGCGGAGTGCGGGGTGCCGGAGCCCTTCTGCAGGCCGGCGGCCTTGAGCAGGAGCTTGGCGGCCGGCGGCGTCTTCAGCTTGAAGTCGAACGACCGGTCCTCGTAGACCGTGATCTCGACCGGCACGACGTTTCCGCGCTGGTTCTCGGTGGCGGCGTTGTAGGCCTTGCAGAACTCCATGATGTTGACACCATGGGCACCCAGAGCCGGACCGACCGGCGGGGCCGGGTTGGCTGCGCCGGCCTGGATCTGGAGCTTGATGAGCCCTGAGACCTTCTTCTTCTTCGGAGGCATCGTCTTCCTCAGTCTTCCTGATTCTTCGACTGGATCTCGGCTCCGCGCTGTACACGCGGGAGGCCGACTGTCGTGTGCGCCCGCCTCCCCTGCATGACCCCCGGAAGGGCACGCGGGAACACAGGCGCAACCTTGGAGAGTCTACGCGCGCGGCCGGTCGGAACCCTAATCGCCGACACCGGCCATGCTGACAGACGAGCGACCCGCCCCACGCCGGGCGCGGGACGGGTCGTCGTGGGAGTTCTGCGGGTCAGTCGATCTTCTCGACCTGGGTAAAGCCGAGCTCCACCGGCGTCTCGCGACCGAAGATCGACACGAGGACCTTGAGCTTCTGCGCGGCCGGATCGACCTCGGAGATGGACGCGGGCAGCGTGGCGAACGGGCCGTCCATGACGGTGACCGACTCGCCGACCTCGAACTCCACCTCGACGGCCTGCGGGGCGAAGCCCTGGTCGTCGGCGGTGCCCGCGGCGGCGGACTTCTTCTCCGGCTTGGGGGCCAGGAACTTGGCCACGTCGCTCAGCGAGAGCGGGGTGGGCTTGCCGGCGGCGCCACCGGTCGCGCTGACGAACCCGGTCACGCCCGGGGTGTTGCGCACGACGCCCCAGGACTCGTCGTCGAGTTCCATCCGCACCAGCACGTAGCCGGGCAGGACCTTGCGGTTGGCGACCTTCTTCTGGCCGTTCTTGACCTCGGTGAACTCCTCGACCGGGACCTCGACCTGGAAGATCTTGTCCTCGGCACCGAGGGTCACGGCGCGGGTCTCGAGGTTGGCCTTCACCTTGTTCTCGTAGCCGGCGTAGGAGTGGATGACGAACCAGTCGCCGGGAAGCTTGCGCAGCTGACGCTTGAAGGCGATGATCGGGTCGATCGCGGGCGCGGCCGCCTCGTCGGCCGCGGCCGCCTCCTCGGCCGGAGCCCCCTCGGGCTCCTCGTCGGAGGTCTCGAGCGCGGACTCGGCGAGCTCGTCCTCCGCAGCGGTCTCGTCGCCCTCGGGGACGGTCTCACCCTCGACGTCCTCGTCGAGCTCGGTCTCGACCGCGTCGGTGGCGGCGTCCTGGTCCAGCTCGGCGCCTGCCGCGACGGTGTCGGCGGCGTCAGCCTCGGTGTCGGCGTCGATGGTGTCGGCGTCGATGGTGTCGGCGGGGTCCGCAGCCGTGTCACCGAGCACCGCGTCCGCCTCGCTCGCGGCCTGCTCGGCGCCCTCGGCCTCGGGGCTCTGATCGATGTCGCTCACGGAAATGCGGTCCTCTCGAAGTTCGGCGGTCCGGATCACGCCCCGGACCCCAGCGGCAGGTCTCTAGCGGTCGAAGACGAGCTCGACGAGCTTGCCCGCGCCGAAGTCGACGCCCGAGACCAGCGCGGTCATGAAGATGAGGAACAGGAACACCACGATGGTGTAGGTGACCATCTGGTTGCGCGTGGGCCAGATGACCTTGCGCAGCTCCTCGACGACCTGCCCGATGTACTGGAACGGGTTCGTGCGGGCGGTCCGCGTGTCCTCCGGCTTGTCCGCGTCCGTACGGACCCGTCCGGCCAAGGCGGTGTCGCCGCGCCCCGCCTTGCCGGTGGGGACGGCGGCAGCGGCGTCGGAATCGCGGACGCCGCTGACGTCGACGTCGTCGTCGCGATCCTGGCTCACGCGGCTACCTCCGGGTCGTCTGGTGTGCGGTAAGTGCAGGGGCGACAGGACTTGAACCTGCAACCTGCGGTTTTGGAGACCGCTGCTCTGCCAATTGAGCTACGCCCCTTCGGCCGGTCTCCCGGCCACCCGTGCCCTCCCGCGCCTGCGGGCCGCACGAACGCCTCGACTCTACAGTGTCGGCGACTGCCTGGCGGCAGCGCGGTCCGCGACCGCGTTCGGTCGGGCGTCCCAGTGTACGACAGGCGGCCGGTGGCCCGAAATCGTCCGGCGTCACCCCGCGAGCGAGACCGTGACGATCGCCTTGCCGAACACCTTCGACCCGCCACAGGTCACGGCGAGCGCGACGTCCGCGGTCGAGCCGTCCTCGGCCACCTTCCTCACCGACCCCGCCACCTCGAGCCGGGCGGGTTCGTCGGCGGGGACGACCACGGGCCCGGCGAACCGGAACGAAGTCGCCACCACGCGGTCGGCTCCCCCGGCCCACTCGGCCACGACCCCGATCGCCAGCGCGGAGGTGAGCATCCCGTGCGCCACGACCCCGGGCAGACCGAGCGCCTGCGCCGCGGCGTCGTCCAGGTGGATGGGGTTGTGGTCCCCCGACGCCTCGGCGTAGCGCCGCAGGTCGTCCCGCGAGATCGGCAGGGTCCGGGACGGCAGGACCTCCCCGGCGGCAGTGGTCCTCGTCGTCGTCACGTCCTGCGCGGCCGCGCCTCGCGCGGCCGCGCCCTGCCCATGCACCTCCCGCCCGGTCATGCCTCCACCTCCGCGGTGAGCAACGCACTGGTCAGAGTCTGGACGGGCTCGCCGGCGGCGTCGCGCAGCACGGTGTCGAACCCGATCATCCGCCCGCCGCGCGCCGACCGCACCCCGGTGACCGTGGCGGTGGCGGTGAGGACGTCGCCGACACGGATCGGCCGGTGATGCTCGCTGGACTGCGCGGTGTGGAGGGTCCGCGCCAGGTCGATGCGCAGGGCGGGGTGCTCCATCACCGCGCGTTGGACCGGGGCGGTCAGCGCGGCCGCGAGGGTGGCGGGGACCTGGCCGGTCGGCGCGCCCACCGCCTCGGCGAAGCGCGCCACCACCGCGTCGGTGACCGTGACCGGATCCCCGACGACGACGACGACGAGGTCATCAGCGTTGTCTGTGCTCACAGGCGCCGACGCTACCCGAGGGCGAGTCCGCCGAACCGCTGACACGACCCGTCCGCGCCTCCTACGGTGGGGGCAGTCGAGCAGGGAGTGCGATGTGAGCCACGACGAGCCGGCCCCGCAGGCCGAAACGACGCCGGTGGAGGGCCGGCCGGTGGAGGGGCACGGCGGATCCCACGCCACGGCCGTCGCCGCCGCGCACGGCGTGCGGACGATGTTCACCCTCTCCGGGGCGCACGTGTTCCCCATGTACGACGCCGCGGAGAAGGAGGACCACGGCGTGGCACTGCTCGACGTGCGGCACGAGCAGACGGCCGCATTCGCCGCCGAGGCCACCGGCAAGCTCACCCGCTCGCCCGGCCTGGCCGTCCTCACCGCCGGTCCGGGGGTGACCAACGGCGTGTCCGCGCTGGCGCAGGCCTCGTTCTCCGGCGCCCCGATGGTGGTCCTCGGCGGGCGCGCGCCGGCCGGCCGCTGGGGCACCGGCAGCCTGCAGGAGTTCGACCACGTCCCGGTGGTGCGGTCGGTGACCGTGTCCGCCGAGACCGCCCGCGACACGGCCGATATCGCCGCCGCCACCCACCGCGCGTTCACCGCCGCCCGCACCGCGCACCGCGGGCCGGCGTTCCTCGACGTGCACATGGACCACTTCTTCGACCGGTGCGACTCCGTCCGGCCCGGACCGGGGCGGGCCGGCGACGGCTCCCCCGCCGCCGCGCCGGACCGCTCCCCCGACACCGACGCCGTCGACCGGATCGCCGACCTGCTCGTCGGCGCCGAGCGTCCCGTGCTGGTGCTGGGCTCCGACGTGTGGGCAGATCGCGGCGAAGACGCAGCGCTGCGGTGCGTCGAGTCGCTGGGCCTGCCCGTCATCCCCAACGGCATGGGCCGCGGGATCGTCCCGGCCGGGCACCGGCTACTGGTGACCAAGGCGCGCGGGACGGCGTTCGGCGCGGCCGACGTGGTGCTCGTCGTGGGCACGCCCCTGGACTTCCGGCTCGGCTACGGGGTGTTCGGCGGCAAGGAGGGCGCGACGCCGGCGAAAGTGGTGCACATCGCGGACTCCCCCGGGCAACTCGGCCACCACGCGTCACCGGCCGTGGCCACCGCGGGCGACCTGGGGCTCGTGCTGGACGCGGTCGTCGAGGCCGTACAGCGCCGATCGCGGGCGGCGCGCCCGGACTGGTCGACCTGGGCGACCACGCTGCGGGAGAAGGCCGATGCCACCCACGCCGCCGACCTGCAGCTCCTGGGCGCCTCGGCCGACCCCGTCCATCCCGCGCGGATCTACGGCGAGCTGCTGCCGCGCCTGGCCGAGGACGCCGTGGTGATCGGCGACGGCGGCGACTTCGTCTCCTATGCCGGCAAGTTCATCGAACCCGCCCGGCCGGGCAACTGGCTGGACCCCGGCCCGTTCGGGTGCCTCGGCGCGGGACTGGGCGCGGCCATCGCGGCCCGCATCGCCCGACCGTCCAGTCAGGTGGTCCTGCTGCTGGGCGACGGTGCTGCGGGGTTCTCCCTCATCGACGTGGACACCCTCGTCCGGCACCGACTGCCCGTGGTGATGGTGATGGGCAACAACGGGGCGTGGGGCCTGGAGAAGGGCCCCATGCAGATGCTCTACGGCTACGACGTGATCGCCGACCTCGCGCCGCGGACTCGCTACGACGAGGTGGTGAAGGCCCTCGGCGGGGCCGGCGAGATGGTCACTGATCCCGCGCAGATCGGCCCGGCGCTGGACCGGGCGTTCGCCAGCGGCGTGCCGTACCTGGTGAACGTGATAACCGATGTAGAGGCCATGTATCCCCGCTCGACATTTGGAGTCTGAACTGACGTGATCAACCCTGATTTCCCGCTGTGGCTACGGGCCTCCCACCTGATCAACTTCATCCTGATCGGCATGTTGCTCCGCTCGGGCTGGGAGATCCTGTCCTCGATGCCTCGACTGTGGTGGCGCAACGACTGCAAGCCCGGGACCGAGTGGTTGCGCTTCACCCGCCGGAAACTGCCACGGGAGGAGGGCGTGTACACCTCCCTGATGGACGAGAAATCCCTGTCACCGTTGATCGGCCTACCGGGTCGGGAGAACATCGGGCTGGGCCGGCACTGGCACGGGATCTCGGTGATGCTGTGGGTGCTCAACGGCCTGGTGTACGTGGTGCTGCTGTTCGCGACCGGACTGTGGCGCCGCATCATCCCCACCTCGTGGAGCGTGTTCGGCGAGGCGTGGGAGTCGATCCGGATGTACCTCGGGTTCCGGGCTCCGGCGATCGAACACTTCGACCCGTATGACGCCGCACAGATGCTGGCTTACACCGCCGTCATCTTCGTCCTCGCTCCGCTGCTCATCCTCACCGGCGTGGCCATGGCGCCGGCGGTGCGCTCGCGGTTCCCCTGGTACGTCAAGCTCTGGGGCGGCCACCAGGGCGCCCGGTCGCTGCACTTCATCCTCATGGTGCTCATCTCCGCGTTCATCGTCATGCATGTCGGGCTGGTGTTCCTGGTGCACGCCGAGCACAACGTCGTGCACATGGTGTTCGGCACCACCGACACGGCACGATCCGCCCAGGCCTTCACCATCACGATCGCCACCGTCGTGGCCGTGGTCCTGTTCTGGATCGCCCTGAGTTACTGGTCGCTGGCCGACCGCGCCCGGGCGCAGCGGTTCACCGCCGGGGTGTCCGAGATCGGCCGCCGCCTCTTCCTCAACCGGATGCGACCGCGGATGGGGCGGCAGAACACCTACACCGACGACGACATCTCCGAGTTCCACTGGACCAACGGCCTGCCGCCCACCGAGGACGAGTCGCCGGAGTGGGTCGAGGCTCGCGACGATGCCTGGCGCGGCTATTCCTTGACCATCGGCGACGACCTCTCGGGCGCCGAGAAGACCCTGGCCCTGGACGAGCTCACGGAGCTGCCGCGCACCTCTTATGTAGCGGTGCACACCTGCATGCAGGGCTGGTCCGCCACGTCCCGGTGGACCGGCGTACGACTGCGGGATCTGCTCGAGGTCCTCGGCCCCCAGCCGGAGGGAGCCCACTACGTGCTGATCGACTCCTACGGTCTGGCCCAGAAGATGTATGACAACCGGCCGCGGGAGCCGTTCTACGCGGTACTCGACCTCGACACGGTCTACGAGGACGACACGATTCTGGCCTACGAGCGCAACGGAACCCCTCTCGAGACGCACCTCGGCGCCCCCGCCCGCCTGCGGGTGGAGTCAAACCACGGCTACAAGCACGTCAAGTGGGTGCGCTCGATCCGGTGGATAGCCGACTACGCGGAGTACGGTGACGGCCGAGGCGGGACCCGCGAGGATTCCGCGCTGCAGGCGTTCAACGGAAGGATCTGACGTGTCCCACATCGTCTCGTGCCGCTTCGAGGTCAGCGGCGTCCGGAACGACAGGGACGTCAAGAAGGCCCTCCAGGCGCTCTACGACATCTTCGCCGAGCACGGACTGGGCCAGGCGACCTTCGAACTCACCGGGGCCGAACACGCGCAGCTGTACGTCAAACACCCGGACACGGTCCGCCCGGACCCGGCGATCATCGAGAAGGCCCTCGCCCGCGCGGGAGACTTCCGGGTGGTCTCTACCCATCTGCACTCCTCGAACTGAATCGCTGCACCGATGTCCCGAAACCCGGTTCGGCGCAACTGCGCACACCCGCACTCCTGCTCGGACGAGACCCGGCTGCGGGTACTAGCCGATGCCCCACTGACCCGGGAGCTCTCACCTGATGACCGGCGCGACCTCAACGGGCACCTGACCGCCTGGTCCTGGGCCGAGGGCGATCCGATGGTGCTCGCCGGGGATGAAATCCCCGGTTCGTATCTCGTCGTCTCCGGCCGCGCGCGGGTTACCCGGGACACCGCCGATGGCCGGGAGCTCACCGTGGACATCGCCGCCCCCGGAGACACCGTGGGGCCGTTGCACACGGAGGCTGCCGTCGCGACCGAGTCCGCCTGGGCGATGGAGACGACCTGTGCGCTCTTCCTGCCCGCTCACGCGCTGGCGGAGGTGGTCGGCGACCACCCGAGCCTCGCCCTGGGCCTGATCCGAATGCAACAGGATCGGCTCGCGCAGGCCCGGGAACAGGAGATCGGGCACACCACGCAGTCGGTGGAGCAGCGGGTCGGCTCGACGCTGCGGCACCTCGACCGCAAGCTCGGAAGCCTCCAGCGGGACGGCTCGAGTCTCCTCCAGGTCCGACTGCGCCGCGACGACATTGCGGGGATGGCCGGCACCACAGTGGAATCCGCCTCGCGCGCGATGGCGCGGATGAAGAAGGCGGGCGTCATCGACTCCGGCCGCGAATGGGTCTCGGTCCTCGACCGCGCCGCACTCGAGAGGCTGATCGCGGGCGATTAACTGGTCGGCGCCGCTTTCCCGTTGATTGATTGGCGTCAAGGAAGTCTTCTCCGGTTGCTCCTAGGTTCGGAGATGCACGTAAGGAACGTGCACCGTTCCCCCGAGGAACAGCAACCGTAGAGGAGCTGGGATCACCATGAGTGTCCGCGAACAGGTCAAGAGCATCGTTCTGCGTTCGGATGAATTCTCGTGCCCGTCGTGCATCGCGAAGATCGAGAACAAGTTGAACGGTTTGGACGGTGTCGAGTCCGCGGAGGTCAAGTTCGCCTCCGGACGAGTACTGGTCGACTACGACCCCGCGAAGGTCTCGGTACGTGATCTCGTCGCAGCGGTCGCCGAGGTCGGCTACGCGGTCAAGCCGTCGGCGTTCTGACGCGACGACACCGACCGCACGACGGCGACCGAAGGAGACAGGACAATGCTGAAATCATGGAAGACCTGGGGCGTGGTGGCGGCCTCCGGCCTGCTCATCGTCGCCTCGTGGCTCGTCGGCCGACTCACCTCGGCCGACGCGGTGGCGGACGGATTGATGATCATCGCCGCTCTCGTGGCCGGCTACCGGATCGCCGTCTCGGCGGTTCAGGCGCTTCGGATCCGGATGATCTCGATCGATCTGCTGGTCGTGGTCGCCGCCGTCGGGGCCATGTTCATCGACAACTACTGGGAGTCTGCGGCGGTCACTTTCCTCTTCGCCCTCGGCAAGGCCCTGGAGAAGGCGACTCTCAACCGCACTCGCCGGGCCCTGTCCGACCTCGTCGACTCGGCGCCCGAGACCGCCACCATCCTTCGCGACGGCGAGCCGGAGACCGTCGAGGTCTGGGAACTCGAACCCGGCGACCTCGTGCTGGTGCGCAACGGGGAGCAGGTCCCCGTCGACGGCCGGGTGCTCTCCGGCAACGGCGGCGTGGACGAGGCCACCATCACCGGCGAGTCCGTCCCGGCCGAGAAGTCCGAGGGCTCCGAGGTGTTCGCCGGCACCTGGCTACGGTCGGGAGTCCTGCGTATCGAGGCCGTCGGCATCGGTGCCGACACCACCCTCGCCCGGATCGTCCACCGGGTGGAGGACGCCCAGGACGACAAGGCCCGCACCCAGACCTTCATGGAACGGTTCTCGACCTGGTACACCCCCGCCGTGATGATCTCGGCGCTGGTGGTGGCCCTGATCCCCTGGTCGTTGGTCGCCACCATGGGCAACATAGAGCTCGCGCTCACCCTCCTGGTGATCGGCTGCCCCGGCGCCCTCGTGATCTCGATCCCCGTGTCGATCGTCGCCGGGATCGGCCGCTCCGCCAAGGACGGTGTTCTCATCAAGGGCGGCGAGTACCTCGAGAGTGCGGCCCGGGTCGACGCGGTCGTCGTCGACAAGACCGGCACCCTCACCAACGGTCGGCCGGTCCTGACCGACGTGGACGTGCTCGACGACGACTATTCGCGTGAGGACGTCCTGAGGCTGGCCGCCCGAGCCGAGACCGCGTCCGAGCATCCGCTCGCCGAGGCGATCATCTCGGGTGCCCGGGAGGCGGGACTGGAGATCGACCTGGTCGAAGCGGCCGAGCCCGTCGCCGGCAAGGGCATCCGCGCCGAGGTGGATGGCCGAGTGGTCGCGGTGGGCTCCGCGGATCTACTCGACCACCGGCCTGACAACGCACGGATCCTCGAACTCAACGACCAGGGCAGGACCGCGATGTTCGTCGGGGTCGACGGACGGGCGGTCGGGATCGTCGCCGTCGCCGACACCATCCGTGACGACGCCCCGGCAGCGGTCAGGGCACTGCACGACGCTGGGATCAGGGTCGTCATTGCGACCGGCGATGCCCAGCGGGTGGCCCGCAATGTCGGCGCCGAACTCGGGGTCGACGAGATCCGTGCCGAGCTCATGCCGGAGGACAAGGTCGAGATCGTGCGCGAGCTGCAGTCCCGCGGCCACACCGTGGCCATGGTCGGTGACGGGGTCAACGACACCCCTGCGTTGGCACTGGCCGACATCGGGGTGGCGATGGGAGCCGCCGGCTCGCCGGCCGCGATCGAAACCGCCGACATCGCGTTGATGGCGGACAGGCTCCCGCGGCTGCCGTACGCGCTCTCCCTGGCCAAGCGGACCGTCCGCACCATGCGACTCAACATCGCCATCGCCCTGGTGACCGTTGCCGCGCTTCTTGCCGGGCTGTTCCTCGGGGGCGTGACCATGTCGATCGGGATGCTGGTCCACGAGGTGTCCGTTCTCGCGGTGATCGCGATCGCGATGCTCCTCCTGCGGCCGACCCTCGAGAAGGACGGAACCGGGATCCCGGGACACGCGGGGGACCTCGTCCTCGGGACCGGAGCACGGGACGTGAGCCGGGTGTGATCAGACCCTGATGCCGTAGGAGTCGAGAAGACGACGAAGGCCGCCCGCGGCGAGCGGGCGGCCTTCGTGTTGAGAGTACCGGTGGGGGGACTCGATCCCCCGACCTCACGATTATGAGTCGTGCGCTCTAACCAGCTGAGCTACACCGGCATGCCCTGCCAGTCGGACGATCGAGCCGCCCCGCACAGTGCGAGCCCCCTGTCGGAATCGAACCGACGACCTTTTCCTTACCATGGAAACGCTCTGCCGACTGAGCTAAGGGGGCGGGCCGCGCTTCGCTGTTGGTCACCCAACCGCTTGGCGCGTAAGCCTTTAGCAGATTACACACACGGCCGAACGCGGCACAAATCGCCCGGTGGGGCGCTGTCCCGCCGGGCCCGCTGGCAGGATGGCCGGGTGCGCATCTCCGTGGTGATCCCCGTCCTCGACGACGCCCGCGAACTCGAGGGCGCCCTGGCTTCCCTCGCCACACAGACGCGGCTGCCCGACGAGGTCGTGGTGGTGGACAACGGGTGCTCGGACGACAGCGTCGCGGTGGCATTGGCCGCGGATGCGCGGATCGGGGTCCGGGTGGCCGTCGAGCCCGTGCGGGGCATCCCCGCAGCGGCCGCGGCAGGCTACGACTCCGCGACGGGCGACATCATCGCCCGACTCGACGCCGACTCCCGGCCCGGACCCGGGTGGCTCGCCCGGATCGAGGCCGCGTTCACCGCCGATCCCGAACTCGTGGCCATCTCCGGCCCAGGCGAGTTCATCGGCTTGGAGGGGTGGCGGGCCCGCGCCGCGAAGCGGCTCTACATGGACGCGTTCTTCGTCTCCGTCGGCGCCGCCATGGCCCACCCCGTCCTGTTCGGCTCGAACCTGGCGATGCGCCGCAGCGCCTGGGAGCGGGTGCGCGACGGGGTCAACCGCACCGACCCGGAACTCCACGACGACATCGACCTGTCGTTCCAGTTCGGCGCCAACGACCGCCTGTTGGTCGACCGTTCCCTGACCGTGGGGATCTCGGCCCGACCCTTCGACGACCCCGCGGCCATGCGGCGACGCTTCTCGCGGGCATTCCGGACGATCTTCCTCAACTGGCGGTCGAGCCCGCCGTCGCGGCGGTGGCTGGAGCGCGTCCAGCGCTGACCCGGCCCGGTCGGCCGAATCAGCCGGTGAGGCGGCGCGGGCTCACGCCCAGACGAGCACCGACCAGAGGATGAGCTGCGTGACGCAGAAGCCGGCCAGCATGTTGAGCACCAGGAAGCGCTTCCAGCCCTCGTTGGTCGCCTCGGCGGTGGCGTCGGTGACCCGCGTGTAGGCGGCCACCGTGGCGAGGTACGGCAGGATCGCGAACGCCGCCCCCGACGCCGGCCACGGCGCGGCGATCAGCAGCACCAGCACCGCCGCGGCGTAGCAGGCCAGCGCGAACCACACGGCTGCCCGGGCACCGAGCACGGTGGCGACCGATTTCAGGCCGGCCTCGCGGTCGAAGCGCACGTCCTGCACGGCGCCGAACGCCTGGGACGCCGCGCCCCACAGCATGAACGCGATGAGGCACGCCCACACCCCGCCGCCGAGGTCCGCGCCGGCGATGGTCCACCCGACGATCGCCGGCGAGACGAAGTGGAACGCCGAGGTGACGGAGTCCACGAACGGGATCTCCTTGAACCGCAGTCCCTTGGCGCTGTAGGCGATCACCGCGAACGCACTCGCCGCCAGCCACAGCGACGACTCGAGCGTCCCGACCACGACGAGGTAGGCCAGGAACGGCACGGTCGTGACGGCCGAGGCCACGAGCGTCGCCGTGTGGCGCGACCGCTCGAGGACCGACCCCTCCACGCCGCCCTTGCGGGGGTTGCGCAGGTCCGACTCGTAGTCGAAGACGTCGTTGATCCCGTACATCGCGAGGTTGTACGGCACCAGGAAGAAGAGCGTGCCGATCACGCCCAGCAGGTCGAACCCGCCCGTGGCCAGGAAGTACGCCAGCGCGAACGGGGCGGCGGTGTTCACCCACGAGACCGGGCGGGACGACCAGAACAGGGTGGTGAGCAGACCCGGTGTCGCGGGCCGCTCGGGGGTGCGGACCTTGTCGTCGTCGTCCCCCGGTTCCGGGGTGCCCGCCAGCGCCGCGTCCCCCCGGCCCGACACCGTCGGGCTGCCCGCCACGGCACCGGCCCGCGGCCGGGCGGTGAGCACGAACCACACCGAGGGCATGAACACGGCCACGGCGACGGCGTAGGCGAAGTCCTCGATGGGGGCCACGCCCAGGCGGATGCCGCTGGTCAGCGCATCATCGTAGGCCACGAGTCCGGCCGAGATCATGATGTTGTCGAAGATCGCCGTGAGGACGAGCAGCACCACGAGCGAGCCGCCGACCCCGATCAGCCAGCGTCGGCGGTCAGCCCCGCGCAGGCGCCACAGCGCGATGAGGGCGGCTGCGACCACCGGGATGGCCATGGTGGCGTTGATGGTCGAGTAGATGCTCACGGCCGCGCCCCCGCCCCGTCGTTCTGGGCTCCGCCGTTCTGGGCCCCGTCGTTCTGGGCGCCGCCGTTCTGTGCGCCGCCTGACCGTGCGCCGCCGGACCGCGCGCCCCGCCGCCGCGAGACATGCTCGACGGCCGTGACCACGCCCGTCGCGCACACCAACGCGAGGTGCGACAGGAACGCGAGGAACACGACCTCCTCGAGCGGGATCTCCGGCGCGACCAGCAGGCCGGTCATGAAGTCGGTCTGGCCGCGGAAGAACACCCCGCTGCGCACCCCGAGGACGTCCCACGTGAGCAGCAGCGCCACCGCCGCGGTCACGGAGAGTGCAGTCGCGGCCGGGGCGCGGAACGCCGCGAGCTTCCAGCGGTGGTCGATGACGAGGATGCCGGCGAACGAGATGACCTGGACCGCCAGGTAGGCCAGCCCGATCACCTCGCCGACACCGGGTCGCCGCCGGCGGGTCCGCCGGACGCGGGCCTGTCGAACACCGTGCCCCCGCCGGGCTCGGCCACGGGCGCGGTACCCGTGTCGCCGCGCACGTGCTTGAGGATCAGCTCGGCGCTGATGAGGCACATCGGCAGTCCGATCCCGGGGATGGTCGACGCGCCGGCGTAGTACAACCCGTCGACGTGCGTGCTGACGTTGCGGGTGCGGAAGAACGCGCTCTGCGCCAGCGTGTGCGCGGGCCCGAGGGCCGTGCCGCGCCACGCGCCGAGGTCGTCCTCGAGATCGGCGGGGGCGATGGTGCGCCGCACGACGATCCGCTCGGCCAGGTCGTCGATGCCGGTCCAGTCGGCGATCTGGGCGATGGCCCGGTCGGCGGCCGCCTCGATCGCGGCGTCCCCCGCGCCGTCCACGCCGCCGTGGCCCAGCGAGGGGTCCGCGGGGATGGGCACCAGGACGAAGAGGTTCTCGTGGCCCTCCGGGGCGATGCCCGCGTCCGGGTCGGTGTCGGTGGCACTGGGGCGGCAGACGTAGAGCGACGCCGGGTCCGGGATGTGGGGCGACTCGCCGAAGATGGCGTCGAACCCCTCCTCCCACCGGTCGGTGAACAGCAGCGTGTGATGGGCCAGCTGCGGGAGCTCACCACGCACCCCGAGCAGCATGAGCAGTGCTCCGGGCCCGGGGGTACGCGAGTCCCAGTAGGACTGTGGGTAGGTGCGGAGGTGCTCGGGGAGCCACCGGGTCTCGAGGTGGTGGAGGTCCGCGGCCCCGACGACGAGGCCGGCCGGCAGCGTCCGCTCCGTCCCGGCCCGGTCGCGCACCCGGACGCCCCTGATCTGCGCCTTCGACCGGCGGGACCCGCGCGCGCGGGCGCCCTCGGATGTGGTGACCAGTTCGATCGCCTCGGTGCCCGTGTGGATGACCACACCCTGCTGCTCGGCGACCCTGCGGACCGCGGCGATCACCTCGGTGAACCCTCCGCGCGGGTAGAGGACACCGTCAGTGAGGTCGAGGTGGCTCATGAGGTGGTAGATCGACGGCGCCAGGTACGGCGAGGACCCGAGGAACACCGCGGGGTAGCCGAGGATCTGCTGGATGCGGCGGTCGCTGAACCGGCGGGCCACGAACGAGTGCAGCGGCTGGACGAGGCGGGCCACCAGCGAACCGGCCCGGGCCACCACGTCGGGGCGCACCAGGGCCGCGTACGAGGTGAAGTTGGTGTAGAGGAACCGCTTGAGCGCGAGGTCGTAGGTCGTCCGCGCCGAGTCGAGGTACCTGCCCAGCACGCGACCGGCGCCCGGCTCGAGCGACTCGAACAAGGCGGTCGAGGCCGCGCGATCCGAGCGGATGTCGACCGACTCGGGGCGGTTCTCGAAGTACACGCGGTACCCGGGGTCCAGGCGCACCAGGTCCAGCTGCTCGTCGGCGGAGGTACCGCAGAGGCGGAAGAAGTGGTCGAACACCTCCGGCATGAGGTACCAGGAGGGGCCGGTGTCGAAGCGGAACCCGCCCGCCGACCAGCTGCCCGCGCGCCCGCCGACGGAGTCGGTGGCCTCGACGAGCGTGACGTCGCGCCCCTCGTGGGCCAGCAACGCGGCGGTCGCCAGGCCGGCGATGCCGCCGCCCACCACGACGACGGGCCCGTCCGGGGCCTGCCGGCGGCTCATCGGGCCACCGCCCCACCGCGCGCGGCACCGGGGCGGGCGCCGGACCGGCCGCGCCCGGCTGCAGCGCGGCCGATCACCGCGAGCTTCACCGGATCGGGCACCCGCACCCGGCCCGCGCTCACCCCGGATGCCCCGGCCGCCCGTAGGCGATCGTTGAGCTCGGCGAACAGGTCGTGGGCTGCGGCCACCGCCAGGCGGTCGCGGCCCGGGATCCGGTTGATCGCCGCCCGCGCGATGCGCAGGTCCGCGTCCACGTCAGCGGCCAACTCGCGTACGTCCTTCTCCGTCAGTGCCCGCGGGTCACGGCCCGGCAGGTAGTTGCGACCGAGTTCCGTGAAGTCTTCCCGGATGTCCCGGAGGAAGTTCACCTTCTGGAACGCCGCTCCGAGTGCGCGCGCTCCGGCGGCCATCTCGTCGTCGTCACCCAGTCCCCCACCGGCGAACGTCCGCAGGCACATCTCCCCGATGACCTCCGCCGACCCGTGGATGTACCGACGCAGCGACTCCTCGGTGTGTTCGGTGACGTCGATGTCGGCCTCCATCGAGTCGTAGAACGGATCCACCAGGCGCGCGTCGATCCCGAACCGACGCGCGGTGTCGGCGAAGGCGTGCGTCACCGGATCGGGGTCCAGCCCGCGCTCGATCGCGCGGTGCGTCCGGCGGCGCGCCTCGGCGATGAGCTCGCGCGCGGCGACCGGGTCGTCCATCGCGCCGTCGACGACCTCGTCCCCGACCCGCGCCCACGCGTAGATCGCGGCGACGTGCGGGCGGGTGGCGGGCGCGAGCAGTCGGCAGGCCAGTGCGAACGACGTGGAGTACCGGCGCAGGATCACCTCGCTGCACCGGCGGGCGGCGTCGGTGAACTCCGCGTGGGGGCTCTGCTGGGTCATCGGGTCCTCTCCAGGGCGGTGGCCAGGTGGGGGCCGAGCGCGGCCCGGACGTCGTGCGGCACGGCCGGGGAGTCCAGCGCGGCGCGGGCGGCGGTGATGAGGTCCTCGGCGATGCCTACCGCGTGCTCGCGGGCGCCGCACTCGCGTAGTAGCTCGCGCGCGGTGTCGGGGTCGGGCGTGTGGCCGTTCATCGTCGCGGGGTCGGCGGCCGGACGGCCGAGGGCGGCGTCGATACGCGGCCAGGCCTCGGTGGTGGCGGCGTGGGCCAGCAGGACGGTCGGTGCGCGCCGGAGCAGGTCGCCCTCGTTGGACTTGCCGGTCACGGCCGGATCCCCGAACACGCCCAGCACGTCGTCGATCACCTGGTAGGCGGTCCCCAGGTGGCGGCCGGCCTCACGCAGCGGGGGGATGACCTCGTCGGGCGCGCCGCCGAGCATCGCGCCCAGCACGAGGGGCAGGCACACGGAGTAGGCGGCGGTCTTGGCCGCGCCGATCGCCAGCGCCCGCTCGCGGTCGGCGGGCTCGCGCTCGACACAGCCGTGGACGTCCGCGTACTCCCCGGCGATCGACGCGACGACCGCGCCCTGCACCTCGTCGAGTACACGGTGCAGCAGCGGCGCCGGCACGGGCAGGCGGGCGAAGTCGGCCATCGCGGCCACGAGCAGCAGGTCGCCGCCGAGCAGCCCGCCGACCTGTCCGAGGTGCCCGGCGGCCTCGGTCCCGATCCCCGCGGCGGTGGCCCGCGCGGTGGTGCGGCCCTGCAGGTTGGGCTGGCCGCGGCGCTGGTCGTCCCCGTCCGCCAGGTCGTCGTGGACGAGGAACGCCTCGTGCAGCAATTCCAGAGCCTGGCCCGCGGCGGCCCGCACGGCCTCGTCGGCGCCCCCGGAGGTGGTGTACACGGCGTCGAAGAGCGCGGAGCGCATCCCCTTGCCGGAGCGGGTGGTCCGCCCGAGGTCATCGGCCCAGTCGTCCACTGCGGAACCCAGGCCGGCCGGCAGGTCGCCGGCCGTCATCCGATGTGCGGCGGTCATCGAAAGGAGTGTCATGTCCGGTGGTTCGGAGCCGGGGCCGTCGTGGATACGTCTCACCTCGATTCTTCTCGACGAGATGCGGCGTGACAGGTCGTGAGGTCGTGACCCTGGGGACCGCGGGTGGTCATATTTTCACGGATTCCCGGGCGACAAGTCCCGAAATGCACGAAGACCCCCGCTTGTGGCAGGGGTCTCGCGTGCCAGATGATGGATTCGAACCAACGTAGGCTAAGCCGACGGATTTACAATCCGCTCCCTTTGGCCGCTCGGGCAATCTGGCGTGCACCTCAAGGGCGCTACGACACGATACAACGCCTGTGACCCCTGGTGCCAAATCGGGGTGCTCAGGGGTGGTGCGGCGGCGGCCTCCCGGCCCCGCCCGAGGCCGCCTCGAGCCCTGGCCGTGGCGGCCTCGCGCCCCGGCCGTGGCGGGTAGCCTGACCGGGACATCCCCCAACGACAGGAGTACGTCCATGGCCTCGGAGTCCTCGTTCGACATCGTCTCGGAGTTCGACCGCCAGGAGGTGGACAACGCCCTGAACCAGGCCGCCAAGGAGCTGGGCACCCGCTACGACTTCCGCGGGACCGACGCGAGCATCGAGTGGAAGGGCGAGGACGCGGTGGAGATCGTCGCGAACTCCGAGGACCGCGTGCTGGCCGCCAAGGACGTCTTCGTGGAGAAGTTGGTGCGCCGCGGGCTGAGCATGAAGGCGCTCGAGGTGGGCGACCCGATGCCGTCGGGCAAGTCGTTCCGCCTGGTCGGCTCGCTCAAGCAGGGCATCGACAAGGAGAACGCCAAGAAGATCACCAAGCTGCTGCGCGACGAGGGCCCCAAGGGCGTCAAGGCGCAGATCCAGGGCGAGGAGATCCGTGTGTCGTCCAAGAAGCGCGACGACCTGCAGGAGTGCATCTCGCTGCTCAAGGGTGCCGACTTCGAGGTCGCGCTGCAGTTCACCAACTACCGCTGACCCGCCGACGGTGCCGTTCCGCATAGGCGGGGGTGTGCGTCGGCTCCGCGCCGCCGCGCTGGTCGCCGCCGTGGGCCTGTCCTCGCTGGTGGGGTGTGCGTCCGGGGGCGACGACGACGAGGTCGCGCAGCAGCTGACCGTCTTCGCCGCCGCGTCGCTCAGCGGGGCGTTCACCGAGATCGCCGAGGACTTCGAGGCGACGCATCCCGGGGTGTCGATCCGGCTGGGTTTCGACGGCTCCTCCGGTCTGGTGGACCAGCTGGCCGGCGGCGCCCCGGTGGACGTGTTCGCCTCCGCCGATGTCCGGACGATGGACCGCGCCGTCGCCGAGGGGCTGGTCGCCGGCGAGCCGACGCCGCTGGCCACCAACGTGCTCACCCTCATCACCCCGCCCGGCAATCCGGCGGGGATCACGGGTCTCGACGACTCGCTGGACGGCGCACGACTCGTGGTGTGCGCGGCCGTCGTGCCGTGTGGTGCGGCGGCCCGCACGCTGGCGGACACCGCGGGGATCGACCTGGCCCCGGTGAGCGAGGAGTCCACCGTCACCGACGTGCGCGGCAAGGTCACCTCCGGCGAGGCAGACGCGGGGATCGTCTACGCCACCGACGCCCGCGCCGTCGCCGACCGTGTCGAGCGGGTCCCGATCGCCGGTGCCGACGCTGTGCCGAACGTCTACCCGGTGGCCGTTCTCGACCGCGCCGCGGATGCCGAGATGGCCCGGCGGTTCGTCGGGGCCGTCACCGGCCCCGAGGGTCGCGCGGTCCTCGCCGAGTACGGTTTCGGCCCGCCGTGACCCGGCCCCCGCTCCCCCGCTGGCTGCTCGCGGCCGCGGTGCTCGCCGTCCTGCTGGCGGCCCTGCCCCTGGCAGGCCTCGCCGCGCGCGTCCCGTGGGCGCGGGTTCCCGAACTCCTCGCCTCGGAGGCCGCCCGCGACGCCCTGCTGCTGAGCCTGCGGACGTGCGCGCTCTCCACTGTCCTGTGCATCCTGCTCGGCACCCCGCTGGCGGTGGTGCTGTCCCGCAGCAGTGGGCCGCTGGCGGCACTGGCCCGGACGGTCACCGCGCTGCCCATGGTCCTTCCCCCGGTCGTGGCCGGCCTGGCCCTGCTCATCACGCTCGGGCGCACCGGCGTCGTGGGACAGCACCTGTCCGTGCTGGGCATCGAGATCGGGTTCACGACCGCGGCCGTGGTGATCGCGCAGACGTTCGTGGCGATGCCGTTCCTGGTGGTGGCGCTCGAGGGCGCACTGCGCTCGGTGGACTCCGGCCTCGAGCGGACCGCCGCCTCACTGGGCGCCTCCCCGACCCGGGTCCTGACGACCGTGACGTTGCCGCTGGTCCTGCCGGCCCTCGTCGCCGGCGCGACCATGTCGTTCGCCCGCGCTCTCGGGGAGTTCGGCGCCACCCTGACCTTCGCCGGTTCCCTGCAGGGCACCACGCGCACCCTGCCGCTGGAGATCTACCTCAGCCGGGAGGCGGACACCGAGACCGCCCTCGCCCTGGCCGTGGTGCTCATCGCGGTGGCCGCCGCGCTCATGGCGGTCTCCGCGCTCGTCGCCCGCAGGGCGGTGGTGGGCCGTGGCTGACCACCCCGCCGCGTCGCACGCCGCCCCCGCGCCCGGCCCCGCCGAATCACACCCCGTCACCTCGCACCCCGCCGCCGAGCTGGCCTGCCGGGTCGCCGCCCGCGACGTCGACCTCCACCTCAGCGTCCCCGCAGGCCGCCGACTCGCGATCGTCGGGCCCAACGGGGCGGGTAAGTCCACGGCTCTGTCGCTGCTCGCCGGGCACCTGCGGCCCGACTCGGGCGAGGTCCGGCTCCACGGCCGCGTCGTCGGCTCGCCCCGCACCCACCTGCCCGCCCACCGCCGCCGCGTGGTGTCGCTCGAGCAGCGTCCCGGGCTACTGCCCCACCTGTCGGCCGTGGACAACGTCGCGTACGGCCCGCGGGCCCGTGGCGTCCGCAGGCGGGTCGCACTCGACCGTGCCCGCACCGAGCTCGAGGCGGTGGGCTGCGCCGACCTCGCCGACCGCAGGCCGCACGAGTTGTCCGGCGGGCAGGCGCAGCGCGTCGCCCTGGCCCGGGCCCTCGCCGTGGATCCGGAGCTCGTTCTGCTCGATGAGCCGCTGGCCGCCCTCGACGTGGAGGTCGCCCCCGCGATCCGGCGTCTCCTCGCTGATCGGCTCACCGGGCGGGCCGTGGTCCTGGTGACCCATGATCCTCTGGACCTGTGGGCGCTGGCCGACGATGTCGTCGTCGTCGCCTCCGGCCGCGTCACCCAGTCCGGCACGGTCGAAGAGGTCCTGGCCCGGCCCGCGTCCGACTTCGCCGCGCGCCTGGCCGGCGTCTCACTGGTCGAGGGGATCGTCGGCGACGACGACCTGCGCACCCCCGGCGGCGACCTCGTCTCGGGGGTCCGCGCGATCGCGGCGCCGGGATGGCGGCCGGGGGCGCGGGCGGTGGCGACCGTCGACCCGCGGGCGGTGGCCGTCCACGTCGATCCCGCACCCACCGGCTCCACGCAGGCCCCGACTTCGGCTCCGGCCACCACGAGCCCGATGCCGACCCCGACCCCGGCATCCGCGCACGCGCCTGCCGCGAGCACGCGGAACTCCTGGCCCGCGCGGGTGGTCTCACTGGCTCCCGCCGGGGCGCTGACGCGGGTGTCGGCGGAACTCCGGGACGGTCAGCGGGTCGATGCCGAGATCACGAGCCGCTCGGCCGCCGAACTCGAGCTCGCCCCGGGTTCGCCCGTGATCCTCGTGGTCAAGGCGGCCCAGGTCGCCCTCTACCCGCGCCGCTGACCGGCCTTCGCCGGCCCGAGCCACTGCCCGCAATGGCAGCCCTCTCGAACACAGGCGCCCCCCGCGATGGCGTCTCGCCTGCACCGAAGCGTGCGCGAGACGCCATGGTCGCGTGCGACTGTCGTCGGGCCACACAGGCGCCCGTGCGGCTGCCGGGTCGTTGGGGGAAGGTCAGCCGACGCGGTCGACGGTGAAACGCACGAGCCGACGCAGCGCCTCGTTCGCCGGGCCGGCGGGCAGCACGTCGAGCTCGGTCATGGCGTCATCGACGTACTTCTCGAGCGTGGCCCGCGCGCGCCGCATACCGTCGGACGCGCGCAGCAACTCGAGGGCTTCCGCCACCTCCGCGTCATCGGTGAGCGGCTCGGCGAGCAGCTCGCGCAGGCGTGCACTGTCCGAGGAGCCGGCCTCCATGGCGTAGATCATCGGCAGGGTGTGGACGCCCTCGCGCAAGTCCGTACCGGGCGTCTTGCCCGACTCGGTGGACGGCGAGGCGATGTCGATGATGTCGTCGGCGATCTGGAACGCGATCCCCACGGCGTCACCGAGGCGGCGCAGGCTGCCGATCTGCTCGGCGGTCGCCCCCGAGTACTCGCCGCCGAACTGGGCGGCCGCGGCGATGAGCGAGCCGGTCTTCTCCCAGATCACCCGCAGGTAGTGCTCGGCGGCACCCTCGTCACGACCGCCGACGCCCGGGCCGACGGTCTCGCGCATCTGCCCGGTGACCAGCTCGGCGAACGTCTGGGCGATGAGCTGCACGGCCTCGGGTCCGAGGTCGGCCAGGAGCATCGAGGAGTGGGCGAAGAGGAAGTCGCCGGCGAGGATCGCGGTGGAGTTGTCCCAGCGGCTGTTGGCCGACTCGACACCGCGGCGCATGGCGGCCTCGTCCATGACGTCGTCGTGGTACAGCGTGGCCAGGTGGATCATCTCGCACACCACGGCGGCCTTGACGAGCCGCTCGCGGTCGGGCGCGGGGCCCAGCGAGCCCGAGAGAAGGGTGACGACGGGCCGGAACCGCTTGCCGCCGGCGGTGACGAGGTGCAGTGCGACCTCGGAGAGGAAGTCCTCGCCGGTCTGGAGTCGGCTGACGAGCAGCTTCTCGACCTCGTCGAGCCGTTCGCGCAGGTCGGCTGCGAGGTCGGCGTCGCCGACGTCCACGCCCGCCACCGTGTGGTCGGTCGCCGTCTCCGCGGTGCCGGTCACTGAATCGCTCGACATCCCCACTCGTCCTCGTCGCCTGGTGAAGGGTCGGCGTGGCCCGCCCTTCCCGACAGACTACGGTCCCGCGTCGCGGGCGGTGGCACCCCACCCCGCCCGAGGTCCCGGCGACCGCCGCCCCCGTCGACCTGCCACCATGGAGCACATGGAGTCAGGTATGGGCCTTCCCGCGTCGACGGACGTCCTCGTGGTGGGCTGCGGCCCCGCCGGTTCGGCGACCGCGACGTGGTTGGCGCGTGCTGGTCGCGAGGTCACGGTGCTCGACGCGGCACTGTTCCCGCGCGACAAGACCTGCGGCGACGGGCTCACGCCCCGGGCGATGTTGGAGGTCGACCGGCTGGGTCTCGGCGGGTGGGCGCGGGACCGCATCACCATCCGCGGGCTCGAGCTGCGGGGCTTCGGCCACTCCCGGCGGGTGCCGTGGCCGGCCGGTGAGCACGGTGGGACCGGGTCGGCGGTGCGACGGACGGTGTTCGATGACCGGCTCCGGCAGGCGGCCGTGGACGCGGGCGCCGTGGTGCATGGCGGCGTGCGCGTGACCGGCGTGGAGAGGGGCGACGACGGCGAGGTGACCGCTGTCCGGACCGAGGGCGGTCGCGTGGAGTGCCGAACCCTCGTGGTGGCCGATGGCGTGCGGTCGCCGGTGGGCCGACTGCTCGGCCGGACCTGGCATCGCGACACGGTGTACGCCGTGGCCGCGCGCTCCTACGTCCGGTCCGGGCGTCATGATCATCCGTGGATCGGCTCCGATCTCGAACTCCGAGACGAGGCGGGCGCCATCCAGCCCGGCTACGGCTGGGTGTTCCCGCTGGGTGACGGCGAGGTCAACCTCGGGGTGGGTGCGCTGGCGACCTCGGCGCGGCCGGCGAACGTCGCGGTCAAGGAGCTACTGCAGCACTACGCCCGTAGCGTCCGTGGCGACTGGGGCCTGGCCGGCGAGCCGAGGGCGGTGACGTCCGCGTTGTTACCGATGGGCGGGGCGGTCTCGACGGTCGCCGGTCCCAACTGGGCGGCGGTCGGCGACGCCGCGGCGTGCGTGAACCCGCTCAACGGTGAGGGGATCGACTACGCGCTCGAGGGCGGCCGCCTGCTCGCGGAGTTGATCCTGGCGGGAGCGGGTGTCGGCCGAGGAGGCCCGGGCTCGAGAGCGGGCGCGGCCGGTTCGCCCTCGGGCGCCACCTCCGGTGACCTGACGCATGCGTGGCCCGCGGTGCTCCGCGAGACCTACGGCGAGTCGTTCGCGATCGCCCGCGACGCCGCGCGCCTGCTCACCTATCCGAAGTTCCTGCCGCTGGCAGGACCGGTCGGGATGCGTTCGCAGGCGCTGATGACCGCGGCGGTGCGGTGCATGTCCAACACGGTCGCCGATTCGGACCGCGATGTGGTGGCCCGCGGCTGGCGGGCAGCGGGGTCGATCGCCCGCAGGCTGGACCGTCGGCCCCTCTTCGCCGACTGACCCGCCGGGCCTCCGCTTCGGCGGCGGGTGCGTGTGCGGCGGCGGTCGGATCAGGCCGCGCCGGAGTCAGGCGGGGCGGCGCGCCAGGTGGATGGCCGCGATGCCGCCGGTGAGGTTGGTGACGCTGCCGCGCTCCCAGCCGCTGGCCTCGATGATCTGGAGCAGTGCGTGCTGGTCCGGCCAGTCGCGGATGGACTCGGCGAGGTAGACGTACGCGTCCGGGTTGGACGAGACGCTGGTGGCGATCTTCGGCAGCGCCCGCATGAGGTAGTTCATGTACAGCGCGCGGAAGGGCGGGAACACGGGCGTGGAGAACTCCACCACGGCCAGTCGCCCTCCGGGCCTGACGACGCGGGCCATCTCCCGCAGTCCGGCAGCGGTGTCCTGCACGTTGCGCAGCCCGAAGCTGATGGTGGCGGCGTCGAAGGAGTCGTCGGCGAACGGCAGCTTCATGGCGTCGCCCGCGACCTTGGGCACGTCCCGGCCGGCGCCCGCCCGCAGCATTCCCAGCGAGAAGTCCGCGGCCACGCACCACGCGCCGGACTTGGCGAGCTCGACGGTCGACACGGCGGTGCCGGCGGCCAGGTCGAGGATCCGCTCCCCGGGGCGCGGCGCGAGCAACGAGCGGGCCCGCCGCCGCCACACGCGGTCCATGCCCCCGGAGAGGACGGTGTTGGTCAGGTCGTAGCGCTTGGCGACACCGTCGAACATCGACGCGACGTCGCGGGGCTGCTTGTCGAGATTGGCGCGGGACACGCCGTCGACGCTACCCGCCCCCGGCGCGCGTGGCCGATCAGGCCACCACACGTGGGGCTCGGCTCCCGCCCACACCACGCGCGTTGGTCCGGTCGACCCCGATCGTGCGCGCGCCACCCCTGCCCACGCCGACCCTGCCCATGCCACCCCTGCCCACGCCGACCCTGCCCGAATCGGACCGGGCGCCCGCCGCCGCGTAGTGGTCGAAGAGTTGGGCGCAGATCGCGTCCCAGGTGCGACCGAGGACGGTGGCGCGGGCGCCGGCGGCCAGTCGCTCGTGGTCGGCGAGCACCGCGTCCACGGCCGGCGACACCTCGGCGGCGTACCGGCGCGGGTCGAGCAGGACGCCGTTGACCCCGGTCTGCACGAGGTCGCGGGGCCCGCCCTGGTCCGGGCCGACGACGGGTACGCCGGACGCCTGCGCCTCCTGGATGGACTGGCAGAACGTCTCGAACTCACCGGGGTGGCAGAACACGTCCATCGTGGCGTAGGCCTGCCCGAGCCGGTCGCCGTGGAGTTCGCCGGTGAAGATCGCGTGGGGCATGGCGGCCTGGAGTGCGGGGCGGTCGGGGCCGTCTCCGACGACGACGAGGTGGAGGTCTCCCCCCGGGCCCGACCGGTCGGCCAGCGACTGAAGGCGCTCGACGTGCTTTTCCGGGGCGAGCCTGCCGACGAATCCCACGACGGGCCGCCCCTGCGGGGACCACAGCGCGTGCAGGGCCGCACTGCGCCGGGAGGGCGAGAAGCGCTCGGTGTCGACGCCCCGCCCCCACCGGTACAGGCGCGGGATCCCGTGGGCCGCGAGATCCTCCATCGCGGCGGTCGACGGGGCGAGGGTGCGGTCGCAGCTCGCGTGGATGGCCCGGGTCCAGGTCCAGGCCGCATCGGCGACGACACCGATCCCGTAGGCATCGGCGAACCCGGCCACGTCGGTCTGGTAGACGGCCACCGAGGGCACGTCCAGGGCGCGGGCCGCGGCGGCACCGGCGGCACCGAGCACGAACGGCGACGCCAGGTGCACCACGTCGGGGCCGAAGTCGCGCAGGGCGCCGAACACGCTCGGGCTGGGTGCGCCGACCGGCAGGGAGGACACCACCGGCACCCTCACCGCGGTGACCCGGTGGACGGGATAGCCCAGGTGGTGGTCGGGGCCGCTCGCGTCTGCCCCGTACCCGCCGAGCAGTGGTGCGACCGCACTGACCAGCGGGTGCGCCCGGACGGCACCGGCGGCGCCCTGCCAGAAGCCGACCTGTCCGGAGGGGGCCACCACCAGACAGTCGTGCCCGTGCCGACGCGCGTACTCCAGCACGCGCAGGACGGAATTGGTGACGCCGTTGACGTTCGGCAAGAACGATTCGGTGACGATGGCTACGCGCACGACCCCACTGTCGCCGGGCCGGGACACGGGCCGGTGATCAGCGAGAAACGGTGCGTCGAACTCGTGGTGCCGCCCGGTGAACCCTCGGTGACGCGGCGGCGTAGGCGAGCGCCGCCAACGGGACGACCACGGCGGGCACGGACAGGGCGGGCACGACGGCGACGGTCCAGCTGCGTCCCGAGACCCGCACCAGATCGGGGTTCGCGCGCCGGAACTCGACCTGCACCCGCTGCCCCTTGACGAGCCCGGTCGGGTAGAACACGCCGGTCACCGGTCGGACGGTCCGCCCGCCGCCGGCGTCGAACTCCACGGCGGCCCGCCGATCGGTGACCTCGGTGACCAGCGCCGTGGCGCTGCCCATGTCCCGGTCGATCCGCTGGTCGTTGATGAAGCACGCCAGCACGAGGAGCACGGCTGTGAGCAGTGAGAACACTCCCGCGGTCACGGCCACCACCCGCACGCCCCACCGGATACGGCGAGCGCGACGGATCTGCCGGGCAGAGACCGGGGCCGTCGCGGTCACCCGTCCGCCACGGCTTCCGAGCGCAGGGCCGCGTGGAGGTCGCGCAATCCCTGCCGGTCGGTCGCGACGCGCACCACCCGCAGACCCTCGGGCACGATGTCGCGGTGCCCGTTCGGGAACGCGGGCTGCGCGAGCAGGGCCTCGAGTCCGGCCGGGTCGGTGTCGGTGAAGGGCACCCCGGCGCCCGCGCACAGGGCGCCCAGGTCGGCGCCGTGCGGGGTGCCGAAGACGCGCTCGAAGTCGGCGGCCAGGCGGGGGTCCCCCTGTTCGAGCAGGGAGAAGATGCCACCACCGTCGTCGTCGGCCACGACGATCGTCAGGTCGTCGGGGTGGCGCTCCCGCGGCCCGAGCAGTAGGCCGGACACGTCGTGCAGGAAGGTCAGGTCGCCCAGCAACGCGACGGTCCGCCCCGGCGCCGACAACGCGACCCCGATCGCGGTGGAGACCGTGCCGTCGATCCCCGACGCCCCGCGGTTGGCGTACATCGCCACGTCCGGGTCGAGCGGGCCCACGAACGACAGGTCCCGCACGGCATTGGAGGCACCCACCACGAGGTTGTCCCCGGCCCGGACGCCGCGGGCCACGGCACGCGCCACGTGCAGTCCCGTCGGCGCGCCGGTCTCGAGATGCCGGTCCAGCAGCCGGTCCACGGCGGCGCGGGCGTGGGCGTCGGCGCGGGCCGTGGTCTCGGTCCATTCGGGGTCCACGCCCCACCCGGTGAGGACGGAGTCGGCGAGCTCGGCGGCGCTACCGGTGGGGTTGGGCGAGCGCGGGCCGGCGTCGAGGATCACGAGGTCGACGTCCGGGTCCGCCAGCAACCGCGTGACGGCGCGGTGCAGCGTCGGCCGGCCGGTGACCACCACCTGCTCGGGCCGCAGCGCCGGGATCGCCAGCGGGTGCACCGGGTGCAGCGGGACGGGGGCGCCGGGCTCGGCCACCGTCGGCACCGCCACCAGCCCCGACACCGGTGCCGCCCCGACCCCCGAGACGACCAACGTGGGCCGCGTGAGATCCACCGCCACGGCCGAATCGGCGGGCGCCGAGTCGACCCCCGCCCCCGCTCGCTGCACCCACGGACGACCGTCCGCACGCCCCTCCGGCAGACGACCGGTCTCCGGGCCGCCGCCGACCTCGTCGTCGTCGTACCCCGGTGCGTCTCCCGCGAGGGTGAAATCCTCGTCGCCCTCGCCCGGCACGAGCGGCTCGCGGAACGCGATGTCGACCTGCACCGGACCCGGGTCGGCCGCCGCGGTGGCGGTGAGGATGGCCCGGCCGATCGCGCTGCGCCAGTGCCGGTGCTCGGACTCGGGGTCCCCGGCCGCGCCGAGCTCGACGACCGCGCGCGCGTGCGGGCCGAACAATCCCACCTGGTCGATGGTCTGATTGGCACCCGTACCGCGCAGTTCGGGCGGCCGGTTGGCCGTGAGCGCGAGGATCGGCACGCCCGAGTGGGCCGCCTCCACCATCGCCGGATGGAGGTTGGCCACCGCGGTGCCGGACGTGACGACGACGGGGACCGGCCGCCTCGACCCCAGCGCGAGCCCCAGCGCGGTGAACCCGGCGGCGCGTTCGTCGATCCGCACGTGCAGGGCGAGCCGGCCGGACCGCTCGGCGGCGGCCAACGCCAGGGCCAACGGAGCGCTGCGCGATCCCGGGCACAGGACCACGTCGGTGATCCCGTGGCGGACCAACTCGTCGACGAGGACACGGGCCTGCGCGGTGCTCGGGTTGCTCACGGTGGGGTTCATCGCCCCCCAGCCTAGTCGGGGGACGTGCCCGGGTCGGCCGCATGCGCGAGCCGCCCGGCCAACCCCGCCAGCCGCTCCCGCAGCCCGTCCGGCGACTCCACGGCGAACGGGCCCGGCAACCGCGCGAGGTACCAGGCCAGCGCGTCGAGGTCGGCGGCCCCGGTCTCCAGCCGGCAGGCCGGGCCGTCCGGATGATCCTCGGCGCGCAGCTCGGTGACCGTGCCGTAGGTGGGCGGGAACTGCTCGACCACCTCCGCCGCGGGTGCGAACACCACCACCCGGGCCAGGTGTTGGTACGGCGCCGCGGTCACCGCGTGCTGCACGTGCGCGGCCGGATCGGGCACGTCGGGGCGGGGGGTGAAGCGCCAGCGGCTGCGGTGGACGGCCCGGATGCGATCGAGGCGGAAGGTGCGCCAGTCCGCGCGGTCGAGGTCGTAGGACAGCAGGTACCAGCGCCGGCCCAGCACGACGATCCGGTACGGCTCCACCCGACGCTCGGTGTCGCGGCCCGCGCGGTCGCGGTACTCCAGTCGCACCTGCTCGGTGCCGCGGACCGCGTGGCCCAGGTCGATGAGCAGATCCGGCTCCACCGGGGTGTCCGAGCCGGGGACCGCGACCATCGACTCGGTGACGTCGGCGACCCGCTCGCGCAACCGGCCGGGCATGACCTGGTCCAGTTTGGTCAGGGCGCGCAGCGCGTGTTCGCCGACGCCCGCCACCGCGCCGCCCGCGGCCAGCCGCAGGGCGATCGCCACCGCCACGGCCTCGCGGTCGTCGAGCAACAGCGGCGGCAGTCGTCGGCCCGAGCCCAACCTGTACCCGCCACCCGCGCCCCGCTCAGATTCCACCGGATACCCCAGGTCACGGAGCCGGTCGACATCACGGCGGATGGACCGCGTGGTCACCCCCAGCTCGGCCGCCAGCTCGTCGCCCGTCCACACCGATCGCCGCTGCAGCAGGTCGAGCAGGCCCAGCACGCGCTGGGTGGTGGGCATCCTGTCCTCGGTCATGCCAGCAGTGTCCCACCCTCAGCGGACCGATCCTGTCCGGATGGGCTGACACGCTGGGCGGACACCACCACCGTCAGGAGATCACCGTGACCGCCACGACCCGCCCCATCGACTGGACAGCCCAGCTCGTCGACCAACTCGACTTCCACTGGAACGGCCAACTGCGGCCTCGCCTGGAGGGCATGACCGACGACGAATACCACTTCTCCCCCGCCGCCGACGAGCGCACCTGGGACGTCCGACCCCGTGGGACCGGCACCGCGCCCATGCAGGGCGGCGAGGGCGAGTACACCATCGACTTCGAGTTCCCGGAGCCGGTGCCCGCCCCGCTGACGACCATCGCGTGGCGGATCGGCCACGTCGTCGTCGGCGTCCTCGGCGCCCGGTGGCACTCCCACTTCGGCGGACCGCCCCACGACTACATGACCCACACCTACGCCGGTGACGCCGCGGGCGGACTCGCCCAACTCGATCGCACCTACGCGGGCTGGATGGAGGGCGTGCGGGCGCTCGACGCCGAGGCCCTGGCCGCCCCCGTGGGCGAGGCCGAGGGCCCGTGGGCCGAGTACTCCATGGCTGCCCTGGTCCTGCACATCAACCGTGAGGTCATCCACCACGGTGCCGAGATGTGCCTGCTCCGCGACCTGTACGCCCACACCCACTGACACGGCGGCGCCGCCGTCGTTCCCGACCGACGCCGTCGTCCTGCTGCCCGCCACGAACACCCGACACACGAGGAGTCGTCATGCCCCTGTTCCCCGCCACCCGCGACACCGAGCGAGAGAACCTGCTCGAATGGATCGACGCCGAACTGGTCAACGCCCGGTCGATCGTCCACGGCCTCACCGGCGACCAGCTGCGCGCCTGCCCCCTGCCCACCAGCGAACTGACGCTGGGCTGGCTCATCCTGCACATCGGCGAGGTCGCCGAGAGCTGGACGGCCCGCGCCGCCGCCGCGCCCGACGCGCCCGCGACCGGGCGGTCGCTGCCGGAGGCGTTCGCCTGGGCCGCGACCGTCAACCGGGTCGACCCCGACGCCACCGCCGAGGAGATCCTCGCCGAATTCGACCGGCGGCACTCCGCCGCCCTCGACAACCTCCGGACGTGCGACCTCGACGCCCCGGTGCCGGTACCCGCCGAGATGCCGTGGTTCCCGCCCGGCCAGCCGTCGTTCAACGGACGCTGGGCGGCGATGCACGCGCTGAACGAGATCGCCCGCCACTCCGGACACGCCGACATCCTGCGCGAGGCGATCGACAGCCGGACGATGTACGAGCTGATCGCCGAGGACCAGGGCATCGACATGTCCTACATCGGAGCCTGGTTCGCCGCGCACCCGGAGGTGCCGGCCCCGCAGTGGTGACCGGCGGAGTGGTGACCGGCGCCGGGGTGGCCGGCGGCGGGGTGGCCGGCACTCGGTGGCCGGCGGCGGGCTCAGTCCTCGTCGTACCAGCCGTCGAACGTGGTGAACTGGCCCTCGATCATCCCGGCGACCGCTCCCGGTTCGGGGATGAGCTCGGCGTCGGTGGCGATGCCCACGGACACCGTGCCGTCGTAGCTGAAAATGCAGATCCCCAACGCCTGGTCGCCGCTCATCGGCACCCACCCGAGCATCCCCGACACCGGCGTGCCGGCCAGCGAGACGGTGGAGACGGGCCCGGGCACCGAGGTCAGCTGGCCGACGGTCTTGTTGGCGAACAGGTCGATCACCGCGTGCGCCACCGGGCCGGGCGTGACGGCCACAGTGAGCATGGTGGCGAAGTTGACGTGCGGCTCGAGGGAATAGCGCACCCGCGTCATCGACGTGGTGATCGCCTCGATGAGCTCGTCGGTGTCGTCGACCCACAACGGGAGTCTCATGAGGATGAGCGTGATGTGGTTACCCAGTTCCTCCGGCAACTCGTCACCGACCGGGGAGACCGCCATCGGCACCATGAGATTGATGTCGGAGACCCGCCGGTCGCCCTGGGTGTCGAGGTACTTGGTGAGCGCCTTGGACACGGCGGCCAGCATCACGGTGGTGACGGTCGTGTCGTGCACCTTCGCCACCCGCTTGACCGCCGCCAGGTCGAGCCCCGCGATCCAGGAGACCTTCTTCTCCGCGTGCGCCTTTCCGCTCCAGGACAGTTCGGGGGATCGCGGCTCGAACAGCAGACGGAAGACGCCCCGGTAGGTGTTGGCGGTCCGGTTCTCCGCGTTGATGTTGTCCGTCAACGACTCCACGACGCGCGTCGGGACCCGCGTCAGTGACCGACCGGGTGCCGCGACGTCCCGCGCCAGGCGGGCCAGCGTCAGCGGGAACCGGACTGTGGCGCCGGTCAGCCCCCGGGCGATCCCCCACGAGTCCTTGGCCAGTCCGGCACCGGCCCCGGTGACCGCCCCGAGGAGGCCACCGCCGGAGGGCGCGAGATCCCGGCCGACGCTGGGCAGGGACGAGTCGTCCTCGTGGTCGCACAGACCCAGCACGAGCTGGGTGAGCCGGATCCCGTCGACGACGCCGTGCTGGACGCGGAACAGGATCAGCGCCCCCTCCTGCTCGCCCTCGTGCCCGTGGTAGCCCTCGATGTACTCGGCCCGCCACAGAGGTTGCCCCTTCGGCAGCTGCACCGCCATCTGCTCGGCGATGTAGGCCTCGGCCTCGGCGCGACCGCCCGGCTCGGGAAGCCTGCTGCGCACGAGGTGGTTGGAGATGTCGTAGTCGGGGTCGTCGACCCAATACCAGCGGCGGCCCCGGCGGACCGGGGTGCGGTGGAACACCGGGTGGGCCTCGACCATCCGCGTCTGGATGGCCCGGGTGACCTCGTCCCAGTCGGGGATCTCGGCGAACCACACCAGACAGTTGATGTACATGAGGTTGTCCGGGCGGTCCATGAGCAGCCACAGCTGGTCGCGCAGGGGGATCCGGACCCCGTCGTTCGCCGCCATAGCCCCGGCTCCTCTCGCTCGCCGACCACTCACCGCCGACCACTCTCCGCCGACTGCTCACTGTTGCACCCGTCGATTCGTCCCCACGCTAGAGCAGCGTTGACATGCACCACCGGGCTATGACCGAAGCGACAACGCACACGGCGGCACAATGGGCGGATGCGCGTCGTTCACACCCCGGATGATCCCCCGGCCAAGGGCATGTACGCCCTGCTCACCGCCTCGATCACACCCCGCCCGATCGCGTGGGTGTCGACGATCTCGGTCGACGGGGTGCCCAACCTCGCGCCGTATTCTTTCTTCACCGTCGCCTGCGCCGACCCGGCGATCCTGTCCGTGACCTCGATCGGACGAAAGGACACCTACCGCAATGTCGTGGACACGGGCGAGTTCGTGGTGAACATCGGCACCGAGTCGCTGATGGAGGTCATGAACGCCACCTCGGCGCCCGTCGGCCCGGAGGTCGACGAGTTCGAGATGCAGGGGCTGACCGCCGACCTCTCGGACGTCGTCGCGCCGCCGCGGGTCGCCGAGGCGCCGATCGCGTTCGAGTGCGTGCGCCATGACGTGATCGACCTGGGCACCAGCGCGATGCTGCTCGGACGCGTGGTGAGCGTGACGATCGATGACGAGACGCTCGCCGACGACGGTCTGCCCGACTTCGGATCCCTGCTGCCGCCGTCGCGGTTGGGCCGCCACCAGTGGGGGTACGCCCCGCGCACGCGCGAACTGCCCCGGCCGAGGAGGTGAGTGGGTCCCGGAGGTGACCGGTCCCGCGTCCGGCCGCGCCTCCAGCAGCAGCCCGTGCGTCGGCCGCCCTTGCGGCGCCCGCCCCAGTCGCACTAGCCCTGTCGCAGTAGCTCTGCCGCAGCTGCCCCTGTTGCAGCCGCCCCTGTTGCAGCCGCCCCTGACCATGGCGTCTCGCGTGCACCGCGGTGTGGGCGGGACGCCATGGTGGCACGCGGCTGGGCCGCGCGGCTGGGGCACGCGGCTGGGCCGCGCGGCTGGGCCGCGCGGCTGGGGCGCGGGCGGTGCATAGCCGGTCAAGTAGCCGACAGTCCGTCAAGTAGCCGACAGTCCGCCGAACTCCTTCCGACGCGTCTGCCCATGACCGCCCGCGCCCCGGAATCCACAACCCCGGCCATCTCCACAGGCCGAGCTGGAAGCGGCCCCCGCTGCGGCGATCCCCGCCTCCCCCAGCGCAATACTGCCTGGACATGAGCACCGATCACTCCCGCCCAGTCGTCATGTCCGCAGCCGAACTCCTCGCGCGCGGGTACAGCCGCCGAGCACGAGAACACGCCGAACGAACGGGTCAGCTCTACCGCGTTCGCCACGGCGTCTACGCGCTCGCATCGGACGTCCCCACCGGCCCCGACCAGGCCGAGGCAATCCTCGAGATGCGCTCGCGGGCCGCGGCGGGGAGCATCAGCCCGGGGACTGCGATGTCCCACACGTCGGCCCTCGTGTTGCACGGCCTCCCCGTCCACGGAATGGATACCCGGCGGGTCACCACCACCAGGCACCGCCCCGGGAGCGGGAGCAGGCGCAGGAAGAACACGATCTGCCACAATCTCGATCTCGCCGACGTCGTGACCGAGGTGGACGGGATCCCGGTGACGACCCCGGCGCGGACGATCGTCGACGTCGCGCGGTCGAGTCCCTTCACCGGCGCGGTGTGTGCGGCGGACGAGGCGTTGCGTCGCAATCTGTGCAGCTCGGGCGACCTGGCGTCAGAGCTCGAGGCAGCTGCCGGCAGGGTCGGCATCGCGAGGGCCCGGGCGGTGGTGGCGTTCGCCGATCCGGGCGCCCAGTCTGTCCTCGAATCGGTCAGCAGGGTCACCATCAGCCGCGCCGGTCTGCCGATGCCGCAACTCCAGCGGGAGTTCATCTTCCCGGACGGGACCTCGACCTTCGTAGACATGTACTGGGAAGAATGGGGGCTCGTCGGCGAGGCCGACGGGTCGGGGAAGTACGGGATCGACGACGGCGAGGGGTCCGTCCGCCAGAAGCTGCGCGACGAGAAGAAGCGGCAGAACAACATCGAAGCACTGGGCAACATCTTCCGGCGTTGGCAGTGGGAGGACTATCTGCGCGGCAGGATCGTGCCCATCATCCGCGAGGCGATGAGGATCCAGAATTCCCTCGGACGGGGCCCGGGCCGCGCAGCGTGACCTCGGGCCAGCGCCCGGCGCCCCCGCCCCCACCGATGGCGTCTCGCTCCCGGGCAAGGCGTCTCGCTTCCGGACCTGGCGTCTCGCGCCCGGCGCGGCGTCGAAATCCCCCGCCAGCCGCTCCTGGATCTGGCGTCGTGCTCCTGCCGTTGTCCGCGATGGGCGTCCCCGCGCCTGGCCATGGCGTCTCGCCCTCCCCGCGGTGCGTGCGAGACGCCATGGCCAGGCGCGGCTGCGGCGGGGCGGCTGCGGCGGAGCGGCGGGGCAGCTGCGGCGGGGCCGCTCAGAGAAGTTCGTAGCAGCGGCGGATCCGGTCCAGCCACCAGTCGCGGACCTCACCGCTCACACGCAGGCCCTCCAGTCTCGCCGGGTCCGGCGCCACCGGGCGGACCGGGAGACAGCCGTCCTCGAGGGCGAACGTGCCCGGTTCGACCACGTCCTCGACGAAGAACCCGCCGGTGCCCAGACCTGCGGCGGGAATCGCGTTGTCGTCGTCGGGTCCGGGACGGCCACGCCCGGCACCACCGGGCATCGCGGCTGCCGCGGAGACCCCCGCGGCGACGCCCACCGCCGAGTCGAGGGCGCTGGACACGGTGACCGGCACCCCGAGCTCTGCGGCCACCGCGAGCAGGCAACGCGGCCCGCCCAGCGGCGCGACCTTGACCACCGCCCGGTCGGCGCCGCCCGCCCGCACGACGCGCAGGGGGTCGGAGGCGCGGCGGATGGACTCGTCGGCGGCGACGTCCACGTGCACCCCGTCGGCGGCCAGGCGCTCCCGCAGTTGCACCAGTTCCTCGACGGTGGCGCAGGGCTGCTCGGCGTACTCCAGGCCCGGCCCGTCCAGTGAGACCGGGCCGGTGCCGGGGGCCCGCGCGACGTCGTCCGCACGCACCGCCTGGTCCAGCACCCGGATCGCGTGGGCGGCCTCGGCGACCGACCACGCCCCGTTGGCGTCCACCCGGACGCGCGCGCCGGGGCGGGCCTGGAGGACGGCGGCGACGCGGGCGACGTCGTCGACGAGCTGCTGCCCGGACTCGGCCACCTTGACCTTGACCGTCATACAGCCCGGGAAGCGGTCGAGGATCGCCGCGACGTCCCCGGCCGCGACCGCCGGGACCGTGGCGTTGACCGGGACCCGGGAACGCAGGGCCGGCGGCGGGCCCTGCCACGCCATCTCCAGCGCGGAGGCCAGCCAGTGGGCGGACTCCGCATCGTCGTACTCTCCGAACGGGCCGAACTCGCCCCACCCGGCGGGGCCATCGATCAGCGCGACCTCACGCTCGGTGACGCCGCGGAACCGCACCCTCATCGGCAGGGCCACCACGTGCACGCGGGCGAGCAGATCGTCGATCGACTCGGGGCCCGGTACGGATGTCATGGCTCCACGCTAACGTCGAACCCATGACCGAGAGCAGCGCACCGCAGGACCAGGCCACCGGAAACCCGTTCGACCCGTCGCAGTGGCGGGAGGTCGAGGGCTTCCGGAACGGGGAGGACCTGACCGACCTGACCTACCACCGCCACGTGGGCGAGGGCCGTGTCAACGGGATCGTGCGGATCGCGTTCGATCGCCCCGACGTGCGCAACGCGTTCCGCCCGCACACCGTGGACGAGCTGTACCGCGTCTTCGACCACGCGCGCCGCTCCCCCGACGTCGGCACCATCCTGTTCACCGGCAACGGGCCCAGCACTCGCGACGGCGGGTGGGCGTTCTGCTCGGGTGGCGACCAACGGATCCGTGGCCGGTCCGGATACCAGTACTCGACCGAGCACGACTCGGACGTCGCCGGCGCCACGGCCGACAAAGTCGACGAGGCGCGCGTCAAGGCCGAGGGCGGGCGGCTGCACATCCTCGAGGTTCAGCGGCTCATCCGCACCATGCCGAAGGTCGTGATCTGCCTGGTCAACGGGTGGGCGGCCGGCGGTGGGCACTCGCTGCACGTGGTGAGCGACCTGACCCTGGCCTCCCGCGAGCACGCCCGGTTCAAGCAGACCGACGCCGACGTGGGCTCCTTCGACGCCGGCTACGGCAGCGCCTACCTGGCCAAGCAGGTGGGCCAGAAGTTCGCGCGCGAGATCTTCTTCCTCGGCCAGGCGTACACGGCCGAGGAGATGTTCCACATGGGTGCCGTCAACCGGGTGGTGGACCACGCCGAGTTGGAGAACACCGCCATCGAGTGGGCGCGGCAGATCAACGGCAAGTCGCCCACCGCGCAGCGGATGCTCAAGTTCGCGTTCAACCTCACCGACGACGGACTCATGGGCCAGCAGGTGTTCGCCGGTGAGGCCACGCGGCTGGCGTACATGACCGACGAGGCGGTGGAGGGCCGCGACGCGTTCCTCGAGAAGCGCGAGCCCAACTGGGACGACTACCCGTACTACTACTGAGCAGGCGGCGACACGAGCCGCGGATACAGTGCTCACATGACGAGTAAACAGCGCGGTCCACTGGAGCGCGACACATGTCGCGACCTCGTGGTGCCCGCCCTCCGCACGGCTGGCTGGGCGGCAGAGGCGATCACGCCGGAGTATGCGCTCGCTCAGACGATGCGAACAGGGCCGGATGGCACGGTCCAGGCGCTCCCCGGTCGGCGCGTGGATTATGTTCTCGAGATCGCCCCGGGTCAGCCGGTCGCAGTCGTCGAAGCCAAGCGTGCGTACCGCTCGGCTCGAGATGGGCTCCAACAGGCACTCGATTACGCCAAGAAGCTCGAGGTCCCCCTCGCCATCGCGACGAACGGGTCCGAGATCATCGTCCATGACCGCTCGGCCGGGACTGAACGGAAGGTGGACGGATTCCCCACGCCTGTCGAGGCGTGGGACTCCTACCGCACATTCATGAAGCTCGAAGGGCCGGAGGCCGACCTCCTCCTCGAGCCACTCAGTAGGAGGAAGGTCTCGACTGACGGAACGATCCACGAACCCCGCTACTACCAGGCGCTGGCGATCAGCGCGGTCCTCCGGGCGATCGCCCGAGGTGATCAGCGGATCCTGCTCCTCATGGCCACTGGCACGGGCAAGACGTTCACCGCCATGCAGATCGTCGCCAAAATTCTCGGATACCAGGAGAAAGTGCGGCCCGAGGAAAACTACAGGGTGCTCTACCTGGCCGACCGGGACGTGCTCCTCACTCAGCCGATGCGTAACGACTTCGGTCCGGCCTTCGGCAACGAGCGGCTGCAACGTGTCCGGCTGGGCGCCGACCAGAGCGGGGAGCTGTACTTCGCGAGCTACCAGGCGCTGCACCAGGGGGCTGCCGGTGAGGAACTCCTCGAGCAGTTTCCCCGAGACTTCTTCGACCTCGTCATTGTCGACGAGTGCCATCGCGGAAGTGCCACCGCCAACTCCCGATGGCGCGGCACCCTCAACCACTTCGCCTCAGCGATCCACCTCGGACTCACTGCCACTCCGCGCGACGACACGGTCCACAGCTACGAGTATTTCGGCAACCCGGTCTATCGCTACTCCCTCCGCGACGGGATCGAGGACGGCTACCTCGCCCCCTACCGAATTCGGCGGGTGATCCTCGACGCCGACGCAGAGGGCTGGACGCCCGACCCCGGGCAGCGGGATCTCTACGGACGCGAGATACCTGCGGGGGTGTACACCACTCGCGACTACGAGCGCGCCCTCTCACTCCTGCCTCGCACCAAGGCCATGGCCCACCACCTGTCCGGGCTACTTCGGCAGAACCCTGAGCACAAGGCGATCGTCTTCTGTGTGAGCACGCAGCATGCCGACGACGTTCGGTCCGCACTCGTCGTCGAGAACCCGGACCTCGTCCGCGCGGATCCTGAATGGGTCGTCCGGATCGTCGGCGTGGAGGAGGAGAAGGCGCGTCTACTCGAGGCGTTCTGCGACACGGAGTCGGCGTCGCCCGTCGTCGCCACCACCTCCCGGCTCCTGTCCACCGGCGTTGACGTTCCCGACCTGCGGTACGTCGTGATCTTCCGACCGGTGGGCTCGTCCATCGAGTTCAAGCAGATCGTCGGCCGAGGCACCAGGCTCTTCCCCGAGGGCGGAAAATCGGTATTCGAGGTGGTCGACTACGTCGGTGCCTCTCAGCATTTCAGTGACCCGGACTTCGACGGCACGCCCCCCGACATCACGATAGAGACGACGGACGGCAGTGGCGACGTCGTCGAATCGATTTCCGAGCCCGGTAGCGACTCGACCGGAACCGGCGCCCCCGCCCCCGCGCCCGCCGACCCGACGCTGAACGAGCCCGAACCCGAGTTTCGGACCGAGGACCCTGACGACGTCGACAACCCCGGCGGGACCAGAGAGCCCCGAACTACTTACGTCGTGGTCGACGGCGTCGTGACGGTGACCTCGGAGGCGGCGATGGTGATCGACAGGTCGACCGGCGAGCCACGGATGGTCGAGGTACGGACTGTGGTCGAGGGCACCATGTCCGGTTACGGGGACGCCGCCTCGCTCGGCACGCTGTGGGCGGACGAGTCCACCCGCCATGAGATCCTCGAGTCCCTGGCGGGGCGGGGAATCGACCTTGACGGACTCAGGGCACTTGCAGACGAGTCGGGTTCCGACTTGTTCGACGTGCTGCTCTCGATGGCGTTCCAGACGCCGGTCCGGACCCGGGCCGAGCGGGCCCGCCGTGCACGGGAATCGCACGCCGAGGAGATCCGCGCCCAGAGCGAGGCCGGCCGAGCCGTTCTCGTCGGGCTCCTCCAGCGGTACGAGGAATTCGGCATCGACGACATCTCGATGCGCACCGTCCGGCTCCGGCCGATCTCTAACGCGGGGAGCATTACCGAGATCGCCAGTGCGATGGGCGGCCCAGACGCCCTGCGCGAGGCAGTTCGCCAGGTTCCCGACTGGCTATATGGCGCCTAGCTACATAGTAACTTTAGTTTTGCGCATAAGTGCATGGTATAACTATATGGTTCTTTGATTTCGCGCTGATGGTAGGCTCATTGCATGACCGCCTCCTCGCTCGACCTACGCCGCCGCCTACACGCGGTCGCGTTCGGTCAGGCGGGCTATTTCTCGTCCGCCCAGGCCGTAGAGGCCGGGTACTCGCACCAGGCGCAGAAGTACCACGTGGACGCCGGGAACTGGACCAGGGTCGACCGTGGCATCTTCCGACTCCCCGACTGGCCGCCTAGTCCCGAGGACGAGTATGTCCGGTGGACCCTGTGGAGCCGGGGTCGCGGAGTTGTCTCGCACGAGTCGGCTCTTCGCGCCCACAGCCTCTCAGACGCCAACCCGGCGCGCCTGCACTTGACGGTGCCCCCGGGGTTCCGCGCCCAGGACGATTTCGTGGTCACCCACATCGGTGAGCTCGATCCAGCCGACCGAATCGATTACCACGGGTGGTCGGTCACCTCGATCCCACGCACTCTCGCCGACGTCGCGGGGACCGAATCAGTTTCGCAGGAAATCGTCGACGACGCGGTCCGTGGCGCCCTCGCCGGCGGGAACACCACGGAGCGCCGACTCCGCCGCCTCGCGCACGACCTGCCCGCCGTCGCCGCACTCCGTCTCGAGCGCGCGTTGGGAACCGTGGCCCGTGACTGACGCCCGCGCCCGGAGCGTCAATCACCGGCTGCGCAACCTCGCCGCCGAGCACCGAGTTGATCCGCTCCGCCTACGCAACCGCGTGCTCTTCCAGCTCGTCCTGCGGCGTCTCGCGGCCGACCGTCGCTGGGTCCTCAAGGGCGGATTCGCCTTGGAGACCCGTCTCTGGCTTGACGCCCGCAGCACCAAGGACCTCGACCTGGCTCGACTCAGCGCCGGATCTCCCGACGCCGACGAGCTGCACGACCTCCTCGACGAGGCATTGGACCACGATCCGGGAGACGGCTTCCGTCTAGTCGCGCGGGCGCCCCGGCCCGTCCGCGCGGAGGACGAGCTTCCCACCACGTGGCGGGTGGTGATCGAGGCCTATCTCGGTTCGACCGAGTTTGGGGTCGTCACTCTCGACGTCGTCACCGCCGACCACCTTGACGACGACGAGGTGGAGCACCTGCTCGTCGAACCGCTCCTGCTGGGCGAGCCGTTCACCGTTCCCGCCGTGGACGTAGACCGGCACGCAGCCGAGAAGCTGCATGCCTACTCGCGGATCTACGCGCACAACCGCCCGTCGTCCCGAGTCAAAGACCTCGTCGACCTCGCATTGCTCCTAGACCGTGGCCTCGTCGATCCGACGCGGTTGGGTGTGCGACTCACCGCGGTCTTCACCGATCGTGACGGCGAGGCGCCGCCGGCCGACCTCGAACCACCGCCCGGGTCGTGGGCCGAGCCGTTCGCCGCGATGGCGGCTGATCTCGGGCTCACCCACCCCGACCACGCCTCCGCGTTCCGCACCGTCCGCGAGACGTACCTGACCGCACTGTCCCGCATGCCCCCGACCGAGAAAGACCTCCCATGAGCGCCCGCGTCACCGCGAAGGAACCCACCACCCAGGCCCGGCTCCAGTCGGTCATCAAGACCTCCCGGCAGATCATGCGCAAAGACGCGGGGCTGAACGGCGAGTTGGACCGCCTGCCCCAGCTGGCGTGGCTGTTGTTCCTCAAAGCCTTCGACGACCTCGAAGAGGAGCGCGCGCTGGTCAACGAGGCCTACGAGCCCGCACTCCCCCAGGCGCTCCGCTGGTCCACCTGGGCGCACGAGAAGTCCGTCACCGGCGACCCCCTGATCGCCTTCATAAACGAGCGGTTGATTCCACACCTGCGCACCGTCCACGGATCGGGTCGGCCAGGGGACCCCCACGACACGCTGGGGCACGTCTTCGCCGACGTTCGGAACCGGATGCAGTCCGGGCACCTTCTCCGGCAGCTGGTCGACCAGGTGGACAAGATCAGCTTCACCTCCCGTGACGAGGTGCACACCATGGCCATGTTCTACGAGACCATGCTCAAGGAGATGCGGGACGCCGCCGGTGACTCCGGCGAGTTCTACACCCCGCGTCCGGTGATCAGGTTCGTGGTGGACCAGGTCGACCCGAGGCCCGGCGAGAAGGTCCTCGACCCAGCGTGCGGGACGGGCGGGTTTCTCTCCGAGGCCTACCGGCACATGACCGCCGGGGACGTCTCGGCCGCCGATCACGAGAAGGTCTCCGCCGGGTTGCGCGGGATCGAGAAGAAAGGCTTGCCCTACCTGCTGTGCCAGATGAACCTCCTGCTCCACGGCGTGGATCGGCCCAACGTCACCGAGGGCAACGCTCTCATCCACCCGCTTTCTGAGGTCAAGCGGGACGGCGTGGACGTGGTGGTGACCAACCCACCGTTCGGTGGCGAGGAGGAGCGGCTGATTCTCGAGAACTTCCCCACCACCTTCCGCACGGCCGAGACGGTGTGGCTCTTCTTGCAGTCCGTCATGGCTCGCATCGAGAAGAGCCCGCGCGGGCGATGCGGGATCGTCGTGCCCAACTCGGTGCTCTTCGACACCGGCGTGGGTGGGCGAATCAAGAAGGACCTTATGACGCGGTTCAACCTGCACACCGTGGTCCGCCTCCCCAACGGCGTCTTTGCTCCGTATACCCTCATCCCCTCGAACATCCTGTTCTTCGAGAAGGGCGGGCAGGGCCCCGTGTGGTTCTACGAGGTGCCGCCGCCGGAGGGGCGCAAGAACTACACCAAGACCAAGCCCATGCGCTACGAGGAGTTCGAGACCTGCCAGCGGTGGTGGGGCGGCGCGAGCCGCGAGGGCAGAGTCGAGAACGAACAGGCGTGGAAGGTCGATTACGCAGATATCGAGGCCGGCGGATTCAACCTCGACCTACACAACCCCCACCGCCCCGACGCGCTGGACCAGCGGCCTCCCGCCGAGCTGATTGCCGATTTGATCCAAACGGAGAAGGAACTCCTGGCGGTCTATGAGGAAATGCAGGCGGCCATCGCGGAGTTCGAGCTGTGAAGGTCGATTGGGTGCCGCTTGGGGAGGTTGCCTCCCTCCGCCGATCTCCTGTCGACGTCGACCCGACAGCTTCCTATCGCGAGATCGGGATTCGGTCCTTCGGCAAGGGTTGCTTCATCAAGGAGCCGGTATCCGGCACCGAGATCGGCGACAAGAAGATTTTTCAGATCAAGTCCGGCGATCTGCTATTCAGCAATGTCTTCGCATGGGAGGGCGCGGTCGCAGTTTCCGACGAGCGACACGAGGATCTAGTTGGCTCGCACCGTTTCATGACGTGGGAATGCACCCCAGAGAGGGCGAGCGCAGAGTTTCTCCGTGACTATTTCCTCTCCGATCGCGGGCTCGCGGAACTTAGGAAGGCATCTCCGGGCTCCGCCGGACGCAATAAGACACTGTCGATCAAGAACCTCGAGCGCCTGAGAGTTCCCCTCCCCTCGCTCGCCGAACAGACCCGAATCGCCGAGCACCTGAGACAAATCGGACGCGAACACAAGAGCACCACTCGCCAAGATCCCTCGAGAGTCGCACTCGACTCGACCTTGTCCGCGTGGTTGGGCCAGCTTCCTGCGGCACCACTTGGCGAGCTGATTGAGTTCGCTCCAAAGCCAAGAAAGGTCGACAGTGCCGATGAAGTGCAGTTCGTACCTATGGCAGCAGTCGACCCTATTACAGGAACTATCACCAATGCTGAGGTGAAGTCTCGCGGCGAAGTCGGAACCGGCTACAGGCAGTTCATTCCTGGTGATGTGATATTCGCCCGGATCACACCGTGCATGCAGAACGGCAACTGCGCGATATACGTAGACGAGCTGGGTCGCACCGGATACGGGTCTTCCGAGTTCTTTGTCCTCCGCGCTTCTTCACCGGAATTTGCAGAGTGGGTGTGGCGCGTCCTCAGAACTGAGTGGTTTACATCGCAGGCAAGAAGGGCCTTCACTGGTACCGCCGGACAACAGCGCGTTCCCGCCGATTTTGTGAAGACTGTTGCCTTTCCTCTGCCGGGCGACGATGAGCTCGCGGGCGCAATCGAACGGATTCGCACCATCCAGGAGCTTCGCCTCACGTCAGCAAGTCTCCACGGCAAGCGCAACGAGCTCGCCGTCGCCGTCCTGCCCGCCGCCCGGAACGAGATCTTCACCGCGATGCACTGACGCTCCGCCACGCCTCGCCGGCCACCACCACGTGGTCAAGGAACCGAAGTCCCACCTCCTCCGCGGCGGACCGGATCCGGTCGGTGGCGGCGCGGTCGGCGGCACTCGGAGTGGGATCCCCCGCCGGGTGATTGTGCGCGAGCGCCAAGGCGGCCCCATCGTGACGCAACGCGACGGCCAACACTTCACGGATCGGCAGGCTCGTCGTCGTCGACCCTCCCCGCGCCACGGACTCCACACGCGTCACCCGGTTGCGGCCGTCGGCCACCACCACCAGGACCTCCTCGCGCGTGGCAGAGCCGATCAAGGGGATGGCGACGGTAGCAATATCAGCCGACGAGCCGAGGATTCGCCCCTCGGCCGGGCCCTGGACGCGGCCGGCGAGTGCGAACGCGGCCACGATCCTGCATGCCTTGGCCGGGCCAATCCCGGGCAACCGGCCGAGGTCCGCCGCGGTGGCCCGGGCCAGTCCGGCGAGCGAGCCGAACTCTGCCACGAGCCGCGTGGCCAGGGCGACCGCGTTCTGCCCCGCTACACCAGAGCCGACATGGATGGCGATCAGTTCGGTGTCGCTGAGAGCCGACGGGCCGAATCGCACAAGCCGCTCACGAGGGAGGTCGTGGGCGGGGAGATCCCTGAACGGGGTGGCCATGGCACCGACCGTAGGTAGCCGGCCACCGAAGCGTCCACCCCTTGAAGCGCTCTGTGGAAAAGGTCGACAACCATCCACAGGACTATGACTATGACTCCGACCCGACTGTGCGGGCACTAAGACGCCCGGCGGGTCGTCGCGCATCCGGAGCGCAAGTCTGGGGTTGTCGCCGAGCGCGGCGGCCATACGGCGCCCTTCCCACCGGACCGCGGGGGCTGGCCGCGACCGGGGTCATCGGCGCAGCGGACGGCGGCGGGGCCAGACGCGAGTCCCGGCTCGCGAGCACCCTATGTAGGGCCCAAATGCCACAGCATCGGCTCAGGCGTGGACATCGCGATGGGCATCTGCGGGCGCTCGACAGTCAGTCCGGGCTACGCGGCGCAACGGCGTAGTGGCGCGGCTCGCGACGGAGTGGCTCGGAGGGGCACAGCCGCGGATAGGGTCTGCAGACCATGGCCAAACCCCGCGACACGCGCGCCTGCCGCGAACTGCGCACCCTGCCCGTCCCCGGCGGCCCGGCGGTCGCCGAGGTGTTCCCGGCACTCGCGCGGATGCTCGCCGACCGCGGGCCGGCGCTGCTGCCGGTGCCGGCCGACGACCCGGTGCGCTCCCGGATCCTCGTCGACAGCCAGCGCCCCGGCGACCCGATCGACGACCGCACCGCCCTGGTGGTGAGCACCTCCGGGTCGACCGGAACACCCAAGGGCGCGATGCTCTCCGCCGCCGCGCTCGCCGCCTCCGCCGAATCGACCGACGCCGTCCTCGGGGGGCCCGGGCGGTGGCTGCTCGCGCTACCCGCGCACCACATCGCCGGGCTGCAGGTGATCCTGCGGTCGCTGCGCGCCGGGCACGAGCCGGTCGTGATGGACGTGATCCGTGGGTTCGACCCCGCGTCCCTGCCCGACGCCGTGGCCGCGTGCCGCGCGGGCACCACGGCCGAGGCCGCGGCCGCGGGCGGTGCCGGGGAGTTCGGCGCCGGGGGCGGCAGCTCGGTAGCGGCCCGCGCCTACACCTCGCTCGTGCCGGGTCAGCTGGCCAAGGTCCTCGACGACGGCCCGCCCGACGCCGTGGCCGCGCTCGCCGAGCTCGACGCGGTCCTGCTCGGCGGGGCCGCGGCCGCACCGGAGCTGCTCGCCCGCGCCGCGGACGCCGGCATCCGGGTGGTCCGGACCTACGGCATGAGCGAGACCGCGGGCGGATGTGTGTACGACGGCGCCCCGCTCCCGGGGGTGACGGTGGAGGTCGACGACGACGAGGGCCGCGTCTGGCTGGCCGGCCCGCAGCTCGCGTCGGGGTACAGGAACGCACCGGATCACCCCGCGTTCGCCCGGGCGGGATGGTTCCGCACCGACGATGCCGGGACGCTCGACCCCGGGGGCGGGCTCCGGATCCTCGGCAGGGTCGACGAGGCGTTGAGCGTCGGTGGGCTCACGCTCCTCCCACAGACCGTGGAGGATGCACTCCGCACGCATCCTGCGGTGGTCGACGTCGTCGTCGTCGGGATCCCGGACGAACGGCTCGGGACCAGGCCCGTCGCGGCGGTCACGCTCCGCTCCTCCGCGTCGCCGGACGACCTGCGCGCACACGTGGCCGCGTCTCTGGGGGCGCACTCGGCCCCTGCGATCGTCGCCGTGCTGGACGCGTTGCCCATGCTGCCGGGCGGCAAGGTGGACCGACGCGGCGTCGCCGCGGGCTTCCTCGATGGGACAATCGGGGCATGAGCCGCGAGACCGATCCCGTCATCCACCGCGAGACCCCTCCCGCCAGCGACGCCGACGCCGCCACCACCGAGCCCGGGGGCGCCACGTTCTCCCACTGGCTCGAGGGCGCCCGCCCCCGCACCTGGCCCAACGCGTTCGCCCCGGTGCTCGTCGGCTCGGCGGCCGCGGCGCTCGCGGGCGGGTTCGTGTGGTGGCAGGCGCTCCTGGCGCTCGTGGTGGCGTGGTCGTTCATCGTGGGGGTCAACTACGCCAACGACTACTCGGACGGCATCCGCGGCACCGACGACGACCGCGTGGGCCCGCTGCGACTGGTGGGCTCGGGACTGGCACGGCCGGCGACGGTCAAGCGCGCCGCGTTCGGGTTCCTCGGGCTGGGCGGGCTCGCCGGGCTGGTGCTCAGTGCGACGTCGGCACCGTGGCTGATCCTGGTCGGGGTGGCCTGCATCCTGGCGGCCTGGTTCTACACGGGCGGCAGGACCCCGTACGGGTACCGCGGGTTCGGCGAGGTCGCGGTGTTCGTGTTCTTCGGTCTGGTCGCCGTGATCGGTACGCAGTTCACGCAGCTCGGGTCGGTCACCTGGTACGCGGTGGTCGCGGCCGTGGCGGTGGGGAGCTTCTCGTGCGCGGTGAACCTCACCAACAACCTGCGGGACATCCCCTCGGACGCCGAGTCCGGCAAGATCACGCTGGCCGTGCGCCTGGGCGATTCGCGGACCCGCGGCCTGCACGCGGTGCTGGAACTGCTGGTCCCGCTGCTGGCGACGCTCGCCCTGATCCCGGCGACGCCCTGGGCGCTGCTGGGGCTGCTGGCGTTGCCGGTGGCGTGGAAGGCCAACGCGCCGGTGCGCGCACGGGCGATCGGTGCCGGACTCATCCCCGCGCTGACGATGGCCGGGATGGCGATGCTCGCGTGGAGCGTGCTGGTCAGCGCCGGGTTCGTGATCGCCTCGCTCTGACCCGGCGGTGCGCGTTCACCCCGGCGGTCCGCTGAGGCCCGGCGACGAGCCCCCGCGCGCCCGGCGCGGTACAGACGACGGCGGCCGGTCCCCCACCTCGGGGACCGGCCGCCGTCGATGTACGTGCGGACTTCGTGCCGGATGTACTGAGTGCCGAATGTAGTGAGTGCCGGGTGGACTACTTGCCGAGTGAGCCCTCGGGCACGGCGTTCCAGGCGGACTGGATCCCGTTGTTGAGGGCCAGGGCGGCACCGCGGAGGGCGTCCTTGACCTGCTCGGGCACCGGCAGCGTGTCGATGTCGGCGATGGTGATCGTGCCGGGCGCCGGAGGGGCCACCGGCGCGGCCACGGGTGCCGGAGCCGGGGCCGGGGCCTGCGCGGGACGCGGTGCCGGGGCGCCGCCGCCACCGGTACCGCCGGTGGTCCCGCCCGCACCGCCGGTGACGGTGACCGTGGTCGTCTCGGTGCGTACCGGGACGCCGAAGATGAAGGCGGTCGCCACGGGCTCGTACACGCCCGCGACGGTGGGGGTGCCCCTGATCGCGGTGGTGGCCGGATCGTAGGACAGCCCGGGCGGCAGGCCTCGGAACTGGATCGAGGCGCCGGGGGGCGGAGTGACGTAGTCGCTGACCCGCCGCTCCATGTACTCGCCGACGCGCAGCGTCAGGGACGGCAGGGCCGCGGGTGCCACGTCGGTGGCCTCGACGACCAGGGGCGCGTGGTCGGGCGCCTCCGCCTGGCCGGACGCGACCCCGACCGCGGCCATGGCGGCGAGTGCGAGGGAGGAGGCGACGACAGGACGGGAGATATGCATACACGCCTTTCGGTGGTTACCGCCGCGAGATCACGACCGCCCCACGGTAACCCAGGAATGCACCACACCCCGGGGCCATCTCACGAAGTGAGACGACCCCGGGGTGGAGGTGGTCACCGGCGACCTACCCGGCCGCCGGGAGCCTGTAGATCAGCCGCGACCGTTGGCGACCGTCGGCCCGGGGGCCTGGACCCTGTTCGGGGCGCCGGCGGCGACAGTCGGCGCACCAGCGGCCACGGTCGGGGCGACCGACCCGGAGGAGCCACCGTTGCCGGTGTCGCTCGATCCGCCGGTGGTGGTGCCGCCCGTGGTGGTCGAACCCGGCAGGGCAGGCAGGATCGCGGTGGAGCCCGGGATCGAGGAGCCGCCGCCCAGCGCGAGGCTGAGGCCGGCGATGCCGAGGAGGGCGGCGCCCGTCAGCGCCAGCCCGGGGGCCAGCGCCCCGAGGGAACCGGTGTCCGCGGGGAAGGACGAACCCGGGACGGTGATCTCGCCGCCGCCGGTCAGGTCCCCACCGGTGACGATCTCGGCGCCGGTCTGGGTTCCGCCGGTGGTGGTGGAACCGGGGATCGTCGAGCCGGTCGTCTCGGTGTCGCCGTCGGTGGTCGAGCCGGTCTGGGCGCCCGAGTCGATCAGGGAACCGAGCGGGGCCAGCGGGCCCAGGCTCTGGGTGTCCAGGCCGCCGGTGGCATCGCCGGTCGCCTCCCCGGTGGCGGTGGAGCCCGGGGTGCCGAGCGAGCCGTTGACCGGGGTCTCGGTGCCGGGGGCGTCGGTGTCCGGCACGTCCGGGGTCTCCGGTGCGCCGTTCGACAGGCTGCCGAGGCCGAGCCCACCGTTGGCCGCGCTGCCGAGCGGGCCGGTCGGCGCATCCGGGGCGTCCGGGTTCTCGGGGGTGACTCCGCCCTGACCCGTCGAGCCTGCGGCGAGCTCGGCAACGGAACCGGCGTCGCCGCCGAGGGAGGAGACGATGCCCGCCACGGCGCCGAGGATCGCGTCCGTGCCGTCGGAGCCCGTGGTGATCTGGCCACCGGCCTGCGCCTCGCCGCCCAGGCTGCCCTCGACTGCGGCCGTCCCCTCGCCCGAGGCGCCGGCCGGCGCGGAACCATTGGCGTTGTTGATCGTCAGGGTGACGGGAATCGTGACTAGTCCGCCCATGCCCCGACCGGTCACCTGAATGGTGTACACGCCCGGAGTGGTCACCGCGCCCGAGATGCGGCCGTTGCCGTCATACTCCAGCCCTTCCGGAAGTCCGGTGACGTCCTCAATGACGAACCCGGCCGACTGGGTGGCCTGGACCAGCGTCCCGGCGTCGAAGGAGAACTCCGCGCCAGCGTTGAACGATGGGGCAGCCACGGCGACCGTCTGGATGTCGCTACGGACGGTGGGCGCATCGGGAGCGGCGATGACCATTCCGCCCACGAGCGCGACCGCTGCTGCGGCTGCGACGGGGGCGGCAAGGCGACCCCGGACGATACGACGAGGACGGGCGAGGCGAGCACGCATCGGCTGGTTCCTTCCGGAGGGGTTCAGATCGCTCACTCCGCGGAACGGGAGGGCAGACCATTACGAGTGCCACTCTAACCACATGCACACCACCTGTCTACTCTCGTCACATAAGTCACTTAATTCTCATAAGCCACACTAGTCACACACCCTCCCGGGTATCCCGTTAAGCCTGGAACCGTATCCGACGCGCTCGTGCACGACCTCGTCGAAAATCACGGCGGCCCGGCCCCTGTATCGGGGCCGGGCCGCAGGAGACCGAGAGGCGGGGTCAGGCGCCGGGGACCGGGACCGAGGTCGCGAGCGCCGCCTCACCGGCATCCGCGTCGTCCGGGTCGCCACCGTCCCGGTTCGCACCGTCGGTGCTCGCATCGTCGGAGGCGGCGATCGAAGTTCCGGTTCCGGCCTCGTCGGCGGAGGTCGTGGTGGTGGCCGGGGCGGACGTGGTGGAGCTGGCGGTGGCCGTGCCGGTGACCGTGCTGACAGGATTGCCGTCACCGTCGACGATCACCGTGACCGGCGGCGGGACCATCTCGCCGCCGAAGACCAGCGAGCACAGCCCCTCGCTGAGCGAGCCGGCCTCGCCGACGAGCGCCGACCCGCGCCCCTCCCCCGCGACCACGTCGAGCAGATTCGGGAAGGAATCCAGCGCCGAGGTGATCAGATCCATGACGCCGGTGGGGACGCCGTCGATCCCCAGCAGCGGGGAGAACTTGGCGACCGAGCCGCCCAGGGCGGGCAGCTCGCAGACCTCATCGGTCTCGGGCGCGAGGTCACCGACGCTGGTGTCGTCCCCACTGCCGGAGTCGAGGCTGCCGGAGTCGAGACTTCCCGGCGAACCGCCACCGAGCGAACCCGAATCGGCACCCTCACCGTCAGCTCCGCCCTCACCGTCGACTCCGCCCTCGCCGGAGGCGTCGTTCGAGGCGCCCTCGGACCCTCCGGCGAGGCTGGACGCGTCGGGGTCGCCCCCCTCGAGACTGCCGAGCGAGATGCTGCCGGACGTGGTCTCACCGGGGAGGGCACCGTCGTCCTGCGCGTTGACGACGGGGACGGACAGGGCGACCAGCGCGAGTGCAGCGGCGGCGGCGGTGACGACCTTGCGGGTGAACATGTGTGATGGACCCTCTTCGACGGCGACGGACGTAATCGAGCCACTGCGCCCCACAGGGCCGCCCGAGGTCGACAGGGGGACTCTATCGCCCCGACCCGCGCCCCGTGGGGACATTGCCCGGGGGCGCGGGGAGGGTCACTGCCCGAGGCTGCCCGCGCCGGTCGTGAGCAGACCCAGCAGCGCGGCGGGGCCGTCGCCCGGAACAGCCGCACCGGTCGTCGCCCCGTCCGTGGTGGCATCGCCGCCCGCAGTGGTCGTCGCCCCGCCCGTGGCGGTCTCTCCACCGGTCAGGCCGCCGAGCAGCGACGGAGAGATCGTGCAGAGGATCTGGCCCACCGAGCCGAGGCTCTCGACCGACCCGCCCTCGCCGAGCACGGACGGGAGCAGGTTGACGACCGTGTTGAGCAGAACCATCACGAGTCCGGCCGATTCGGCGTCGTCGCCACCGGTCACCAGGGGCAGCAGCTGAGCCAGCGAGGCACCGTCCATCTGCCCGCCCCCGACGACCGCGCACAGATCCGGGGGGGCGCCGACCTCGTCGTCGTCCCCGGTCGTCTCACCGTCGCCGGCGCCCGTTCCGTCACCCTCATCGCCGGCGAGGGTGTCGTCCTCGGCGGTCGGATCACCGGGGACCGCCGAGAGCGTGGGGTCGGACTGCGTGGCGGTCGTCGTGGTCTCGGTCGTCGCGGTCTCGTCCGTGGTGGTCGCCGTGGTTGCGGCCGGGCTCGTGATGGCCGGGCTCGTCGTCGCCTCCTCGTCCTCCGACGGGGCACCCGCGCCGTCGGTGACGGTGATGGCGACCTTCTCCGACTGCGAGATCCCCGAGTTGGAGACGGTGACGAGCACCTCGTACTCGCCCGCGCGGGTGGGCGTGCCGGAGATGACCCAGCCGTTCTGGGTCAGACCGTCGGGCAGGCCGGTGACCTGCACCGTCGTCCCGGGCGGGATGGTGCCGCCGGCGGCCTGGGCGACCACGGGCTCGAGGTCGAGGTTGACCGCCGTACCGAGCGGGAGCTCCTGCGCACCGGCCTGGCCGGTCGCGTTCTGGGTCAGCTGGATGTCGCCGGCGTCGACGGCGGCGGGCGCGCCCACCGCCGCGACGGTGCCACCGCCGACCACGGCGAGCGCGGCCAGGGCGCCACCGAGGGCGAGGGAGCGGGAACGGGGGGCGGTGCGGTGGATGCGTCGCTGGAACATGAGGTCACCTTGTCGTCCGGGAGCTGGGCACGACCGGGTCCGGCCCAGTCACACACGTACCATACGTCACACAAGTCACATGGGCCACAGGCGCGACGCCGTGTCGGACCGGGTCTCCCCAACCGGGATCCCTACACTCACCTCCGGACGCCACGCCGCGACGGAAGGACCCACGTGACCCCACCCCCCGAGATCGCGATCCGGGCCCACGGCCTGCGCAAGACCTATTCCCACGGGCGGGTGAGGGTGAACGCGCTGGACGGCGTGGACGTGGCGATCGACAAAGGGCGCTGGACCGCGGTCATGGGCCCGTCAGGCAGCGGAAAGTCCACCCTCATGCACTGCCTGGCCGGCCTGGACACCCCCGACCACGGCACGGTGTCGATCGGATCGACCGAGATCACCCGCCTGGGTGACGCGGGACGGACCCGGCTGCGACGCGCCCGCGTCGGCTTCGTGTTCCAGTCCTTCAACCTCGTCCCGGCGCTCTCGGTACGCGAGAACATCGCGCTCCCCGTGCGGATGGCGCTGCGTCGCCCGGACCGGTCGCGCCTCGACTCGCTGGTCGGCGAGCTCGGGATCGGCGACCTGCTGAAGCGGCGCCCGCACGAACTGTCCGGCGGGCAGCAGCAGCGGGTGGCCATCGCCCGCGCCCTCCTGCCGCGCCCAGACGTGGTGTTCGCCGACGAGCCGACCGGCAACCTCGACTCCGAGTCCGGCGAGTCGGTGCTGGGACTGCTCGGCGCGTGTGTCCGCGAGGCCGGCCAGACCGTCGTCATGGTCACCCACGACGCGCACGCCGCCGCACACACCGACACCGTGGTGGTACTGGCGGACGGACGGATCGCCGACGAGGTCCCCTCCCCCACCCCCGAGGCGGTCCACACCGCCATGCGCGCGCTCACCGGCAGCCGGCCGGCCACCGCGTGAGCCCCCACCTGGTCCTGGGTCAGCTCCGCGCGCACGCGGGCCGCTACCTGGGCACCATCCTGGCGATCGCCGTGGCCGTCGGCTTCGTCCTGGCATCCGTGGGCGTGCTGCGCACGATGACCGCCAGCGCCGACGCGACCTTCGGGATGCGGTACGCGGACACCGCCGTGCTCGTGCAGAACCTCGGTGACCGCACCTCCGCCGGCACCGATGCCGCGCGCGAGGAGGTGGCGGAGGCCCAGCGGCTCGGTCTGGAGGCCATCGCCACCACCCCGGGGGTACGGGCCGTCACCGTGGACGCGCGGACCTACGTGCGGGTCCGCGTCGAGGGACGCGCCCAACAGGTGACGACGACAACGGCACTCGCCACCGACGACGGTCTGCGCTGGCAACCGCTGGCCGACGGGCGGCTCCCTGAGGTGCCCGGAGAAGTCGCGATCCGCAGTGACGCGGACCTTCCTCTCGGCGCCACGTTCGAGGTGCTGCCGAGAGCCGACGGCGATCCCGCCGTCGTCACGGTGGTCGGGTTGTTCGACCTGTCAGGGCAACCGGACATGAACTCGGCGTTCCCGCTCTACACCGTCGACGCCCAGGTACAACAGTGGGCGCCGAACGGGGCCGGCGGCGATGTCCGCGTGGCCGGCGACGGCACGGTGCCAGACGCGGCGCTGGCGGCGGAGATCGAGCAGCGACTGGACCCGATCCCGGGCACGTCCGGCGTCGAGGTGTCCACCGGCGCGGCCGAGGCAAACGCCCTCGCGGAATCCTTCATCGGCAGTCGAGACGTCTACACGCGCGCCCTGCTGGCCTTCACCGTGCTGGCCGTCGCGGTGGCCGCCCTGGTCATCGGCACGACCTTCGCGGTGGTGTTCGCCGCACGCGTACGGGAGACCGCGCTGCTGCGCTGCCTGGGTGCCTCACGGCTGCAGTTGCGGCTCTCCGGGATGGCCGAGGCCCTGGTCGTCGGTGTGTCGGCCACCGCGGCGGGGTTGGTGCTGGGCCGGTTCGCGGTGTCGCTCGCGGCCCGCGAGGCTCCGAGACTCGGGGTGACGATCCCCCTGCAGGAGGTGAGCGTCCCCGGATCCGCCTACCTCCTCGCCGCCGCGGTGGGCGTGGGAGTCACCCTCACCACCGCTGCCCCACCACTGTTGCGGGCGACCTCCGGCAGCCCACTGGAGGCGCTGCGTCCGGCCGACGTACGGCCCGACCCTTGGTGGCGGCGACTGGCGATGGTCGCGGTGGGCGCCGCGGTCGCGGTCTTCGGCTGGCACTCGATGTCAGCGGCCGTCGAGGCGGGGGACGTCGTCGACGCCGGCGCGTGGGGTGTTCTGGCGTTCCTGGGGGTGCTGGCCGTGGCCGCCGGCGCCCTGCCGACCCTGCTGGGGGCGCTCGGCAGCGTCGTGGGGGTGTTGCTCGGCCCGGTGGGCCTACTCGGCGCACGGAACACCGCCCGCAGTCCGCGCCGCACCGCCGCGACTTCCGCGGCCGTTCTGGTGGGCGTGACGCTCACCGCGACGATGGTGACCGGCATCGCCCTGCTCGGACCGGCGATCCAGGCCAGACTCGTCGACCGCGTCCCGCTGGACATCGCCGTGACCGCATCGAGCGGCGACACCCTGCCCGAGGGACTGCCGGGGACGCTGGCGGAGCTCCCGGGCGTGGACGAGTCCCTGGTCGTGACCGACATGTACGCGGAGGGCCCCGGGGGAAAGCGCACGGTCCTCAGGGTCGCCGACCCGGAGCGGGTCGGCGACGTGATGCGCCGCGACGTCGTATTGCCCGGGCCCGGGGAGATCGTGCTCCCGGAGTCCTCCCCCGTGGCCGCCGGTGCCCGCGACGGCGAGACCGTCCGGTTCACCTTCTTCTCCGACGACGACGGTCGCGACCTGGTCGTGCGTCGGACGAGCGATCAGTGGGCCCTGGCCGCGACCGGGAGCGTGCCGGCCTGGCCCGTGGCGCAGTTGCCCGACGGGTCCCCGTGGCCGGAGGGCGTGGAGGTGCCCACCCAGTTCGTCCCACGCACCGAGGTCTGGCTGCGCATGGATGACTCCCTGGCCGGTCAGCAACTCGAGTCGGCACTGCAGGGCGTGCGTTCCGCCGTCGTGGACGCCGCGCCCGATGCGGCCGTGACCGAGAGCTTCGCCTCCCGCGAGCAGATCGCCACCTCTGTCCGGACCGTCCTCACCTCCAGCTCGTTGTTGCTGGCGGTGGCGGTCGCACTGGCCCTGGTGGGGGTCGCCAACACGCTCACGCTGGCGGTCCGGGAACGGACCCGGGAGATCACCCTGCTCAGAGGCGTCGGGGTCACCCGCTTCGGCGTGTGGCTCATGTTGATCCTGGAGACCGCGCTGGTGGCGGCCTGCGCCGCAGCCCTGGGTGTGGTGCTGGGGGCGGCCTTCGGCACGGCCGGGGCGGCCGCGCTGACGGGGACCGGTTCCGGCGCTGGAGGAATCTTCTCCGGCCTCGCCGGGGTCCGTAACGATGGCGTACCCGTGGCCGATCTGGTGATGGTGGGGTTCGGGGGCGTCCTCGCGGCTGTCCTCGCCGCCGCCGTCGCCTCCGTCGGGGCGGTCCGATCCCGGGTCGCGTCGGACTAGATGCTCGCGCTTCCCGACCGTCCTCCGGGGTGAAAAAGATTCCACCCCGTCCGTCCGGTAGCCATCCTTTGACAGAACTGAGACACTATCGTTATGAGAACTCGGGTGCTCCTCGTCGCCGGCGCAACAGCGCTGGTGGCCGCGTCCTGCGCGCAGCCGGAGCCACAGGTGCTCTCCGAGGCTCCGCGCTCCGCGTCCGCTACGGAGGTCGCATCGCCGACCACCACCGAGCGTGACGAGCAGCCCGGGAAGTTCATCGCGCGATGTGCGACCGAGGCCGACGGCGGGACGCCCGGCCTGACCATCTTCACCGACGGGTCGCAGAACGTCACCGATCACTGCCTGAGCAGGTACTACATCGGGGTCCAGCCCGCCCCCGGGGCGCTGTACGTCCCCGACGAGGAGGCCGGTACCTACGCGCCTCCCAGCGAGACCGCGCCCGTCGAGACGACGGGCGAACAGTGGACGCCCGCCCAGCCACGGACCGATATCGGGTTCGAGGATGATCAGGAGCTCCTCGGCGACGGGGAGACGACCGAGAATCCGGATGAGCCGGGCACCGAGGATCCCGACACGGACGATCCGGATACCCCGACGAGCCCGACCGACGGGACGTCGCCCACCTCGCCCACGACGCCGCCCACGACCGAGCCGGGCGGTACCGAGCCCGTCGTGACGGATCCGACCACTCCCGGGACCAGCACTCCCGGCACCACCGAACCCGGCGACACCACCCCCACGGGGACCGGCTCGTCCGAGCAGCCGACGACGGTGCCCACCGTGACCGAGGCGCCGCAGGAACCGCAGCCGGGCCCGCTGACATCCGTGATGTCCGCCGCCCCGTCCGGCTCGGTCGGCCCGTCGGGTTCAGTCGGCCCGTCGGGATCGGAGACCCCCGCCGAGTCGGGGACGTCAGTGGGGGTTCCCGCGTTCCGCTGGCCCGGCTCGTTCTGGCCTGGCGGCCCGCAGAGCTGACCCCGCAGAGGCGAGTTACCCGACCGGACGGACGTGACGCCCGGCCGGGTGCCGGAAGTCAGGCCTCGTTCATCCGACGGCGTAGGTCCTCGCGCTTCTCCCGACGTCTGGCGTCGACCGCCGCGATATCGGAGTTGATCTGCGCGCGCATCCGACTGAACAGCACCATCGACAGGGGCAACGCGATCAACACGGAGATGATCGCGGCGACGAGCACCGGGACCTGCACACCGGCCAGGCTGCCGATCCCGATGATGAGCAGCGTCAACGCCACCACCAGCAGGAGTCGGACGACGGTGTAGACGACCATGTTGCGGGCCAGTCGCGCTCCGGGCGCGGACCCCTCCGGTGTGGCCGCCGGGCTGGCCGTCCCCTCCGCGGGGTGTGTTGTCTCGTCTCGCTCGCTCATGGTCCCCAGGATACGTATCGTGGTGGGAAGGAGGTTCGAGTGATCTGGCTGTTCGCACTCATCGGAGTGGTGACCGTGGCGATCCTGCTGTGGCGGGCCTTCGGGCCCGGGTCACGGCCGGCTCCCCCACGGGTGATCGCCCCGGACGACGACCCTGATTTCCTACGGGATCTGGACCGTCGCAAACCGCTGGACCCCTGACGTCGGCTGCGCACGGGTCCGAGCGCAGCCCTGCCCGATGCAGCTCTGCCCTGCCAGGTATCGCCGGCCGGGTCAGCTGCGTGACAGCAGGCGGACGATGGAGTCCACGGCGTCGCTGATCTGCGCCCCCGTGCGGTCGAACACCTCGGGCTCCCGTCCGATCGGGTCCTCCACGTCGAGCGCGGGATCGTCGGTGTCGATGCCCAACCTCGCCCGCGACAGGCCCGCGAGAGTGACGGACTCGTCGGAGTCGGCGAGCCGGGCGGCCTCCAGGATCGTGTAGGTCTTCTTCCACAGCAACGGCGCCAGTTCCTGTACGGCATCCCGGTGTGACCGGGTCGCGGTGAGGACGAGGTCGCGTCCGGTCAGCAGACGTGCGGTGAGCAGTCGCGACGCGAAACCGGCCCCGTCCCCCCCGTACCCCCGCAGCACCCGCAGGCTCTCGCGATGGATCTCCACGCCATTGGCCGCCCGCGTCCCCGCGGAGTCGACCGCCACGTCGAGTCCGGCCGCCGCGGCGCGCGCGGCCAACAGACGCTCGGCCAGCGGCGACCGACACATGTTGCCCGTACAGACCGTCATCACCGAGATCGCCATGGCGACGATCCTAGTGCGCGCTACGCCTCACTCCCCGCGCCACTGCGGGGCGCGCTTCTCGAGGAATGCGGACATGCCCTCCTGGGCGTCGCAGGTGACGGCGTTGGTGGCCATCGTCTCGGCCATCTCGCGGTACGCCTCGTCCTGGGGCAGATCGATCTGCCGGTAGAAGGCCTGCTTGCCGATCTCCAGGGTCAGGGGGCTCGCGTCGGCGATCTGCAGTGCCAGCTCGTCCACGCGGGAACGCAGGTGATCGGCGGGCACCGCCTCGTTGATCAGACCCCAGTCCACCGCGGTGGCCGCGTCGATCGTCTCGCCGGTCAGCAGCATCTGCATGGCCCGCTTGCGTCCGATGGAACGGGAGACCGCCACCATGGGGGTCGAGCAGAACAGGCCGATCTTCACGCCCGGGGTGCCGAAACGCGCGGTGTCGACCGCCACGGCCAGATCGCAGGTGGCGACGAGTTGGCAGCCGGCGGCGATCGCGTGGCCCTGCACCTCGGCGATGACCGGCTGCCGGATCGCCTGGATGGTCTCCATGAGCTGCACGCACGTGGTGAAGACCTCGCGCTCCTGCGTGAGGGTGCGGTCGACCATTTCACTGATCTCGTGCCCGGCGGACAGCGCGGGGCCGGACCCGGTGAGCACGACGACCCCACAGTCCGGATCGTCACCGAGGTCGCGGATCGCCGCCGTCGCCTCCCGCATCATCTGCAGGGAGAGCGGGTTGCGACGCTCGGGCCGATCGAGTGTGACGCGGGCGATCGGGCCGCTGCGCTCGACGAGGACGAAGGGGGTGCTCATGGGGCCTCCGGAGGGGATGAGGGGCTAGCCTCCCCTGGTTCTACCCCGCGGCGCCGGTCGACGGGCCGGGACGGGGCCGGGGCGCCCCCACCGGGGCGTGGCGAGGGGCGTGGCGCTCCCCTCTGGTCACCCCGGGCCCCGGGCCGGGCCCGGCTCGGACCGGACCGGACCGGACCGGGTCAGTTCGCGGCGGCCTCGTGCGTGCCGTCGCACCACTGCTCGGCGGGGACGGTGTCCTTGACCTGGTCGACATGCTGACCGCAGCCGTCCCACGTGGTCTTGCCGCAGACGGGGCAGGTGACCGGGTAACACATAAGAATCTCCTCAGATCCGACGTCATACCCTAGGGGGTATACCCGTAAGGGTATGTCAGTTCTCGTCCGGCCGCCACTCGGCGTCGACCCTGGGTGTGGCCTCACGCAGTCGTTCGACGTGGGCCCGGCACTCCTCCCACTGCGGGAGCCGGCCCGCGGCGGCGACGTCGAGCAGGCTCGGGGCGTCGCGGTCGCGCTCGCTCATGACGTGCTCGATCGAGGTGCCGTCGAGGGCCGATCCGGGCCAGTCGATCGCGATCTTGGGATCGAAGGCGTCGATGACGTGCTCGGCCCCGGGCCGCCAGCCCTCCGAACAGAAGTACATCACCGTGGATTGCGGCTCGAGGGTCAGGAAGCCGTGCGCCACGCCCTCGGGGATGTAGATCGCCCGCTGCTCAACGGAGTCCAGGATGACCCCGGCCCACTCACCGAAGGTCGGCGAGCCCACGCGGACGTCCACGACCACGTCGAACACCGTGCCGGACGGGCACAGCACGTACTTGGCCTGACCGGGCGGGACCTCGGCGAAGTGCAGGCCGCGCAGGACCCCCTCCCCCGAGACCGACACGTTGACCTGCGCGAGATCGAAACGGTGGCCGGTCATCCGACGGAAGGTCTCGTGGGTGAACGCCTCGTGGAACACCCCGCGGTCGTCAGAGATCTGCCGGGGGGTGATCTCCCACGCCCCCGACACGCTGAGCTCGCGTAGCTGCACTCCGGTCCCGCCTTCCCGTTGTCTATCGATCCCGGTCGCCCCCGGCGCCCGGGTGACGACCACCCTAGCCGCGCATGGCGTCCACGATCTGCGCTGCCGTCCACTCGCCGATCAGCAGGCAGCCCATGGCGTCGTCGTGGACGGAGGCGTCCTCGTCCCAGCCGGTGACGACGAACTGGAAGATGTAGGTGGCCTCATCGTCGCTCCATCCCACGATCAGACTCGAGGTCGCCATCCGGCCCGGATCGGCCGTGTACATGCCCCGCAGGTAGCGGTAGACGCTGCGGACGGCGCCGGCGGACTCGTCCCCTTCACCGGCGACCTGCTCGAGCAGTGTCCAGTCGGGCAGTGCGTCGGCGGTGGCGACGATCATCTCGACCGCCTGCTCGGTGTCCATCGCGGGCGCGACACGGGCGCAGGTGGCCACCGCGTTGGGTGAGAACCCGTCACGGTGCGCACCCGGGTCCACGTAGATCACCGCGGACGGCTCGGGCGATTCGATGCGCTGCCACGGCGGGCTGTCCACCCAGGTCAGCGGCTGTGCGGCCACGGCCATCGGTGGGCTCGCCTCGAGAATGCGACCGGTCGACGCGCAGTACTCCTGGATAGAGGTCATGTCCGGGTCCCCGCGCCCCGTCAGCCCTGTAGTCCCGCGCCGACGATGTGCGCGCCACCGTCGACGACGAGGGTCTGCCCGGTCATCCAGTGCGCGTCATCGGACAGCAGGAAAGCCACGGGACCGGCGATGTCGTCGGGCACCCCCAGTCGCCCGGCCGGCAGCGCCGCGGACATGGCCTCCTCGCGGCCGGAATACAGCGCCTCGGCGAACCTGGTCTTGACCACGCCCGGGGCGACGGCGTTGACGCGCACGGCGGGTCCGACCTCTACGGCGAGCTCCTGGGTCAGCCGCATGACCAACGCCTTGGTGGCGCCGTACCAGCCGATCCCCGGCGACGGTGCCAGGCCGGCGATGGAGGCGATGTTGACGACAGCGCCGCCGCGCTCGCCGAGGCCCGAGTGGTAGACCTTCTGCGTCCAGGACAAGGTGCCGAGGGCGTTGACCTCAGTGATCTTGCGGGCCGCGGCGAGGTCGATGTCCACCGTGCGGCCGAATGCCGGGTTGATCCCGGTGTTGTTGACCAGCAGGTCGATGGGCCCGAACGACTCTTCGGCCCGGGCCACGACCTCACGCTGGTGGTCCTCGTCGTCGCTCTTGCCCGCCACCGCCAGCACCCGCTCCGGTGTGCCGAGATCGGCGACGGCGTCGTCGAGCCCCTCCTGGCCGCGCGCCGTGATGACCACCGACGCGCCTTCCGCGAGCAGGCGACGGGCGATGCCCAGGCCGATCCCGCGGCTCGCGCCGGTGACGAGCGCGGTGCGGCCGGCGAAGCGGTCCGGGACGACGGGGCCGGTCCGGGGGGCGGGCAGGGGGGTAGCGGTCACAGCCGTCTCCTTGCGAGTGTCGGAATGCGTCTGGCGTGCGTCGCCCAGCCTAGAGGCCATGTCGGTGTGCCAGGCCGCGCCGGGGCCTCACGGCATCTCCTCAGCGGACCCTCCGGCTTTCCTTCACTACGGCGCCGCCGGGCGCTAGAGTTCGTCACAGGTCCCATCCGGCCGCCCCCTCGGGCGGCTCCACTACCCCGGGGTGTGCATGTCACCACTAATTCCACGCGCTGGCGCGGACTCACCCGTGTGCTCGATCCTCGATATCCCGGGCCCGCGGTGGTTCACGGCGAGCGATCCCATCTGGCGGGTCCACGGCGACGTGTCCACCCCGATCGGCATCACGACCGGTCTGCTCATGCTCGCCGCCGACCCCGCCTACTCCGCCGTGATGGTCGCGTGCGGTGCGGACGCCGAGCCGTGGACGATGGACGACTACCTGCACGACCTCGTGGAGATCTCGACGTTCGGCACGGTCGACGACGCCATGGTGACCATCGAGCACGCCCGCCGTGACCACAATTCGTTCTCCGGCACCACCGAGTACGGCGACTACTTCTACGGCTCCGACCCCGGGCTGATCGAGTGGTCGCAGGCCGCCATGACGTGGGCCCTGCTCGTCGCCTTCCAGCGCTTCTCGGGGCGTCCCCTGTCCCCCGCCGAATCCGACCGGTACGTCTACCAGTGGGCGGGCCTCGCGCGGCTCCACGGTGCCCGCAGTTTCCCCTCGACCGTCCGCGAACTCGAGCAGCTCCTGCGCAGGTCCCGCGGCCGCGCCCGGCCCACCGATGCCGGTCGCCGCGCCGCGAGGAAGCTCAGGGAGGACGCCCGCGCCTGCCCCGGGGTCACGGAGAATTCGGTGATCGCGCACCGGTCGTGCACGACGGTCGTGGACGCCGCGGCGAGCCTGGTGCCGTCGGAGGTGCGCCGCGCGCTGGATCTCCCGCACCGTCCGATGGACCGCGCGGCCGTGTTCGGGAGGATCACCAGAGCGCACCAGGGCCTGTCCTCGCCGCGGCTCACGACCCGGGCGCCCATCGCGGCCCCGTCGGCGATGCGGGCCCGGACCGCCTGAGCCCCGCCTCGCGCGGAACACCCCGGCCGCCCGGGGTCACCAGTGGCCGTTGACGCGGCCCTTGATCCATCCGGCGGCCTCCCACACCAGATGAACCGGCAGCATCCCGCGGTCGAGCCGCTCGACGGGCACCATCCGCACGTCCAGCCCGGTGGCGCTGCGCATCCATGTCCCCGCCCGGAGGGTGTGGGGCCGGTTGGTCACCACCAGGATCCGGTCCCACCCGCGCGCCCGCGCGATCGAGGCGACCGCCTGCGCCTCGCCCCAGGTGGTGCGCGGGTCGGGCGAGAAGCACACAACTTCTGCGCCCGAGGGTCGCGCGATTCCGGTGCACAGTCGCCGGGCCACCGTCTCGGAGTTGCCGCCGGGGTTGCTCACGAGCAGCGTGTCGGCGTACCCGGCCTCCACGAGGTCCCGGGCGTACAGGTGGCGACCGTCGTCGGCGCCGGCGAGCATCACCACGGCGTCGGCGCGGACGGGCTCGTCGGCGCGCGGCTGCAGCAGGAACGCGCCCCACGCGGTGAGGGCGAGCGCGGCGACGGCGGCGGCCGCCACCGCGGCGCTCCCGGCCGCGAGCACTGTGCGGCGGGTCCGGTTCACGACCCGGGCCCGGGGAGGCTGCCCCGCTCCCGCTGTCGCTGGGCGATCCAGCCCTCGTGGGCGATCGCGCGGACGAGATCCTGCGTCCAGTCGTCCATCGGCTCCAGCCCGACGGCACGCCACGAGGCATCGGAGAGCACGGAGAAGGCCGGCCTCGGGGCCGGGCGTGGGTACTCCTCGGTGGTGCAGGGTCGCACCCGTTCGGGATCCGCGCCGAACCACGTGAACACCGCCCGGGCGAGGTCGAACCACGTCGCGCGGCCTCCCCCTGCCAGGTGCAGGGTCAGGCCCCGCGCGTCGAACTCGCCCCAGGCCTCCCCGCCGACGAGGCCGAGCAGTTGATCGGCCAGCGGCGCCGTGTAGGTGGGCGAACCCCACTGGTCGTCCACCACCGAGAGGGTGTCCCGCTCGCGCTCGAGGCGGACCATGGTGTCGACGAAGTCCGAGCCGCGCAGCCCCTGCCCGTGGCGCACGGGGCCGGTGTACACCCACGCGGTGCGGACGATCGTCGTCTCGGGGTACACCGCCAGCGCCGCCCGTTCCCCCGCGAGTTTGGTGCGCCCGTACGCGGTCACCGGCGCGGTCGGGTCGTGCGGCTCGAGCGCCGGAGCGGTGGCCGGGTCTCCCCCGCCGGGGACCTCGCCCGAGAAGACGTAGTCGGTGCTGATGTGGACCAGCCGGATCCCGCGGTCGCGGCACGCCACGGCCAGCGATTCCACGCCGTCGGCGTTGACCGCGTGCGCGGTGACCTCGTCGGCCTCCGCGCCATCGACGTCGGTGTACGCGGCCGCGTTGATCACGACCTCCGGTGCGTGACGGTCCAGGGCGGAGGCGATCGAGGCCGGGTCGGTGAGGTCGAGCTCGTCGCGGCCCACCGCGACCGCGCCACCGCCGAGCTGACGCCTCGATTGCCTGTCCAGGTAGTGCCCGAGCTGTCCGCGACCGCCCGTCGCGAGGATCCGCGGCCACCGGCCGGCGGTCACAGGCTGCGCCCCTTCTCGCGGCGCAGAATGTCCAGAAGGTACAGGCCGTACCCCGATTTGCGCAGGTCGTGGGCGTGGACGGTGAGCTCGTCGTCGTCGATATATCCCATCCGCCATGCCACCTCCTCCGGGCAGCCGATCTTCAGGCCCTGCCGGTCCTCGATCGTGCGGACGTAGTTGCCCGCGTCGAGTAGGGAGTCGTGCGTACCCGTGTCCAGCCACGCCGTGCCCCGTGGCAGCACCTCCACCTGCAGTCGGCCCTCGCGCAGGTAGTGCCGGTTGATGTCGGTGATTTCGTACTCGCCGCGCGCGGACCTGCCGAGCCCGCGCGCCACGTCCACCACGTCGGCGCTATAGAAGTAGAGGCCGGGGACGGCGAAATCGGAGGACGGGTCCTCTGGCTTCTCCTCCAGGCTGATCGCGCGGCCGTCGGCGTCGAAGTCGATCACCCCGTACTCGCTCGGATTGGAGACGCGGTAGGCGAACACGGCGCCACCCTCGGGCTCGACGAAGCGCCGCAGCTGCGTGCCCATGCCCGGTCCGTAGAAAATGTTGTCGCCCAGGATCAACGCCACCGACTCGTCGCCGATGTGCTCGGCACCCAGCACGAACGCCTGCGCCAGCCCCTCCGGCGCCGCCTGCTCCACATAGCTCAGGGCGATGCCGAACTGGCTGCCGTCGCCCAGCAGCCGGCGGAACTGCGGAGCGTCCTGGGGGGTCGTGATGATGAGGATCTCCCGGATCCCCGCCAGCATGAGCGTGGACAGCGGGTAGTAGATCATCGGCTTGTCGTACACCGGCATCAACTGCTTGCTCGTCGCCAGGGTGAGCGGGCTCAACCGGGTGCCGCTGCCGCCGGCCAGGACGATGCCCTTCACAGCACCGTCTCCGTCCGCGCGTACTTCGCTTCGACGCGCTCCTTGACCGGCTCCCACCAGTCGCGATGGGTGGCGTACCACTCGATCGTATGCCGCAAGCCCTCGCGCAGGTCGGTGTGCCGCGGCTCCCAGCCCAGTTCCTCCCGGGTGGCGGTGGCGTCGATGGCGTAGCGCAGGTCGTGGCCCGGCCGGTCGGTGACGTGGTCGAAACCGGGGTCTCCCCCCGTGCCGGCCCCACGTCCCCCGCCGCTGCCGGCGACCCCCATGAGTTCGCAGATCATCTGCATCACCTGCAGGTTCGAATGCTCGCCGTCCGCGCCGATGAGGTACGTCCGGCCGGGCTCGCCCGCGGCCAGGATGCGCAGGACCGCCGCGTTGTGGTCGGCGACATGGATCCAGTCCCGCACATTGGCCCCACTGCCGTAGAGGCGGGGCCGGCGACCGTCGAGGATGTTGGTGATCTGACGCGGGATGAACTTCTCGACGTGCTGGAACGGCCCGTAGTTGTTCGAGCAGTTGCTGATGGTGGCCCGCACCCCGAAACTGCGGACCCACGCGCGCACGAGCATGTCGGCCCCGGCCTTGGTGGCCGAATACGGGCTCGACGGGTTGTACGCAGTGTCCGGGGTGAACTTGGCCGGATCGCCGAGCTGCAGGTCCCCGTAGACCTCGTCCGTCGACACGTGGTGCAGGCGCACGTCATGCCGCCGACACGCCTCGAGCACGGCGTAGGTGCCGACGATGTTGGAGTGCAGGAAGGGCCACGGGGTGGCCAGCGAATTGTCGTTGTGGCTCTCCGCGGCGAAGTGCACCACGGCGTCGTCCGGCCCCGTCAGCTCGGAGACCAGCCGGTCGGTGACCGCCGGGTCCGCGCAGTCCGCCTCGACCAACTCCACCCGCTCGTCGGGCAGTCCGGCCAGGTTGGCGCGGTTGGCGGCGTACGTCATGGAATCCAGCACCGTGACGTGGGCGTCCGGGTACTCGCGGACCGCGGTGTGGACGAAGTTGGCGCCGATGAACCCGGCTCCCCCGGTGACGACGAGGCGCATGGGCTCAACCCTACCGCCCGGTGTCGCCGTCGCCCGAGGGCTCGTCGCCTGCCGCCTCCCACCGTCGCTTGATCGCCCTCGACCGCCGCGAGTGCCTCACCGCCAGCACCGCGATCACGACGCCCGCCACGAGCGGCACCCACACCTTGCTGTATTCGAGCATGAACTCGATCCAACCGGGAATGGTGACCGCCGGCAGGTCGAACGACGGCAGGGTGATGTCGGGCCACGGAATGCTCGGCAGGGAGATGCCCGGCCACGGGAGGTCGATGTCCGGGAGCCGCTCGAGGATCCACTCGACGACCGGTTCGAGGACCCGGCCGATCAGCGGCAGTAGGACGAGCACGGCGATGGCCCACCCGGACCGGCCCAGACCGGCCGCGACGGGATAGGCCACGCGCTTCCACGGCGAGGCCGCGATCACGTCCTGCCTCGCCTCCGCCGCAGAGCCCGGCGGTGGATCGAAGTGGACGACGTCCCTGCCCTCGCGGAAGACCACCTGCCGCACAGCGGTGTCCGTGATGCTGGTCCGTACCTGCACTCGCGGGCCGGAGACGGCCGCGGTGCTGTGCTCGCCCGGCTCGGGCGGGTCCGCGTCGAGCGAGAGCTTCGTGTCACTGATCTGCCGCGCCCTGGCCACGGTCGCCCCGTCCCTCAGGAGCGCGCAGGCAGGGCTCTGCAGTGGCGAGGGCCCTGCCGTCTCCCCCTCGGGTTTGCGCCGGAGGGGGTAACCGGGGTCGACCGCGTGCACCTCGTCGGGTCGGCCGACAGCGAGCTCGAGCCTGCCGTACTGCGGGTGGTCCAGCCGCCAGATCTCCGGTCGCGCGGCGGGGGTGGGGCCGTCGAGCACGCCCTCTGCGGGTTCCGGTTCAGGGTCTCGGTCTCGATCAGCCACTGCCGCGACCCTACCCTGCCTCCCGGGCGCTACTTCTGCGCGTCGGCGGGCTCGGTGTCTACAGGTTCGGTGCCGGCGTCCTCACGCCGCAGCTCGCGGTACGCGGCGAGCATCCTGGCGCGGCGACGGCTGTGCGCGTCATAGGCCGAGCGGTCGCGCGGGGTCACCCGGACCGCCTCCTCTGCGGGGATCCCGGCGCGCAGCTGCCGCACGCGCAGTACCTCCGCGTCCAGGCGGGCGCCGTACACCACCGCCATGTTGACCAGCCACAACCACAGCAGGAACACGATCACCCCGGCGAGCGGCCCGTACACCTCATTGAAGTTGCCGAACCGGGAGACGAAATAGCCGAACCCCGCCGTGGCCCCTCCGATGATCGCCAGGGCCGCCACCGCCCCGAGCGACACCCAGTGGATCTTGCGTCCCGTGACGTTCGGTGCGAACCGGTAGAGAATCGCCAATGCGAGGATCGCCGAGACCAGCCCCGCCGGCCATTTGGCGATCTCCCACGCCGCCAGCGCCGTGTCCCCCAGTCCGATCCAGCCGCCTACCGTCTCCGCCACCGGCCCGGTGAACACCAGCGCCAGCCCGCCGACCGCCACCAGGAGGATGAGCAGGGCGGTCAGCAGGACCCCGGCGGGCAACAGCCGCCACAGCGGACGCCCCTCCTCCACCCCGAAGACCGCGTTGATCGCGCGACCGAGCGCCCAGACATACCGCGAGGCCGACGCCAACGCCACCACCGTGCCGACGATCAGCGCGGTCCCGGCGGCAGGCGTGGTCACCAGCGTCTCTATCGGTCCGCGCACCGGGTCCAGGATCTCCGGCGGGGCGACGTCCGAGAGCATGCCCATGACCGCGTCGACAGTCCGGTCACCCTGACCGAACACGCCCAGAAGTGAGACCACGACCAGGATCGCCGGGAACAGCGAGAGCACCCCGTAGAAGGTCAGCGACCCGGCGAGGTCGGGTCCCCGATCACGCAGGAACTCCGACACCGACCGCGTGAATACCATCCCGACGGTGCGCAACCGTCTGCGACCAATCGCGAAGGGCCCGCCCGGAGTGCTCATGCACCGATTGTGTCCTCTCGGGCTCAGCGTGCGGCGGACGCCGCGCCCACCGGCGATCCCGTCGGAGCCGGGCGGTGGTCAGTCGCCGTGGCGGGCCTGCTCGACCTGGGCCTCACGTCGGACGTCTGCAGCCTCGTCGATGGCCTTCTGCTGCTTCTCGGCCGCCTTGTCGCTGGCAGTGGTGTCGCGCGGCGGGAGCTGGATGGTCTCCTCGGCGTGCATGCCCGCCTGGAGCTCACGGGCGCGCTCCATCTCGGCGTCCACCTCGGCACCGAACAGGAAGGCGTTGTTGGTGATCCACAGCCAGAGCAGGAAGACGATGACGCCGGCCAGCGAACCGTAGGTCGCGTTGTAGCTGCCGAAGTTGGACACGTAGAAGAAGAAGCCGACGGTCGCGAGGCCCCACACCACCAGCGCGACCACCGCGCCGAGCGAGATCCAGCGGAACTTGGGCTGCTTCACGTTGGGGGCGAACCCGTAGAGGACCGCGAGGATGACGACGACGATGAGGACCAGCGCCGGCCACTTGGCGATGCCCCAGACGGTGACCGCCGTCGAGCCGAGACCGATGAGATCCCCCACCCACTCGGCGATCGGCCCGCTGACGACCAACATGACGCCGGCCAGGGCGACCAGGATCAGCAGCACGGCGGTGAGAAGGATCATCAGGGGCTTGAGCTTCCAGAAGGGGCGTCCCTCCTCGACCTCGTAGATGCGGTTCATGGCGCGACCGAAGGCGCCCACGTATCCGGAGGCCGTCCAGAGCGCGCCGAGAATACCGGTGATCAGGGCGATCCCGGCGGCCGGAGTGTTGACCAGTCCCTCGATCGGCCCGCGGAGTTCGTTGAGGGTCTGCTCCGGTACCGAACCCTCGACGAGGCCCATCACCGCGTCGACCGTGGCCTGCCCCTGGCCGAACACACCGAGCAGCGAGACCACGGCGAGAAGCGCCGGGAACAACGAGAGAACGGCGAAGTAGGTGAGCGACGCCGCGAGGTCGGTGCAGTTGTCCTTGGAGAACTCCCCCGCGGCGCGTTTGAGGCCGACTTTCCAGGCTCCGCCGGTGAGCTTGGTGGGCGACTCGGGCTTGCCGGTGTCGGGGTCGGCATCCGTGTGGGGCTTGTCGGTAATGTCGCGGCTGCTCGTACTCATACCAAGCACCTTTCCACCACCGGGCCTCCCCCGCATCCGGCCCGGCCGTCCCCCCGCGGGATTACGGACGCCGCTCTGTGCGTTACCCTCTTTGATGTCACGTCACCAAAGTGTCGTATCAACAACTTCGATTTCGTCGACCGTCACCGCACCAGAGGGAGAAACACAGTGAGTCTGTCCAACGCCATCCTCCGTGGAGTCACCGGGGCCTTCGTCCTCAACTCCGGCCTGAGCAAGCGCGGCATGCCGACCGAGGCCGCCCAGGGTCTACAGGGCTTCGCCGCGACGGGAGTGCCCGCCGTGAACAACATGGATCCCGATTCCTTCGGCAAGTTCGTCGCCTACTCCGAGATCGGCATCGGCGCCGCCCTCCTCACCCCGGTCGTGCCCCGCCAGATCGCCGGCGCCGCCCTCGGCGTCTTCTCCGCCGGCCTGCTCGCGATGTACTTCCGCAACCCCACCATGACCGAGGCCGACGGCATCCGCCCCAGCCAGGAGGGCATGTCCCTGGCCAAGGACGCGTTCATGGCCGCCATCGCCGGCGCACTGGTCACCGACCGGTAGCCTCCCCCGCCGGCGGGCACGAGCCCCCACGGCGCCCGGCCCTGCCGGCGCTACGGCACCCGGCCCTGCCGGCGGGACGGCCCGGTCCCGCAGCACGCGGGGCCGGGCCGCTCGCGTTCCCGACACACGCGCGTTCCCGGCACATGCGCGGACACCTGCCACACGCACCCCGGACCGGATGCGCGGCCCACGCGGGTCGCCGACCATGGTGCGATGACGCAGAACCCGGAATCCGATACCCCGGCCCGCCGGATGCGGATAGTCGTCACCGGTGCCAGCGGCAACGTCGGCACCCCGCTCGTGCGCCGTCTGCTCTCCGACGGGCACGACGTGGTGGGACTGTGCCGCCGGATCCCCCCGGCCACGCCGCCCTACGACGGCGCGCGGTGGCATCGGGTGGACCTGTCGTACGCCCGCGCGGAGGACCTGGTGGAGGTCTTCCGCGGCGCGGACGCGGTGATCCACCTGGCCTGGGGCTTCCAACCGACCCGCGACGTCGACCACCACCGCCGACTGGGCGTCGGGGGGACCGCCGCGGTCGTCACCGCCTGCCGTCTGGCGGGAGTGCCGCATCTCGTGCACCAGTCCTCCGTGGGCGCCTACGCCCCGGTGTCCGACGGCGGCCCCGGGGTGTCCGTGGACACTCGCGTCAGTGAGGGCGCCGAGCTGGGTGGCGTTCCGACCGCCGCCTACAACCACCACAAGACCGCCGCCGAGCACCTGCTCGACCAGCATGAGCGCGAACATCCGGGAACTCCGACGATCGCCCGCATGCGGGCCGCGTTCATCGTGCACGGCGAGGCCGCCTCGGGCCTGGTGCGCTACTTCAGCCCCGCCTTCGCACCGGTCCGGCTGATCCGGGCCCTGCCGGTCCTGCCCGTGGACCGTCGCCTCACCGTCCCCCTGGTCCACGGCGACGACATGGCCTCGGCACTCGCCGCCGCGGCCACGACCGGCGCGCAGGGCGCGTTCAACATCGCGGCCGAACCGCCCGTCATGCGCGACATGATCGCCCGCGAGCTCGGTGCCGTTCCGGTCGGGCTCCCGTTCGGGATCCTGCGGAGGTTGGTGCACGTCAGCTGGCTGCTCCGCCTCCAGCCGCTCAGCATCGGCTGGGTGGACCTCGCGTTCGGCGTCCCACTCATGCACACCACCCGGGCCCGCGCGGAGCTCGGCTGGCACCCCACGGTCGCGGCCGACGAGGCCCTGCGCGAGATCGTCGACGCCATCGCCGCCGGACGGGCCGGGACGTCCCCGCCCCTGCGCCCGCGGACCCTGCGGGACGCGCTGGCCTCACTGCGCCGCGGCGGCCCCGTCGACGTCAGGCGCCTCCCCTGACAGACGCGGGCCCGCCGTTGACGACCGTCCGCACAGGCCCGCCGCGTCGTGACTAGCGGTTCGCGGCGCCCTCGTCCGCGATCGCACCGAGGATCGCGTCCGCCAGGTCGGCGCGGCACACGACGAGGTCCGGCAGGTAGGTGTCGGACACGTTGTACTCCAGCGGGGTGCCGTCGATCCGCACCGCGACGAACCCACGGGCCAACGCCACCCCGGCCGGCGCCGCGGAGTCCCACTGGTATTGCCCGCCGGCGTGGATGTAGGCGTCCGCCTCACCGCGGACGACGGCCGCCGTCTTGGCCCCGGCCGACCCCAGCGGCACGAGATCCCCGCCCACCGCCTCGGCGACCGCATCCGCGAATCGAGGCGGACGGGAGGCCGAGAGGACGATCCGCGGTCGGGAGCCCGTTCGCGGGGGAAGAAGGCCACCCCCGTCGACCCCGCCGTTGCCCACGGGTGCGGCGTAGACCTCGTCGTCGTCGACCCCCGACACCACTCCGAGCGCCGGGAGCCCGACCGCCGCGGCGGTGAGTCGCGCCAACGCCGGGTCCCCCGCGCGCTCCCACAGGGCGACGTGGACGGCCCAGTCCGGCCGGTCGCCGAGGCCGTACTCGCGGGTGCCGTCGACGGGGTCGATGATCCACACGCGGTCGGCGTCCACCCGGGCGAGATCGTCGGCGGACTCCTCCGACAGGACCGCGTCGTCCGGGCGCGCGGCGGCGAGCCGTTCGAGGAGCAGCGTGTTGGCGCGGCGGTCGCCGATATCGCCGAGCTCCCGTCCGGTGGGGCCGGAGGAGCGCAGGTCCACCAGCAGTCTCCCGGCCTCGATGGCGAGGTCGACGGCGAGTTGCTGGTCCGGGGTACGTGTGGCGGCGGTCATGCCCCCAGCCTAGGAGGCGCACTCCGGGCGCGGCGCGGGACGCCTACCGACGGCGCGACCGCAGCCCCCGGCGCCGGCCACTCCCGTACTGGCGGACGACGCGGGCGGGCTCGTCCGGACACCGGTGCGCGTCGGCCGCGACCCGGGCCGCGCCCCGGGACGGCAGGACACCGCTGCGGGCGTCGCAGCGGTGACAGCCCCAGACCGCGCCGTCGGCCGTCTCCTCGACGTAGCACTGCCGCTGTCCGACCTCGTTCATCGTTCCCCCCGGGAGAAACTGCGCCAACCTCCAGCCGGCACATAGATCGCTATTGTGTCATAAATTTTTACTACTGGACAACGAAAACATCACTGCGCCCGGCGCCCCACCTCAGCGATGCCCGATCCCGTCCTGGACGGGCGATCGAATCGCACCCGGCCCTCACTGGACAGGTCGGTCTAGACAGTGCCCCTTCCTTATGTCTACTGTACTGATCGACTTAATCGATTCACTATTCGAGGGATGCTCGTGAAGACACTCATCGTGCTCGGCGTCGTCGGCGCCATCGCCCAACTCATCGACGGGTCTCTGGGCATGGCCTACGGCGTCACGTCCACGACGCTGCTGGTCGCGGCCGGTATCGCGCCCGCCGCCGCATCGGCGTCCGTGCACTTCGCGGAGATCGGCACCACCCTCGCCTCCGGCGTCTCCCACCACCGACTCGGCAACGTCGACTGGCGGATCGTGCGCATCCTCGCGGTGCCGGGCGCGATCGGGGCGTTCGCCGGTGCCACCCTGCTGTCCAGCCTCCCCGCCGACGTCGCCAAGCCCGTCGTGGGGGCGATCCTGCTCAGCCTGGGCCTGTACGTCCTCTACCGGTTCCTCGCACTCGGCGGCCGTCGCCCCGAGTTCCGCGGGCGGGTCCGCACCGGGTTCCTCGTCCCACTCGGACTGGTCGGCGGCACCCTCGACTCCCTCGGCGGCGGTGGCTGGGGCCCGGTCGGCACCACCTCCCTGCTGTCCTCGGGCCGGGTCGAGCCGCGCAAGGTCGTGGGCTCCATCGACACCTCCGAGTTCGTCGTGGCCGTCGGCGGATCGCTCGGCTTCCTCGTGGGCCTGGGCGCCGCCGGCATCAACTGGGGTTACGCGCTGGCGCTGCTGGTGGGAGGTGTGCTCGTCGCACCGCTCGCGGCGTGGCTCGTCAAGCACCTGCCCGCCCGGGTGCTCGGCACGGCGGCCGGCGGCCTGATCGTCGTCACCAACTCCCGCACCCTGCTGGTGTGGGCCGAGGTGCCCTCGTCGGCGACCACCCCGATCCTGCTGGCCCTGGTCACCGTGTGGATCGGCCTGGTCACGTGGGCCGTGATCGCCGAGCGGAGGGCCTCCGGCGGCGACGACGACGAGGCCGGCATCGACCCGGCCGGTCCCGCCCCTGCCGCGGCCGCCGAATCCGCCCCGGCGCAACGCTGATCCGGGCCGACGCCCGGTGAGGCGGCCCCTCTGGGAGACTGTCGGCATGAGGGTGACCGCCAAGTCCGACTATGCGTTGCGCGCACTCGTCGAACTCGCGGCGGCACAGCTCGCCAGCCCCGACGACGATCCCCGCGACAATCCGCTGAGCGCCGAAGAGCTGGGGCGGCGTCAGGACATCCCGCACGGGTTCCTCCAGGCGATCCTGTCGGATCTGCGGCGGGCCGGGATCGTGACCAGTCGCCGGGGCAAGACGGGCGGATGGTTCCTCGGCCGGGAGGCGGGGGACATCTCGGTCGCCGATGTCCTGCGAGCCGTCGACGGCCCCCTGGTGAGCGTCTACGACGTCCGCCCGGAGTCGGTGGTCTACAACGACCGTGCCGCGATCCTGCAGCACGTGTGGATCGCCTCGCGCGCGGCCCTGCGCCGGGTCATGGACGCCGTGACGATCGCCGACCTGGCCGCCGGGCACCTGCCGGGCGAGGTCCACGAGTTGACCCTCGACACCGACGCGTGGGAGCCCCGCTAGTCGGACGCCGGTTCCGCCGCCCGGTCCGCTCCCGCCGGACTCAGGTCGCCTGCTCGCGCCCGCGGTGGCGGTCGAGCCAGGCCACGGCGGGAGACGCCGCCGCGCCGTGCAGGACGATGGAGGCGACGATGACCAGCGACACCGCGGGCCAGAGTGACCAGCCGTCATCCTTCGAGAAGTAGCCCATCGCGTAGCAGAGATAGAACAGTGACCCGACGCCCCGGACACCGAAGGCGGCGACGAAAAGTCGCTCGGGGCGCCGCAGCTTGCGATCGCCCAGCAGAGCGATCCAGGCGGTGAGCGGCCTGATCACGAACAGGACCCCGGCCGCCACCGCGGCGTGCGACCACTCCAACCGGAAGACCGCATCCGAGATGAACGACGCCCCGATCACCAGCAGGATCAGAAGCGTGAGCAGATGCTCGGTGAACTCGATGAACTCGTGAGCCCGGGCGTGCTTCTCGTCGTGACGCTCCGCCGCGCGGACGCCCAGCGCCGCGCAGAACACCGCCAGGAATCCCCATCCGCCCACGAGTTCGCCGACACCGTATGCCAGGAGCAACGTGGCCACCGCGGCCGCGGGTTCGGCATATCCGACGAGGCGGTGCTCCCCGATGCGGACCCGGTAGAGGGCCGCCCCCACCAGCCGGCCGATGACCCACCCGGCCACGGCCCCGATGACGGTCTTGCCGACCAGATCCCACGCCAGCCAGGTCCAGACCCACTCGCTCGGCGCGCCCTTGGTGGCCAGGAAGATCGCCAGGTAGACGAACGGGAACGCCAGCGCGTCGTTGAGGCCAGCCTCCGAGGTGAGGGTGAAGCGCGCCTCGTCGTGCTCGTCGTCAACCTTCTCCCCCGACCCGTGACCGGGGCCCTCCACCTGCACGTCGGAGGCCAGCACCGGATCGGTCGGGGCGAGGACGGCACCGAGCAGCACCGCGACCGCGGGTGTCACCCCCAGCACCCACCACCCCAGGACCGCGACCCCGGCGATGGACAGCGGCATCCCGATGGCGAGCAGGCGCCAGGTGGTGCTCCAGCCTCGGAAGGTGAGTTGACGGTCGAGCGCCAGGCCGACGCCGAACAGCGCGACGATGACGGTGATCTCCGCCATCCGCTCGGCGAGCTCCGCGTGCTCGATGACGTCGACGAGCTGCGACTCGTTGGGCATGAGCCAGCCGATGAGCATGCCCACGGCCACCACGACGATCGGCGCGGACAGGACCCGCTCGCGGAGCAGTCGCGGAAGGAGTGAGCCGACGAGTAACGCCGCCCCGATGACCGCGAACATGAGGTCGGTGTTGGCCACCGCAGGAGTGTGGCCCCACGGGGGGTCGACGCGCCACCGGAACACGAGCCCTCCCGAGAAGCGGAGGCGGTCGCGGCCCCGTCAGGTGCGGGCGACCGTCGGCTCCGCGTGCTCGTCGCGGTGCACCGAGAACCGGCGCACCAGCACCCTCCACACCAGCGGCCCGGCCACGACGAGCACCAGGGTGATCACGCCGATCAGCGCCGGCGGGGCGCCCAGCATCGCCGAGGCGGTCACGGCCAGCACGATCGTGATGCCCCGGCGGATGAGCCCCTGCGGGACGCGGCTGGCGAACTTCGAGCCGAAGAACGTGCCGACCGCCCCACCGATCAACAACGGGACCAGCAGGTTCCAGTCGACGCCGGTGACCAGGACGTGCCCGATCGCCGCCGCGATCACCAGTGGGACCGCCTGCACCAGGTCGGTGCCCACCAGCCGCAACGCCGCCAGGGTCGGGTAGAGCAGCATGATGCACATCATGATGACGGTGCCCGAGCCGACCGACGTGATGCCGACCATCAGGCCGCCGATCACGCCGACCAGCAGGGTGATCAGCGGCTTGACCGGCGGGTCGGGGTCATCGCCGGTGCGGATGCGCCCGGACATCTCGAAGAACGCCCGTAGGAAGTAGGCGGTGGACGCCACGATCAGCGTCGCACCGATGGCCTTCTTCAGCAGCCCCTGTACGTCGTCGGCGCCGATGGCGTGGACGAGCCACGCCCCGAGGTAGGCCGTCGGCACGGATCCCAGGATGAGCCAGAACGCGATCTTGAGGTTGGGTTTCCCGTGCCGCCAGTGCACGCCCGCGCCGATGACCTTGTTGACCGCGTTGACCACCAGGTCGTTGGCGACCGCCGCCGTCGGCGGGATGCCCACGAGGATGAGCGCCGGCGTCATCAGGGCGCCGCCGCCCATCCCCGTCAGACCGATCACCACGCCGATGACGGCGCTGACGACCAGCAGCCCCAGCGAATCGTAGGTCCAGAGGGCCTCGGGCACCGGCTCAGATTCCCAGGATGGAGCTGAGGATCCGCTGCGCGACCTCTTCCGCGGTCCCGTCCTCGGGGCGGATGTGCAGGTCGGGGGTCAGCGGCGGCTCGTACGGAGCCGACACCCCGGTGAACTCCGGGATCTCGCCGGACCGGGCCTTGGCGTACAAGCCCTTGGGGTCACGGGCCTCGCACTCGGCCAGCGGGGTGTCCACGAAGACCTCGGTGAACGGCAGGTCGGCCTTGGCGTGGACCTCGCGCGCCGCGTCGCGGTCGGCGCGCATGGGCGAGATGAGAGAACAGACGACGACGACGCCGGCGTCCGCGAACAGCGCCGCGACCTCCGCGGTGCGGCGGATGTTCTCGGCGCGATCGGCGGCCGAGAACCCGAGGTCGGCGTTGAGGCCGTGCCGCAGGTTGTCGCCGTCGAGGATGTAGGCGGGGTGCCCGGACTCGATGAGCAGCCGCTCCACCTCGGAGGCGATCGTGGACTTGCCCGAGCCCGACAGGCCGGTGAGCCACAGCGTGCGGCCCTGCCCCCGGTCCCCGCGCTGGACGGCCCCGGCGTGCCAGACCACGTTGGACCCCGTGGTGGCGGGCCCGATGATCATGCCCGCGCCCACGGTGTTGCCGGTGATCTCGTCGACCATGATGAACGCACCGGTGTCGCGGTTGCGCCGGTACGGGTCGTACATCAGCGGGGTCTGCGTGCGCAGTCCGATGCGGCCGATCTCGTTGAGGTCGAGCTCTGTGGAATCCGGGTCGCGGTGCAGGGTGTTGACGTCGAGCCGGTACTCCATCCCCGTGACGATCGCCTTGGTGTCTCGGGTTGTGTGCTTGATGACGTAGCGCTTGTTCTGCTGCAGCGTGGTGGCGTCGTCGAACCAGCAGACCATCGCCTCGAGTTCGGTGCCCTGGTGCGGACGGTTGCCCGGACGGGCGATCATCTCGCCGCGGACGATGTCGATCTCGTCGTTCAGTGCGATCGTCACGGCGGCGGGCGCGGCGGCCTCGTCCAGCTCCGCCCCGCCCGGGCCCCAGATCGCCTTGACCGTGGACTGCCGACCGGACGGCATGACCACCACGTCGTCGTCGACCTTGATGATGCCGCCCGCGACGGTGCCGGCGAACGAGCGGTGATCCAGGCCGTCGGCGCGCTGGGGACGGATCACGTACTGGACCGGGAACCGGACGTCGGTGAGGTTGCGGTCCGAGGCGATGTGCACGTTCTCGAGGTGGTCCAGCAGCGCCGGCCCGGTGTACCAGGGCATGGCCTCCGAGCGGTCGACCACATTGTCGCCCTTGAGCGCGGACAGCGGCACGAACGTGACGTCGTGGACCTCGAGCTTGGCGGCGAAGTCGGTGAACTCGGTCCGGATGGCCTCGAAGGTGACCTCGTCGTAGTCGATGAGGTCCATCTTGTTCACGGCCACGACCAGGCGCGGGATGCCCAGCAGTGCGGAGAGGAACGCGTGGCGGCGCGTCTGCTCTAGCACGCCCTTGCGGGCGTCGACGAGGATGATCGCCACGTCGGCGGTGGAGGCGCCGGTGACCATGTTGCGCGTGTACTGCACGTGGCCCGGGGTGTCGGCGATGATGAACTTGCGCCGCGGGGTCGAGAAGTAGCGGTACGCCACGTCGATCGTGATGCCCTGCTCCCGCTCGGACCGGAGCCCGTCGGTGAGCAGCGCGAGGTCGGTGTACTCGTCGCCCCGCTTGGCGGAGGTGGCCTCGATGGAGGCCAGCTGGTCCTCGAAGATGCCCTTGGAGTCGAACAGCAGCCGGCCGATCAGGGTCGACTTGCCGTCGTCGACGGAGCCGGCGGTGGCGATGCGCAGCAACTGGGCCTGGTCGGACATGGTGTGGCCGGTCTCCACGGTGGCGGCCTCGGGGTTCGGGACCGCGGTGGTGGGGGCCGAACCGGCGGTGGTCGGGGTGCTCATCAGAAGTAGCCCTCCTTCTTGCGGTCTTCCATGCCGGCCTCGGAGATCCGGTCGTCGGCGCGGGTCGCGCCGCGCTCGGTGACGCGAGTGCCCGCGACCTCGGCGACGACGGCGGCGTTGTCGGCGGCGTCGGACTCGACGCAGCCGGTGCAGGTGGCGTCGCCGACGGTGCGGAAGCGGACCAGTTCGGTGCGGGCCTCCTCGCCGGGCAGCGTCTCGAGGAACCGGGTGTTGGCCAGGAGCATGCCGTCGCGCTCGATGACCTCACGCTCGTGGGCGTAGTAGATCGGCGGCAGGTCGATGTCCTCGCGCTCGATGTACTGCCAGATGTCCAGCTCCGTCCAGTTGGACAGCGGGAAGACGCGGATGTGCTCGCCCTTGCGGTGGTTGCCGTTGTAGAGCTTCCACAGCTCCGGGCGCTGCGCGCGGGGGTCCCAGGCGCCGAACGCGTCACGGAACGAGAAGACGCGCTCCTTGGCGCGGGCCTTCTCCTCGTCGCGGCGGGCACCGCCGAAGACCGCGTCGAAGCGGTTCTCCTGGATGCCGCGCAGGAGGGCGGTGGTCTGCAGCCGGTTGCGGCTGGTGCCCGGACCGGTCTCCTCGACCACGCGGCCGGCGTCGATGTCGTCCTGGACGTGGGAGACGAGCAGCTGGACGCCGGTCTCCGCCACGACCCGGTCGCGGTACTCGATCACCTCGTCGAAGTTGTGTCCCGTGTCCACGTGCATGAGCGGGAACGGCATCGGCGCGGGCCAGAAGGCCTTGCGGGCGAGGTGGAACATCACCACCGAGTCCTTGCCGCCGGAGAAGAGCATCCCCGGGCGTTCGAACTGCGCGGCTACCTCGCGAAAGATGTGGACGGACTCCGCCTCGAGCGCGTCGAGATGCGAGAGCGTCACCGCCGACCTCGTCGTCATGCGACCTCCAGTGTCGTGGACCGTCCGGGGTACCGGGCGGCTGACGGCAGACAGATCTGTCTGCCACGGGCATCCGCACCATCGTGCGCCCGCCGAGCCGCGATATGCACCTCGGCGAGGGCATCTGGCATGCCCCTGTCGAATAACAGGCATACCCTGTCGACTATGCGACACGAACCGACCCATCGGGCGCTCTCGGTGATCGAGGCCCTCGCGAACGACGGCCCTCCCCTGCCCCTGGCCGAGCTCGCGCGCGTCGCCGGCGCCAGCCGGTCGACCCTCCACGCGGTGCTCTCCGAGATGGAGTCCCAGGCCTGGGCGGAGAAGGTCGGCGGCGGGTGGCGTGCCGGGCCGAGACTGCGCGAGGTGGGCACGGCGCTGGCCGCCGAGGTCGATCTCGTCCGGGCGGCCCGCGAGCCCCTCGAGGCCCTGGCCGACGCCACCGGCATCGCCGCCGTGGTCTTTGAGCTCCGCGACGGGATGGCCGAGGTCGTGGACTCGGTCGGTGCCGGCATGCGCACCGCCTCCCGGGAAGCCATGCCCGTCGGTCATGTGGTCCCGGTGCGTGCGCCCTTCGCCCGCGAACTGGCGGCCCGCCTCCCCGTGGTCGAGCAGCGCCGCTGGGTCGCCGACTCCGCGGGGCTCACCCCCGCCGCACGGGATCGACTCGAGACTGTCCTGCCGCAGATCGCGCGACGCGGGTGGTCGATCGAGCGACTGACCCCCGCACGACGCGAACTACTCCGGATGGCCGACTCCCTCGAGGCGTCCGGGATCGGTGCCCTGGTCCGTGACCGCGTGTCCGAACTGTTCGTGGAGCTGTCGGAACTCGACGTGACCAACGCGGAGCTCGACGCCGCCGCGGACCTGGCGGTGGCCTCGATCGCGGCACCGGTCCTGCGTGCGGACGGCCGCGCGATCGGATCGGTGGCCGTCGCCCCGGGCCGACGCATGACCGGTCGGGCCGTCGCCCGTGCCACCCGGGCGGTCAGCGCGTGCGCCGACTCGGTCTCCGCCCGGCTGGCCTCGCGCCCGGGCCGCGCCCCCGCCGTCGGCCTGCCCCCGCACCTCGTCCACCCGGCGCACGCGGCGCGCCACCCCTGAGCCCGGACCCGCCTGCCGCCGCCCCCACACCCGCCCGACCCCGCCCGACCCTCGCGGGCGCGACGACCTCCCGACCAACCGCCCACTACCGGGGGCATCACGCACGCCGCCGCGTCCGTATGGTGTAGATCACACACCCCCCGACCGGCCGGAGGCGCCCTGTGACCCAGACCGTCCGCCCCTCCTCCCCTGCCCCCGGTGAGGACCACATCGATCTGTCCTGGCGCAGATCCGCATCGTGCGGACTCACCCCGAAGAGCGCCCGGCCCGGGGCTCCCGACCCACGCGCCTCCCGCTCCCACCGGCTCGCGGAGGCCGCCCGTCCGGTCATGGACGACCTGGACGAGGTCCTCAAGGACACCGGGGCGATGCTCCTGCTCGCCGACCGTGAGGGTCGGGTCATCCGCTCGGTGCGCGACAACGCCCGGATCTCCCGCATGCTGCTGCGGCGAGGGGTCGACGACGGGGCGACGCTGACCGAGGACGCGGTGGGCAACAACGGAATCGGCACGGCCCTCGAGACCCGCGCCGGGGTGTTCATCCACGGCGAGCAACACTTCGCCGAGGTCCTGCGCGACTTCGCCTGTTACGGGCACCCGATCATCGACCCGCTCACGCGACGCCTGGTCGGCGCGGTGGATCTGACGGGTATGAGCGCCGACGCCTCCCGCATGTTCGCGCCGTTCGTACGGAAGATCGTCGCGGACATCGAGGCCCGCTACGTCGACACCGCCCGTGCCGACGACCGCGAACTGTGGCACCGCTTCGTCGAACGCACCCGCACCTCCGACACCGCGACCTGCGCGTTCGGCGACGAGGTCGTACTGGCCTCGCACTCGAGCCTGGAACGGCTGGACTCCCGCGACCTCGGCAGGCTCCGGCGCCTGGTCGACCGGGACGAGCTGGGCGACTCCGTGGAGCTGTCGGTGGGTACGGTCGGGGTGCTCTCGAGCCGTGTCGGCCGCCGTGGGCACCTGCTCGACCTGGTGTTCCCGGACCAACAGCACCCGGCCGTGCCCGTCCTGGGCAGCACCCGGCCTGCCTCCACTGCCGCCATGGCCGCGTCCACCCCGGGGAGGTCGGCGATGCCCGCCGCGTCCACGCCCGGCTCTTCCAGCGGGGCCACCGGGCGGGCCCACGCCGTGGTCGGCCCCTCCGGGTCGGGACGATCGACGACGGCGCGGGACATCGCCGGCCCGGGCGCCCTGCACGTCCGTCTCGCGGAAGCCGACAGCGCGGACGCCGCGTGGATCGGGCTCGTGGTGCCCGCCCTACGTGACCAGGGCGATCAGGGCAGGCCGCTGGTCCTGGACGACATCGACCTCCTCGACGACGCCGACCTGCGCCGCCTGGCAGCACGCCTACGGTCGGCGGGGGCCGCCCTCGTCGTCGTCACCAGTCGCGAGGACCCCCGCGCGGCGGTGACGGAGGCACTGGACGCGTGCGGGGCGCGGACCGTCCTGCGGCCGTTGCACGAACGGGGGGCCGAGAGCGCCGAGATCGTCGCCCGGATGGTGGCGGAGCTGGCCGCGGAGAACGGGTTGGGCCCGACCGTGCCCACGGCGCGGTTCACGGACGCCGTCTGCGCCCTGGACCTGCCCAACGGACTGATCTCCCTGCGGTCGATCCTGAGCGAGTGCCTCACCGGGTCCGGGCGCAGGGGGTCGACGACCCTCGACGTGGACTCACTGCCGTCCCGCGCCCGCACCGGACGCCCACCCCGGGCCGGGGAGCTGGCGAGAGGCGAGTATGACGCGATCGTCGCCGCCCTGGCCGGATGCGACGGCGTCCGGTCGCGCGCCGCCAGACGGCTGGGCATCAGCAGGACCACCCTGTACGCCCGGATGCGCGAGTTCGGCTTGTCCTGACGGGCGGGCGTCGTCCCGGCGTTGTCCCGGCGTCGTCGATGCTGTCGGTGTTGTGCATGTTGTCCAGAATCTGAACACTCCGCCGGGCCGGACCGACCCCATGATGGGTTGTGACCGGCTTCACATCTGAGCCGGTCGGAATTCTTGGAGGACACAATGACCGGCACACTCTCCCGGGACACCGGCGCCACCACCCAGGTCGACGAGCGGCTCGGCACCGAGGCCCGCGACTTCCTCGGCCGCCCGCACCAGCTCTTCATCGACGGGCAGTGGGTCGACGCCGCCGACGGCCGCACCTTCGGCACCTACGACCCCGCCACCGGCGCCGAGATCACCCAGGTCGCCCACGGCGGGCCCGAGGACGTCAACCGGGCCGTGGCCGCCGCACGCCGCGCATTCGACGACGGCGCCTGGGCCACGATGAAGCCCAACCAGCGCGAGCAGATCCTCTGGCGCATCGGCGACCTGCTGGACGCCAAGGCCGAGCTGTTCGGCCAGATCGAGGCGCTGGACAACGGCAAGTCCGTGGCGATCGCGACCGCCGTCGACGTGGCATGGGCTGCGGACGTGTTCCGCTACTACGCCGGCTGGTCCACCAAGATCGAGGGCTCCACCGTCAACGTGTCGATGCCGTTCGCCGGCGACAAGCAGTTCCACGCCTACACCCAGCGCGTCCCCGTGGGCGTGTGCGGGCAGATCATCCCCTGGAACTTCCCCCTGCTCATGGCGGCGTGGAAGCTCGCACCCGCCCTGGCCACCGGCAACACGCTGGTGCTCAAGCCAGCCGAGCAGACGCCGCTGACCGCGCTGCTGCTGGGCGAGGTCATCGCCGAGGCCGGGGTTCCCGACGGCGTGGTCAACATCGTCACCGGCTTCGGCGACGCCGGCGCGGCCATCTCGGCCCACGACGACGTGGACAAGGTGGCCTTCACCGGCTCCACCGAGGTCGGGAAGCTGATCGTCGACGCCGCCAAGGGCAACCTCAAGAAGGTCTCCCTCGAGCTGGGCGGCAAGAGCGCCAACATCGTCTTCGCCGACTGCGACTTCGAGGCCGCCGTCGCCGGGTCCGTGGCCGCGTGGATGTTCAACCACGGGCAGGCCTGCACCGCCGGCACCCGCCTGTACGTCGAGGACTCCATCTACGAGGAGTTCACGCAGGCTGTTGCCGACGCCGCCGCCCAGGCCACCATCGGGCACGGCCTGGACCCCGCCACCGAACTCGGCCCGCTCGTCGACCAGGACCAGTTCGACAAGGTCTCCTACTACCTACGAGCCGGGATCGAGGACGGCGGACGCGCTCTGACCGGTGGCGGCCGACACGGTGACACCGGCTACTTCGTTCAACCGACCGTCTTCGTGGACGTCGAACCCGACCACCGGGTGGTCACGGACGAGATCTTCGGCCCCGTCGTCTCGGCCCTGCGGTTCACCGACATCGACGACGCGGTCCGGCAGGCCAACGACTCGATCTACGGCCTCGCCGCGGGCGTCTGGACGAAGGACATCTCCAAGGCCCACAAGGTCGCCAGCCGTCTGCACGCCGGCTCGGTCTGGGTCAACCAGTACAACGGCTTCGACACCGCCATGCCGTTCGGCGGGTTCAAGCAGTCCGGATGGGGCCGCGAACTGGGCCAGGGTGCGCTGGACCTCTACACCCAGACCAGGTCGGTCAACATCCAGCTCTGAGTGATCGAGCTCTGAGTGATCGAGCTCCACGAACCGGGACCCGGCGTCCCCGTGCCCCCTCCGGGGACGTCGGCGACTCCCCTCTCTTCCCACCCTGCACTACCTGAAAGGAACACGCCGTGAAGACCAAAGCAGCAGTACTGTTCGACCTCCACAAGCCGTTCGAGATCATCGAGCTCGACCTGGACGATCCCGGCCCCGGTGAGGTGTTGATCAAGTACACGGCCGCGGGCCTGTGCCACTCCGACCTGCACCTGTCCGACGGCTCACTCCCGCCGCGCTTCCCGATCGTCGGCGGGCACGAGGGAGCCGGCGTCATCGAAGCCGTGGGCGTGGGCGTCACCAAGGTCAAGCCGGGCGACCACGTGGTGTGCTCGTTCATCCCCAACTGCGGGACCTGCCGCTACTGCTCGACCGGGCGGCAGAACCTCTGCGACATGGGCGCGACGATCCTCGAGGGCCATATGCCCGACGGGACCTTCCGCTTCCACTCGGACGGCAAGGACTTCGGTGCGATGTGCATGCTCGGTACGTTCTCCGAGCGCTCGGTGATCTCGCAGCACTCGGTGGTCAAGGTCGACGACTGGCTGCCGCTCGACAAGGCCGTCCTGGTGGGCTGCGGCGTGCCGTCGGGCTGGGGCACCGCCACCTACGCCGGAAACGTGCGCCAGGGCGACACCGTGGTGATCTACGGAATCGGCGGCCTGGGCATCAACGCCGTCCAGGGCGCCGTCCACTCCGGTGCCCGCCACGTGGTCGTGGTGGATCCCGTTCAGTTCAAGCGCGACGAGGCGTTGAAGTTCGGCGCCACCCACGCCTTCGCCGACGCCGCCGAGGCCCACGCCGAGGTCGAGAAGCTGACCTGGGGACAGATGGCGGACCAGGCGCTCATCCTGGTGGGCACCGTCGACGAGCAGGTCGTCTCGAGCGCCTTCGACGTGATCGGCAAGGGCGGCACCGTCGTGATCACCGGCCTGGGCAACATGACCGACAAGACCGTCCAGGTCAGTGGCACGATGATGGCCCTGTTCGGCAAGACCATCACGGGCACCCTGTTCGGTTCTGCCAACCCGCAGTACGACATCGTCAAGCTCCTGCGGCTGTACGACGAGGGCAAGCTCAAGCTGGACGAGCTCATCACCACGACCTACACGCTCGACCAGGTGAACGAGGGGTACCAGGACCTGCAGGACGGCAAGATCATGCGCGGGGTGATCATCCACGACACCTGATCCGGCGGTAGGACCCATAGACCGGAGTCGGTCGGGCCGGGCGGGACGGCGCACCCGCCCTCCCCATCCGACCGACTCCTCCCCCCCGGCGCGCGCCGCCCTCCCCCCTGGGCGGCGCGCGTCGGTGCGTCAGCTGGCAGTCGCTCCTCCAGAAGTCCGGCAGCCGCCCCCGCACACGCCCGGCATCCGCTCCCGCCGATGGCGCCTCGCCCCCTCCGCTGCTCAACCAGCCCACAGCCGCCCCTGCAGATGCCCGGCAGCCGCTCCCGCCGATGGCGCCTCGCCCCCTCCGCTGCTCAACCAGCCCACAGCCGCCCCTGCAGATGCCCGGCAGCCGCTCCCGCCGATGGCGTCTCGCCCCCTCCGCTGCTCAACCAGCCCACAGCCGCCCCTCACGATGGCGCCTCGCCCGCTCTTCGGTGTGTGCGAGACGCCATCCCGGCGAGCGGCCGCGTTTCGCCCGCGCATCGTGACAGGCGAGACGCCATCCCGGCGAGCGGCTGCGTCAGGGTGTGGGCGCGCCGCCGGTCACCGAGAGCGTGTTGCCGGTCGTGTACGACGACTCCTCGGAGGCCAGATATACGTACGCGCCGGCCATCTCGACCGGCTGCCCGGGTCGGCCGAGCGGGTTCTTCTGCCCGTGGTACGGCAACTCCTCGGCCTTCTTTCCCCCGCTCACCTGCAACGCCGTCCAGAACGGGCCCGGCGCCACCGAGTTCACACGGATCCCGCGCGGCGCAAGTTGCTGTGCGAGCGACTTGGACATGGTGTTCACGGCCGCCCGCGAGGTGGCGTAGTCCACCAGGCCAGCTGACGGGGTGTACGCCTGCACCGACGAGGTGAAGATGACGCTCGCACCGGGCTGCAGGTGTGGCAGCGCCTCCTGCATCATCCAGAACGGGGCGTTCACATTGACGTTCATCGTCTCCGCCCACTGATCGGAGGACAGGTCCTCGAGTTTCTCGACGAAGGTCTGCCGTGCGGCGTTCAGCACCAGCACGTCGATCCCGCCGAGGCCGGCCACGGCGTCGCGGACGATGCCCCGCGCGGTGGGCTCGTCCCCGACATCGCCTGGCAGGAGCACACACGTCCGACCCGCCCCGCGGACGAGTTCGGCCACCTCGTCGGCGTCGGACTGCTCGGAGGGCAGGTAGCCGATCGCCACGTCGGCCCCCTCGCGCGCGAACGCGATGGCGACCGCCCGACCGATCCCGGAGTCCCCGCCGGTGATGAGGGCGCGCCGACCGGTCAGACGACCGTGCCCGACATACGACGCCTCACCGTGGTCGGCAGGGGGCAAGAGCTCGGAGGCCAGCCCCGGGGCGGGTTGCGACTGCATCGGGATCTCCACCTGGAACTTGGTGGTGGGATCGACCGGAGCCGCGGAGCTCTGCTGGCCGGAGGGGGTAGCGGTGGGGTCGGTGCTCATCTGTGGCCTCCTGGATCGACTGTCCGGATCGAAGGTACGCGCCACGGGCGGCCGCCCGTCCGGATGCGAGTCGGCGCCGAATCCCCCACACTGCGGAAGAGAACTCAGCTTCCCACGAGACGAAGGAGCACGCATGCCCCGTTACCGCGTGATTGACCCCGAGCAGAACGTGATCGACGAGAAGGAGTTCGCCGACGACACCAAGGCCTACGACTGGTTCAAGACGGTCGAGGTCCCGGAAGACTCGCTCGGCTACGCCATGGAGGTCGACATGGACGGCAAGTGGACGCGATTCGAGATCAATGACGGTGGCACCAACACCTCCCCCGCGGCCGACGAGGGCACCGGCATCGCCTGAGCCCACCCCCGCGGACACCGCTACTCCGCCTGCCCGTCACCCGCCACGCGTGGGTGGGGCGAGGCGGAGTCGCTCATTTCGGCCGACCCGCGCGGTGGACGCGTTCGCGGAGGGCGAGCATCAGTGAGTCCATGCGCGCGGTCTCCTCGAGCAGGTCCGGGACCGCATCAGGGGGGCCGGAGCGGTTGTCGAGGCAGGCGGTGTTCGCCCGCTCCAGCAACGCGGCGAACTCCGGATCGGCGTCGGTGCGGTCCCTGACGTCGGGATAGGTGCCCTCGAGCGGGGTACCGATCCCGAGCGTGGGCCGGAGCGCGTACCACCGATCGAGGGTCTCGGTCAGCGCCTCCAGCGCCAGGAAGTAGGAACGCCGGGCTGAATCCACCGCGCGCTCGGCGGTGAGCTGGACCGGGTCGGAACCCCGCCGTAGCCGCCGGCGGCGGGACAGATCCTCCAGCCCGGACCGCGCGAGCCAGCCGGTCGCCGCGACCCAGGCGGCGAGCCCGGCGATCACCGTGAGCAGCACCAACGCGAGGATCAGGGGCATACCGTCACCGCCCCACGGCCGATGCGCCGAGCCGCCGAGCCCCAGGCCCCGACCGCAGCCCCGACCCCGGGGCCGTCATGATCCCACCAGTGCGTGCAGGACGAGCGTCAGCGGCACGGACAGCAGTACCGCCGCCGAGATGCCGGCCCCGATCAGTTTCCCCAGGCCCGCCCAGCGGAGCTCCGAGCATTCCGCCTCGACGGCGGCCGGTGATAGCGGCGCCGCGAGCCGACCGGCCGCGGACGCCCGCGCCTCCGCGACGGTCGGCCAGGTCGCGGGCACGTGGGCGTGGGGGTCGTCGCCGAGCTCGGCTGCGGCGACAAGGGCACGCTGGTCGTCCCACTCGGTCAGTCGCTGGTCGAGTTCGGCCACCGCCGCCTCGGCCTCCTCGATCCGCCGGCCCTCGGCCGTTCGCGAGGCGGTGACCGAGGGCAGTTCCATTCCTCCAGCTTCCCCCACCCGAGCTCGCCCGGGCAAGGGTGACCGCCGCGCCGTCAGCCCTTGACCAACCCGCCGTCCACGATGAGGTTCTGCCCGGTCACGGCCCGTGCCCACGGGGAGGCGAAGAACAGCACCGCGTCGGCGAGTTCGGCGGGGGTGATCGCGCGCCGTAGCGGCGTCCCGGAGGCGATGACGTCGAACACCTCTTCAGGTGTAGCGGCGCTGGCGTCGGTGGTGCGCAGCAGGCCACCGGAGACCATGTTGACCGTGATGCCGTCCGGCCCGAGGTCGGTGGCCAGGGTGCGGGTCAGCGAGAGCGCGGCGGCCTTGGCTGCGGTGTAGTCGTGGTACGGCACCACCGGGTGCTGGAACAGGTTGGTGCCGATGGTGACGATCCGCCCGAACCCGGCTTCCCGCATCCCCGGGAGCGCGGCCTGGGTGGTGGCGAGGGTGCCCTTGACCGCGCCACGCAGCTGCGAGTCGAAGTCCTCCCAGGTGAGGGTCTCCGGCCGCGGCCTGGCGTCGCCGTTGAACTGGAAGTCGACCAAGGCGTTGTTGACCACCGTGCTGATCGGCCGACCGAAGTGCGTGCGGGCCGCGTCGACGAGGGCGCGTACCTCGTCGTCGTCGGTCACGTCAGCGCGTAGTGCGACGGCGCGGTCCTCGCCGAGCTCACGGACGAGGTCGGCGGCGGCGGCCTCGCTGCGTCGGTAGTTGACGACGACGAGGGCGCCCTCGCGGGAGAAGGCGCGGATGATCTCCACGCCGAGTCCGCGGGCTCCGCCGGTGACCAGGACGACCTGCTCGTTGATACGCATGCCACTCGCTTCCCGGTGGTTCCTCACGGGGAGCGCGATGCGTACCTGCCCGCCGCGCGATGACCGCACGAGAGGCGACGACGCCCGGCGACGCGCACGACATCCCTCCGCTGGAACTACCCAGTTCAGGTTCGACGGGTGTGTTCTCAGCCGCCCGGATGGGCGGCACCCCGTGTCGAGTGCGAGCCTAGTCATTGGAATCCTCGTGGTTCGACGGCGGTCAGGTGATCGTCTGCTCGTACGGCGCCTCGAGCCCGGTGCCGTGGCGCTGGGTGCGCGACGAGTTCCGGCGGCTCGACGACCGGCGCCTGATCGGCCTGACCTTCGCGGGCGGGCCCTGGTCGCGGTTCGCGGCGGCGCCGCTGCTGCTCACCCGGGCCTGAGCCCGGGGTGAGCGGCCGGGCGGGCGGCCGGGAGGGTCACCTGCCCGCCCGCGGCGCCTACGCGAGGCGACGCAGTCGCGGTTCGAGGTCGGAATTGAAGAGGTCGAGGAAGCGTTTCTGATCGTGGCCGGGGGCGTGGAAGACCAGGTGGTTCAGGCCCGCGTCGACGTATTTTTGACCTGCTCGACGGCCTCGTCGGGGTCCGAGGCGACAATCCACCGCTGGGCGACCTGCTCGATCGGCAACTCATCCGCGAGGCGCTCCATCTCGCGCGGAGAATCCACCGAGTGCTTCTGCTCCGGTGTCAACGACAGCGGGGCCCCTGCTCGTGAGCAACATGTTCGCCCAGTCCCGGGTGCTGGCTTTCGGCCGGACCGACGCCGAGTTGCGCGCCGACGGCATCGAGGCCGCTCTCCTCCCTCACCGGGTGATGCCCGGAAACCGTCCCTCGACGACGATCCTCGCGCCCTCGCTGTCCCCCGGCGTCCTCGGGCAGCGCATCGCCCTGTACGAACACGTCGTCTTTGTCCAGGGGGCGATCTGGAACATCAACGCCTTCGACCAGTGGGGAGTCGAACTGGGGAAGAAGCAGGCCCGCGACCTCTACCCGGCACTCGCCTCCGACGAAGCCAGTGGTGCCGACTCCAGTGGTGCCGACACGGATTCCTCCACAGCGGCCCTCATCGCCCGCTACCGGGCCGCACGCGGCCGTGACCGGGCGACGGACCGTGGTTAACCCGCGGTCTCGTACTTCGCGGCCAGGCGCGAGAGCGTCTCGGTGATGCCGGACGCGTTCTGGTCGGCGACGCCGATCTTCTCGAAGACCTTGCCGATCTTCGAGGGCCGGGGATCGAAGCACTCGGTGACCTCGGTACGCCCATCCGCGGTCGGGGTGAACTCCCAGCGCCAGCGGTGGCCCGCGGGGTGCGCCCACTCGATGACCTTCTGGTCGGGCGTGTCGATGTACTCGGTGACCGTGCTGGTGATGCGGTACGGGACGCCGTACATGCGCATCGAGGTGGTGAACTTGGCGCCCTCGGACAGGGTTGACGGCCCCTTGACGTTGCTCTTGACGGTCCCCGAACCGTCGACGAGCCCGTGCTTGCGCGGGTCGGTGACGAGCCCGAACAGCTCCTCGGCGGGGGCGTTGACAGTGACGCTGCGGGCGACGACGCGGGGGCCGCGGTCGACGGTGGTGATGGCGGTCATGGCAGATCGGTCCTTCCGGAGTTCGCGGGATCGGATCACACCACGATAGGGCCGCAGCCGGTACCGCGGTGGCCTGTGATCAGTGCGCGGTGGGCGTGGGTCCGTGAGCAGTTCGTCGTGCCACGTCACGCCACAGTTCGGCGACACTCCCCACGACCACACCGATGCCTGCGCCCATCACCATCCAGGTGGCCAGGTTCGGGGCGCCGGCGATCACGACTCCGAGGACTCGCCTGACGGACCGGGCCCGTGGCGCCGTGGTCTGCGGCATCATCACCGCTACGACACCCCACGGCCGGCCATCGGGCCGGACACCCCTCGGAAGGATGCACATTGATCGCCCTCACCGTTCTGTACCCCACGCCCGACGACGTCGAGAAGTTCGACGAGTACTACATCGGCACCCACATCCCCCTGGCCCACAAGGTGCCCGGCCTCGCCGACGCCAAGGTCACGCGCTTCCTGCCCGGCCCGGATGGATCGGCCCCCGAGTTCCACCTGATGGCCCAGTTGTTCTTCGCGGACGCCGAGGAGATGGGAGCGTCGATGGCCACCGAGGAGGGGCGGGCACTGGTGGCGGACGCCGCCAACCTCGGCGTCACCCCGTCCATGCTCGTCGGCAGCACCGAGTAGTCGGTAGCACCGGGACACAGCCTCACCGGACCTCCGCCACTCCCCACGCCCCCAACCAGATCGCCTTGAGGGACGCCAGCATCCGGGCGGACTCGGCTTCGGCGGGCTTGAGCGACCGGTCCTGGTAGAAGGCCATGACGATCATGTCCGTCAGCCTGTCGACGATCGCCCCGTGGTCATCGGACAACGGGGCGATTAGCCCGGCCTCCGAGTCCTGCCCCATCTGCTCCGAGAGGCGGGCGTTCAACCCCGTCACCAACTCGGTCCAGCGGGACCTCACCTCGTCGTCGTATCCGGTCGCCTGTACTCCGGCCACCATCACCTGGTCGTGTTCCACCCACGCGGCGTAGGACTGGCCGAAGAGCCGGTCGAAGTAGTCGGAGTGCGATTCCCCGGCCCGCCGGTGGCGGTCCTGGCTGATCAAAGTAGGTACGGTGGCCTCACCATGACCCCTCCGCGCTCCCCCTCGCCCGACCCGGCCGGTTCCGCGGCGAGCCCGGTCGATGTGACCGGCTCAGCCGATCAGGCCGCGCGCACCCGGCCGCTGGTGGTCGCCGTGATCGGTGCCGGCGCGATCGGCAGCGCGGTCATCGAGGCACTCGAGCGGGGCGACGTCCCCGGGGCCAGGCTCGGCGATGTGCTCCGCTCCCGCAGCACGGACGAGGAGATCACCGACGCCATCGAGGCGGCCGACGTGGTCGTCGAGGCCGGGAGCGTCGAGGCCGCCGAGGAGTTCATCCCGCGCGTGACGGCCGCCGGCAGGGACATGATCGTGTGCTCCTGCGGGGTGTTCGCCCGCCACTCGGACCCCCGCGAGCTCCTCGCCCGCGGGCTCGCCTCCGGTCGCGTACTCGTCCCCGCCGGGGCGGTGGGCGGACTCGACGTCCTCTCGGCGGCCGCACTCGCGGGCACCGACGACGCACACCTGCGGCACCACACCATCAAGAGCCCGGCCGCGCTGGACGCCGACGAGCAGCTCACCGAGCGACGGGAGGTGTTCCGCGGGTCCGCCCGCGAGGCCGCGCTGGCGTTCCCGCTCACCTCCAACGCCTCGGTCGCGCTCGCGCTCGCCACGCTGGGATTGGACCGGACCGAGGTGGTCGTCGTCGCCGACCCGGAGGTCCGGCGCACCCGCCACGTCGTGGAGTGGGTCTCGCCGATGGGTCGCTACGAGCTGCAGTTCGAGAACGCCGTGGACCCCGACTCCGGCGGCCGCACCTCGGCGATCACCGCGTGGTCGGTCGCGGAGGTCCTCGCGTCACTCACGGCGGGCACGGGGCCGGGCGTGGTGGTGCTCGGCCAGAACCCGGGCCGCGGTTCGCGTCGCGAGGCGAAAGACCGGCCGGTGACAGACCGGCCGGTGACAGGCCGACCGGTGGAAGCTCGACCGCCGAGCCCCTAGCGTGTGGGTCCCAGTCAACGAGAGGTGCGATTATGACCAACGCCCGACCGTCAGACCCTGATCCCGCCCAGAGCCCGGACGTGGATGACACCGGTTCCGCCCCTGCCGGGGTGACCCCGGACTCCGACTCGACCTCGTTGCAGTCGGACAGCGCGGCCCGGAAGCAGGCCCCCACGGAGCGGCAGAGTCCGACTCCCCAGCCGGGACGCACGAGTCCCGTCGTGTGGATAGTGGTCATCGCCATCGTCGTCCTCCTCCTGGTGGTCGGCCTCGTCGGCTACGCGTTCGAGGTGTTCTAGAGCCATGCCCGCCGCGTTCGATACCGTGATCGTCGGGGCAGGCAATGCCGGGGTCTCCCTGGCGGCCCGCCTCAGGCGCGATGGCGTGGGCGGCATCGCGCTCATCGACCCCAGCCCGGTGCACCGCTACCGGCCGATGCTGAACTACGCCGCGGCCGGGCAGGCGCGCATGTCCCGCTACGAGCGGGCCATGGCGACCGTGGTCCCGGACGGGGTCGAACTCGTGCCGCACGCGGCCACCCGAGTCGATCCCGACGCCCGGACCGTCACCCTCGACAGCGGGGCGTCCGTCAGCTATCGCGACCTGGTGTTGTGCCCCGGTCTCACCCCGCACTGGGAGGAGATTCCGGGACTGCAGGAGGCCTACGTCGACGGCTGGGCGGTGTCCGCCCACGTGCCCGAGTACGCCGGTCGGGCATGTGCTGCCCTCGTGCGTGAACGTGAGGGCACCGTGGTGTTCTCGGTTCCGCCCGAGCCGGCATCCTGCGGCGGGACGGTGCTCAAGGCGATGTTCCTGGCGTGCGACCGGTGGCGGCGGGCCGAGGTGCTCGACCGGATCGACGTGCACCTGGTGACCCCGTTCGGCGGACTGCTCGGACTGGAGAAGATCGACTCCCGATTGCAGCCGTTCATCGAGGACTACGGCATCACGGTGCACGCCGACACTCGGGTGACCGCCGTGGACCACGCCGCCCGGACCGTCTCGCTCGACGGCCCCGCCCCGGTGACCCTCGAGCACGTCAACCTCGCCTACGTCACCCCGGACAGCCGCGCACCGCGATTCGTCGCCGACTCGGGCCTGGCGACGGGCGACGCCGCCACGCTCGTCGAGGTGGACCCCCGCACCCTGCGCCACACGCGCCACGAGACGGTGTGGGGACTGGGGGACGCCGCGACCGTGGACACCCGCCCGTCCGGTGGCGCGTTGCGCGACCAGGTCGCGGTGGTGGCCGACAACCTGCGCGCCGCCCGCGACGGTGGGCCGCTGAAGGAGTACGACGGCTACACGGTCATCCCCGTGGCCGTGAGCAGGGGCCGACTGGTGCTCGACGAGCACGACCGGGACGGCCGGCCGGCCCCGTCGGTGCCGGGGATCGACCTCTCCGCCCCGCGACGGATGACGTACGCGTTCGACCGGTTCGTCCAGCCCGTCGTGTACTTCCGCAAGCTCCTGCGCGGCCGGGTCTGACCCGGCGACCGGTCCGTCGCCGAGGTCAGTGGGTGGCCAGTTCGATCTCGTCCCGTCGCGCCTGCGGGAGTTCACTGCCGCGACCGAGATCCACCTGCACGTGGTGGAGCGTGGCGCCGCGGACCGGGAACGGTCCCTCGTACGCGGTGCTCACCGCGCTCCCCCGGCTGCGCCCGATGTCGAAGGTCTCGTTCATGCTGAACATCGCGGGGGCCGTCACGGCGATCCGCCCGTGCCCCACCTGCTCACCGTCGACGAGCAGGCGCAGGTCCGCGCCCGCCGCGATCCCTCCGTCGTAGGCGAACTCGAGCTCGACGATGCGCGCACCCGCGGCGAGCGGTTCGCTGCCGGCTGCCCGGCCGTGGTGGCGACCGAAGAAGTTGTACTCGAAGACGGGCACCCCGTCGACGATGTACAGCGTCATGCCACCGAAGCGGCCGCCCAGGCTGAGCAGCACACCCTCGCAGGACCCGGCCGCGGGGGAATCGCCTCCGTGGACCTCCAGCGCCGCCGTGAGACGGAACGCACGGTTGAGCAGCTTGGGCGCGGCCTTCTCGTTGAGCCCGTCCATGTGCGGGTACAGGGTGATCGACGAGCGGCCGCCCATGGGGTGGGGTGGGCGGTTGTCGACGCCGGCCTGGCGTCCCACGGTGCTGTCGTCCAGCGGCAGGACGTCGTACCGCGCGGCCTCGGCGATGAACTTCATCGTCAACCGCTCGAGGATCTCGGGGTGCTCTGCGGCTAGGTCACGGGACTGCGACCAGTCCGCGCGGGTGTCGTAGAGCTCCCATGTACTGTCCGCCAGCGGCGTGAGGTCGACGCCGGAGGTGGCCATCAGCCAGGGCGCCCGTTGCGCGGTCACGGCGGTCCACCCGTGGTCGTAGATCCCGCGGTTGCCGAAGATCTCGAAGTACTGGGTGGTGTGCCGGTCCGGGGCGTCGGGCTGGTCGAAGGTGTAGGTCATGCCCACCCCCTCCAACGGCTTCTGCGCCACGCCGTCCACGGTGTGCGGCATCGGCAGGCCCGCGGCCTCGAGGATGGTGGGGGCGATGTCCACGCAGTGGTGCCACTGGTGGCGCAACCTGCCCGGCTCGGCGATCCGGCCCGGCCAGTGCGCGACGAGGGCGTTCCGGGTCCCGCCGTAGTGGGAGGCGACCTGTTTGGCCCACTGGTAGGGGGTGTTCAGCGCCAGCGCCCAGGACGACGGGAAGTGCGGGTACGAGTCGGGGCCGCCGAGATCGTCCCACTTGGCCAGCAGTTCCTCGGTGGTCGAGGGCAGCCCGTTGAGTCCGGCGAGGTAGTTGAACGCGCCCAGCCGGCCGCCCTCCGTGGAGGCGCCGTTGTCCCCGACCATGTACAGGACCAGGGTGTTCTCCAGCGCACCCGTCGAGTCGAGATGGTCGATGAGTCGCCCCACCTGGTCATCGGTGTGCTCGAGGAACCCGGCGTACAGCTCCATGAGTCGGGCGGCGACCTTCTTCTCGTCGTCGTCGAGCTCGTCCCAGTGCGGCAGACCGGGCGCCCATGGTCCGAGCTCGGTGTCCTCGGGGACCACTCCCAGTTCCTTCTGGCGCGCCAGGGTCCGCTCACGCAGGGCGTCCCAGCCGTCGTCGAACTCGCCGACGTACCGGTCGCGATAGGACTCGGGGACGTGCAGCGGCGCGTGGACCGCGCCCAGCGGCAGGTAGCAGAACCACGGCATGTCGGGGGCCACGGCGGAGACGTTCTCGACCCACTGGACGGCGTGGTCCACCAGGTCCTCGGTGAGGTGGTATCCCTCCTCCGGCGTCCGGGGCGGGTCCACCTGTCGACGCCCGTCGTAGAGGACCGGGGTGAAGTGGTCCGCCTCGGCGCCCAGGAACCCGTAGAACGTGTCGAACCCCTCCTCGGTGGGCCAGCGGTCGAACGGCCCGGCGGCCGTGGTCTCCCACGGCGGGGTCTGGTGCATCTTGCCGAACGCGCCGGTGGCGTAGCCGTTGCCGCGCAGCACCCGGGCGATGGTGGCCGCCGAGTCGGGCCGCATGCCCGTGTATCCGGGTGCGCGGGTGCTCATCTCGGCGATCACGCCCATCCCCACGCTGTGGTGGTTGCGCCCCGTGAGGGTCGCGGCGCGGGTCGGCGAGCACAGCGCGGTGGTGTGGAACCGCGTGTACCCCGCCCCGTCGTGGTTGAGGCGCTCGATGGTCGGGGTGCGGCAGGGGCCCCCGAACGCCGAGGACGTGCCGAACCCCACGTCGTCGAGCATCACCAGCAGGACGTTGGGCGCCCCCTGCGGTGGGCGGATCTGCTCGACGCCGGGGAACCCGTCCTGCTGGTCGCGGCGGTCCATCTCGGCGGGCACCCGACCGGCGAGCCGCCGCACGGGCAGGACGTGACGGTCGAGACCGGCCTCGGGGAACGCGTCGTCTGACGGGCTCATGCCGGCACGTCCCCGACGATGGCGACGCGCTCCATGACCCGACGATGGGGGAAGTAGTCGCTGCACGCGTAGTGCTGGGTGGCCCGGTTGTCCCAGAACGCCACCGTGCCCGGGGCCCAACGCAGGCGTGCCTGGAAGTCGGGCATCTTGACCTGGTCGAGCAGGCGCCGCAACAACTCCCTGCCCTCGACCGGGTCCATGCCGTCGATACCGGTGGTGAACAGGCTGTTGACGAACAGGAGTCGGCGGCCGGTCTCGGGGTGCGTGCGGACCACCGGATGGTGCTGCGGCGGGTAGCGCTTCTGCATCTCGGCGAGCTTGTCGGGGGACATGCTCCGGCCGAACGACGGCGTGAAGTCGTGTGTGGCCGTCAGCCCGTCGATCCGCTTCTTGATCTCGTCCGGCAGCGCGTCGTAGGCGTTGCCCATGTCCGACCACAGGGTGTCGCCGCCGGCATCGGGGACCCGGATCGCCCGCAGCACCGACCCCATGGGGGGCCGGTCCTGCCAGGTGACGTCCACGTGCCAGATGTTCTCCATGCCCGGGTTGTCCTGTCCGCGGTCGAACCTCACGACCTCGGGGATCTCCCCCTGGTCGAGGAGCGGGTGGACCTCCAGGTCGCCCCAGTGGGCGGCGAAGTCGCGGTGCTGGTTGGCGGTGACGTGCTGTTGGTCGCGGAAGAAGAGCACCTTCCTCTCGAGCAGCGCGGTCTTGAGTTCGGAGATCTGCTCGGGTGACGGGGCGGCGATGTCGACGCCCTCGACGTCCGCTCCGATGAACGGGGTGACGGGCCGCACGCCGATGTGATGGTAGGTGGCGGGCGGGGCATCGTCGGCCGTCAGCCGCATCCGCTTGGGGCCGAACTCGATGTCGTGATCGCCGATCGTGACCTGCATGGGGGTTCCTTCCGTGGCCGGTGGGCCTGGTCGAGGGGACGACGCGCGAGGCGTAGACATCTGTCTACAGCGTGCTCAACCGTGACTGTAGACGATCGTCTACAGTGGCGTCCATGGATCTCCCCGAATCGGATCGCCCCGTCGGACGAGACGCAGTACGCCGCGCCGTTCTCGGCACCGCCCGCCGGATCTTCGCGGCCCGCGGGCCACGGGCGCCCCTGCGCCTGGTGGCCGAAGCCGCGGGGGTGAACCTCGGCCTCATCCACCGACACATCGGGAACAAGGACGACCTGTTGTCGGCGGTGCTCGAGGACGGCCTGCGGCACGGCACCGCCCGGGTGGGAGACCACGACGATGCCGGCCGGGCCGTCCACTCCATGCTCACCGGAGCCGTCGAGAACCCGGATTTCAGCCGCCTGTTGGTGTGGCTGTCCCTGGATCCGGACGCCGTGTCGCGGCCGCTGATCGACGCCTCGGTCCGGCCCGCCGGCGCGGTGTCCCGCATGACCGATCCCCCGCCGGCCGGCGAACTGCATCTCGCGCTCGCCCTCACGGTGATCTATGCCTGGCCGGTTCTGCGCGACCAGATCCTCGACGTCCTGGACGTCGGAGCCGCCGACCGCGAGGACGTCGACACGCGGATGGCGGAACTCCTGTCCGAGGTGGTCACGGGCCGGGGAGCCGGGGAAGGACGATGACGACGACGAGGGCCTGCTGCGCACCGGGCGCCCCGCCCCCTCCCGACGGGCCGAACCTGCGGGGCCCGCGGTCCCCGGGCCGTGGAGCCGACCGTCCCCGCCGGCAGGTCCTGATTCCCGGCGGGACGTCGGTGATGGGCGACCACTTCGACGAGGGGTACCCCGACGACGGGGAGCTACCCCTGCACGAGGTGAGCCTGCGCTCGTTCCGGATGGACGAGTGCGCCGTCACCAACGCCCAGTTCGCCAGGTTCTGCAAGGACACCGGGTACGTGACCGACGCGGAGGACCTCGGCGTCTCGCCGGTGTTCCATCTCGCCGTGGAGGCCGACCCGGCCGACGTCCTCCACCACCTGGATTCCACGCCGTGGTGGGTGGCCGTGCGGGGAGCCGACTGGCGCCACCCCGGCGGGCGCCGGTCCTCGATCACCGCTGTGCAGAACCACCCGGTCGTGCACGCGTCCTGGAACGACGCGACGGCCTACTGCGAATGGGCGGGGGCCCGCCTGCCCACCGAGGCGGAGTGGGAGTACGCGGCACGGGGCGGCCTCGCCGGGGCCCGCTTCCCGTGGGGCGACGAGCTGACCCCGCGTGGTCGGTGGGGTCTCAATGTGTGGCAGGGACGGTTCCCCTCCCACAACACGCTCGACGACGGCCACCTGACGACCGCCCCGGTACGCGCGTTCCGGCCGAACGGATACGGCCTGCACCAGATGGTCGGCAACGTGTGGGAATGGTGCGCCGACGTGTTCGACCCCGGCTACTACGCGGTCTCGCCCCGAGAGGATCCCCGCGGTCCGCGCCCCGACGGGAGCCCGGGCGACGAGACGTGGCGCGTGATGCGGGGAGGTTCCTACCTGTGCCACGAGTCGTACTGCCACCGATACCGGGTGGCGGCCCGATCCGCGAACACCGCCGGTTCAGCTACTGCCAACCTCGGCTTCCGGTGCGTCCGCGACGTGTGACTCCCCTGGTCCGACCCCTGCACGCAGCGCGGCCTCGACCATGTCGTAGAGATGGGCGACGACCTTGTCGAAGTCGGCGTTGACCACGGCGTTCCGGGCGTCCCGACGGTCCTCGTAAACGGCCAGTGCACCGGTGAACATCTGGGTGGCCAGGTCGATACGTTCGAACGCCACCCGCCGCGGCAGGTGGGAGAGCACATCGATGAGGCGCACCACCACGTCGTCGGTCGCGGTGCGCAACTGCGCCTCCGGGATCCCGGGGGCCATGACAGGTCCGACCCGCTGCAGGAACCGTGCGTAATAGGTGGACTCGGGCTGGGACCGGAGCAGCTCGACGATCGGCTCGAACAGCACCCGCACGAGAGTCGCGAGGTCGGTGCCCAGGCCCTGCTCGTCGATCTCCGCCAACCGCTGCCGGCGATCGACGTCGAGGGCGGCCAGCCGGCGCCGCAGCACCTGCAGGATGAGACCGTCGCGGCTGCCGAAGTGGTACTGCACCGCGGAGTTGTTGCGTTGCCCGGCGGCGGTGGCGACGTCGCGCATCGAGACCCGGTCCAGACCGCTCTCGCTGATCAGTTGCTCGGCGATCTCGAGCATCGCCGTCTTGGCGTCCTTCGCCTGGGCGGCTCCCTCGACCGAGGGTTCATTCGTCGGGTCCATCGGGCCCCTTCCTCCGGCTTGATTGAACACGTGCCCGTACCGCCGCCGGACCGGGCCGGTCGGCGTCGATCAGATCTTGGCCGCTCCGGGGCTCCACTTGCGGCCGGCGGCCTCGCCCAGCTGGTTGAAGCTCAACACCGTGAGGAACAGGACGATGGCGGGAATCCCCACCAGTCCGGGGTACCTCTCGAAATCGGACTGACCGGCGCTGATCATGTTGCCCCACGTCGGTTCGGGCCGAGGAATGCTCAGCCCCAGGTAGCTCAGCGAGGCCTCCGCGACGATCAGCACCGCCACGAGCATGAAACTGTAGGACAGCACCGGCGCCACGATGTTGGGGGCCACCTCGCGCAGCATGATGCGGGTCTCGCCCGCACCGAGCGACCGGGCAGCGGTGACGAACTCGCGGCCGGCGAAGCTCATCGCGTTGGCGCGGACGAGCCGTGCGTACGACGGCACCACCATGATCCCCAGCGCCAAGGTGACGTTGATCAGGGTCGGCTCGAGGACCGTGACGATCGCGATGAGCACGATGAGCGACGGGAACGCCAGCAGGACGTCGCTGATGATGGAGACGAGCCTGTCGACCCAGCCGCCCTTGTCGAGGCCGGCGTGGTCGCCAAGGCGCTTCTGGACGCGGCCGGGTTCAACGTCCAGATCGAGAACGCCCCGGTCTCCCAGGTCACCGCGCGGCAGTTCACCGGTGACTACGAGATCGTGATCGGCGGCCTGGCCACCTCGGACGCCGACCCGGCGTCCACGTTCGCCAGCGCATTCACCCCGACCGGCGCGACCAACCTCACGGGCATCGACGACCCCGAGCTCACCGCCGCGGTCAACGAGCTCAAGGCCGCCGCCGACCTCGACGCCCAGAAGGAGGCGATGACCCGCCTGCAGGAGGTCTTCAACGAGGTGCAGCCGTTCACCGTGATGGCCGACGCCGAGCAGTACGTGGCCGTCTCCGACACGGTCGGCGGACTCACCCCGACCCTGTCCTCGACCGTCCTGTACGACGGGGCGTTCGTGAAGGAGTGATCACTCCCCCGCGGTCCTGACGGGCCGCGCCCGAACCACACAGACGTGCCCCGGGCTCCCGCCCACCGGTGAGAGCCCGGGGCATCTCTGTGCCGGAAACACCCACGGCGAGCCGACCGGCCCGCCGCCCCTCACGATCAGGAGAACAGATGACCCGCGCCACCAGCGCCCTGGCCGTCCTCGCCGCGACCACCCTCGCGCTCACCGCATGCGGAGGAGGCGGAGCCGATCCCACCGTCTCGGCCTCCGGCGCCACCGCCCCGGACCAGTCCGAGCGCTGCACCGCCGACCGCGTCGGCGGCACCATCACCATGGGCGAGTACGCGATGCTCCCCTCGTTCGCGCCCGGCCAGGGCCAGTTCGGTGTCCGCGGGGCCACCGAGTCCGCGGCCGTCTACGACCGCCTCATGCGGTGGAACCCCGAGGCCGCCGAGTTCGAGCCCAAGCTGGCCGAGTCGCTCGAGGCGAATGACGACAACACCGTGTGGACGCTCACGCTCCGCGACGGCGTCACCTTCTCCAACGGCGATCCGCTCACCGCCGAGGACGTCGCGTTCACGATCGACCTCCACAAGGACCCGAAGACCGTCTCCAACGCGATGACCGACGCGATGCAGGTGGAGCAGGCCCGCGTGGTGGACCCGCTGACCGTCGAGTTCACGCTGACCGAACCGTGGGCCGGCTTCCCGATCCTGCTGGCCGGGACCGCGGGCGAGGTGATCCCCAAGGACGCCTACGAGGCCGCGGACCCCGCCCGGTGGGCCCGCAACCCGATCGGTGCCGGCGCGTTCACGGTCTCCGAGTACATCCCGGACCAGGAGCTGGTGCTGGAGCCCAACCCGGACTACTACGGCGGTCCCGTCTGCCCCACCCTCGAGTTCATCCGCATCCCCGGCTCCCAGGGCACCTACGAGGCGTTCCAGACCGGCGAGGTCCAGGTCGGGTTCCTGCGGGGCGCCAAGACCGTCACCGCCGCCCAGGACGCCGGCGACCGGGGCTTCGAGACCATCACCAGCGCCGGCTCCATCGTCAACCTCAACGCCGGTAACGCCGGATACGACGGCGTCCTCACCGACGAGCGGGCCCGTCAGGCGTTCGCCATGGCGCTCGACCGGGAGCTCATCGATCAGCGCCTCACCGGCGGTCTCGGCCAGCCCACGTCCTCCATCATCGCGGAGTCCTCACGCTTCTACGACGGGCAGCAGGGGCCCGAGTTCGACGTCGAGCAGGCCACCGCCCTCATCGACGAGGTCAAGGCCGACCGTCCGGACTGGAACGGCGAGCTCACCCTGCTCGTGGCGGACAGCCCGGAGAACATGGAGTCCGGCGTGGCGGTGAAGGCGCTGCTCGACGCGGCGGGCTTCAACGTCACCATCCAGAGCCAGCCGGTCGCGCAGGTCGTGGCCCGCCAGTTCACCGGCGACTACGAGGCCGTCATCGGCGGGCTGTCCCCCTCGGACGCCGACCCGGCCTCCACCTTCGCCAGCGCCATGACCCCCGGTGGCTCACTCAACATCCCGGGCGTCGACGACCCCGAGCTCACGAAGGCCGTGACCGCGTTCAAGGCCGCCGGCGACCTCGAGGCGCAGAAGGCCGCGGCGACCGACCTGCAGGAGGTCTACAACCGGGTCGTGCCGTTCGCCGTTATGGCCAATGCGCAGGAGTACGTGGTGGTCGACGACTCCGTCAAGGGCGTCTCGCCGAGCCTCTACTCCACGATGTTCTTCGACGGGGCGTTCGTCCAGGAGTAATCGCGCGGCCCGCCCGCCTCTCGAACACCGACGGCCCCGGATCCCGGAGACATCTCCACGGGATCCGGGGCCGCGGGCTGTCCGGGGTAGCGCGAGGCGGGGTGGGGCGGGCCGGGCGGGCCGGGCGGGTCTAGCCTGCGCCCGCCGTGCGGAGGGTCCACGCGTACTCGAACGCGGTCTGACGCCACCGCTCGTAGCGCCCGGACACTCCCCCGTGACCCGCGCTCATCTCGCAGCGCAGCAGCACCGGCCGGTCCGCCGAGTTGGCCGACGGGGACACCGCCCGCAGCCTGGCCACCCACTTGGCGGGCTCCACGTACAGCACCCGGGTGTCGTTGAGCGAGGTCACCGCGAGGATGGCCGGATAGTCCTTGGCCTCGATGTTCTCGTACGGGGCGTACGAGGCCATGTAGTCGTAGACCTCCTCGGAGTGCAGCGGATCGCCCCACTCGTCCCACTCGATCACCGTCAGCGGCAGCTCCGGCATGAGGATCGAGGTGAGCGGGTCGACGAACGGCACCACGGCCTGGATGCCCACGAACAACTCGGGGGCCAGGTTCGCGACCGCCCCCATCAGTAGTCCACCGGCACTGCCGCCCTCGGCGACCAGCCGGTCCGGGGAGGTGAGCCCGGAGTCGACCAGGTGTCGCGCACAGTCGACGAAGTCGGTAAAGGTGTTGCGCTTCGTGTGCGTCTTGCCGTTCTCGTACCAGAGCCGACCCATCTCACCGCCGCCCCGCACGTGCGCCACGGCGAAGGCCATCCCCCGGTCGAGCAGCGAGAGCCTCGCCACCGAGAACGCGGGATCGATACTGGTCTCGTACGAGCCGTAGCCGTACAGCAGCGTCGGCACCTGCTCGCCGGCATCGACGCGGGCGGCGGTGCCGGTGGACATCACCAGCGAGATCGGCACCCGGGTGCCGTCCGCGGCCGTCGCCCAGTCGCGTCGCTGGACGTAGCCGCTCGGGTCGTACCCGCCGAGCACCTCCTGCTCACGCAGCAGCGTCCGCTCCCCCGAGGCGAGGTCGAGCGAGTAGACCCGGCCCGGCGTGACGAACGAACCGAAGCCGAACCGCAGGACCGGCGAGTCCCACTCCGGGTTGGACCCCGGACCGGAGGTGTACAGCTCCTCGTCGAACTCGACGGGCTCGAACCGCCCGTACGCCTCGACTCCCGCCGTGGACCCCTGCTCGAGCGGCATCAGCGCGAACCGCGGCAGCGCCGCTTCGCGGTACCCCAGCACCAGCACGCGCGCGAAGGCGTCCACGCCCTCCACCCGGACGTCGTCGCGGTGGGCCACCAGCGTGCGCAGATCCCGCAGCTCGCCCTCGATCGGACCGACAGGCGCCTCGACCACCTCGTAGTTCGGGGCGCCGTCGTTGTGGGTGATGATGAACCGGTCCTCGCCACCGACGACCGCGTGCTCGACGTCGTACTCGACGCCCTCCTGCCGCGGCCGGACGCACCAGAACTCGCCGGCGGGATCGTTCGAGTCCAGGCACCACACCTCGGTGGTGATCTTGGACCCCGCCGCTATCTGCAGGAACTTCTCGCTGCGTGTCTCGCCGACCCCGATCCAGTAGGACTCGTCGGGCTCGTGGAAGACCTTGTCGTCGTCGTCCCTCGTCGTGCCCAGCCGGTGACGCCACACCGTGTCCGGTCGCCAGGCGTCATCGACGGTGACGTAGAAGACGTACCGGCCATCGCGGGACCAGGTCACGCCGGCGGCGATCCCGGAGATCTCCTCGTCCGGGGCCGTGTAGTCCGGGTCGAGCGAGCGGAAGCGCAGCGTGTACCGCTCGTCGCCCTCGGTATCGGTGGCCCACGCCAGTGCGCGGCCGTCGTGGCTGACCGAGAACGCGCCCAGCGCGAAGTAGTCGTGACCCTCCGCCTCGGCGTTTCCGTCGAGGAGCAACTGCTCACCCGGCAACTCCACGCCCGGGGAGACCTCGGGCGGAACCCAGCCCGCAGGGTCCGACGGGTCGTCGACGAACTGCTGCGGGACCGGGACCCGACAGTGCCTGGCGTACGAGCGGCCCTCCTCGGTGCGCGAGAAGTACCACCAGCCGCTGGCGCGCACCGGAACCGACATGTCGGTCTCCTTGACGCGGGAGCGGATCTCCTCGTAGACCTCGTCCTCCAGGGGTTTGAGGTCGGCGGTCATCGCATCGGTGTAGGCGTTCTCCGCCTCGAGGTAGGCACGGGTCGCGGGAGCGTCCTTGTCGCGCAACCACTCGTAGTCGTCGACGAAGACGCGGCCGTGGTGCTCGCGACGGAAGGGACGGCGCTCGGCCTGCGGCGGCGTGGGCGTCTGCCCCGTGGTGGTGGCTGTGGTGGCGGTCGCGGCGGCGGCGGTGTCGGTGGCTGCGGTGTCGGTGTCGGTCGTCTCGGTGGAGCTCACGCTGCGTCGCCCCCGATCCAGTCGGCGAACGAGCGGCCCGAGATGCGCTCGTAGGCCTCGATGTAGCGCGCCCGGGTCGCGTCCACGACCTCCTGCGGCAGAGCCGGTGGCGGGGTGTCGGCATCGGAGTTCCAGCCCGCCTCCGGGCCCGTCAACCAGTTCCGCACGTACTGCTTGTCGAAGCTCGGTTGCACACGGCCCGGCGAATACTCGTCAGCGGGCCAGTAGCGCGATGAGTCCGGGGTGAGCACCTCGTCGGCCAGGATCAGCTCCCCGTCGACCAGGCCGAACTCGAACTTGGTGTCGGCCAGCAGCACTCCGCGCTCGGCCGCCATCTCCGCGGCCCGCGCGTAGACGTCCAGCGTCGCCGTACGCAGCTGCTCGGCCAGCTCGGCCCCGACGATCCCGCTGAGCTGATCGAACGAGATGTTCTCGTCGTGATCCCCCACCGCCGCCTTGGTGGCCGGGGTGAAGATCGGCTCGGGCAGTCGGCTGGCCTCGACCAGGCCCCCGGGCAGCTCGATGCCACACACGGTCCCCGACTCCCGGTACTCGGTCATCCCCGACCCGGTCAGGTAACCGCGGGCCACACACTCGGCCGGAACCATGTCGAGTCGACGGACCACCATCGCGCGGCCGAGCACCTCGAGCGGGATGCGCTCGTCGTCCAGCGTCCCGGCCAGGTGGTTGGGCACGTCGAGGGCGTCGAAGAAGTAGGCGCTCATCGCGGTGAGCACGCGGCCCTTGTCCGGGATGGGCGTGCCGAGGACGTGGTCGTAGGCGGAGATGCGGTCGGTGGCCACCAGGAGGAGCGTCTCACCGTCGATCTCGTACAGCTCGCGGACCTTTCCGGAGACGAGATGGCGGTAAGAGGAGAGATCGGGTCGCATGACGGCCAGCGTAGCCGGACGCCCACGTCCCGAGTCGAGACCGTCGGCCCCCACCCGTGGTTGGTCGGACTCAGCCCAGTCGGGCCTCGAGCCACTCCCCCAACGCCGCGTACGCGTCCTCGGCGCACAGGTCGTTGAACAGCTCGTGGAGGCCGCCCTCGAACTCCCGGTAGGTGATCTCCGGGCGCGGGTCGTGGTCCGAACCGGCGATCTGCGCGAAGCGCCGCGCGCCCGACGGGTAGGTGATGGTGTCGGCCGAGCCGTTGAGGATCAGCGTCGGCAACCGCAGTGCCGGCGACCGCTCGATGAACTTGAGGCCGCCGGCGAGCATCGTCCCCGCCGTCACCGCGGGCACGCCCTTGTGGTGGACCAGCGGATCCGAGGTGTAGTCCTCGACGTACTCGGGCACTCGGGAGATGTCGTGCGGGTCGAGCTTCTCCACCGGCAGGAACGGCAGGAGACGAGCGATCACGGGCGCCGCCACGCGCAGCGGTGCCGGTGTCCCCTCGCCCACGACGAGCCCGGGCGAGGAGAGGATGAGGCCCTTGAGGTCCCACGGCCGCCGGAGCGCGGACTCCCCCGCGATCAACCCGCCCATCGAATGCCCCATCAGCAGCCGGGGCAGGGACTCGGCCCCGCCGCCCTCGGCGGACCGGCTCCACTCCACCACCGCGTCACGCACCGCGAGGTTGTCGCGGATGTGCGTCTCTATCGACACCTTGGCGCGGGGCCCGGGAGCCGTGCCGTGGCCGCGCAGATCGTAGGAGGCAACACTGATCCCCCGGTCGGTGAGGAAGCGGATCGTCCGCCCGTACCGGCCGGAGTGCTCGGCGAAGCCGTGCACGAGCAGCAGCAACGCCCGGGGCTGGTCAGCGTGGTGCAGGGTCGCCTGCAGGCCGGAGGTGCCGGGGACGGGGATGGGGGTCTGGCGCATGCTGCACAGACTAGTGCCAGCCCGCCCGGGGCCGAGGCCGATCGCCTGGGGCCGATCGGGCAAAGGCCTCAGATCCCGAGCTGGTCCAAGATGAGGCTGCCGGCGCCGAGCGGCATCAGAGAGAACGCGATCGGAACGTAGAACTGCTGCATGAACGCCCCCGGGTCGATCCCGACGGCCGAACTGGCGGTGGCGAACCCGGCCTGGATCATCCCGAACACGTCGTACAGTGCGCCCCCGAGGGAGCCGCTGGGCCTCGTGACCATGCTGTGGTCCTTCCCTGTCACTCGGCGACGGGAGGGCCCCGCCTCCGTCGGTGTACAGGACTTATCGGGCGGGGGGCCCGGCGAGTTACGGACAGGCTGTCAGAGGATCGAACCCGGCGCGTAGCCGGCCGCCTCCGGGTGGCGGGCCACGAGCGCCTCGACGCGGGCGGCGACCGCGTCGACCTGGTCGCCGGCAGCGCCGACGAACGCGGCACGATCCGCGAGCGCCTCCTCGAGCGCGGCGCGATCCAGCGGCAGCCGGTCGTCGGCGGCGAGCCGGTCCAGCAGATCGGGTTCGCGGCCCTCCTCGCGCATGGCCAGCGCCACCGCCACCGCGTTGGACTTGATCGCCTCGTGGGCGACCTCGCGGCCGACCCCGGCGCGCACCGCGGCCATGAGGACCTTCGTGGTGGCGAGGAACGGCAGGTAGCGCTGGAGCTCCTTGTCGATCACGGCCGGGTAGGCGCCGAACTCGTCGAGCACGGTGAGGAACGTCTCGAACATGCCGTCCAGGGCGAAGAACGCATCCGGCAGCGCGACACGACGCACCACGGAGCAGAAGACGTCGCCCTCGTTCCACTGCGCGCCCGCGAGTTCGGCGGCCATGGAGCCGTAACCGCGGAGCACGACCTGCAGACCGTTCACGCGCTCGCAGGAGCGGGTGTTCATCTTGTGCGGCATCGCGGACGAGCCGACCTGGCCGGGCTGGAAGCCCTCGGTGACCAGCTCGTGCCCGGCCATGAGCCGGATGGTCTGCGCCAACGACGACGGGCCGGCGCCGAGCTGGACGAGCGCCGAGACGACCTCGTGGTCCAACGACCGCGGGTAGACCTGGCCCACCGAGTCGAAGGTGCGGGCGAAGCCGAGATGCTCGGCGATCCGCCCCTCGAGCTCGGCCAGCTTGGCGGCGTCGCCACCGAGGAGGTCGAGCATGTCCTGCGCCGTGCCCATCGGGCCCTTGATGCCGCGCAGGGGGTACCGCTCGAGCAACGACTCCACGCGCTCCAACGCCACCAGCAGTTCGTCGGCCGCGGAGGCGAAACGCTTGCCCAGCGTGGTGGCCTGCGCGGCGACGTTGTGGCTGCGCCCGGCCATCACGGTGTCGCGGTGGGCGACGGCGTGCTCGGCCAGACGCCGGACCGCGGCGGCGCCCTGGTCGCGGACGAGCTCGAGTGACCGCACCACCTGGAGCTGCTCGACGTTCTCGGTGAGGTCCCGGCTCGTCATGCCCTTGTGGATGTGCTCGTGGCCGGCGAGGGCGTTGAACTCCTCGATGCGGGCCTTGACGTCGTGCCGGGTGACGCGCTCGCGCTCGGCGATCGAGCCGAGGTCGACGCGGTCGATCACCGCCTCGTAGGCCTCGATCACCCCGTCGGGGACGTCGATGCCCAGGTCGCGTTGTGCGCGCAGCACCGCGATCCACAGCTGCCGCTCGAGCACGATCTTGTGCTCGGCGGACCACAGCGTGGCCAGGTCGGCGCTCGCGTAGCGCGAGGCGAGGACGTTGGAGATGCGGGGCTTGCTGCTCTGGGCGGTCACGCCCCCCAGTATCGCAGCCCGGTCAGGAGATCATCGAGCCGCCGGTGGACCCGGCCAGGATCTCCCGGGCGTTGAGGTAGACCTGCTCCACCGTGAGCGGAGCCTGCGCCAGCAGCCACGGCCGGGTGACGTAGACGATGGCGGTGATGATCTCGGCGGAACCCATGCGCCGACCGTAGCGCTCCGCGGGCGCCGGCGGGGCCGTACATCACAGCCGCCCGCGGGGCCGGTACCTACGGGGCGAGCACGGCCTCCAGCCGGTCCATCGCCTCGGCGATCTCCTCGGTGCCGCCGGCGAAGCTCAGCCGGACGGTGTGGCCACCGTCGACGGTGTCGAAGTCGACGCCCGGCGTCAACGCGACCCCTGTTCGCTCGAGGACCTCCGCGCACCACGCCACCGAGTCGTCGGTCCAGCGTGAGACGTCGAAGTACGCGTAGAAGGCGCCGTCCGGAGGGGCGATCTCCCCCACGCCCAGCTCGCCCAGTCTGCGCAGGACCAGGTCGCGGTTTCGGGCGTACCGCTGGACGTGCCCGTCCAGCTCGGCGGCAGCGGCTTCGGTGAACGCGGCGACGGCGGCGAACTGGGCATCGGCGGGCGGACAGATGGTGAGGTTGCCGATCAGACGGTCCACGGGGTCACGCAGGTACTCCGGCAACAGCATCCAGCCGATCCGCCAGCCGGTCATGGAAAAGTACTTGGACACCGAGCCCATCACCACGGCTTCGCGGCTGGTCTGCCACGCGCTCGCGCACTCCCGGCCGTAGGTGACGCCGTGGTAGATCTCGTCGCTGACGAGCAGCGTGCCGTGGGCCTCGCACCAGCGCGCGAGGGCCTCGAGTTCGCCCGCGTCGATGATCGTGCCGGTGGGGTTCGCCGGGCTCGCCACGATGAGGCCGGCGGGCGCGTGGCCCAGTTCCGCCGTGACCGCCTCGAGCTGCGCGACCGTGGGTTGGTACCGGGTCTCGTGGCCGCAGGCGATCTCGTGGACCCGGCAGCCCAGGGCCTGGAGGGTGTTGCGGTAGGCGGGGTAGCCGGGGCGTGCCATCACGACGGTGTCGCCGGGGTCGAACGCGGCGAGGAACAGCACGGTGAAGCCGCCGGAGGACCCGGTGGTGACGACGACGTCGTCGGCCGTCACGTCCACCCCGTCCCGCCGCCGGCGGTACCCCGCGATCGCCTCGCGGAGCGGGCGGATGCCCAGCGCCTCGGTGTATCCGAGGATCTCGGTGTCCAGGGCGTGGCGGGCGGCGGCGAGTACCGGGCCGGGGGCCGGGGTCGAGGGCTGGCCCGCGCACAGCGAGATGACGTCGCCGTGGGTCTCCTGCCGGCGGGCGGCGGCGGCGAGGACGCTCATGACGTGGAAGGGCTCGACGGCCGAGCGGCGGGAGGGTTCGCGTGCGACGGGCATGCCCCGACGCTAGCGGGCCGGTCAGACGATCAGACGGTCAGCCCGAACACCCACACCAACAGCGTCATGGTGACCGCGGTGATGGCGATCAACCCGATCAGGTTGAGCCAGATCCCGCCGCGGATCATCTGGCCGATGGTCACGTATCCCGAGCCGTAGGCGATCGCGTTGGGCGGGGTCGCCACCGGGAGCATGAAGGCGCAGGTGGCGGCGAGCGCGACCGGGACGGCCAGGATCATCGGATCCAGGTCCAGGCCGAGGGCGACGCCGCCGGCCACCGGCAGGAACGTGGCGGCGGTGGCGGTGTTGCTCGTCAGCTCGGTGAGGAACAGGACCCCGGCGGCCGCGACGAGCACCAGCGCGACGGTCGGCAGCGCGTCCAGCGCCGACGCCTGCTCGCCGATCCACCCGGTGAGTCCGGAACCTGAGAACTGCGCGGACAGCGCCAGTCCGCCGCCGAACAGCAGCAGCACGCCCCACGGCAGTCCCAGCGCGGCGTCCCAGGTGAGCAGCCGCACCCCGCGCTCGGTGCCGGCCGGCAGCAGGAACAGCAGCAGTCCGGCAGTGAGCGCGATCCCGGCGTCCGAGATCGGCGGGTCCTCCCACACCAGCGGCACGGCCACCCAGGCCACGGCCGCCGCGACGAACACCGCCAGGACGCGCCGTTCGCCCGACGAGGTCGGGCCGAGCCTGCGCAGTTCGTCGTCGAACAGTGCCCGACCGCCGGGGATCCGCTCGATCTCGGGACGGAACAGCACCTTGGTGAGGAGGAACCACGTGATCACGAGCATGACCACCGCCAGCGGCAGTCCGACCAGCATCCAGCGACCGAAACCCAGGACGATGTCGTGCTCGCGCTCCAGATAGCCGGCGAGAAGGGTGTTGGGCGGGGTGCCGATGATGGTCGCCAGCGACCCGACCGACGCCGCGTAGGCGATGCCCAGCATCAGCGCGGTGCCGAAGTTCGACCGGATCACGGCCTGCTTCACCTGATCGGAACGCGGATCGGACGAGGAGTCCATCCGGGGGATCGCGTCCTCGTCGTCGTTCCGACCGGCGCCGTCCCCACCGGCACGGTCCTTCCCACCGAGCTCGGAGGCGAGCATCAGCACCGACACCCCGATCGGGAGCATCATCACCGCCGTGGCCGTGTTGGACACCCACATACTCAGGAAAGCGGTGGCGATCATGAACCCGGCGACCACCCGGGTCGACCGGGTACCCATCGCGCGCACGGTGAGCAGGGCGATCCGCCGGTGCAGGTTCCAGCGCTGCATGGCGATCGCGATGAGGAAGCCGCCCATGAACAGGAAGATGATGTTGTTGCCGTACTCGGCGCCCACGTCGTTGACCGAGACGTCCTGACCCAGGACGGGGAAGACGATGAGCGGCACCAGCGCGGTGGCCGGGATGGGGATGCACTCGGTCATCCACCAGATGCCGAGCAGGACCGCCACCGCCGCGGTGAGGCGCGCGTTGTGTTCGAGATCGCCCGGCATGACCAGGTACACGAGCACGGCCGCCGCCAGCCCGGCGACGGTGCCGATCACGCTGCGGATGAACTCGCCCCGCGGCACCGCGGGGTCGAGCTCGCCGGGTGACTTCTGGTCGACCTCCATCCCACGGTCGCGGTCCGGCTCCAGACCCCTCAGGTGTGGTGCCATCACGATCCTGCGGTCGTCGGTGCCGCCCGCGTCCGTGCCCCCGCCGGTCATGGCCCGCTCCCTCCGCCGGTCACCCCGACGCCTCCCAGCGGGGTGCTCTGGCGATCACGGTAACCCCGGGACGGCGGCCTCACATCCGATCAGGAGCCGGTCGATCCGATCGGGGCGGATCCGAGTGCGCCCGATCCGAGTGACAGGGTTCCGTCCGGGGCGACCTCGAGGCCGAACACCGCCAGTTCCTCCGCCACACCGCCGTCCGCGGCACCGATCGAGATGACCAGTTCGTGGCGGCCCGGGGCGAGCGGTGCGGGCGGCCGGAGCGTCAGCGGGCGGTCCACCGACGCCCCGGCGCCCACGCTCACCGGGACGGCCGGCAGGTCCCCGGTGCCGGTCACGATCGGCAGTGCGAGCCGCCGCTTGTCCGGGCCGGTGATGGTGGCCCGGACCTCGCCGGAATAGGCGGTTCCGGTGGAGGCGACCCGCACCGCGAGGTCGATCACCTCGTCGTCGTCGGCGGCGGTGCCGTCGTCGCCCGGTCGCAGTGCGGCCTGCCCCACCGCGGTGAGTCGGACGGGGAGCGCGACCACCGGATCGGCGGGCCGCGCCTCCGACGGCGTGCCGTCCCCGACGACCGGCCAGCCGCCCACCCAGTCCAGACGGTCGAGCATGAGGTAGCGCCGCTGCACGCCGCTGGGCAGCACCGCGTTGCCGCGGGGCGCGGCGTGGTAGAGCATCCAGTCCCCGCCGGCGTCGTCGGTGGCCACGTCCACGTGCCCCGGGCCCACCCAGTCGGTGTCGCCGCGCAGGATGACGTCACCGGGAAGGGGCTCGCCCGGCGCCTGCACCAACGGGCGCCCGGTCCTGTCCTCGTACGGCCCGAACAGCCCGTCGGCGCGGCCGCCCAGCACGCGGTACTGCGAGGCCTCCCCGTCGCAGCACAGCCCGGCGCTGGTGAACAGGTGCGTGCGCCCCTGACGGGTGACCACGGCCGGGGCCTCCACGCCGGTGCCGGCGACGAGCACGGGGTCGCCGTCCAGCACCGTGCCGGTGGCGTTCATCGGCACCGCGTGGATGCCCTCGAAGTTCCCCATGAGCATGACCGGGCCCGCGTCGGTGACCACTACCTCGGGGTCCATGGGATCCAGGTCCTGATACGGCTCCGGGGCGCCGTGGCAGACGATCGGCGCCGGATCGTGCGTCCACGGGCCGTCGACGCCCGGCGCGGTGGCCCGGCCGATACAGGGTGCTGCGCCCCCGGTCGTGTAGTACATGACGGCGCCCGTCGCGGTGATGTGGACGTCGGGCGCCCACAGGAACGAACCGGGCGGGGCCCACGCGGGCCGGGCGGCGAACGCGTCGCCCACGTACTCCCACTCCACCAGGTCGAAGGACCGGAAGTGCGGGATGAGGCGGGACCCGGCGCCGTCGCCCCAGTCGTCCGAGGTCGCGTGGACGTGGAACGCCCCGTCGGCGCCGCGCTGCACGGAGGGGTCGGGGGCGACCGAGGAGATCACCGGGTTGGCCGCCGCCGTCGCCGCGGTGGTCGCCGAGGCGAGAGGGACGACGACGACGAGCGCCGCGGACACGAGAGCACGGGCAGCCGCGGCCGGTTTCATGTGCTGAGGGTAGACCCGCCACGGGGTGTGTGAACCCCGTTCACCGCGTTCGGCCGGGGCGGATCCGGCGGTGGCAGCGTGCGGCGCGGGCCGCCTCAGGCCTGTCCGGCGCGCTCAGGCCCGTCCGGCGCGCTCCTTGCGCAGCAGGAACCGCTGGATCTTGCCCGACGGGGTCTTGGGCAGCTCGCGGACGAAGTGGATCCGGCGCGGGAAGGCGTGGGCGGCGAACTCCGTCTTGACCCACTTCTGTAGGCCGGACTCGGCCTCCGGGCCACCCTCCACGCCGTCGCGCAGGACCACGTACGCCTCGAGGACCTCCCCGGCCAGGTCGTCGGGGACGCCGATGACCGCCGACTCGAGCACGTCCGGGTGCTTGGCCAGGACGGACTCCACGTCGAACGGGCCGATGCGGTACCCGGACATGATGATCACGTCGTCGTCGCGGCTCGAGAAGTAGAAGTGGCCGTCCGCGTCGAGCTTGGCGGCGTCGCCGGTGTAGTACCAGCGCCCGTCCGCGCTGAAGCGCTCGGCGGTCTTCTCCGGGGCCTGGTGGTAGCCGGTGAACCACATCAGGGGGCTGGCGGGGACGTCGATCGCCACGCGGCCCAGCTCGCCCACGGGGGCGGGCTCGTCGTAGTCCGCGGCGAGCACGGTGCACGACCAGCCCGGCAGCGGCACGCCCATGGAGCCCGGGCGCACGTCCTCACGCAGCGAGTCGTGCCACGGGTTGATGATGAACATCCCGTGCTCGGTCTGGCCGTACTGGTCGCGCACCTCGACGCCGAACTGCTCGGTCGACCACTCGATCACCTCGGGGGTGAGCGGCTCACCGGCGGCCGAGGCTCGGCGGAGCGTGACGTCGGCCGGCGCGATGTCCCGCTTGGCCCGCATGGTGCGGTACACGGTCGGCGCGGCCGCGAAGTTGGTGACGTGGAAGTACTGCAGGACCGCGAACGCCAGCTCCGGGCTGTAGCGGGCGTGCAGCAGCAGGCTCCGACGGCCGACCGCCAGCGGGCCGAGGATGCCGTAGTAGAGGCCGTACGCCCAGCCCGGGTCGGCACCGTTCCAGAACACGTCGTCGGCCCGCACGTCCAGGCCCGTCTCGATGTACTGGTGGAACGCGGCCAGGGCGCGCACCGGCACGACGACGCCCTTCGGGGTGCCGGTGGTGCCGGAGGTGAACAGCATGACCAGGCCGGCGTCCGGACCGGTGACCGCCGCGGCGAGGCAGGGCTGCTGGGCGGCGGTGATCGTGGCCAGGTCGAGGTCGCCGTCTCGGGCCTCGGGGCAGTCCGCCAGGCCGGCGACGACCACCGGGACGGCGACGCTCTCGAGCTTTCCGCGCTGGTCCGCGTCGGAGACGACCACCTTGGCGTCGCCACCGGTGAGACGCATCTCGATGGCCGGCCACGCGAACGCGGTGAACAGCGGCATGTGGACGGCACCGAGTCGCCAGATCCCCATGAGGGTGAACACCAGGTCCGCGGACTTGGACATCAGCGTGGCCACCCGGTCGCCCTCGCCCACGCCGAGCTCGGCCAGCGCCGCGGCGACCTTCTCGCTCTCGGTCCGCAGCTCGCCGTAGGTGATGTCCCGCCCGGACAGGTCGGCGTCGATGACGGTGAAGGCGACCGCCTCGGGGTCGTGGCGGTCGCACAGGAACTCCGCGGCGCTCGCACCGGGGACGTCGTAGATTTCAAGCAACTGCTCCGGCGACAGGGGCGTGGACGCGGTGTTCTCGGTCATACCGCCAGATTGTGGCGCACGTGAACCACGACGCACCAGCAGCACCCACCAACGGGCACCCCCACTATCGGGGCTGGGCGTGCCGCGTCCCGGCGGTGCACTCTAATGGGAGCCGACCGACCCCGGGGACCGCACGGTCCCCCACCCGCACCCGGAGGACCCCCATGGCCGTGGACCGCCTGCTCCCCAGCGACGAGGCGTACGAACTGCTCGAGATGACGCGTTCCGTCGCGGATAAACTCCTCGAGCCGATCGCCGCCGAGCACGAGCGGAACCACACCTACCCCCAGGGCCTGTTCGCCCAGCTCGGCGAGGTCGGGCTGCTGGGCCTGCCCTACCCGGAGGAGTTCGGCGGCGGCGACCAGCCCTACGAAGTGTACCTCCAGGTGTTGGAGGAGCTCGGCGCCCGCTGGGCGGCCGTCGCCGTGGCGACCAGCGTGCACGGCCTGTCCTGCTTCCCGCTCGCCACCGCCGGGACCGACGAGCAGAAGGCCGAGTGGTTGCCGGGAATGCTCGCCGGCGAGCAGATCGGCGCGTACTCGCTGTCCGAGCCGCAGGCCGGGTCGGACGCCGCCGCCCTGCGGTGCCGCGCGGAGCGGGAGGGCGACGGCCCGGGCTCCGTGTTCGTCGTCAACGGCACCAAGTCGTGGATCACCCACGGCGGGATCGCGGACGTCTACAACACCTTCGTCCGCACCAGCGAGGGCTCCCGTGGGATCTCGTGCCTGCTCATTCCGCGCGAGACCGAGGGCCTGCACTTCGGCAAGCCCGAGGACAAGATGGGCCTCAACGGCGTCCCCACCACCACCGCCTCGTACGAGGGCGCCCGGGTCGACGCGGACCGCCTGCTCGGCGCGGAGGGCGACGGCCTGCGCATCGCGTTCTCGGCCCTGGACTCCGGCCGCCTCGGGATCGCCGCGGTGGCCACCGGCATCGCCCAGCGCGCCCTCGACGACGCGGTCGCCTATGCCCGCGAGCGCGAGGCGTTCGGCAAGACGATCATCGGCCACCAGGGGCTGGGCTTCCTCCTCGCCGACATGGCCGCCGCGGTGGCCTCGGCCCGCGCCTCCTACCTCGACGCCGCCCGCCGCAAGGACGCCGGCCGCCCGTACTCGCGGGAGGCCTCGATCGCCAAGCTCACCGCCACCGACGCCGCCATGAAGGTGACGACCGACGCGGTGCAGGTCCTGGGCGGTGTGGGTTACACCCGCGAGTTCCCGGTCGAGCGGTACATGCGCGAGGCCAAGATCACCCAGATCTTCGAGGGCACCAACCAGATCCAGCGGCTGGTGATCGCCCGCAGCCTCGCGGGCTGATCGACTGCCGGCGGCGCCCCGCGCGGCGGCCCTCCGGCTGCGCGCGGCGGCCGGGCCCGCCGGAAATGCCTAGGCTGGGCGGCATGTCCTCCCCTTCCGAGCCCCCCGCCACCGCCGGGTCCCGCGCCGCCGGGTCGCCGTCCGTGCCGACCGAGCTCGTCGTCCTCCTCGACGACGACGCCAACCCGATCGGTACCGCCGACAAGGCCACGGTCCACACCACGGATACGCTGCTGCACCTGGCGTTCTCGTGCCATGTCGTCGACGACGAGGGGCACGTGCTCCTCACCCGGAGAGCTCTGGACAAGCGGACCTGGCCCGGTATCTGGACGAACTCGTTCTGCGGCCACCCCGGTCCGGGCGAGGATCCGGTCGAGGCGATAGTCCGGCGGGCCGAGCAGGAGCTCGGAACCCGAGTGGACTCGATCGAACCCGCGGTACCGGACTTCCGCTATCGGGCCGTCGACGACTCGGGAATCGTCGAGAACGAGATCTGTCCGGTGTTCACCGCCCGCATCCGCGCCGAGGTGAACCCGCGGGCCGACGAGGTGTGCGCGCACCACTGGGCCCGTCCGGCGGATGTCCGCACCTCGGTCGACGCCACCCCGTTCGCCTTCAGCCCGTGGTTGGTCGCGCAGGTGCCCCGGATGGAGCTCTACTCGCGCTGATCGCGCGGGGCGCGTCAGCCGGGGAGGCTGATGCGCCCCTCCTCGGCGGCCTGGCCGATGTCCCGGCGGAAATGCCCGCCGCCGAGCTCGATGCCGTCGAGGATCCGGTAGGCCTCGGCCCGGGCCGCTGTCAGGTCCGCCCCCGTGCCCACGACCGACAGGACCCGGCCCCCGGCGGAGACGAGCCGGCCCTCCGCGTCGCGGGCCGTGCCGGCGTGGAGCACGCCCGGCTGTTCGGCGCCTTCGATGAGGTCACCGCGCCGCGGCGTCGCCGGGTAGTGCTCGGCTGCCAGGACCACGGTCACGGCGGCGCCGTCACGCCACACCAGCGGCGGTAGGTCGGCCAGTCGGCCGGTGGCCACGGAGTGCAGGGTCTCGCCCAGCGGCGACTCGAGCAGCGCCAGCACGGCCTGTGTCTCCGGGTCGCCGAAGCGGCAGTTGAACTCCACGACCTCGGGCCCGGACGAGGTGATCGCCAGCCCCGCGTACAGCAGGCCTGAGAAGCCGCAGCCACGGGCGACCATCTCGCGGGCCACCGGCTCGCACACCTCCGTGACGATCCGGTCGACCATTCCCTGCGGCAACCACGGCAGCGGCGTGTAGGCGCCCATCCCGCCGGTGTTGGGACCGCGATCGCCCTCGCCGACCCGCTTGTGGTCCTGGGCGGGCAGCAACGGCACGACGGTCTCGCCGTCGACCAGGCAGAACAGGGAGACCTCCGGGCCATCGAGGAACGACTCCAACAGCACCGGGTGCCCGTCGTCGAGACAGGCGAGAGCGTGCGCCCGGGCCGCGTTGCGATCGGGTGTCACGACGACCCCCTTGCCGGCGGCCAACCCGTCGTCCTTGACCACCCAGGTCGGTCCGAACCGGTCGAGTGCGTCGTCGAGGTCGGCGGGCGAGTCCACGATCTCGGCGCGCGCGGTCTTCACACCCGCAGCCGCCATGACGTCCTTGGCGAACGCCTTGGACCCCTCGATGCGGGCGGCCTCGGCGGACGGGCCGAACACCGGGATCCCGGCCTCGCGCAGGGCGTCGGCGACGCCCGCGACCAGGGGCACCTCGGGACCGATGACGACCAGTCCGGCGTCGAGCCTACGGGCCAGGGCCGTCACGGCCGCCGGATCGGTCACCGCGAGTTCGTGGCACTGCGCCTGCACCATGCCGGGGTTGCCCGGCGCCGCGTGCAACTCCGTCACCGCGGGATCCGCGGCGAGGGCGACGAGGAGGGCGTGCTCACGGGCACCGGAACCGATCACGAGAATGCGCACGACGACCACAGTAGCCCGGCCGCCGCGCCGGGTTGGCCCGGCCCGGAACGAACGGGCCCTAGACCCCTGCGTCGGCGGTGATGTCGGCGGCGGGGAACGCCGCGTCGCGGGCCCGCAGCGCCTCGTCGGTGAGCAGGTCCGTCATACACAGATCAATGGTCCGTGCGGTCGACCGTGCGGCGTCCGGGGTCCGCATCGGGCGGATCCCGAACATCGCCTGGGCGCTGAGGCCGTCGATCGCCGCCCACAGCGGCAGCTCGTCGTTCATGACGACCCCGGGCCGGAACGCCCCCGCCTCGATCCCGCGCTCGACGATCGCCTGCAATTCCACATTGATGGCATCGGCGTGCGCGGCGACGGTCTCCGACGGGCCCAGGTTCTCCATCATCGTGCGGGCCCACGCAGGCTCGTCGATCGAGAACTCCACCACGGCGAGAGCCGCTTCGCGCAGCTCGCGGTAGGCGGCGAGGACCGGATCGGACACCGCACCGCCGACGGCCGCGGCCGCCACGCGACCGACCAGCTCGACGAACCCGCGGGCCGCGACCTCCTCGACGAGCTGCTGCCGATTCGCGAAATGGCGGTACGCCGCGGTGGCGGACACCCCGATGTGCGGGGCGATCTCGCGGAGGATGATCGCCTTCTCCCCCGAGACCCTCGCGCGCGCGGTCGCCTCCTGGATGATGGCGTTGCGCAGATCGCCGTGGTGGTAGGCCTTCTTCTTCACCGCGCCCTCTGCCGTCGCAATACCTGCCTCGACCATGTCGATGCTCCTTCGCGTGTGTAGAGAGGACGGGGGCCACCCGGCGGGTAGCGGATACATCCATTAGACCACTTTTCGCCAGTCTGCCACCTGAGGCCATCGCCCCCGATACGTAGGCTGGGGTCCATGTCGACCGTTTTCAGCAAGATCATCGCCGGTGAACTGCCGGGCCGGTTCGTCTGGAAGGACCCCGAGGTGGTCGCCTTCCTCACCATCGCACCGGTCGCGCCCGGCCACACGCTGGTCGTCCCGCGCGCGGAGGTCGATCGGTGGACCGATCTCGAGCCCGCGCTGCTGACCCGGCTCAACGAGGTCGCACAGGCCGTCGGCAAGGCGGTCGTGGGAGGCCTCGGTGCGGCGCGCGCCGGGTATCTCATCGCCGGCTTCGAGGTGCCGCACACCCACATCCACATCTTCCCCGCCGACGACATGTCCGGATTCGACCTGTCGCTGGCGGACCCCGACGCGCCCGCCGAGGAGTCCGACGCGGCGGCCGAGACCATCCGGCGGTCGCTGCGCGAACTGGGCTACGGGGAGTTCGTCCCGGAGGCCTGAACCCGGGGCCGTCCGCCCCGGGTCGGCGGTCGGCCGCCGGCGCCGGGCCCTGCCCGATCGTCAGTGTCCGAGCGCCCGGGTGACGTCCTGCATGTCCTGATAGTCGGTCCACGCCGCGACGAGACCGTCGCGGAGCGCGAAGAACGAGCCGACCTCCACCTTCAGGGCGACCCCACCGATGGTGAGGTGTGTGGTCCGGTTGAGCGCCGCCACATCGCCCGAGCCCAGTACGTGGTGGATGTCCACGCTGACGTCGGTCGAGACATCCTGGTTGAACTCGATCACATGGCGCAGGCCCTCGTGTCCCCGGACGGTCTGCGTGCCCTCGATCGTGAGAACGACGTCCGGCGTGCACCATGACTGCGCGGTCTCGACGTCCCCCGCGAACGCCGCCTCGACCAGCGCCCTGACCACTTCCCGGGGATCCACCTCCCCGGCTCCGCGTTCGCTCACGGCATCCGCCTCCCCGTTAGCCGACGATCTCGTCGATCGCGTGCATGCTCTTGTAGTCTGCCCACCGCGTGACCACCCCGTCCGCCACTTCCACGAAGGAACAACCGCGGATCTCGATCCCGCCGCTGGGCAGGGTGTACCGCTCGAGGCGGCGCAGCGCGACGACCCCCTCGGATTCCAGGATCTCCCCCTCCACCCCGATGGTGAGGAAACCGGCCAGTCGGGAGAGGTCGGACACGATGTCGCGGACACCATCGTGCCCCTCGTAGCGCCTGACCTGGCCTGTCGTATAGACGATCGACGGAGAAGACAGTGCGATGGTCCGCTCGGCGTCGCCCGAGGCGAGGGCGGCCATCCACGCAGTGGCGATCTCTGTTGCGGACTGCGTCATCTCGGCGGCGCCCTTCTGGCGACGGGAATGTTGAGAACATTCTACTCATCAGTAGACGGAAGCTAACAATGATCACTGAACTGGGGGTCCCGCTCGGGGCCGCATCCCGCGGCCACCACCGACGGCCCGACACTTGGCGTGCCCTCAGCTTCCGGCTCGAACGCCGACGCCACTCGAGAGCTGGAGACGAGACTTGAACTCGCAACCGCCCGATTACAAGTCGGGTGCGCTACCAATTGCGCCACTCCAGCACGGGCGGCGACACCGCCGCGGCCCGCCAGTCATCCTAACCCGGCCACCGTCGGGGCTCTTGACTACGGTGTGCACCGTGGAGACCCGCGACGCACCGGCACCGCTCACCCGACCACTGGCGTGGATGGGACTGCGCAAGTCCGCCATGGACCTTGCGGTCGAGCCCCCGCTGTCCCCCATGGCGCCGGTCGACCTCGACGACGACGGCGCCGTCACCGACGTCCTCAACCTCGCCCTCGAGATCGGCGGGATCCTGCTGTCCTCCGGCGAGGGCGCCGCGGACACCGTCGCCCAGGCCGAGTCCGTGGCGGCGGCGTTCGGCCTGCCGGGCGCGACCGTGGAGGTCACCTTCACGTCGCTGACCATCGGGGTCAACCGACGTCGCGGCCGACCGCCGATCTCGGTCATCCGGGTGGTCAACTACCGCACCGTCGACATGACACGGGTGACCCGCGTCTCCCGCCTCATCGACCTCATCGTGCGCCGCCAGCTCACCGTCGACCAGGCCGCCGCCGAGGTCGAGACGATCGTGGCCTCCCCACACCCGCACTCCTTCCGCGTCGCGGTCCTGGGGTGGGCGATGCTGGGGTGCGCGGTCGTCATCCAGCTCGGGGGCAGCCCGCTGGCCGGCCTCATCTCCATGGTCTCGACGTTCGCCCTGATGTACGCCAACCGCTACCTGGACCGCCACCGACTCCCGAGCTTCTTCCAGCAGGTCGTGGGCGGGTTCATCGCGGCCGCGTGGGCCCTCGCCGCCTACGTCGCCGTGAGCAACAACTTCATCGAGGTCCAACCGTCCCAGCTGGTCGCGGCCGGCATCATCGTGCTGCTCGCCGGGCTCACCCTCGTCGGCGCCATCGAGGACGCCATCACCGGATTCCCGGTGACCTCCGCCGGGCGAGCGGTCGAGACGTTGGTCATGACAGGCGGGGTCCTGGGCGGGATCACGATCGCGCTCGCCGCGTTCGAACGCCTCGGCATGTCCCCACCCCCGATCGACCCGGCCATCGCCGGCAACGCCGCGGTCCACATCGCGGTGTTCGCCGCGGGCGTGGGCGCCGCCGGGTTCGCCGTGGCGAGCTATGCGACGGTGCGCGCGACCTGGCTCGCCGCCGCCGTCGGCGCGATAGGGATGCTCATCTTCCAGGCAGTCATGGCCACCGGACTGGGAGTGGTGGTGGGGTCCGCCCTCGCCGCCTGCACGATGGGCCTGATCGGCGGCATCCTCGCCCGTATCGCCACCGTCCCGCCGTTGGTGGTGACCATCGCCGGCATCACGCCGTTCCTGCCGGGCCTGTCGGTGTACCGCGGCCTGTCGGCGCTGACGAGCGACCAGACGGGTATCGGTCTGGGCCTGATGTTCCAGGCGTTGGCGATCGCGGTGGCACTGGCCGCCGGGATCGTGTTCGGTGAGTGGGTGACCCGCAATCTGCGCCGGTCGGCGGCCGCGGACGGGTGACGTAGGATCGGCAGCGGACGATGTCGCCCGAACAGGGCGCGCGCCCCCCACCGATCACAGGAGGACACCGATGGCATCCGCCGCCGCCAGCAAAGAACCCGAGCTCGACGACCTGGAGCCGGTCGCGGACGAGACCGCCGACATGGCCCGCAAGGTCGTGGCCTCGTACTCGGCCGACGCCGACGAGTGCCGGATGCTCCTCGACATGCTGGGGATCGGTCCGGAGCCGCAGGTGACGGCGGACGCCGAGTAACCAGACCACAGCGATCCACGCGAGGGGACAACCGATGACGAGCGGTACCGGGCAGACGTCCACCGGAGCAGGTGCCGACTTCGTCGTCGTCGCCAATCGTCTCCCCGTGGACCTCGTCATCGACCGGGACGGTACCGAACACTGGAAAGCCAGCCCAGGTGGCCTCGTCACTGCGCTGGAGTCCATCCTCAAGGCCAACGACGGCGCGTGGGTGGGGTGGCCCGGCGTCCCCGACGCCGCCCCCGAACCGTTCGACGCGGACGGCATCCGCCTCCACTCGGTCACCCTGTCCGCCCAGGACGTCGAGCTCTACTACGAGGGTTTCTCCAACGCCACCCTCTGGCCGTTGTTCCACGACGTGGTGGTGCCGGCCGAGTACCACCGCGAGTGGTGGAACGCCTACCGCGAGATCAACACCCGTTTCGCCGAGGCCACCGCGGAGGCCGCCGCCGAGGGCGCCACCGTCTGGGTGCAGGACTACCAGTTGTTGCTGGTGCCCTGTCTGCTGCGCGAGTTGCGCCCCGACCTGACCATCGGGTTCTTCCTCCACATCCCGTTCCCGCCCGTCGAACTGTTCATGCAGCTGCCGTGGCGCACCGAGCTGGTCGAGGGCATGCTCGGCGCCGACCTGGTGGGTTTCCACCTGCCCGGCGGGGCGGACAACTTCCGGATCCTCGCCAACCGCCTGCGCGGCTACCCGTCCGTCCGATTGCGGTCGACGCGGGGCCGCGCCTCCGAGATCCGGGTGGACGACCGCATGGTGCGGGTCGGCGCGTTCCCCATCTCCATCGACTCCGCGGCCGTGGACGCCACCGCCCGCACGCGCGAGACCCAGGCCCGCGCCGCCCGCCTGCGCGAGGAGTTGGGGTCGCCGCGGGTCCTGATGTTGGGCGTGGACCGTCTGGACTACACCAAGGGCATCGACGTCCGCCTGCGCGCGCTGGAGGAACTGTTCGAGGAGGGGCGCCTGGAGCCCGCCGACGTGACCCTCCTCCAGCTGGCCACGCCGAGCCGCGAGCGGGTCGAGCAGTACCAGATCATGCGGTCGCGGATCGAGGAGTCGGTGGGCCGCATCAACGGCACGTTCGGCGAGATCGGGCACCCCGTGGTGACCTACATCCACCGGCCCGTCCCCAAGACGGAACTGGCGGCGTTCTACGCGGCCGCCGACGTCATGCTGGTGACGCCCGTGCGGGACGGCATGAACCTGGTGGCCAAGGAGTACGTGGCCTCGTGCACCGATGGCGAGGGCGCCCTGGTGCTCAGCGAGTTCGCCGGCGCCGCCGCGGAGCTACGCCAGGCGTACCTGTGCAACCCGCACGATCTCGACGGGGTCAAGGACGCCATCATGGCCGCGGTCGACGACTCCCCCGATGACCGACGTCGCCGTATGCGGTCACTGCGTCGGCAGGTGTTGAGCAATGACGTCCACGCGTGGGCCCGCCGGTTCTTCAACACCCTCGACGCCACCTCGGACGACTAGGACCCCGTCCGCCCCGGGCGGCGCCCCATACCCGGGCGTCGGCCGGCGGTCAGAGCGCTTCCGGGTCAGAGCGCGTCCGGGTCAGAGCGCGTTGAGCTCGGCGAGCTTCCACGTCCCATCCTGGCGGACCATGTCCACGCTCAGCCGTGAGGCCGAACTGGCCGCCTCGGGCGCGTCCTTGGTGGAGACCATCCGGTTGAGCATGACCAGCACGGTGACGCGCTCGGCGTCCGTCACCTCCTGCGGCGCGGCGGCGGCGACGGTCGCGTAGACGGTGGCCTCCTGCTGCTTGGCGGCGGAGGAGACGGTCGGCATGGACTGTTCGACGAACTCCGACAGTGCCGGGTCGGCGAGCCGCTCCCGTACCGCTCCGAGGTCCGCGTCCACCGTCCGGTGGTCGTAGGTGAACATCTGGGTGGTGATCTCGCGAGCCGCGTCGGTGGCCGCCCGGGGCGCGGCCGCGATCTGTTCCTCGATCGCCGTCGCCTCGCGGGCCTCGACGTACTGCCACGTGGCCAGGCCGGTGACGACGACGAGGACCGCCGACACCAGCGCCAGGGCGGTGATCAGGGTGCGCCGACGGGCCGGGTCGATCGGTTCCCGGGACGCCGGCGACGGCGAGGGGGTCGAGGTGGCCGGCCGGGCGGTCGCGCCGCCGGCGGTGTCCTCGTCCGATCGTGGGTCGGCGGTCTCGGTGCGGGGCATGGCCTCCATGCCCTCGAACAGCCCACCGGCCCGTGCGGCCTCGAGGGCACGCTCGCGGGCGGCGTCGGCCTTGCGCTGGGCGCGGGCCGCGCGTTCGGCCTCGCGCTGGGCGCGACGGGTGGCGCGGATGTCGGAGTCGGGAGTGGTCATGGGATGAAGTTCACCCCCGTGACCTTCATCTCGCCGTCGTCGTGTCGGTTCACGGTCACGCGCACACGGTACTGGCGGTCCTGGTCCTCATCGGACTTCGGGTTGCCGATGGTCTGGTCGATCGCCATGATCACCTCGGCCCGGTCGGGGTAGGAGTGCTCGACGGCGGCGGCGGACACCACACCGTCGGCGACGACATTGGTGGTCTTGACGACGTCCTCGTACGAATCGCGGCGAGGCGCGAACTGCTCCGAGAAATCGCCGTCGATCAGGCCGACGATCTCGTCGACGTCCTCCGACAGCGTCTCCTGCCTGATGGTCATGAGCTTGGTCATCACAGTCGTCGCGAAGTCACGGTACGAGGCGTCCAGTTCGGTCGCGGAGGCCCGGTCGGCGCGCACGGAGGCCGCCGAGTTCCGCTCACCCAGCCACAGCGACGTCGCGACGACGGCGGCCACGAGGCAGACCGCCGCGACCACCGCGGTCACGGTGAGCCAGGGGCGCCCACGGTCGGCGGGGTTGTCGTCCGGCTGTGGCACTAGGTCACTCCGTTCGTGAGGATGTCGGCCAGGTCGGCGTCCGCCGAGAGTCGTCCGGCATCACCGAGATTGAGCTGACGGTACGTCTTGCCGTCGGCGCCCAGGTATTCGCCCGTCGACGGGTCGTACATCGCGGCCGACGTGCGGATCTCCTGTTCACCGGTGTCGGACGACGGCACAACGTTCCACCCGTTCGGGTTGTTCCCGGGCGGACCGACCTCGCTCGTGTCCGGGGGGTTGATCCCCTCGGGCTGGTAGTCGTTCGCCGCGCACTCGGCGGGCGACGCCGCCCGCCGACCGGGATACTCCATGCACGGCAGGTTGCGGGCTCCACGGACGGTCGTCTGGGAGTCCTTGGGGACCTTGCAGTAGATGCCGTTCATCAGCGGGGGCACGGACAGGTCGGCGGGCGACCGCCGCTGGTCCGCCGGCAAGAAGCCGGTGGTGCACGGCGGGGTCTCGTTGATCTGGAGGTTGAAATCCACCTTGATCTCACCGGTGTCCTTGGCGCCGTTGATCGCGGTGATGAGCGAGGACACCAGGGCCGGGTAGATCACGAGCAACTGCTCGATGGAGCGGTTGTAGACCACGCCAACCTCGCCGACGCTCACCAGGTTGGCGACCAGCACCGGCATGGTCGGCTGCAGATCGTTGAGGACCCTGGTCGCCCGGGCCAGCGAGTCCGGGCCGCGCTGGATGATCGAGGTCAGCTGGGGCTCGTTGACCCGGAGCTGATCGGTCAGGTCTGCGAGGTTCCGGGTCCAGGCACGGATCGAGTCCGATGAGCGCAGCTGCGAGTCCAGGACCGGCTCGGCGTCGGCGATCAGCTGGCGGGTGGCCCCGGTGTTGCGCTGGGCCTCCTCAAGGAGGAGCTGCGCGGAGTCCAGGAACTGCTGGAGCTCCCGCTCGGAACCGTTGAACGCGTCGAACGACTCAGAGATGACGCGGCGCATCTTGCCGTCGTCGATCGACGCCATGAGCACCGTGGCCTGGTCCAGGACGGGGCCGATCCCCTGGGGCATGTCGACCCGGTCCTCGCCGAGCACGGTGCCGTCGGCCATCTCGCCGACGGGCTCGCCCTCAGGCACTAACTCGACGAACTGCTCTCCGACCGCGGAGACACTCCGGATCTGCGCACGCACGTTCTCGGGGACCTCCGCCCGCGTGTCGAAGTGCAGTTCGGCCACGACGTGACCGGGCTTGAGGGTGACCGCGTCGACCCTCCCGATCACATTGCCCAGGTAGGAGACGTTGGCGTTCTTGTAGAGCCCACCGGTGTCCGGCATCTGCAGTGCGACATCGGTGCGCTGCCAGCCGAACGCAGTCGGCAGCTTGAGGTACGAGACCGACATCACCGAGAGGGAGAGAACCGTCACCACGGCGAAGATGGTCAGCTGGATTCGCACGAACCGGGTCATCGGGGGGCCTCCTCGGTCGGGGCACCGGATTCCGGCTCAGGCGGCAGTTCGGCGAACGGCTCCTCGCCCGAGTGCTCCAGCCGCGGGATCTCAAGGGAGAACGGGTTCGCGCCGGCCAGCGGATTGGGCGCGAGGCCCACATAGCCCTCGAGGCCGGCCATACGGTTGCCGAACTCGGTGCCCAGGAGGAAGGTCTCCGACAGACGCGGCATCGTCGTGTCGGCGTGGATGTACAGGTTGGCGTAGTCGCCGCGGAGGAAGTTGTCGATGCCCGCCTGCGGGAACGGGAACGTGATGAGCACGCTCAGCGCCCGGGTCAGGTCGCGCCCGGCGTTGGCTAGCGAGTCGAGGACCGGCGTGATGTCGCGGAGGTTGTCCACCAGGTTCTGTCCACCACCGGCGTCGATCACCTGGTTGGCCTTGTTGCCGAAATCCCCGAGCGAGACCATTGCTGTGGTCAGCTCCTGCTTCTGGTCGTTGATCAGCGCGACGGCCTCGGGCATCTGACCCAGCGCCTTGGCCAGGGTGTCGTTCTGCTCGTTGATCTGCCGCGAGAGCCGGTCCAGACCGTCCATGGCCGCGATGATGTCGGCCCGCTGCTGGTCGAGACCACTGACGGTGGTCTCCAGCTGGGAGATGACCTCCTTGGCCTCGAACTGGCGACCGTCCAACGCGGTGTTGAGCTCGCGGGAGATGGTCTCGAACTGGGCCAGTCCGCCGTTGGTGAGGACCACCGACAGCGCCGACAGCGTCTGCTCGGTGGTCGGGTACACACCGGCGCGGGCCAACGGGATGACGTCCCCGTCGGAGAGCGAGCCCTCGGGTTCGCCGTCCGGGGGCGGGAAGATCTCGAGATGTTGCGACCCCAGGAGGCTGGTCTGCCCGATCTTCGCATGCGCGTTGGCCGGGAGCCGGACATCCTCGTTGAGCGAGACCGTGACGATCGCCGTGTAGTCCTCCACCTGCATGTCCGTGATCGATCCGACGTTGACGTCGTTCACTCGGACCGGGGAGTTGCGGGTGATGGTGGTGACGTTGGGCATCTCAAGGGTGATCTCGTACGCACCCTCGCCCCTGCCCTGCGCACCGGGTAGCGGCAGGGAGTTGAGACCCTCCCAGGTGCATCCGGCACCGGAGAGCAGCACGACGGCGCCGAGTGCACCTGCCGTCAGAATTCGGCCACTGGGTCGGTTGCGGAACATCTACGCATCTCCCGTCACGAGCAAGGTGTCGGTGAGGTTGTCGCCCTTGTTGACCACGTTGATCAGCGGGTCGGGCCGGTCGGAGACCGGCTGCACACCCGGTGGGGTCTGCGTCCCTGGCTTCTGCGAGTCCCAGATCTGTTGGGGCTCCGCGGTGGGCGTGATCGGCGGGGTGACCGCGCCGTATGGGTAGTTGGAGGCGAGCGAGTTGAACAGCGGGCCCATGTACTGGGCGCACAGCTGTGCGTCGGATTCGGCGGTGTTGTTGGCCAGGCCCGCGATCGCACCGCAGATGAAGTTGGTCGGGTTGGCCATCTGGTTCATGGTCAACACCCCGGTGAGGACGCCCTGGTACGGCCGGTAGATGTTGTAGAAGTTGGCCATGGCGGTGGGGCCCACGTGGAGCACTCCCTCCAGCTCGGCCCGCCGGTCGCGCACCACCTCGGTCGCCTGGCCGAGCTTGTCGACAGCAGTGGTCACGCGTTCCCCGTTGTTGTCAAGGAACCGGTTGATGTCGGTCACCGCCAGGTCGAGATCGCTCAGCGCCGCATCGATGTTGCCCGTCTGGTCTCCGAGCACCTGCGACACGCTGGCCAGCCTCCCCCCGAAGGACACGATCTGCTCCTCGCTCTGTGAGAGCGCGGTGACGAACAGTTGCAGGTTCTTGAGGGTGGTGAAGAGGTTCTCTCGCCCGTCCGAGAGCAGCGCCATGGTCTGCGAGACCTCGTTGAGGGCGTCGCGGACCTCCGCACCGTTGCCGTCGAGCATCGCGTCGGCCGAGTCGACGAACTCGCCGAGCGGGCCCGTCTCCTCGTCACCAACGGGACTGAGGGCGGTGGACAGCTTCATGAGCTGCTCCTTGACCCCGTCCCATTCCACCGGGATCGCGGTGCGCTCGACGGGGATCGTGCCGCCGTCCGGCATCTCCTCGCCGCCCGTGAAGGCGGGGGTGATCTGGATGAACCGCTCGGCCACGAGGGACTGTGCCACGAGCAACGCGGTGGCGTCGGCGGGGACCGGGACGTCCCGGTCGACCTTCATCGTGACCTTGGACCTGCCGTCCTCGGAGGTGATCTCGGAGATCCGTCCGACACGCACCCCGAGCACCCGGACGGTGTCGTCCTCGTAGACGCCACGGGTGGATTCGAAAAAGGCGATGATCGTCTTGGTCCGGGTGGAGAAGAACCACACCGTGGCAATCACGAGGAGGACGACGACGACGAGGGCCACGACCTTGGACAGTGTGGACGAGAACAGTCGACTCATCGGGGCAACCTCTTCTCGCCCCAGCCGGGGTGCTCGTCCATCAGGGTCAGACCCGGTACGGCCGGCAGCGTCGGCTCGCGCACCAGTCCGGGCTCGGGCTGGACGCGGTCGTCGATGAGAGGCATGAGGTCGCGCAGGATGGTCTGCTGGTAATGACCGATCGACAAGTTGGATATGTAGGCGTTGAACCACGGTCCGGACGCCACGGCCTCGCTCAGCGCCGTGGAGAACGGCACGATCCGGCGCAGCCCCAGATCGATGTCCTCTTTGTTGCGGATCAACAGATCCGACACCTGCTCCAACTTGTCCAGGGCGGGTCCGAGCTGTGCCTCGTTGTCCTGGACCACCCCCGAGAGCTGCCGGGCGAGTTCGTCGATGTTGACAATCAACTCGCTGAGGGCCCTTCGCCGGAGGTCGAGCTGGGTGAACAGCACGTTGCCGTCCACCATGAGCTGGTTGATCTGGTCACTTCGCTGCCCGAGAATGTCGGTGGTCCCCGCGGCCTTGTCGAGGAGCTGCCGTACGCCCTCGTCACGCTCGTTGAGAGAGCGCGAGAGCCTGGTGATCCCGTCCAGCGCTCCCCTGATCTCAGGCGAGGACCCCTCCATGGTCTCGGCGAGCACGGTCAGCGCCTCGTCGACCTTGTCCGTGTTCATTGCCTCGACGGTGTTGCTGAGGTCGCCAAGCGCGGCGGTGAGCGAGTACGGGACCGAGGTCCGCTCGAGCGGGATGATGTTGGCGGGGAGCTCGCCCTGGCCGTCAGAGAAGACCCCGAGCGCACGCCGGCCGAGGATCGAGTCGGTCTTGATCTGGGCGGAGGTGTCCGCGCCGAGCGCGACGTCGGTGTCGATGTCGAAGCGGACCCTGACCCTGTCCCCGTCGAGCTCGATCTTCCGCACCGAACCGACCCTCATCCCGGCCACCTGCACCTCGTCACCGGTGTTGAGCCCGGCTGCGTCGGCCACGTACGCCGTGGCGTTCCGCAGCCCGTTGACGAAGGGGATCCGGTCGTAGTTCAGCGAGATCGCCATCAACGCCACGGCCCCCACGGCTCCCCAGACACCGATCGTCTTGGGGTCGCGGTCGCGGAACCGGAGCTGTCCTCGGGGCGCCTTCGGCGGGGTCCCGTCTATTGTGTCACTCATCGGGGAACGCACACCGTCCCGTCGTCTGCTCGTACTGGGGCAGGTACACGCCCCTGCCGGTCACGGGGTTGGTGACCTGCACGATCACACCACAGAGATAGAACTGGAAGAAGCTGCCGTACACGCCCAAGCGCCCCATCTTCTCGAAGTCGGACGGGAGCCGGTTGATCACGTTCTCGACGAACGGCTCGTCCTCGTTGATGAGTGTCGCCACCCGGTCGATCTGGGCGACGTCCTCGCGCAGGGCCGGGCGGACGTCGGACAGGAGTGTGGTCATGTTGGCGCTGGCGTCGTTGAGGCGTTCGACGGACTCGCCTATCGGCTCGGAGTTCGCCGACAGACCAGAGACGAGCTGCTGGAGGTCGTCGACGATCGAATCGACGTTGGACTGGTTGTCCGCCACCGTGGTGAGCACCCCGTTGAGATTGGTGATGATGTCTCCGATGAGCTGGTCCCGATCAGCCAGTGTCTGAGTGAGGGACGACGTCGAGGCGAGCAGGTCCTGCACGGTTCCGGCCTCGCCCTGGAATACCTTGACGATCGATTCCGACAGCTGGTTCACCTGGCCGGGGTCGAGTGCCCTGAACAACGGACGGAACCCGCCGAGCAACGCGTCGAGGTCCAGAGCCGGGGAGGTCTGCGAGATCGGCAGCGTCTCGCCCGCCTCGAGCGGAGACTGATCCCCCTCCCCCCGGTTGAGTTCCAGATAGCGGTCCCCGGTCAGGTTCTCGTACCGCACCATCGCCTCGGTGCTAGCGTGCACGACCTGGTTCCCGGCCACGGAGAACCGGACCGCGGCTGTGTTCCCGTCCGCCAGTGCGATCCGGTCGACGCGGCCCACCTCCACTCCCGCGATGCGCACCTTATCCCCAGACTCCAGCCCCGAGACGTCGGTGAACTCGGCATTGTACTTCTCGGACGCGCCGGAGCGGTACTCGCTGAAGACCATGACCAGACCGGCCAGGACCAGCACCATCACCGTGGTGAAGATCGCCAGCTTGATCAGGGTGAGACGGGCGTTTCGCGCTGCCGAGCGCCCGGCGGTCACGGGGCCTCCCCGTCCATGCCGAGCATGACCTGCAGCAGCGTCGGGGGCGCGGGACGACCAGGCTCGGTGGGCCGCAACGGGCCGAACAGCGGGGCGGGGCGAGTGGTGAACACGTCGGGCATGCCCTCCACGGGGTTCGAGCCGGTGTCGGTGACGACGAACGGGGCGTGGACCTCCGGGTCCGGGAACGGGAGGCCGTAACAGTTGGGTCCGGTGCTGGCGTTGACCTTCGGCAGGTCCTTGGGGTACTCGTACGCTCGCGCCCCCTGCTGCCACCCCGACTTGAATACCAGGCCGGGCTGGTCCTCGCCGCCGAAGGCTGAGTTGGCGCCCTCGACGCCCTGGTTCAGGCCCACGATCAGACAGGTGAGCATGGGGTGGTACTCCGCCAGCAGGCTGGTCGAGGCACGCAGGTCCGAGAGCGTCTTGACGAATTCGTTGCCGTTCTCGGACAGCAGGCGCTTGCCGGTCTCGCCCGTGCCGATCGCAGAGACCAGCAATTGTTCGAACCGCGCCTGGTTGTTGACGACGTTGGCGCCGACATCGGTGCCGGAGTCGAGCAGGCGCATGATGTCGGGGGTGACGTCGGCGTAGAGGTTGGCCACCCGCGACCCCTTGGCCAGGTCCCTCTGGAGGGTGTCGATCTGCGGGTTGATCTCTTGCAGGTAGTCGCCCAAGTCGGTGATCGTGCGCCCCACCTGTTCACCGCGCCCGTCGACCGCCCCGGAGACCGCGCCGAGGGTGGCGTTGAGCTTCTCCGGCTCGATCGCGATGAGCAGGTCGGTCAGGTCCTGGAACAGTGTGTTGACCTCGGCGGTGACATTGGACGCCTCGACGACGGTGCCCGCGGCCAGCGGCGTCGGGTCCGGCCGCATCGGGGACTCGAAGTCGACGGACTTCGCACCGAACACTGTGTTGGATCCGATCGTCACCGGGGAGTTGGCGGGGATGGCCTCCAGCGCCGCGGGATCGACCTCGATCTCGATCGTCGCCCCGCCGAACTCTTGGCGGATGTCCTTGACGTTGCCGATCTCCACACCGCGGGCGCGCACCTTGGCGTCGGCCTCCATGACCAGACCGGCGCGATCACTGCGGACGGTCAACGGCACCCGGCTGTCGAAGACCCTCGCGAACATCAGGAGGGAGAGCGCGATCACCACGACGATGAAGAGCGCCAGCACCGTCGCCGCGATGCGCTTGGGCACCGTATCGCTCTGACTCACAGTTCTCGCCACGTCCGCCTCCTATCCTGACAGGTTGAAGTTGCCGTCTCCGCCGTAGATCGCGAGGGAGAAGAGAAGGGTTACGGTCACCACCGCGATGAGCGAGGTGCGGACGGCGTTGCCCACGGCCGAGCCGACGCCGGCGGGACCGCCGGCGGCGTTGTAGCCGTAGTAGGTGTGGATGAGCATGATCGCGATGGCCATCGCGATGGCCTGAACGAAGGACCACAGGATGTCCGTGGGGATGAGGAACGTCGAGAAGTAGTGGTCATAGACGCCGCCGGACTGACCATAGATCTGCACGGTCGCGAACCGGCTCGCCAGGAACGAGGCGATGACGGCGAGCGAGTACAACGGCACCACGGCGATCATCCCGGCGACGATCCGGGTGGAGACCAGGTAGGTGATCGAGTCGATCGCCATGACCTCCAGCGCGTCGATCTCCTCGGACACCCGCATCGCCCCGAGCTGGGCCGTCGCGCCGGCACCGATGGTGGCGGCCAACCCGATGCCAGCGATCACGGGTGCGGCGATGCGGACGTTGATGAACGCCGCGAAGAAGCCGGTGAGCGCTTCGACCCCGACGTCGGTGAGCGAGGAGAAGCCCTGGACCGCGATCACGCCGCCGGTGGCGAGGGTGAGGAACCCGACGATCACCACTGTGCCGCCGATCATCGCCAGCGCACCCGTTCCCATGGCGATCTCGGCGATGAGCCGCAGTGTCTCCTTCGGGTACTGGGTGAGCGCCCGCGGCGTGGCCAGCAGTGCTCGCCAAAAGAACAGGGCGATGCCGCCGAAGTCGTCGGCCCTGCCGACGGTGTGGTGCCGGGCCCGCGCGAGATGCGGGAACCGGGTGGTCTCGATGACGGCCACCTCACGCCCCCAGGACCTTGACGCCGACCGCCGTGAGCACGGTGTTGACGACGAACAGGGCCATAAAGGCGAAGACGACGGTCTCGTTCACAGCGCTGCCCACCTCTTTCGGCCCGCCCCGGACGTAGAGGCCCTTGTAGCAGGCCACGAGCCCGGCCAGCATGCCGAACATGCCGGCCTTGATCTGCGCCAGGATGAGCTCACCCAGGCCCGTGAGCAGGGTGATCCCGTCTACGAAGGCGCCCGGGTTGACGCCCTGCAGAAGAACCGAGAAGAGGAAACCGCCGAGGATGCCGATCGTGCACACCAGGCCGTTGAGCAGCAGCGCCACGAAGGTGGACGCGGCGACCCGGGGGACGACCAGGCGCTTGACCGGGTCGATCCCGAGGACCTCCATCGCGTCGATCTCTTCGCGGATGGTGCGGGCCCCGAGGTCCGCGCAGATGGCGGTGGCCCCGGCCCCCGCCACGATGAGGACCGTGACCATGGGACCGACCTGGGTGACGGCGCCGAGCGCGGCCCCCGCCCCCGACAGATCGGCCGCACCGATCTCGCGGAGCAGGATGTTGAGCGTGAAGCTCACCAGGACGGTGAACGGGATCGCCACCAGGATGGTGGCCATCATGGAGACCCTGGCGATGAACCAGGACTGTTCGACGAACTCCCGGCCCTGCCGCACGATCGACGGGAAGGACACGAACGTGTCGAGACTCATGGCGACGAAATCGCCGACTCCCTTAAGCGGCGCATCGAGAACTCTCGCCATATCGCCCCCCTCCTGTCTTCTTTCATCCCCCGGTCACACCAAACTGAACAAGTGACCGGTTCATCGTGACCCAGATTACATAGTAGCTAGAACACGTTCTATCTGACAAGGGCTTCCCCATCCCCCCGACCGGTGCCCCTGCCAGCTCGCGTCGGGGGAATCTAACACGCCCGACACACCAATAAGTCGTCCCCGGCGCGATCGACGTCGATCACGCCGGGGACGGGCCCGCCACTCAGAGCTTCATGATCTCCGCAGCGGAGAAGGACTTGCCCTCCGGGCGTCCTGACCAGTGCCCGGAGATCGCATCCGCGAACTCGCGACGGTCCCATACGCCACCCTCCGCGTCGAACCTCTTCTCCACGACGGGCGCCTCCACGAGCGCCACCATCCCGCCGTATACCACGAACAGCTGACCGGTGACGTGCGCAGCAGCGGGCGAGGCCAGGTAGGACACGAGGTCCGCGACCCGGTCCGGCGAGAGCGGATCCGGCCCCTCGGAGGAGTCCCAGGGCTCGAAGACCGCCTCCGTCATCCCGGTGCGACCGCGAGGGGCGATAGCATTGGCGGTGCAGCCGATGCGCTCCAGCACCCGCGACGCGGACAGCGTCAGCGCGGTGATCGCGGCCTTGGCCGCGCCGTAGTTGGCCTGGCCGGGCGGGCCGAAGAGCCCCGCCTCCGACGAGGTGTTGATGAGCCGGCCGTAGACCGGCCCCCCGGACTTCTTGCTCTCCGCGCGCCAGTGGGCGGCCGCATTGCGGGTGAGCAGGAAGTGACCGCGCAGATGCACCTTCACGACCGCGTCGAAATCCTCGTCGGAGAGGTTGAACAGCATCTTGTCGCGCGTGATCCCGGCATTGTTGACCACCACGTGCAGCCCGCCGAGTCTGAGTGCCTCGGCCACCATGGCGTCCGCGGTCTCCCGCTCGGAGACATCGCCCACGACGAGTGCCGCCTTGGCTCCGGCCGCCTCGATGTCCGCGATCACCGCATCTGCTGCTTCACCGGCGCGGATGTCGTTGATGACCACCGCGGCCGCGCCCGACCTGGCGAGCTCGACCGCCTCGGCCGCGCCGAGACCCGAGCCGGACCCGGTGACCACGGCGACGCGCCCGTCGAGTGAGAGGTCCGCGTCGAGATTCTCCCGACCCATCCCCGCGGTCACTCCGCGGCCTTCAGCGCGGCCATCGGGCACTTCTCCACAGCCTTGAGTGCGCGCTTCTGCAGGTCCTCGGGGACCTCGTCGACGATCACACGCACGACCTCGTCGTCGTCGTTCAGCTCGAAGACCTTCGGCGCCAGGCCGACGCACACGGCCTGCCCCTCGCAGCGGTCGGGATCGACTTCAATCCTCATGCCGTCCTCCTCGGTCGCACCCACGGCCACCATGGCCGCGAGATGGTTGGGTACTATGTGAGACACGACACTAGAACGTGTTCCACTCACCGATGAGCTTAGGGCATATGGACATCACCTACACCACCGACCAGGAACGTCTGCGCGGGGAGTTGCGCGAGTATTTCTCGGCACTGATGACCCCTGAACGACGCGAGGCCTTCACCTCCACCACCGGCGAGTACGGGCACGGCGACGCGTACCGCGAGATCGTCGCGGAGATGGGCCGAGACGGCTGGCTGACACTGGGGTGGCCCGAAGAATTCGGCGGGAAGAACCGGCCGATGATCGAGCAGCTCATCTTCACCGACGAGGCCGCGATCGCCGGCGTCCCGGTGCCGTTCCTCACCATCAACTCCGTGGCGCCCACCATCATGGCGTTCGGCTCCGACGAGCAGAAGAACTACTTCCTGCCCCGGATCAGCCGCGGTGAGCTGCACTTCGGCATCGGCTACTCCGAGCCGGACTCCGGCACCGACCTCGCGTCGCTCCGCACGCGGGCGGTCCGCGAGCCCGGGACCGGTGAGCACGAGGGCGGCGAGGTCTACCGGATCAACGGTCAGAAGATGTGGACGTCGCTGGTGGCGTACGCCGACTGGATCTGGCTGGCCGCGCGCACCGATCCGGACGCCAAGCGCCACAAGGGCATCTCCATGATCATGGTGCCCACCGACGCCGAAGGCTTCTCGTGGACCCCGGTCCACACGATGGCCGGCCCGGACACCAGTGCCACCTATTACCAGGACGTGGTGGTCCCGGCGAGCAACCTCGTGGGCCCCGAGCACGGCGGCTGGCCGCTCATGACCAACCAGCTCAACCACGAGCGCGTCGCCCTGACCTCGGCGGGGCCGCTGCAGGCCTCACTGCGGCAGGTCGTGCAGTGGGCGCGCACCACCCGCTCGGCGGACGTCGGCATGCCCGGGGACGGCACCGTCATGGACAACGAGTGGGTGCGGACCCACCTGGCCCGCGTCCACGCGATGGCCGAGTACCTGGCCCTGCGCAACTGGGAGATCGTCTCCGCGGACACCGCCGCGCCCACCCGCATCGCCGCGTCGGCGACCAAGGTGTACGGGACCGAGACGGCGTGCGAGGCCTACCGGTTGCTCATGGAGGTCCTCGGATCGAGCGGCTACCAGCGCTCCCACTCCCCGACCGCCGCCCTGCACGGGCGCATCGAGCGCCTCCACCGATCGGCGCTCATCCTCACCTTCGGGGGCGGCACCAACGAGGTGCAGCGCGACATCATCGCCACCGCCGGATTGGGGCTGCCCCCGGCGCCACGTGTCGCCCCCGCGCCGTCCGCCAGCACCGCCCGGAAGGAGCGCTGACATGGATTTCTCCGTCGACGACACCACCGCGGAGCTGACCGCCCTCGTCCGGGACATGGGCGAGCGTCTGGTCACCGACGACTCCCTGCGAGAACTCGACGCCCGGTTCGGCCCCGGCACCGAGTCCGGCGGAACCGACCGCGGGACCGCCCGGTTCCACGCCCGCTACTGGGAGGAACTGGTCCGGGCCGGCGTCCCGGCCGCCCTCGCCCCGGAGTCGCTCGGCGGCGCCGGACTGGGGGTGATCGGCGAGGCCCTGGTCCTACGCGAGTTGGGTCGGGTTGTCGCCCCGGTCCCCCTGTCCCCCGCGATCCGCGCGGCCCACCTGCTCGAGGCGGCCGGGCAGACCGACCGCGCCACCGCCGTGGCGGAGGGGCGCGAGATCGCCGCTGTCGCCGACGGCTGGTCCGGCTCCGCACCGGAGGTGGACTGGGCGCCGATCGCCGATGTGATCGTCCGGTCTTCGGCCGACGGCCTACACGTGACTGACGGCGCGGCGGTCACCGTGGAACGCACGGTCCCCGTCGACTACTCGTGCAGCGGGCTCGTCACCGGTGACCCCGGTGCCGCCACCGCGCTCGCCGCCGGGGCGCTCGAGTTCGATGCCCTGCGCCGCCGCGTCCACCTTGCCGCCCACCAGTGGGGCGTGATCGAGGCCGCGCTCGAGCGCACCGCAGCGTACGCGAGCACCCGCCACCAGTTCGGTCGCCCCATCGGCACGTTCCAGGCCGTCGCCGCCCGCCTGGCGGACGGGTCCATCGACGTCGACGCCGTCCGGTTGAGCACCCTGCGCGCCGCCTACGAACTCGACGCCTGTAGCGGCGACCCCGGCCCGACCGCACACGCGGCGGTGGCCTCCGCCCACTTCTGGGCCTGCGACGCCGGCCACCGCCTCGCCCACACCGCCGTGCACGTCCACGGCGGCGTCGGGCTGGACCGCTCCGAGCCCGCCCACCGCTACTTCCTCGCCGCGAAGGCCGACGAGTTCCGCCTCGGCGGCGCCACCCGGCAACTGCTCGACCTGGGCGACGTGCTGGCCACCGCGGGCGACCCCTGGGAGTACTCGGCGTGAGCGGCGCGGTGAAGACGATCGCGGACGTCGCCGCCCAGCCGTTCACCTCCGTCGCCGACGCGGTGCACGCCCTGTCCGCCGTCGGCGACCGCGGAATCTGGTCCGAAGGCCGGCTCACGCCCTGGTCGGAGGCCGTCGGTGCGGTGGCCGTGCGGATCGCGGCGCTACGGGAACTGATGACCTCGTCGTCGTCATCGTCGTCGTCGTCACCACCGGCACGTCCCCACGTCGGCCTCCTCCTGGCCGGCACGCCCGAGTACCTCCACCTGCTCGGCGCGGCGGCATGCTCGGAGCTCGTCGTGGCCGGGCTCAACCCCACGCGGCGCGGCGAGGCCCTGATCCGGGACGCCGCGCTCGCCGACTGCGCGCTCATCCTCACGGACACCGACAACGCCGCACTGCTCGACGGGCTCGACCCCGGCGTGCCCGTGGTCTCCGTCGACTCCCCCGAGTGGACCGCGCTATTGGAGCGCCACGCCGACGCGGCGCTCCCCGAGGTGGCGGACGTGCCAGCCGGCCCCGACGACCTGGTCGCGCTGGTGTTCACCTCGGGCACGAGCGGCGACCCCAAGGCCGTCCGGATCACGCAGAGCAAGATCTCCGTGCCCGGCCGCATGCTCGCCGAGAGGTTCGGGATCGGCGCGGACGACTGCGTGTACAGCGCGATGCCGCTGTTCCACTCCAACGCCGTGATGGTGGCGTGGCCGATCGCCCTGTACTCCGGATGCTCGATCGCCCTGCGGCGTCGCTTCTCCGCCTCCAACTGGCTCGACGACGTCCGGCGACACGGATGCACCTTCGCCAACTACGTCGGCGCGCCGCTCTCCTACATCCTGGCCACCCCCGAGCGGCCCGATGACGCCGACAACCCCATGCGTGTGGTCTACGGCAACGAGGCCCCGGCCGACGTGCGCCGCGAGTTCGCCCGACGCTTCGGCGTCACCGTGGTGGACGGGTTCGGTTCCAGCGAGGGCGGCATCTCCGTCACCCGTACGCCCGGGACCCCCGACGCCGCGCTCGGTCCACTGCCGGACGGGGTGCGGATCGTCGACCCGGAGTCCGGGGACGAGTGCCCCCGCGCCCGCTTCGACGACGCCGGTGTCCTGCTCAACGCCGACGAGTCCGTGGGTGAGATGGTCGCCGACGGGCCGGGCCTGTTCTCCGGGTATTACGGCGACCCCGCCGCCGACGCCGAGAGGATGCGCGGCGGCCGGTTCCACTCCGGCGACCTCGCGTACGTCGACGACGACGGATGGGTCTACTTCGCGGGCCGGTCCGGTGGCTGGATGCGCGTGGACGGGGAGAACCTGGCGGCGGCTCCGATCGAACGCGTACTGCGGCGACACCCCGATGTGGCCGAGGTCGGCGTGTACGCCGTGCCGGCGGAGACGGTGCGGGGCCCGGCCGTCATCGGCGACGCCGTCGCCGCGGCGGTGGTGCCTCGCGAGGGTGCAGAAGCCTCGGCCCTGGCGGGCGGGTTCGGTGATTTCCTCGCCGCCCAACCCGACCTCGGGCCCAAGCAGTGGCCGTCGCTGCTCCGGATGACCGCCGCGCTACCACGGACGGCCAGCTTCAAGTTCCGGGCCCGCGACCTCAGCTCGCTGGGCGCCGAATCGGCCGGGGACAGGGTCTGGGTCCGCGCCGACGGTGCGGGGGCCTTCACCCCCGGGTGAGGTCGTCGGTAGGTTTGGCGTGTGGACCACGCCGTGAACCCCGACCTGCAGCATCCCGCCGGCGACGGCATCAACGCCGATGCCGTCGCCGCCGACGACGACTTCGGTATCTCCGCGCCCGTTCCGCCCAAACCGCTGCTGCGGGGGTGGATTCACGCCGGCACCCTACCCGTCGCGATCGCGCTGGGCGTCGTGCTCACCGTGCTCGCCGAGGGGACCGCGCTGACCTGGGCCTGCGCCGTGTTCCTGGCGACCTCGACCCTGCTGTTCGGGATCTCGGCCCTGTATCACCGGGTGAACTGGGGGCCACGCGCCGCAGCCCTGATGCGCCGTCTGGACCACTCCAACATCTTCCTGCTCATCGCCGGGACGTACACCCCCATGACGGTGGCGGCACTCGAGCCCCCGACCACCCAGATCCTGTTGACACTCGTGTGGTCGGGCGCCCTGCTGGGGATCCTGTTCCGCCTGTTCTGGCTGTCCGCGCCGCGCTGGCTGTACGTCGTCCTGTACATCGGCCTCGGCTGGACCGCGGTGTGGTTCGCCGGCGACCTCATCACCGCCAACCTCGCGGCCGTCATCCTGGTCATGGTCGGTGGCGTCGCCTACACCGGCGGCGCGGTGGTCTACGGCCTCAAGCGACCCGACCCGGCCCCCGGCGTCTTCGGTTTCCACGAGGTGTTCCACACGTGCACCGTGATCGCGTTCGCCTGCCACTGGGCCGCGATGCTGCTGTTCGTCCTGACCAGCTGATGACCTGCTGACGACCTGACGGCCGAGAATCCGCTATCCCGATTCCCGATCTGCTACCCGAATTGGGCTGGCGGATCCGGAATCGGAGTAGCGGATCTGGCCGATGACGGCGAGACGGGCCCGTCCGGTCAGGCCAGGGTCGCGCGCAGTCGCTCGACGGCGGCCTCGTACTCGGCGACGATCTGCGCCATCGTCTCGGCCACGGGCACCACGCCCTCGAGGGAGCCGATGATCTGTCCTGCCGGCATGGCCACGACCTCGGGATCCTGCGCCTCGGAGATCCGCTGGTGAGCCTCCGCGACGAGGATGTTCTGCAGCGGCATGGGCAGCGGGTCCGGCGCGTCGGCGGCGGCCCATGCCTCGGTCCACTTGCTCTTGAGCAACCGCGCGGGCTTGCCCGAATAGATGCGCGTGCGGACGGTGTCGCGGCTGGTCGCGGCCACGAGTGCCTTCTGCATGGCCTGCGACCCGCCGTCCTCGGCGTACTCGGCGGCCGTGAGCCAGCGCGATCCCATCCAGGCGCCCTGCGCGCCCATCCCGATCACGGACGCGACCTGGGTCCCGTCGCCGATGCCACCGGCGGCCAGCACCGGGGCCCGGCCGTCGAGGGCCTTGACGATCTCGGGGACCAGCACCATCGTCGCGACGTCGCCGGTGTGACCTCCCGCCTCGCCGCCCTGGGCGATCACGATGTCCACTCCGTTGTCGACGTGGGCCAGGGCGTGCTTGGTGGCGCCCGCCAGCGCGGCGACCTTCATCCCGTTCTCGTGGGCGAGGTCGATGATGTGCTTCGGCGGCGAGCCCAAGGCGTTGGCGATGAGCACCGGCCGGTGCTTGAGGGACATCTCCACATGCGACTGGGCCACCGAGTGCAGCCACCCGATCACCCCTGCGTTGTGCTCGGCGTCATCGCCGAGCGGCGGGACGCCGAGGTCGTCGAGGACCCGCGAGACGAACGACTTGTGCTCCTCGGGGATCATCGCGGCGATGTCCTCCGGGCTCCCCTCGGTGGGGACCTTGTTGGGCATGACGATGTCCACCCCGTAGGGCTTGCCGTCGGTGTTCTCGTCCATCCAGGTGAGCACCTCGTCGAGCTCCGCGGCGTCGTTGTACCGAACGCACCCGAGCACGCCCATGCCGCCGGCACGGGTCACGGCGGCCGCGACGGCCTTGGACGGGGTGAACGCGAAGACCGGGTACTCGATCCCGAACTCCTCCGTGAGGGAAGTGCGAATGCTCACTTGCTGATCTCCTGGCTGTCGTCTGCGGGGCGGGACGCGGCGATGTCCGCGGCCCACCGGTAGTCGGGCTTGCCCGCGGGATTGCGCTTGACCGAGTTCTCGACCCAGACCGCGCGCGGGCACTTGTAGCGGGCGATCTCCGTGCGCGCGTGCTCGTTGATCTCCTCGATGGGCGGGCACTTGCCGTCCCGGGTGTGCAGCACGGCGGCGACCTTCTGCCCCATCCGCTCGTCGGGGACGCCGATCACCAGCGCGTCGAACACGTCGGGGTGCGTCTTGAGGGCCGCCTCGACCTCCTCCGGGTGCACCTTCTCGCCGCCGGTGTTGATGGACACCGAGCCGCGGCCGAGCATCGTGACGGTGCCGTCGGACTCGACCCGGGCGTCGTCGCCGGGGATGGAGTAGCGCTTGCCGTTGTATGTCTTGAACGTCGCCGCGGTCTTGGCCTCGTCCTTGTAGTACCCCAGCGGGATGTGACCGGTCCGGGCCACCTTGCCGATGACATCCGACCCGGGCTGGATCTCGTTGCCGTCGTCGTCGAGGACCGTGGTCTCGCCGTCGATCTTCACGCGCGGACCGCCGGTGTGGGTCTTGCCCTTCTCCGCCAGGGCGATGCCCGAGAAGCCCGTCTCGGAGGAACCGATGGAGTCCGAGATCATCGCGTTCGGGAAGGCCTCGATGAACTGATCCTTGACCGAGGGCGAGAAGAGGGCGGCGGAGGACCCGATGTAGAAGAGTGACGAGGGATCGTACTTCTCCGGATCCCACGCCTCGATCATCGGACGCGCCATCGCGTCACCGGTGATGAACATCAGGTTGATCTTGCGGTCGGTGACCGTCTGCCAGATCGTCTCCGCGTCGAATTCCGGGATGAGCACACTCGTGTGCCCGGCGAACAGGGCCATGAGGATCGCCCACTGGGCTCCGCCGTGGATGAGCGGCGGCAGCGCGGCCCGGACCAGGACCCCGCCGTCGACGGCCTTGTTAGCCAGCTCCCACTCGTCGGCGACCCGCTCCCCCGTGAGGAAATCGATGCCACCGCCCAGGACCATGAACACGTCCTCCTGGCGCCACATGACGCCCTTCGGCGAACCCGTGGTGCCACCCGTGTACAGCATGTAGATGTCGTCGTTCGAGCGCTCGCCGAAGTCCCGCTCCGGGGACTGCGCCGCCAGGGCGTCCTCGTAGTGCGCCACGGAGACGCTCTCGGGGACCACCGGGTCCGGTCCGTCGGTCCCGTCCTCGAACACCAGGCAGTGCCGGACCCCCGGGGTCCTGGGCAGGGCCTCGGCCAGGGTCTGCGAGTACCGCCGCTCGTGGATCACCGCGACGGCGTCGGAATTGTCGAGGAGGTACTCGAGCTCGGCAGGGACGTAGCGGAAATTCACGTTGACCATGACCGCGCGGATTTTGAAGATCGCCACCATGGCCTCGACGGCCTCGATGGTGTTGCGGCTGTACACCGCGACCTTGTCATCGGGCCCCACCCCCACCGACTGCAGGTGGTGGGCGAGTCTGTTGGCACGGTCCTCGAACTCCCGGAAGCTGAGCTCACGATCACCTTGGACGAGCACGAGCCGGTCGGGGACACGGTCCACGCTGTGTTCTACGAGATCTCCGATGGTGTACGCCATGACCCCAAACTAGAACGTGTTACCTTCCCGTGGTGTGGGTTACATCGAACCCGGCATAAAGAAATCCTCCAGGAGGCCCCAGATGACCAGCGTCGCGACGCCCGAGGACCAGCATCTGCTCACCGAGCGGCGTGGGCACGTCCTGATCGTCACCATGAACCGCCCCGAGGCCAGGAACGCCCTGTCGGGGCCGATGATGCGGGGCATGGAGGCCGCCTGGGATCTGGTGGACTCCGACCCCGACATCCGGGCGTGCATCCTCACCGGCGCGGGCGGGTTCTTCTGCGCGGGCGCCGACCTCAAGGCCATGAACTCCGACGCCCCGGGGGACAAGTTCGCCGGCGGCGGCTGGGATCTCACGACGCTCCCGGCCCTGCTCAAGGGCCGCCGGCTGAGCAAGCCGCTCATCGCCGCGGTCGAGGGGCCGGCCATCGCGGGCGGGACCGAGATCCTGCAGGGCACCGACATCCGCGTCGCCGGACGGTCCGCGAAGTTCGGTGTCTCCGAGGCGCGGTGGGGCCTGTACCCGCTCGGCGGTTCGGCGGTCCGGCTCGTGCGCCAGATCCCGTACACCGTCGCGATGGAGGTCCTCATGACGGGCCGCCACCTCACCGCGGAGGAGGCCGAGCGTTTCGGGCTCATCGGCCACGTGGTCGACGACGGATCGGCCCTCGACAAGGCCCTGGAGATCGCCGACCTCATCGCCGCGAACGGTCCGCTGGCGGTCCGGGGGATGATCGAGACCATCCGTCGCACCGAGGGCATGCACGAGGAGGAGGCCTTCCGCGTCGACGCCGAGGTGGGCGGGCGGGTCTTCGCCTCCGCCGACGCGAAGGAGGGCCCGCGGGCGTTCGCCGAGAAGCGCACGCCCGAGTTCCGGGGGGAATGACCTCGCCCCGTCGGGTCTGTCGATAAAGTCGGCACGACGACCAGAGAACAGAGGGGCGGGGCGAACCAGTGACAGGACCAGGGCCGCGGGTCGTGATCGCCGACGACGACGACGACATCCGTGAGCTCGTCGCCTTCAAGCTCGACAACGCGGGATACGAGATCCGCACCGCCCGCGACGGGGTGGAGGCCCTCGAGGCGATCACGAGCTTCGCCCCGTCACTGGCCATCCTCGACATCATGATGCCCGGCCTGTCCGGGCTCGACGTCCTCCGTCGCCTGCGGGACGGTGAGGGCCCGAAGGACTGCCGCGTCCTGCTGCTCACCGCCCGAGCCCGGGATGCCGAGGTCGACGCGGGGTTCGCGGCGGGCGCCGACGACTACGTCATCAAACCCTTCAGCCCCCGGGAGCTCCTCCGCCGGGTCGACGCGCTGCTCGGCCGGTAGAACCGCGGACCGCCCGGTGCTCCTCTCGTACGACGACCCCTCGCCCTCCCTGCTCGACGACGTCGCGCCCGAGGTCGCGTCCGGCGTCCTCACCACATCGCTGTGGATCCTGGTCGCCTCCATCGCCGTGCTGATCCTCGTGATGGTGTGGGCTCACGCGGCGCGGATCAGCCGCGGTCGTCGCGTCGAGCGCATCCTGCGGCCGATCCGGCCGCGACTGCTCGCGCTCGCCGCGGACGAGGAGCCGGAGGGCGAGCCCCCCGGGAGGCTGAGCCGATACCGGGCGCGGGTGGTCGACCGCGCGGTACTCGACCTGCTCGGCAAGGTCCGTGGCGGTGCCGTCACCGCGCTGGTCGACATCCTCGACGGGCACGGCACCGTCGACGGTGCACTCCGCGGTGTCCGCTCGTTGTCGGCCACCACCAGGGCCCGCTCGGCACAGGTGCTCGGGGCGACGCGGCGGCCCGAGCACGCGGCCCCCCTGGCGGGGCTGCTCACGGACCGCGACCGCGCCGTGCGTTCGACCGCCGTGCGCGCCCTCGGGGTGCTCGGTGACGCGACCTACGCCGACGCGGTGTTGCGCGCGGTGCGCGAGGTCGGGGGCATCTCCGGGGTGCCCTCCCACGTCGCCGCGGACGCCCTGTTGGCCATGGGCGACGACGTCCGCGAGGCGGTGCGGCGCGGTCTCGACGACCCGGACCCCGGTGTGCGGTACGTCGCCGCCACCGTCGCGGCCCGCGGCGGTATGGCCTCCCTGCTGCCCCGCATCCTGCACCTGTTCCGCACCGACCGGGACGAGCGGGTACGTGCGGCCGCCGCGCGCACGCTCGGGATGATCGGGGACGGCCGGGTCATCGACGATCTCGGGCGGGCCCTCGGGGCCCACGAGTCGGCGACCGTGCGACTGGCCACCGCCACCGCCCTCGGTGAACTGGGCGCCCCGGCCGCGATCCCGCCCCTTCGGACCGTTCTGGCCGATCCCGACCGGAGACTGGCCGAGGTGGCCGCCGGCGCGCTCGCCTCCCTCGGCCGGAGGGGCGAGGCCGTCCTCGTCGACGCCCTGGAACGCGGCACCATCCCGTCGGAGATCTCCGTCCGGGACACCTCAGTGGTGTCGGAGGACGACCTGGCCGCACTCGCCTCGCTGGGGGCGGTGACCGCCTTCGGAATCCGGGAGCGCAGGCCCGACCTGTACGACCTCGCCACGAGTGCTCGGCGGGCCGGCGAACTCACCCATCACGACGAGGAGCCCACCCCGTGATCGAGACACTCCGCGTGGCGATCGCGACGCTGCTGGATCTGATCGCCTGGCCCATCCTCTTCTACTTCCTGCTCATCAACTCCTCGTACCTGGTGCTCGTGATCGCCGCTGCCGTGGACTTCCGGAGCACGCGTCGTCGTCGTCGTCATTCCGGTCGTGTCGAACGTCTCGGCAGCCACACGGCGCCGGGGGTCTCCGTGGTCGTCCCTGCCTACAACGAGGAGGCCGGTATCGTCGAGGCCGCCCGGTCACTCCTCGGACTGCGTTACCACCGCCACGAGGTGATCGTCGTCAACGACGGGTCCTCCGACGGCACCCTGCGCGTCCTCACGGAGGCGTTCGACCTGGTCCGGGCGGACCGCGAGGTGCCCCACGACGTCCCGACCCGACAGGTGCCCCGCGGGCTCTACGTGCCACGCGACGGGTACACCCGGCTCACGGTCATCGACAAACCCAACTCGGGGCGCTCTGACTCCATCAACGTCGGGATCAACACCGCGGTGGAGGACCTCATCATCTGCGTCGACGGCGACTCGCTGTTGGACCCCGACGCCCTGCTCATCGTCACCGAACCGTTCGCAGACGACCCGCTCCGCACCGCTGCCACCGGCGGTGTCGTGCGGGTCGCCAACGGCTGCACGATCCGATCCGGACAGATCGTCGACGTCAGAATGCCACGTAATCTCCTCGCCCAGATCCAGGCGCTCGAGTATCTGCGGTCGTTCTTCCTGGGCCGGTCAGGATGGTCCAAGCTGCGGGCGCTGATCCTCATCTCCGGCGCCTTCGGCTGTTTCCGACGCGACCTGCTCGTGGAGGTCGGGGGACTCGACCCCGACTCCATCGGCGAGGACTTCGAGCTCGTCATGCGTCTCCACCGCCTGCTCCGCGAGCGCGATCAGGACTACCAGGTGACGTTCGTGCCCGAACCGGTGTGCTGGACAGAGGTGCCGGAGACCCTGAAGGTTCTCGGCAAGCAACGCGCGCGATGGCACCGCGGGCTCTGGGAGACGTTGGTCAAACACCGCGTGATGTTCGGCAATCCGCGATACGGACGGGCCGGCACGCTCGCCGTCCCCTACTACTGGGCTTTCGAACTGTTCGCGCCCCTCATCGAGGCGGTCGGCCTGGTGCTCATGGTCCTGGGGTTCGTCCTGGGCCTGGTCAATCCCACCACCTTCTGGTTGTTCCTCGCCGTGGCCTACGGGTATGCGATCGTCGTCGCACTCACCGCAGCCGCCGTAGACGAGGTGTACTTCTCTCGTTACCACCGGTTCGGGAGCATGCTCTCCCTCATCGCCTCGTCGGTCCTCGAGAACATCGGCTACCGCCAGCTCCACGTCATCTGGCGCCTCCGGGGCTGGTGGCAGGCGCTGCGCGGGAGCGAGCAGCAGTGGGGCGTCATGACGCGCCGCGGCTTCTCCACGGAGGGGGCGTCGTGACGGAAGCAGCGACGACCCCGGATTCCGGACGACCCGCCGAGAAGGTCTCCGAGGTCCTGCGCCGCAAGAGCCGCAGCATGCTCGTCCTCGTGGTGGTGATCGCGCTGCTGGGGCCCACCCTCCTGCTGGTCCAGTTCTACTTCTCCCAGCGCACCAGCTCCATCTATACCCCCGTCGTCGACACCACCAGCCGGTTGGTGATCGCGATGCGCTGGGCCCAGTCGGATCTGCGGATGGATCGCGCGTACGGCCTTCCCGGCGCGGAGGACAGGTTGCGGGTACTCGAGACGGACTCGCGGGAGGCACTGACCGAGCTGCAGCGTCTGGTCGGCGACGACGACGTCTTCTCCCCCGCCCTCGGTAAGCTCACTTCCGCTTCCGAGTCGTGGTGGCGCTACGCCGAGGCGGTCGTCGGGACGACACCCGACCTGCCACCCGGGTCGACCCCGATCAGCCAACAGGAGACCATCGACGCGGTCATGGACTTCACGGCGATGGTCACCGCCGCCGACACGCTGCTCTCCGCGGCCATGGACAAGCGGGCGGAGATGCGCACCTGGCGGACGGTCACGCTGTGGAGCGAGTCCGCGCTGACCTTCGTGATCATCTTCCTGGCCTCCACCGCGATCATCCGTGACACCCGCCGGACCGCCCGGACGATCGTCGACCCCATCGAGAAACTCGCCGACGTGGCCCGGAACGACACCGAGGGCGGACGAGGGGCCCGCGCCCGCACCGACGAGGGCCCGACGGAGGTCCGCGCGCTCGCCGCGGCGTTCAACGTGCTGTTGGACGCCAGAGATGACTACGAGGCGGGCCGGGAGGAGCACGTCCGCAGGCTCGAGGAACTGGACCGGCAGAAGGACGACTTCGTCTCGACGGTGAGCCATGAACTCCGGACGCCGTTGGCCTCGATCATCGGCTACACCGAGATGCTCTGCGACGGCGACGGCGGCGACCTCACTCCCGCCCAGCACCGCCTGGTCTCGGTGGTCCAGCGCAACGCGGACCGGCTCAAGGGACTGATCGAGGACCTGCTCACGCTCAGCCGGATCGAGGCCAGGGGTCTCGACATCGACCACGACCGGCTCCGCCTCGACGCCGTGGTGGGCCACGTCCTCGAGTCGCTCGGACCCGTGGCCGCCCGCGCCGGGCTCACTCTCGCGGAGCGGGTCGAGCAGGCCGAGGTCACGGGCGACTCGCTGCAGCTCGAGCGGGCGGTGACCAACCTGGTGAGCAACGCCATCAAGTTCACCCCGGAGGGCGGATCGGTCACCGTGACCCTCACCGCGGAGGACGACGTGGCGACCGTCTCCGTTGCCGACACCGGCATCGGCATCCCCGAGGCCGAGCACGAGCACCTGGGGACACGGTTCTTCCGGTCGAGCACCGCCCAGCGTGGGTCGATCCCCGGGACCGGGCTGGGATTGAGCATCGTCCAGGCGATCGCCGAGGGTCACGACGGCGGCCTGGATTTCGACTCGGCGGAGGGCGAGGGCACCACCTTCCGGCTGACCGTGCCGCTGCACCACGTCAGCGCCCCCGGGGACCGCGGCCTGGGACGCAGCGGCCTCGGGGGCGGGCCCCCCGCTACAGCTTGAGCCGTGTCCGTACCTGCATCGCCCTCAGGTATCCCGAGGCCATCCGCTGCTTGTCCTTGGTGAACGGCGGCACCATCATCTCCGAGACGTTGTAGGCGAACGAGTGGTGCGCGACCGCCCGCTCGTGGGTGAACGTCCGGAAGCCGTAGTGGCCGTGGTACCCGCCCATCCCCGAGTTGCCGACGCCGCCGAACGGGATGGCGGACGAGGCCATGCCGATCCCGAAGTCGTTGCCGTAGATGTTGCCGGAGCGGGTGCGGTCGGCGACGGTCTCGAAGCGGTCGTTTCGGTCCCCGTACCAGTACAGGACGAGCGGGCTGGGCCGGTCGTTGACGTAGCGGATCGCCTCGTCGAGGCCCCTGTAGCCGAATACCGTGAGGACGGGGCCGAACACCTCCTCGGAGTCGATCTCCATGTCCGGGGTCACGCCGGTGAGCAGGGTGGGCGCGATCTTGCGGCCGACCGGGTCGGGCAGCCGTTCGCCGGCCGGCGCGGCGTCGCGTTTGCCGGCGCCCTTCCCCACCGCGTCGTCGATCAGCCCGACGATCCGCTCGTAGTTCGAGGTGTTGACGGTCGCCGTGTACTCGGGGTTGCCGACGATGGCCGGGAGGGTGGTGCGCCACTGGTCGAGCACGGTGTCGCAGAACGCGTCCAGTCGGTCCTCGGGGACGAACACGTAGTCGGGGCACATGCACACCTGACCGCCGTTGACGAGGCGGGAGGACGCGATGCTGCGCGCAGCCCGGTCGATATCGGCACTGCTGTCGACGAGGACCGGGTTCTTGCCGCCCAGTTCGAGGGTGACGGGGGTGAGGTTCTCCGCGGCGTCCTTGGCGACGGACTTGCCGACCCCGGGCGAGCCGGTGAAGAACAGGTGGTCGAAGGGCAGGACCGAGAAGTCCGAACCACGGCCGTGTTCGGGTCCGGCGATCGCGAGTTCGTCGACGGCGAAATACTCCGGTGCCAGCCGGCACAGGGCCTCGGTGGTGTGCGCGGTGACCGAGGACGGCCGGATCATCACCCGGTTGCCGGCGCCGAGGGCGGAACCGGCGGGCACGATCGTGAGGTACAGCGGGAAGTTCCACGGTCCGATGATGCCGACGACCCCCTTGGGGTCGTGTCGGACCTGTTGGGTGAAGCCCACCGCCTCCAGGGCTCGGGACACGCGCGTGGGGCGCATCCACTTCTTGATGTTGCCGCGCTGGTGGTCCAGGTCGGGGATGGAGGAGGCGATGTCGGTGAGGGTGGAGAAGGTCTCCGGCCGGGAGCCGTAGTCCTCGCGCATCGCCTCGGTGAGGTCGGCGGCGTTGTCCAGGACGAGGCTTTTGAGGCGCAGGATCCGGTCCCGGCGGATCTTCACGCCCGGCTGGGGATCGGCGAGGAACGCCTGTTGTTGCCGCTCGAGGATCTGCGCGAGCGTGAGATCGCGCGCGGTGGGGGTTCTGGTCATGCGTCCAGGGTAGAACGCGTTCTCGACGCGCGTCGGGGATCCGACGACGACGAGGGCCCGCCCCTGCCCAGACCTACTTCGCGTCCGCCCAGTACGGATACTTCAGCGTGCGCTTCATCAGTTTCCCGTTGGCCTGGCGGGGCAGCTCGTCCACCACATCGATCGACCGCGGCATCTTGAACTTCGCCAGCCGACCGGACAGGTCCTCGAGGATGTGTGCCTTGAGCTCGTCGGACTCGGGGTAGCCCTCGGCCAGTTCGATGACGGCCTTGACCTCCTCACCCCAGTCCTTGTGCGGGATACCGAACACGGCGGCGTCGCGGACCGCCTCGTGGCGGGTCATCTCCGACTCGATCTCTGCCGGGTAGATGTTCACGCCGCCGGAGATGATCATGTCGTTCTTGCGGTCGCACAGGAACAGGTAGCCGTCTTCGTCCACGTAGCCGATGTCGCCCATGGTGAAGAGCTCGCCGACGTAGGTCTTCGCGGTCTTCTCCTTGTCCTGGTGGTACTCGAACTTCGACCCGTGCATCTGCAGGTACACATTGCCGATCTCGCCGGTGGGCAGCTCGTTGCCGTCGTCGTCGAGGATCTTCAGGGTGGTGGTCTTCCACGGCCGCCCCACGCTGCCGGGCTTGCGCAGCCATTCCTCGCCGGTGATGGTGCACCCACCGCCCTCGGTCCCGGCGTAGTACTCGGTCAGGACCGGGCCCCACCAGTCGAGCATGGCCTGCTTGACGTGCTTGGGGCACGGCGCGGCGCCGTGGACGATCGTGCGCAGGCTGGACACGTCGTACTTCGCGCGCACATCCTCCGGCAGCTCCAGCAGCCGCGAGAACTGCGTCGGCACCATGTGCGACTGGGTGACGCCGTGGGCGTCGATGAGTCGCAGCATCTCCTCGGGCGTCCACTTGTCCATGAGCACCACGGCCTGGCCCAGATTGAGCGAGATGGTGACGAAGTTGAGCACGGCCGTGTGGTAGAGCGGCGAGCCACAGATGTGGACGTTGTCCGGCGCCTGGATGTCGAAGCCGGCGAAGAAGTAGTAGTTGGGGACCGTCACTTGATCCGGCGAGGCGCCGGTGAGGGGGCGCCGCACGCCCTTGGGGCGGCCGGTGGTGCCGGAGGTGTACAGCATGGGGCCGCCGAGGGTCCGCGACGACGGCAAGGGGTCCTCCCCCGCGGCTGGGACCGTGAGCTCAGGCAGCGGACGGAATCCGGGAACCTCACCGATGGCGTAGCAGCGGGCGGGGTCGAGCCCGGCCTCCCCGGCGGCTGCGGTCGCGACGTCGGCGAACCGGGTGTCCGCGATGAACACCGTCGATCCCGAATTCTCGAGGATGTACGCCACCTCGGGGCCGGTCAGGTGCCAGTTCGCCGGGGCCACGTAGAGCCCGATCTCCATGGCCGCGTAGTAGACCTCGAGGAATTCAATGCTGTTCGGCGCCAGCAGGACGATGCAGTCACCGGTCTCCAGTCCGAGCTCGCGCAGACCCCGGGCGTAGCCGTGGGCGGCGTCGGCGAGCTGGCCGAAGGTGACCTGCCGACCGCCCGCCTCGATTACGGCGATGCGGTCCGGATCCGCCTCGGCGATCCGGTAGACGCTGGTCACGTGCTCGCCGGTCCGCGGATCCAGGATTCCGGCGTCGGCGGGGACGGAAGGCGTGGGTGCACTCATGACCCCATAGTAGAACGTGTTCTATCGCGATGGCGGGCTTTCCCGGCGACCGTGACCAGACCACGGCGAGCCGCCGGTGGTTACCCTCCTGCCCATGGCGCAGCATCGGATCCGCGCGAGCGACCCCCAGCGCGTCGCGGCGTGGGAGCAGCTCGACGCCGCCGCTGCAGATGGGCGCCTCGCCCCCCTGGATCACCTTCACCTCGGGTGGCAGGTGCGGTCGAGCGGATACGTCGATGAACTCCGGGCGATCCTCGCGGACCTGCCGGCCCCGGCCCGGTCGCCTTCCGAGGTGGCGGGCACCCGCTCCACTCCGGTCGCCCGGTCCCGCCGCGCGCCACGCGACCCGCTCGACACCGCCAAGTTGGTCGGCGCCTCGACCGTGGCGGGGCTCGCCCTTGTCGCCGGCGGGGTCCTCGCGCTGCGAGACGGTGCGTTCGCCGGCCTCGTCGGCGGCACCGAGGACACGATCACCTCGAGCAGCGTCGATGAGGTCATCTCGTCTGCGCGTGCGAGGTTCGGCGACGCTCGTGTGGCCTCGCTCGACATCAGGGGCGACTACGCCCTCCTCCTCATCGAGGATCCGGCGGACCCCGGGGCGGTCGACTCGTGGCGACGCGACGACCTGGGCGAGTGGGCCGCCGAAGGGGAGGCTTTCCGCCCCGTTGACGACCTCTCCGTTGCAATGGAGTCCATCGATGTACCGGCCGCCCTGGAGGCGGCTCGGGCCTCCGCGGCGGAGAACGGGCTCTCGGACGCAGATCTCGTGGGGATCGACGTGGGCCCGGACGCGCTCGCCCAGCCCACATACGAGATCACCGTGGGTCGTGAGGGTGACCGCGGGCACATAGTGGTGGGGCACGACAGGATCGTGAGAGAAGTCGGCGTCCCCCGATGAGCGCACCGCCCCCGCCCCCCGGTGGGCCCGCCCCGGAGCCGGCCACCGAGGACCGCAGGCGAGCCGTGTGGCAGATCCTGGACAACGCCTACACGGACGGCCGGATCGGCCCCCTCGAACATGGCGAGCGCAGCCGCGACGCCGCCCTGTCGACCACCCGCGACGACCTCGACTCACTGGTGGCCGACCTCAACAGGCGCTTGTTCGAACTGGAGGTACGCAGCCGGGGCCTGTCAGCCGACACCCCGCTCTCGGTACGGCGGACCAACGCGCGCGAGCGGATCGTCGCGAAGCGACCGCCCGGGCCTTCGACGCGGGGGCCGGCGGGGCGCAGGCGCCTGGCGAGCGGACTGCTGCGCGCGGTCCTGGCCAGCGCATTGGCCGTCGGCCTCATCGCCGGCCTGGACCACCTCGCCGGGAACACACCCTCCCCGGCCGGCGACACGGTGGACCGCCCAGCCTCCGTCGAGGTGATCCGCACGGCACCGGGACCACTGCTCACCGCCGAAGGGGTGACCCGCGTCATCGATGCCGCACGCGACCAGCTCGACGACCCCACCGTGGAGCGGCTCGTCATCGAAGGCGACACCGCGCACCTGAGCCGCCCCGATCCGGACGATGCGGAGGCGACGCTGCACCACACCTTCCACGGTCGATGGCGGGACGGGATCACCAGCCGGCTGCCCGCGTCGCCCGGTTTCCCTGTGGCCACGGTGGACGCGGAGACCGTGCTGTTCGCGATCGAGGCGACGCCCGCCCTGTTGGGAGCGCCCGGGGCGGTTCCGGACAGGGTGGTGATCTCCCCGGGTTCACCCCCCTCCGGCTCCGGGCCCCCGCCCGTCTACGCGGTCAGAGTCTCGCTCACGGACCGACCCGGCTGGGTCACGGTCGGCCCCGGTCGCGAGATCCTGGAGGTCGGCGACGGCGGTTGACCCCCGGGACCGGCCCACGTCAGTCGATGAACTGCGCGATCGTCTCGATCTCCTCGACCGACCGGGCGGTCACCACGAGCATGGTGATGCCCGCGGCCTCCCACTCGGCGATCTGCGACCGCACCGAGTCGGCATCACCGATGATCGCGGTGGCCTCGACCATCTCGTCCGGGACCGCGGCGGTGGCCTCGTCCTTGCGGCCGGAGCGAAACAGTTCGGTGATGCGGTCCACGTCGTCGCCGAAGCCCATGCGACGGAACGCCTCGGCGTGGAAGTTCTTCTCCTCGGCGCCCATGCCGCCCGCGTACAGGGCGGTGAACGGCTTGTACGCGTCGAGGACGCCGCGGCGGTCGTCCGTCACGTGGAGCTGGCACAGGAAAGCCACCTCGAAGTCCTCGCGGGTGCGGCGCGCCCCGGGTCGGGCGAACCCCTCGTCGAGCCACGCGTTGAACTCGTGGGCGGTGCGCGGCGAGGCCAGGAAGCCCAGCCAGCCGTCGGCGATCTCTGCGGCCAGGGCCACGTTCTTGGGCCCCTCGGCGCCCAGCCAGATCGGCACGTCCTCGCGCAGTGGATGCAGGATCGGCTTGAGCGGCTTGCCGAATCCGGAGGCGTCGTCGCCCTGATAGGGCAGGGCGTACGCGGGGCCGTCTGAGGTGACGGGCGCCTCGCGGCGCAGGACCTGGCGGATGATGTCGATGTACTCGCGGGTCCGCGCCAGCGGCTTGGCGAACGGCTGGCCGTACCACCCCTCCACCACCTGCGGCCCGGACACACCCAGCCCCAGAGCGAAGCGTCCGCCCGACAGGTGATCGAGGGTCATGGTGCTCATGGCGGTGGCCGTGGGCGTCCGCGCGGAGAGCTGCACGACGGCCGTCGACAGCCGGATGCGCTCGGTGAGCGAGCCGTACCAGGCCAGCGGCGTGAAGGCGTCCGAACCCCAGGCCTCGGCGGTGAAGACGGTGTCGAAGCCCGCCCTGTCCGCCGCCACCACGAGGTCGGCATGGTTGGTGGGCGGCTGGGCGCCCCAGTATCCGAGCTGCAACGCGAATTTCATGGACACCAGTGTGACCCACACCTCTCCGCGGCGGGGGCGGCGACCCGGATCAGCGTGTCGGGGAAACTCACACACCGGCCGGTGGAACGTGTTCTACTTGTGCGCGTGACATCCAGAGAGATCGTTGTCGATATCACCCCACCGGACGAGCCCGTGCTCTCGGCGTCCCTGGCCCCGTCGTTCGACTACACACGGTCGACCGGCCCCGTGCTGGGAGCGTTCTTCACCGGCCTACGCGAGCGACGCCTGGTCGGTAACCGCGATTCCCGCGGCACCGTGCACCTGCCGCCGGTCGAGTTCGACCCCCACACACGCCGGGCCCTCACGGAATCCGTGGAAGTGGGATCCGGTTCCGCGATCGAGGGCCTCGTCGTCGCATGGACCTGGGTTCCCGCTCCCACCGAGGTCAACCCGCTCGACACCCCGTTCGCGTGGGCGCTCGTGCGGTTCGACGGCGCGGACACCGCCATGCTCCTGCCGCTGGCCGCCGACGGCCCCGACGCGGTGAGCACCGGGATGCGTGTCCGCCTGCGGTGGGCCGCCGAGCGCACCGGCACCATCCACGACATCGCGTGCGTGGTCCCCGCCGACGCGCCGGGTGACACCGGAGGCGACGACGACGAGGTCCCGCGGTCCGAGTCCGAGCCCGTCACCATCGTGGTGACGCCGATCGGACTGTCGGTCACCCACACGGCCGGACCCGCCGAGAGCGAGTACCTGCGCGCGATCGTGCAGGGCAAGGTGCTGGGGCGGCGCCGCTCCAACGGCCCCGAGGTCTACGTGCCCCCGCGTGACTACTGCCCGTCCGACGGCGTGGCCATGGGCGAGTACGTGGAGGTCTCCGACATCGGCACGGTGACCACGTTCGGCATCGTCAACGTGCCGTTCGCCGGCCAGGAGATCAAGCCCCCGTACGTCACCGCCTACATCCTGCTCGACGGCTCCGACGTCCCCATCCAGCACCTGGTGCTGGGCTGCGAGGCGTCCGAGGTGCGGATGGGGATGCGCGTGCGCGCTGTGTGGACGCCCGAGTCCGAACGGCCCGCCTCGATGAAGGCCATCGCCCACTTCGAGCCCACCGGCGATCCCGACGCCGATCCCGACACCTATGCCGATCACCTGTAGAGGACACCACCCGTGACCCCCAACGCTCCCCGGGACGTGGCCGTCGTCGGATTCGCCCACGCCCGCCACACCGAGTCCACCTTCGGCACCACCAACGGTGTCGAGATGCTCGCCCCCGTCTTCGCCGAGTGCTACCGGCAGACCGGACTGGACCGCACCGACATCGACTTCTGGTGCTCCGGCTCGTCCGACTACCTGGCCGGCCGCGCCTTCTCGTTCATCTCCGCCGTCGACTCCATCGGCGCGGTCCCCCCGATCTCCGAGTCGCACATCGAGATGGACGCCGCATGGGCGTTCTTCGAGGCCTACCTCAAGATCGCCTCCGGCCAGGCCGACACGGCCCTCGTCTACGGGTTCGGCAAGGCCTCGGCCAGCACCGACCTCGACACCGCCCTGGCGCTGCAACTCGACCCCTACACCGTCGCCCCGCTGTGGCCCGGCCGGCACCACGTCGCCGCCCTGCAGGCCCGCGCCGGCATCGACGCCGGCCGGTGGTCCGAGGCCGAGATGGCCGCCGTCGCCGCCCGCGCCACCGGCCGCGACGAGACGGACCTTCTCGCCGAGCCGTACGTGGCCGACCCGCTGCGTCAGCACGACTGCCCTCCCGTCACCGATGGCGCCGGCGCCATCATCCTCGCCTCCGCCGACCGGGCCCGTGAGCTGGTCGACACCCCGGCGTACATCACCGGGATGGAGCACATCGCCGACTCCGCGGAGTTCGGCGCCCGCGACCTGACAGACTCCCCGTCCGCACGCGCCGCCGCCGTCCGCGCGACCGGTTCGTCCGGGAACCGCCCCGACCTCGGCGGTGTCTCGGTGGCCGAGCTCCACACCCAATACACCCACCAGGAGCTCCTCCTGCGCGGTGCGCTGGGCATCTCCGACGACGTCGCCGTCACCCCGTCCGGCGGCTCGCTGCTCGCCGACCCGCTGTTCTCCGCGGGGCTCGAGCGCATCGGCTACGCCGCTCACAGCATCTGGGAGGGCCGCTCCGAGCGCGCGCTCGCCCACGCCACCAGTGGCCACCTGCTGCAGCAGAACCTCATCTGCCTCCTGGAAGGACGCACCGCATGAGCGCTCCCGCATCCGGAACCCACGGCTCCGGTCTGCCCGCCGCCGTCCTCGGGACCGGCCAGACCCACCACGTCGCCCGCCGCACCGACGTCTCCATGGCCGGGCTCTGCCGCGAGGCCATCGATGCCGCCATGATCGACGCCGGGGTCGGCTGGGACGACATCGACGCCGTGATCGTCGGCAAGGCCCCCGACCTTTTCGAGGGCGTCATGATGCCCGAACTGATGATGGCCGACGCTCTCGGCGCCGTCGGCAAACCGCTGCTGCGCGTCCACACGGCCGGGTCCGTCGGCGGCTCGACCGCTGTCGTCGCCGCGTCCCACGTCCAGTCCGGCCGCTACCGCCGGGTCCTCGCCGTGGCGTGGGAGAAGCAGTCCGAATCCAACGCCATGTGGGCGCTCAGCCTGCCGGTCCCGTTCACCGCACCCGTCGGGGCCGGCGCGGGCGGCTACTTCGCCCCCCACGTGCGCTCCTACATCCGCAAGACCGGAGCCCCCGAGCACGTGGGCGCGATGGTCGCGGTGAAGGACCGCCTCAACGGCTCGGTCAACCCGCACGCCCACCTCAAGCAGCCCGACATCTCCGTGGACAAGGTGCTCCAGGGACAGATGCTCTGGGACCCCATCCGGTTCGACGAGACCTGCCCCTCCTCCGACGGCGCGTGCGCGATCGTCATCGGCGACGCCGAGGCGGCCGAGGCGGTGGAGTCCGCCGGCCGACAGGTCGCGTGGGTCCACGCCACCGCGCTGCGTACTGAGCCGGGAACCTTCGCCGGTCGCGACTACGCCAACCCCCAAGCCAGCCGCGACGCCGCCGCCGCCCTGTGGGCCGAGGCCGGGATAACCAACCCGGCCGAGGAGATCGACGCGGCCGAGATCTACGTGCCGTTCTCCTGGTTCGAGCCCATGTGGTTGGAGAGCCTCGGTTTCTGCGCGGAGGGCGAGGGGTGGCGCATGACCGAGTCCGGCGCCACCGCGCGCGACGGCTCCCTGCCGGTCAACCCGTCCGGCGGCGTGCTGTGCTCGAATCCCATCGGCGCGTCCGGCATGCTCCGCTTCGCCGAGGCCGCCCGCCAGGTGATGAACCGGGCGGACGAGCACCAGATCCCCGGCGCGCGCAAGGCCCTGGGCCACGCCTACGGCGGCGGGTCCCAGTACTTCTCCATGTGGGTCGTGGGGACCGACCGTCCGGAGCGTCACTCATGAGCAACCCCTATCTGGACGCCAACGGGCAGTACCGCCCGCTCGAGATGAGCGACGCAGCGCTGGCGAGTCCCGCCTACACCGCCGCGCGCCGCTCGTGGGCCGCGACCAACGCCGGCGATCGCGACGCGTGGATCGCCGGCTGGAATCCCGAGGGCACCATCGAGGATCCCGTGGGACCGTCGATGTTCGACGCCGAGGGCATCGGCCACACCGGCACCCAGCGGCTCCTGGAATTCTGGGAGAAGGCCGTGGCCACCCCGGATCACATCGAGTTCCGGTTCGACCGCGGGATCGCCGCGGGCGACGAACTCCTCTGCGTCGGCACCATGCGCACCCACATGGGCACCAGCATCATGGAGATCGACATCGCCGTGGACTACCGCGTCGACGCCCAAGGCCGGCTCGTGAACCTTCGTGCCTTCTGGGAACAGGACGTGGCCATGGTCTCAGGACTGCGTCCGCTGACCGACGACGACCGGGCGGCCATCACCGGTGCCGTCACGAAGGACGCCTGACATGGCACGCGTAGCGGACGTCGAGTTCTCCGTCCCCGTCTCCTTCTCCCCCGTCGACCAGTACCTCGACATCGCACGCGGCGCCGAGGCCGCGGGCATCGACCGGATTGTCCTGCCCGACTCGCTGTTCCACCCGCGGCGTCAGGACAAGGACTACCCGTACACGCCGGACGGCTCCCGGATGTGGGACGAGAACACCGAATGGGTGGAGCCGCTCATCGCCTGCGCCGCGATGGGTGGCGCGACCTCCCGGATCCGCTTCTGCCCGCAGGTGCTCAAGGTGGGCCCGCGCAACCCCCTGCTGCTCACCCGGCAGGTGGGTTCGGTCGCGTTGCTCACCGGCAACCGGCTGGACCTCGGCGTGGGCATCGGCTGGGACCCCAACGAGTTCGAATGGTGCGGCGCGCCGTTCAAGGGCCGCGGCAAACGCACCGACGAGTCGCTGGCCATACTGCGTGAGGGTCTGCGCGGCCAGTGGATGGAGTTCCACGGCGACCACTTCGACTTCGACGAGCTCATTTTCACCCCGGCGCCGTCCGAGCAGGTCCCCTTCTACGTGGGTGGCCACACCGAGATCGCGCTCAAGCGCGCCGCCCGCGTCGGCCAGGGCTGGACCAGCGCGATGATGGGGTTCGACGACATCGGCGCCACCGTGACCCGCCTGGGCGAGCTGCTCGAGGAGCAGGGGCGCTCGCTGGCCGATCGCGGCGACGGCAAGCGATTCGCCATCCAGGTGGTGTGCCTGGACCGCTACGGCTCGAAGGGCTTCGCCGAGCTGGCGGAGGCCGGCGTCACCGACATCATCGTCATGCCGTGGCTGATCGAGGGCCACGGGTACGACTGCACGGCCGAGCAGAAGATCGAGTCGATCGCCCGCTTCGGCGAGAAGTACGGCCTCACGCCCTAGTTGCACGGGGCGCTTCGGCGCGTGATGCCCCTCAGGCGGGCAGGTGCGCAGCGACGTCGTCCAGGCAGGCGAGGATCTCCCGGTGCGTGTCCTGCGTGGCCTCGAGGTGCATGAGGTGTCCCGCCGGCGCCGTGATCGCGCGGACCATCCGCACGTCGTCGTGGTAGCGGTCGAGCTTGGTCAACGGGTCGCGGCCGTGGAAGCCCTCGAGGTCCGGGTCGTGCTCGGAATAGAGGAAATAGAAGGGCACGGGATTGGTCTGCCGCTCGAACTCCTGTCGCGCGTTCCAGCTGACGTCCATCGCCCGGTACCACTGCAGTGGCCCCGCGAACCCGGTGCGCGCGTACTCCTCCTCGTAGGTGTCCATCTCCTCGACCGACAGCCACGGCCACGGCAGCGGTGGCGCCTCGGGCAGCGCGTCGAGATAGGTGGAGCCGGGCGGATGCTGCCACACGTCGAGGTAGTGATAATCCGCCGACAATGCCCAGAAGACGCGGGTGAGGAATTCACGCTCGCGCCCCGCCAGGTCGGCCTCGGCCACACCGGGCTGCGCGAAGTAGTGCAGGTGGAGGAAGTGCTTCCGCGCCATCATCGCCGACCCCTCCAGGGGCGGGACCGACCCGGCGGTGCTCATGAACGGGTTCTCCATCCCGATCACCGCGCGGACCCGCCCGGGTTCGAGGTGGCACGTGTCGTAGGCGACGCCGGCGCCGAAGTCGAAGCCCACCAGTACCACCCGGCCCGCGTCCTCGGCATCGCAGACGGCCACCACGTCGTCGACGACCTCGCGCGGGGCGTACGCCGCGACGTCCGTGGGCGCGTCCGACCCACCCATCCCGCGCAGATCGGGGGCGATGACCCGCCAACCCGCCGCGGTCAGGTCGGGGATCAGGCGGTGCCACGTGAACCAGAAGTGCGGGAAACCGTGCAGGAGGACCACGGTCCCGGGGCCGTCGCCGGTCGGCGCCGTGGCGGACCGGGGGTCGGGGTCGGCGACCACGTAGTGCAGTCGGACGCCGTCACGGTCGACGGTGCGGTGGTCGATCATGGTGATCACCTTGCCTGTTCGATGGGGCCGACGGGATCGGTTCGGGGTGTGTGCGAGGTCGGACGACGACGCCGACGACGACAAGGTCACCCCTCCCCCGAGACGAGAGCCCCGGCCCGGCCTGCGGAACAGGCGGGACCGGGGCTGACCGGCCGGGGGCCGGGTCTGGCTGCTCGCTGTGTCAGGTCAGTGCATGACCGGGCATTTGAAGTCGACCTTCCAGTCCTGGATGGCGTTGAGCCAGCCCGAACGCAGACGCGTCGAGTCCCCCAGCGAGGTGATGTCCGGCATGTGATCGGCGATCGCGTTGAAGATCAGCTCGATCTGCAGCTTGGCCAGGTTGGCGCCGATGCAGTAGTGCGGGCCGTTACCGCCGAACGTCAGGTGCGGGTTCGGGTCGCGGGTGATGTCGAACGTGAACGGATCGGAGAAGACGTCCTCGTCGAAGTTCGCCGAGCCGTACATGATCGCGGCACGGTCACCCTTCTTCATGGTCACCCCGCCGATCTCCACATCCTCGGTGGCGGTGCGCTGGAACGAGGTGATCGGGGAGGCCCACCGCAGGATCTCGTCGTAGGCGGTCGCCGGGCGCTCGCGCTTGAACAGCTCCCACTGGTCGGGGTTCTCGAGGAACGCGATCATCCCGTGGGTCGTGGCGTTGCGGGTGGTCTCGTTGCCCGCCACCGCGAGCAGGACCACGAACCAGCCGAACTCGTCGGAGGTGAGCTTCTCGCCGTCGACATCGGCCTGGATGAGCTTGGTGACCAGGTCGTCACGGGGGTCGGTCTCGCGCTTGGTGGCCAGCTCCTGGGCGTAGGAGAGCACCATGGCGTTGGCCATCTGCGACTCCTCGACCTTGCCGGGGACGTCGTAGCTGGTCATCTGGTTGGACCACTCGAAGATCTGGTGACGGTCCTCCAGCGGGATGCCGATGAGCTCGGCGATCGCCTGGAGCGGGAGCTCGGAGGCGACGTCGACGATGAAGTCGCCGCTGCCCTTCGCCGCCGCGGTCTCGACGATGTTCTTGGCCTTCTCGGCGAGGTGCTCGCGCATCTTCTCGATGTTGCGCGGGGTGAACCCCTTCGAGATGATCCGCCGGTACTTCTTGTGCTCCTCGCCGTCCTGGTTGATGAACAGCAGGCGGGTGAGCTCGACGATCTCCCGCTCGGTGCCGGGGGCGAAGCGCGGGATGGCGGTGTTCTCGAAGGTGGAGAAGACCTCGTTGGTCCGGCGCGAGATCTCCTTGACGTCCTCGTGCTTGGTGACGACCCAGTAGCCGTCGTCGTCGAAACCGTCGACCCCGGGGTCCTTGGCGCACCACCAGATCGGCTCGGTCCGGCGGAGGTGGGCCCACTCGGGATGCGGTAGGCGCTTCTCGTAGAGCTCCGGATCCGTGAAATCGAACCCCTCGGGAATGGTGACTGGCTGCACTGGCACTCCTTGACCACGTCTGATTGCGTCTCGTGCTCGAACGGCGCCGGGACATCTCTGCCCTCACCCCGCAATGTAATCTAGAACACGTTATAGGCACCATACTGGAACACGTTCACTTCTGGGTCGTCGTTCCTGATCGCCCGGAGCGCCCGGTCGCCCCCCGCACCGCGAACTCGGAATCCCCCGCCGGGTGACGTAAACTAGAACTCGTTCTAACCTTGCTTCCAAAGGAGCGCATCCATGGGAAATCCCGTCATCGTCGAGGCCGTCCGGACCCCGATCGGAAAGGCTCGCGGCGCACTGTCGGGCCTGCACCCCGCGCACCTGCTGGGGGCCTCGCAGAAGGAGGTCATCCGGCGCGCCGGGATCGACGCCGCGCTCGTCGAGCAGGTCGTCGGAGGGTGCGTCACCCAGGCCGGCGCCCAGGGGAACAACGTCACCCGCGGCGCCTGGCTCGCGTCGGGACTGCCGTGGCAGACGGCGTGCACGACCATCGACTGCCAGTGCTCGTCCGCGCAGCAGGCCAATCACTTCATCGCCAACCTCATCCACGCGGGGGCGATGGACGTCGGGATCGCGTGCGGCGTCGAGTCGATGAGCTGGATCGCGCTGCGCGCCGCCGTCGGCGACGGCTCCAACGGGATGCCGCGCCCGGACGACTGGGACGTCGACCTGCCCGACCAGTTCACCGCGGCCGACCGGATCGCGAAGCGCCGCGGGTTGAGCCGCTCCGACCTCGAGGAACTGGGTGTCCGGTCCCAGGCCAACGCGAAGCGCGCGTGGGAGGAGTGCCGCTTCGATCGCGAGACCTTCGCCGTCGACGCCCCCGAGCGCCTCAAGGACGGCACCTACACCGGCGAGACGGTGACGGTCACCCGCGACCAGGGGCTGCGCGACACCACCGCCGAGGCGCTGGCGTCCCTCAAGCCCGTCATGGAGGGCGGACTGCACACCGCCGGCACCTCCAGTCAGATGTCCGACGGCTCGGCCGCCGTCCTGCTCATGGATGAGGACGTCGCCCGTGCGCACGGACTGAAGCCGCGGGCACGGATCCTCCACCAGGCACTCGTGGGCGGCGAGCCCGAGTACCACCTCGACGGCCCCGTCCAGGCCACCCAGCGGGTACTCGACCGCTCCGGCATGTCGATCTCGGACTTCGATCTCTTCGAATGCAACGAGGCGTTCGCCTCCGTGCTCCTAAGCTGGGCGCAGGTGCACGGGCCCGACATGGACAAGGTCAACGTCAACGGAGGGGCCATCGCGATCGGCCACCCCGTCGGCAGCACCGGGTCGCGGCTCATCACCACCGCCCTGCACGAGCTCGAGCGCACGGACGGCGAACGCGCCCTCATCACGATGTGCGCGGGAGGCGCCCAGGCCTCGGCGAGCATCATCGAGAGGATCTGACATGAGCAACGCCATCGAGACGGCCGCGAACCGCCGGCGGGAGGTCTTCGCCGCCGTGTCGTCGGCCGACGGCCCCGAGGACGCGGTCCGCGCCATCGCGAGCCTGCTATCGGTGTCCCCCGACGAGGCGGGCGAGGTCCTGCGGGCCCCACTCGAGGCGTTCGCCGGCTCCCCCTCCGGAGGGCCGGCCGGAGGGGCCGGACAGGGCTTCACCCTCCGGCCCTTCACCGAGTCCGAGGAGCACACGTCCCTCTATCACGCACGCTCGTCCGATGAGACGTCCGCGACCGGCGGGACCTGGGACCGGGAGAAGACCGAGCAGGAGTTGCGGAACGGTCTGGACCGTATCGAGGCCGAGTCGGCGATGTGGTTCGTAGCGGTCGACACCGACCGTGACGCGCCCATCGGGCTCGTCTTCGGTGAGCAGATCGACAACGGCGACGTCGATGTGGCCATCTGGATCCGCCCCGAGGAGCGCAAGAAGGGCTTCGGGCTCCGGTCGCTCAAGGAGAGCCGCCGCGAACTCGCCGCGTTCTTCCCCGGCAAGCACCTGATCGTCCGTGCACCGATGGCCGGTAACCGGTGAGCGGAGCCGGTCCCGGCCCCACACCCGAGACCGGCGTCGACGACCCGCGGCGGGGCGCGCCGTGGGTCGTGGGCGTCATCAAGGTGATGTCGCGGGTCAACACGTGGGCGTACCGGGTGTCCGGCGGGCGGATCGGCGGCTCCTGGCGAGTGGGTTCCGCACTGCGGGCCCCGGTGCCCGTGTGCCTCGTGACGACGACCGGCCGCAAGTCCGGCGAGCCGCGGACGGTGCCGCTGCTCCACCTCCCAGACGGGGACCGGGTCCTGCTCGTCGCTTCACAGGGCGGCCTCCCCAAGCATCCCCAGTGGTACTACAACGTGCTGGCCGACCCGAACGTCACCGTCCAGGTGGGTCGCCGTCGTCGCGCGATGACGGCGAGGGAGGCGACCCCGTCCGAGCGCGCCGAGTTGTGGCCCAGGCTCGTCGAGCGCTACGCGGACTTCGCCGACTACCAGGCCAACACCAGCCGGGTTATCCCGGTCATCATCTGCGAACCGCGGGACTGACCACCGCGACCGGCCGAGGCCGGGGCTCCCGACCGGGAGTCCCGGCCTCAGCTGATTCTTCGATGGAGTGTCTCTTCTCTGGTTCGCACGGCGCCGGTGACCCGCTCCTGCGGCTTCACACTGCGGCGTTCTCACGTGGGAGAATAACATTTTCGCCACTCTGGTCACTTCATTAACATCTTCTGAGAAGGGCGTTGACACCAGCGCTTTCTTAGAGGATTCTCATCGAAGTGAAATGGTGTGGCCGGCGACCTCGTGGTCGACACGGTTCCCAGGAAACCGCAATGACCCGAGAGGACCTTCCGTGAACAAATCAACCAGGGCCGCAGCCGTCGCTGCCACCGCGGCGCTCGCCATCTCCGGCGCGACCGGTATCGCCAACGCCCAGAGCGCCCTCCCCGACCTGGGGATCATCGGCGACCTGCTCGACCCGTTCACCGGCTCCGCCGGTGACCTCGCCGGCGGATCGTCCGGCCTGAACCCGCTCGAAGGCTCTTCGACCCCTCCGGGATCGAGCGACTTCCCCGCTCTCAGCTCCGAGCCACTCGGTGGATCGTCGACGTTCGACTCGTCCGAGCTACCCGAACTCAGCTCGGAACCGCTCGGAGGCTCGGCGACCTTCGACTCATCCGAGCTACCCGAACTCAGCTCCGAACCCCTCGGCGGCTCCGCGGCCCTCCCCGAGACCCTGACCGGGTCACTCGGGACCGTTCCGCTGTCCTCCGATCTCCTCGGCGGTTCCGCGGCGCTGCCCGCGTCGTCCGAACTCCCGCCGCTGTCCACCAACCTGCTCGGCGGCTCCGCGGACTTCCAGTCCACCGAGGCCGGCTCCACCGATATGGCACCACTGTCGACCAACCTGCTCGGCGGCTCGGCGGAATTCGGTTCGTCCGACCTCGCGCCGCTCGTGGGCTCTGAGGAGATGGCCCCGCTGTCCACCAACCTGCTCGGCGGCTCCGCCGAGTTCGGTTCGTCCGACCTCGAGCCTCTGACCGGTTCCGACGGCATGGGTTCCACCGGCATGTCGCCGCTGTCCACCGAACTCAACCTCCTCGGAGGCTCCGCGGAACTGCCCCCGCTGTCCGCCAACTTCCCGGACGGTTCGACCGAGGGCATCGGCGGCTCTGCGGAGCTCGTCGGTGAGGGCATCGCCGGCTCGCTGAACAACGGGTCCGCCAACCAGCTCGCCGGGTCGGTGGAGAGCAACTCCGCCGACCCGATCATCGGCTCGATCGCCGAGGGCGGCATCCTCCCGGCGCTGTCCGGTTCCATCTCGGAGACCTCCGGATCCCTCTCGGGCAACGGCGGATCGACGGGTCAGAGCTCCGATCTGATCACGGGATCGACCGGTGGCAGCGCCGAGGTCATCACCGGTTCGTTCGGTGAACTCACCGAGGTCAACGGCTCGCTCACCGCGCTCACCGGGTCTCTCGAGAACGGCTCCATGCAGGGCACCTTCTCGACCAACCTGGGTTCGGAGATGGGCGCACTCGCCTCCCTCGAGAGCTTCGCCAGCCTCGGCGAGAGCGGCACGGGGAGCCTGCTCCCGGTCCTCGCCCTGGGCGCGTCCGCCGGAGGTGGCGCCATGGTCGCGACGGCCGCCGCGAACGGGACTCTCGCTCTCCCGCCGCTGCCCGGCCTACCGCCGCTGCCGACCGTCTGCGACCTCCCGCAGGCCCAGGTCGACCAGTTGGCCGGCCTCGGTTCCGTCGACGCGCAGCAGTGCCCGGAGCCCGGCGCCTGACCTCGCCTGCCCCAACCGGCTCGCGAAACGAGGAACCCCGCACCATCACGGTGCGGGGTTCCTTGTTGTCGTGGCGGAGTCAGCGAGCGCCGTAGACCGGCACCGGGGTGGGCGACTCGTCGAGCAGACGGGGCACGACCGACCCCAGCTCGGCGGGATCCCACTTGGCACCCTTGTCCTCGGACGCGGCACGCTGCCACCCGTCGCAGACGGTGACCTTGCCGCCCTCGACCTCGAACACGCGGCCGGTCACCTGCGCCGACTCCTCGGAGCCCAGCCACACGACCAGCGGCGAGATGTTGGCCGGGTCCATGGCATCGAAGGACCCGTCCTCGGGCGCGGCCATCTGCGAGGCCATTCCCTCCCCCGCGGAGGTGGTCATGCGGGTCCGCGCGGCCGGAGCGATTGCGTTGGCGGTGACCCCGTAGCCCTTCATCTCGGCGGCGGTCTGGATGGTCAGCAGCGCGATGCCGGCCTTGGCCGTGGCGTAGTTGCCCTGTCCTACCGATCCGAACAGTCCGGCGCCGGACGAGGTGTTGATGACCCGGGCCTGGCGCGGGCGACCGGCCTTGGACTCGGCGCGCCAGTACTCGGCGGCGTGCCGCAGCGGGGCGAAGTGGCCCTTGAGGTGGACGTTGATCACGTTGTCCCAGTCCTGCTCCCCCATACCGACGAGCATCTTGTCGCGCAGGAAGCCGGCATTGTTCACCAGGACGTCGAGTCCACCGAAGGTGTCGATGGCCTGCTGGACGAGCTCGCGGGCCCCCTCCCACGAGGAGATGTCGTTCCCGTTGACCACGGCGTCGCCGCCGGCGGCCTTGATCTCCGCGACGACCTGCTCGGCCGGGGACTCCCCGACGTTCGATCCGTCCAGGCCCGCCCCGAGGTCGTTGACCACGACCTTGGCGCCCTCGGCGGCGAAGGCCAGCGCGTGTTCGCGGCCGATCCCGCGGCCGGCGCCGGTGACGATGACGACGCGTCCGTCGCAGATTCCCATGGTTGTTCTCCTTGTTCGTGGGTGGTCAGTGCTTGTTGTCGGCGGTGGACGCCGAGAGGAACGCGGGCTTCTCGCCGCCGCCGTGGACCAGCAACTCGGCCCCGGTGATGTACGCGGCCAGGGGCGAGGCCAGGAATGCTGCGGCCTGGCCGACGTCCCGCGGGTCCGCCATCCGGCCCATCGGGATCGTCGCGTCGACGGCCGCCACGCCGTCGGAGTCCCCGTAGTGCATCTCGGCCAGCTCGGTTTTGACCGGGCCCACCACCACGGAGTTGATCCGGACCGCGGGCGCCCACTCCACCGCGAGTGACTGCGTGAGCGAGTCGACGCCCGCCTTTGCGGCGCCGTACGACGCGGTGCCGGGCGAGGGCCGGTGCCCGGAGACGGACGAGATGTTGATGATCGCCCCACCGGTCGGCTGCATGACCCGGTTGGCCTCCTGCGCCACGGTCAACGCCGACAGCAGGTTGAGGGCGACGATCTTGGCGTGGAAGTTGGCGCTGGCCTCCGCCGCCAGGGCGAACGGTGCGCCCCCGGCGTTGTTCACCACCACGTCGAGCCGCCCGTGGTCGGCGACGATGCCGTCGATCATCGCGCGCACCGCCTCGGCGTCGCGGAGATCGACGGAGTGGAACTCCAGGTCGGCCACGTCGGAGCCTTCATCGGCGGGCCGGCGCGCGCAGGTGACGACCACCGCGCCGGCCTCCCGGAAGACCGTGCTGATGCCGGCGCCCACGCCGCGTACGCCCCCCGTGACGAGGACGACCTTCCCCGCCAGACCCAGATCGATGTTCGTCATGCGTGCTAGCCTACCAAGCAAGCGTTTGGTTAGTCACTGTGCCGTCCCGGACGGCAGTGGCGTGGGAAGGAGCTCCATGGGCATCAACGTCGACAAGGGCGCAGACGGGATAGCCACCGTCACGGTCGACTACCCACCTGTCAACGCCATCCCGTCCGCGGGATGGTTCGAACTCGGGGAGCAGATCCTCGCCGCGGGCCGCGACCCCGACGTCCACGTCGTGATCCTCCGGGCCGAGGGCCGGGGATTCAACGCGGGCGTCGACATCAAGGAGATGCAGGACTTCGAGGGGTTCGACCACCTGCTGGCCGCCAACCGCGGCTGCTACGTCGCGTTCAACGCCGTCTACGAGTGCGCGGTCCCCGTGATCGCCGCGGTGAACGGGTTCTGCGTGGGCGGCGGGATCGGACTGGTGGGCAACGCCGACTGCATCGTCGCCTCCGACGATGCGGTGTTCGGCCTGCCCGAGGTGGACAGGGGGGCGCTCGGCGCCGCCACGCACCTGGCCCGGATGGTCCCCCCGCACATGATGCGCACCCTGTATTTCACGTCGCGCAACGTCACGGCGCAGCAGCTCCACTCGTGGGGCACCGTCTACAACGTGGTCCCCCGCGACCAGCTGGACGCCGCGGCACGCGACCTCGCGGAGACCATCGCGGCCAAGGACACGCGGGTCATCCGGGCGGCCAAGGAAGCCATCAACCACATCGACCCGGTCGACGTGAAGTCCTCGTATCGCATGGAGCAGGGTTTCACGTTCGAACTCAACCTCGCCGGCGTGGCCGACGAGCACCGCGACGAGTTCGTCAAGACGGGCCAGAACTTGGACAAACGAGACAAGCGATCCGAGAGGACGGGCGAGAACAAGTGAGCAGCACCCCCACCCCGCGCGACAAGCGCACGAGCCTGGACGAGGCCGTCTCGCGCCTCTCCAGCGGCATGACGATCGGCATCGGCGGCTGGGGTTCCCGACGCAAGCCGATGGCGCTGGTCCGCGCGATCCTGCGCCGCGAGGACCTCACCGACCTCACCGTCATCACCTACGGCGGCCCGGACCTCGGCCTGCTGTGCTCGGCCGGCAAGGTCTCCAAGGCCTACTACGGCTTCGTCACCCTGGACTCGGCCCCGTTCTACGACCCCTGGTTCGCAGCGCGCCGCACCGAGGGTTCGATCATCTCCCGCGAGATGGACGAGGGCATGGTTCGCGCGGGCCTCACCGCCGCCGCGCAGCGCCTGCCGTTCCTGCCGACCCGCGCAGGCCTCGGTTCGGACGTCTTCCGGTTCTGGGGCGACGAACTCAAGACCGTCGACTCGCCGTACCAGGTCGACGGCAAGACCGAGACCCTGGTCGCGATGCCCGCCCTGCGCATGGATGCCGCGCTGATCCACCTGGACAAGGCGGACAAACACGGCAACGCCGCGTTCACCGGCGCCGACGGGTACTTCGACGATCTCTACGCCATGGCCGCGGACACCGTCCTGCTCGAGACCGACGAGATCGTCGATTCCGCGGACGCCCTGATGAACGAGGTCGGCCCGCAGCGCATGCTGCTCAGCCGCATGTTCGTCGACACCGTCTCCGAGGCCCCGAACGGCGCCCACTTCACGTTCGCGGGTGGCTACGGCCGCGACGAGGCGTTCCAGAAGCACTACGCCACGTCCGCGAAGGATGAGACGTCGTGGAAGGCGTTCGTCGACGAGTTCCTGTCCGGGTCCGAGGAGGACTACCAGAAGGCCGTCACCGCGTTCGCGGAGAAGACCGCTGCCGAGAAGGCCGCCCAGAAGGGAGCCAAGTGATGTCCGACGTCACCACCGAGTCCGCCACCACTCAGTCCATCAGCAGGGCCGAATACTGCGCTGTCGCCTGCGCGGAGATCTTCGCCGGCGCCGGTGAGATCTTCGCCTCCCCCATGACCCCGATGGCCACCATCGGCGCGCGTCTGGCCCGGCTCACGACCGAGCCGGACCTGCTCATCACCGACGGCGAGTACCGATTCCTCGGCCAGACCCCGCCGCTGGGCAAAACCATCGACTTCGAGGGGTACATCCCGTTCCCCCGCGTGTTCGACGTCCTGCAGGCCGGCACCCGCCACGTGGTGATGGGCGCCAACCAGATCGACCGCTTCGGCAACCAGAACCTCTCCGCGTTCGGTGACGACGTGCAGAAGCCCACCCGCCAGATGTTCGGCCTGCGCGGGGCGCCCGGCAACTCGATCAACCACGCCACCAGCTATTGGGTGGGCAAGCACTCCTCCCGGGTCTTCGCGGCGAAGGTCGACGTCGTCTGCGGCGTCGGTTACGACCGCTACACCGAGGGTGACCCCGCCTTCCGTTACCACCACATCCACCGGGTGGTCTCCAACCTGGGCGTGTTCGACTTCGGCGGCGCCGACCGCAGCATGCGTGCGGTCAGCCTGCACCCCGGCGTCACGGCCGACGAGGTCGCCGAGAACACGGGCTTCGAGATCGAGGGCCTGGCCGACGCCGCGGTCACCCGCGCCCCCTCGGACGAGGAGCTGCGCATCATCCGCGAGGTGCTGGACCCGCGCGGGTTCCGCGACCGCGAGGTGCCGGCCGCATGAACGCGCCGACACTGTCCACGGCCTTCACCGAGCTCGTCGGTGTCGAGTACCCGATCGTCCAGACGGGCATGGGCTGGGTCTCCGGACCCGAGCTGACCGCGGCCACGGCCAACGCCGGCGGACTGGGGATCATCGCCTCGGCCACCATGACCTACGCCGAGCTCGAGGACGCCATCGTGCGGACCAAGAAGCTCACTTCCAAGCCCTTCGGCGTCAACCTCCGGGCCGACGCCGAGGACGCCGCCGAGCGGTGCGAGCTGATGATCCGCCACGGGGTGAAGGTCGCGTCGTTCGCCCTCGCGCCCAAGCCGGAGCTGATCGCCCGGCTGAAGGAGAACGGCCTCGTCGTCGTCCCCTCCATCGGCGCGGCCAAGCACGCCGTCAAGGTCGCCTCCTGGGGCGCCGACGCGGTGATCGTCCAGGGCGGTGAGGGCGGTGGACATACCGGCCAGGTCGCCACCACCCTGCTCCTCCCCAGCGTCATCGACGCCCTCGGCGGCGCCGGCAACACCTCGATCCCCGTGGTCGCCGGCGGCGGTTTCTTCGACGGCCGCGGACTGGTCGCGGCACTGTCCTACGGCGCCGCCGGCGTCGCGATGGGCACCCGCTTCCTGCTCACCAGCGACTCGCAGGTGCCCGACGCCGTGAAGAAGCAGTACCTCGAGCGTGGGCTCCAGGACACCGTCGTCTCCACCCGTGTCGACGGGATGCCGCACCGCGTCCTGCGCACCGGCCTGGTCAACGCCCTCGAATCGGGCAGCCCCCTCAAGGGCATGGCCGCCGCCGTCCAGAACGCCAATAAGTTCAAGTCCATGACCGGGATGAAGTGGCAGCAGCTCGCCAAGGACGGCCTCAACATGAGGAAGGCGTCCGACCGGACGTGGCAGCAGATCGTCATGGCCGCCAACACCCCGATGCTGCTCAAGGCCGGGCTGGTCGAGGGCAACACCGAGGCCGGAGTCCTGGCCTCCGGACAGGTCGTGGGCATGATCGACGACCTGCCGAGCTGTGACGAACTGATCCAACGGATCATGACCCAGGCTCACGAACGCCTGGACGCGCTCCGCGAACTCGGCTGAGACACCACCGGACGGACGCCCCCACCTGTGTTCACAACAGGTGGGGGCGTTCGTCATCGATAATCCCCACGTGTGGCGAACTCTTGGCTTATCCTTAGACAGTTCACATATCAGGCGGGCTCGGCCCGTCCCATCCCCTCCGGAGGAACCCCTCATGTCCCGTACTGCTCTCCGTACCGCCGCCGCCCTCGGCGCGGCCACCGCACTGACCATCGCCGGCGCAGGCGTCGCGGCCGCGACCACCGCCGACTCGTCTGTCGACGGCAACACGGTCTCGGTGACCTTTACGCTGGACGGGGGCTTCATCGACGGAGACGCCTGCGGTGCGCTTCTCGCGCCGACCTCGACGGCCGCCACCCTCGCGGGTCAGCTCGCGACCGCCACCGACACGAATCTCCTGGCCACTCTGCAGAACATCAGTGAGGCCCCCGGAGTGGAACTCCTCAAGGCCAACGGCTCCCCGGCCGTTCTGCTGGGGACCTTCGCCGACATCGGCGTGAACTCGGCCACCGTGTCCGCCACCGTCGACTCCAACGTCTACGCGCTGGTCACCTACTGCTCGTCCGATGACGCGCCCGGGGTCAACCCGTTCCTCCTCGTCGGCGATCCGGTCGAGGCCGTTATGGGCAGTGTCGCCACCGGCAGCGAGGGTGACCTGCTCGGCACTGCGTCCGCGATGCTCGGGGAGGCCGACGGCGAGGCCGGTGGCGGCCTCGGCCTCGACACCCTCTCGTCCGCGCTCGGCGGCGAGGCCGAGGGCGAACTCGACCTGGCCGTCCTGTCCTCCGCGCTCGGCGAGACCGACGCCGCCAACTGACCCCTCACCGCGTCGGCCCGCCGGCGCATGGGACGGGCCCCGCACCGGCTGGTGCGGGGCCCGTCCCGTCGTTCGGGGGTCGTCGCCGTCAGGCGTCCAGGCGCTCGATGATCGTGACGTTGGCGGTGCCGCCGCCCTCACACATGGTCTGCAGGCCGTAGCGGCCGCCGGTGCGCTCGAGCTCGTTCAGCAGGGTCGCGAACAGTTTGGCCCCCGTGGCGCCGAGCGGGTGGCCCAGCGCGATGCCGCCACCGTTGGGGTTGACGCGTGCCGGATCCGCGCCGGTCTCCTTGATCCACGCCAGGACGACGGGGGCGAAGGCCTCGTTGATCTCCACCACGTCGATGTCGTCGATCGTCAGGCCGGTCTTGGCCAGCGCGTGCTTGGTCGCCGGGATGGGCGCGGAGAGCATCATCACCGGGTCGTCACCGCGGACGGTGAGGTGGTGGATGCGGGCGCGCGGCGTCAGTCCGTACTTCTCGACGGCCTCGGCGGAGGCGAGCAGCCCGGCGGAGGCGCCGTCACAGATCTGCGAGGCGACAGCGGCGGTGAGTGAGCCGCCCTCGGCCAGCACGGGCAGCGAAGCCATCTTCTCGAGGGTGGTCTCGCGCGTGGTCTCATCGGCCTCGAGGCCGGCCATCGGGACGTACTCGCCGGCGAACCGCCCCTCGGCGATCGCGGCGCGGGCGCGGGCGTGGGACTGCAGTGCCCACTCCTCCATCTCCCGGCGGGAGATGTCCCACTTGTCGGCCATCATCTGGGCGCCGTTGAACTGCGAGATCTCCTGCGAGCCGAAGCGCTCGACCCAGCCGGTGGAACCGGTGAACGGGTCGTCGAATCCGTACTCGCGCCCGGCGAGCATGGCCGACGAGATGGGCAGTGCGCTCATGTTCTGCACCCCGCCGAACAGGATCACGTCCTGGGTGCCGGACCAGATGGCCTGTGCGCCGAAGTGGATGGCCTGCTGGCTGGACCCGCACTGGCGGTCCACGGTGGTGCCCGGGACGCCCAGGGGCATCCCGGCGGCGAGCCAGGCGGAGCGAGCGATGTTGCCGGCCTGGGGGCCGATGGTGTCGACGCAGCCGAAGATGACGTCGTCGACGACCTCCGGGTCGATACCGGTGCGTTCGACGACCGCCTTGATGACGTGCGCGCCCAGGTCGGCCGGATGCTGTCCGGACAGGCTGCCGCCGCGCTTGCCGACGGGCGTGCGGACGGCGTCGATAACGTAGGCCTCGCGGCCGGTCACGCTGGTCATGTGTCTCCTCGGGAAGGGGTGGGAAGGTCAGCCGACGGCCAGGCCGTCGAGCACGATGTTGAGGTATTGGTCCGCGATGGCCGCGTGATCGTTCTCGTCGTCGGGCCGGTACCACCGCACGGCGACCCACACCGTGTCGCGCAGGAAGCGGTAGGTGAGACGCACGTCGAGGTCACCGCGGAAGTCGCCGGACTCCATCCCCCGGGTGAGCACGTCGGTCCACATCTCGCGGAACTCGGTGTTGCGCTCACGGAGGTAGTCGAATCGCGGGTTGCCGCGCAGGTGCTTGAGTTCGTCCTGGTAGATGGCGACCTCGTCGCGGTTGCGGTGGATGGCCTCGAACGAGGCGCGGACCAGCTGTTCCAGGGTCTCCCGCGGGCCGAGGCCGGCCTCCACGATCCGACGGTATTCGCCGAAGAGTGCGTCGAGGAACCCGCGGAGGATCTCGTCGACGATCGCCTCTTTGGACGAGAAGTGGTGGTAGAGGCTCCCCGAGAGGATGCCCGCGGCGTCGGCGATGTCGCGGACGGTGGTCGCACGCAGGCCGCGTTCGGCGAAGAGCCCTGCCGCGATCGACAGGAGCTCCTCACGTCTGGTCGTGCTGGTCATAACCCGAGGATACCAACCAAGCACTTGCTAGGTAGAGGTTCGGTCCTCCCCCGCGTCACCGGGCCCCCGGAAAGGTCCCCGGGGGCTCGGCCACTGTCGCGCGGTCGGGTCAGGAACCGAAACCCAGGAGGACGTACTCCAGGGTCGCGATGAGCGCCCCGGGGATGTTGAGGACCCCGTGGACGATGTCGCCGAGGGAGCCGGCCGGCAGGGAGGGGGCGAGGCCGTCGACCGATCCGTCGATCGTCTCGTGGAGGTCGTGCAGTGAGCCACTGAGCATGGTGTTCTCCGTTCGGTCGGATCAGGCGGGGCCGTGGGAGCCGAAGCCCCAGAACAGGTTGGACGAGCCGTAGAGCAGGGCTGCGGGCAGCTTGAGCACGCCACCGATAACGTTGCCGGCCGATCCGGCCGGAACGATGCCGTCCACGGATCCCCACAGGTCGTCAGCGAGCCCTCCGAGCACGCCGCTGAGGTCAATCACTCTTCATCTCCGATGGTCGAGGGGGTTGACGACACTCAGCTTAGTGAGGCCCCCGACCGCCCGCGGGGCAGTCCCCCGGATTGCCACGCGGGCGCCGGGCGCGGCGCACGGGCGCCGCCGCCCCGCCCACCTCGCCGCTAGACTCCGGCGCATGCGGACCACCTCAGCACTGACCTCCCGCCCCTGTCGCACCCGTGCCCTCGTGGCGTCGGCGGTGCTCGGCCTGACGCTGGGGCTGGGCGCGTGCGCGACCGGGGAGGGGAACGACGACGAGGGCGGCACCGCCACCGCCACCGCCGCGGCCGAGTCAGCCGAACCGGCGGGGTCGGCAGCGTCGTCGGAGTCCGCAGTGTCGTCGGAGCCCGCCGATCCGGGGTCGACCCCGCCGCCCGGCAAGGTCGAGCAGCTCGTCCTCACCGCCGAGGACGCCCCGGAGGTCGGGCTGCAACCCGTCCCCGCGGATGAGATCGCCGGCGGGATGGACGCGCTCGGCGCGTTCACGTCAGATGTCCGCGTCGAGCCGGAGCAGTGCGCGGACATCAGTCAGGACGGGCTGGGTGCGCAGTCGGAGCCGGACGCGATGGCGATCCAGGCCGGCCAGGTCGGGGGCACCTCGTTCGCGGTGGCCGTGACCCGGGTGACCGACGGCCTGGCCGCGCGTGCGCAGCAGATCCAGGACTGCCCGGTCATGACGGTCGCGTTCCCGCTCCAGGGTGAGGAGATGATCACCGAGGCGCAGAACTCGCTGCTGGAGGTCGACGCCCCGGAGGGGGTCGAGGACTTCGCGGCCGTGGTCCAGGACAACTCGATGACCATGATGGGGCAGTCCATCCGGACGTCGAACGTGATGATCACGGGCGTCGTCCGCGGGCTCGGCATCTCCGTCACGGCGTCCGGCACCGACGGGCCGATCTCCAACGAGGCCCGGGACACCGCCCTCGAGCTCTTCGCAGCGCAGGCGGAGAAGGTCCGGACCGCCTGATGCCGCTGCCCGTCAGGCGCGCTGCGAGGAGATGGAGACGACCTCGCCCGTGAGGTAGGTCGTGTAGTCGCTTGCGAGCATGGCGATGGTCGCGGCGACCTCCCACACGTCGGCGGCCCGCCCGAACGCCTCCTTCGAGGCGAGCTCGTCGAGCAGCTCGGACGAGGCCGACTTCTCGAGGAACTTGTGCCGCGCGATCGACGGGGCGATCGCATTGATGCGCACGCCGAAGTCCGCGCCCTCGATCGCGGAGCAGCGGGTCAGCGCCATGACGCCGGCCTTGGCGGCGGCGTAGTGGGCCTGCGCCCGCTGCGCGCGCCAGCCCAGCACCGAGGCGTTGTTGACGATCACGCCGTTGTGCTCCGCGTCGCGGAAGTACCGCAGCGCCGCGCGCGTCGCGCGGAAGGTGCCGTTCAGGGTGATGTCGAGGACACGGTCCCAGTCCTCGTCGGTCATGTCGACGAGTTCGGTCTCGCCGCCGAGTCCGGCGTTGTTGATGAGCACGTCGATCCGGCCCAGCTTCTCCGCGGCACCGGCGATCAGCGCGTCGACGTCGGCGGTCGACTGGACGTTGCAGGTCAGCGACTCGATCTGCTGGTCCGGAAACTCGGCGGCGAGCGCGTCGCGGGCCTCGTTCATGCGGCGTTCGTGGAAGTCAGAGACCAGGACGTCGGCGCCCTCGAGCGCCGCGCGTCGGGCCGCCGAGAAGCCGATCCCGGTTCCGGCCGCCGCGGTCACCACGACCTTCTTTCCCTTGAGCAGTCCGTGTCCGGGGGTCTCCTCAGGGACGACGGCGAGGGGGGATTTCTGCTCGGTCATGACGGCCTTGCCTCTCGGGGTAGTCCGAGCACGCGCTCGGAGATGATGTTGCGCTGGATCTCGTTCGATCCGCCGTAGATGGTGTCGGAGCGGGTGAACAGGAAGAGCCGCTGCCACTGCGCGAGCTCGAGGTTCTCGGGGTCGCGGAGGTCGTTGGGCGCTCCCTCGGAGGTGTGGGTGGGACCGGTGAGGGACTGTGCCCCCTGCACCTCCATCGCGAGCTCGCCGAGGTCGCGGTGCCAGTTGGCCCACAGCAGCTTCGCGGCGGAGGCGTTGCCACCGGAGGAGTCGCGCTCGGCGAGGGTCCGCAGCGCGTGGGCACGGATCACCTTGAGCCCGATCCACGCGCGGGTGATGCGCTCGCGCACGGCGGGCACCTCGGCGCTGCCGTTCGCGCGGGCCATCGCGACGATCTCGTCGAGTTCGCGGGCGAAGCCGACCTGCTGGCCCAGGGTGGAGACCCCCCGCTCGAACTCGAGCAGGGTCATGGCCACCTTCCAGCCGTCGCCCCGCTCCCCCACGATCATGCCGGCGTCGGTGACCGCATCGTCGAAGAAGACCTCGTTGAACTCGGAGGTCCCTGTCAGTTGCTGGATCGGGCGAATCTCCACACCCGGCTGGTCGAGCGGGACCAGGAGGAAACTCAGTCCCTTGTGCCGGCTCGTACCCGCTTCCGTGCGGGCCACCACGAACACCCACTGACTGAGGTGCGCGAGCGAGGTCCACACCTTCTGCCCGTTGAGGTGCCACCTGCCGTCATCCCCGAGTTCGGCGGTCGTCGAGACGTTGGCCAGGTCGGACCCGGCGCCGGGCTCGGAGTACCCCTGAGCCCACAGTTCGGTGACGTCGATGATCCGCGGCAGGAATCGGTCCTTCTGCTCCCGGGTCCCGTGGGCGATCAGGGTCGGGCCGAGGAGCGTCTCACCGAGGTGGGACACCCGCGCCGGGGCGTCCGCCTTGGCGTACTCCTCGTGGAACCGCACCTGCTGGCTCAGCGACGCACCGCGCCCGCCGTGCTCGACCGGCCAGCCGACGCAGGTCCACCCCGCCGCCGCCATGTGCCGCTCCCAGGCGAGGCGTTGCGGGAAGAACTCGTGTTCGCTGCCGGGGCCGCCGACGCCCTTGATCTCGGCGAACTCGCCGACGAGGTTGGCATCCAACCAGGTGCGGAACTCCGCCGCGAACTCGTCGTCGGTCATCTCCGACGCGGGCGTGCACTTCTCGGGTGCCGAACTCTCGGTCATACGCCCACACTACCAAGCACTTGCTTGGTTTGCCGGAACCGCCCTCCGCCCACGCCGGGATCGGTTTGGATGACGCCCATGAACTCCCCGTCTCAGCCCCTGTCCGGCAAGGTCGCCTTCATCACCGGCGCCGCGCGCGCCCAGGGCCGGGCCCATGCGGTCCGCCTCGCCTCGGAGGGCGCGGACCTCGTCGTCGTCGACGTCTGCGCGCCGGTGTCCGGGTCCGCCACCTATCCCGCACCCACGCCGGACGACCTGGCCGAGACCGTCCGCCTCGTGGAGGAGACCGGCCGGCGCGCGATCTCGGCGGTCCTCGACATCCGCGACCTGGGCGCGCTGCAGGATCTCGTCGCCCGCACGATCTCCACCTTCGGACGGTTGGACATCCTGGTCGCCAATGCCGCCGTGCTCAGCTGGGGGCGACTGTGGGAGATGCCGGAGGACGACTGGGACACGGTCATCGGCGTCAACCTCAGCGGCACGTGGCGGACGATCCGTGCGGCGGTGCCGGCGATGATCGAGGCGGGAAACGGCGGCTCGATCATCATCGTCAGCTCGTCCGCGGGCCTCAAGGCGACGCCCGGGAACGGGCACTACTCGGCCTCGAAGGCCGGCCTGGTGGCGTTGACCAACGCCCTCGCACTCGAGGTGGGCGAGTTCGGCATCCGCGTCAACTCGATCCACCCCTACTCGGTGGACACGCCGATGATCGATCCCGAGGGCATGGCCGACCTCTTCGGCCGCTTCCCGTCGTTCCTCCACAGCTTCTCGCCGATGCCCCTGAAGAACGCCCGCGTGGACGGCGCGAGCACGCTCGCCGACTTCATGCCGCCCGAGGAGGTCTCCGAGGTGGTCTCCTACCTCGCCGGCGACGGTTCGCGGTCGATCTCCGGCGTCCAGCTCACGGTCGACCGGGGAGCGCTCAAGTACTGACGCCGCCCAAACCAAGCACTTGCTTGGTAGGGTGCAGGCCATGAGCACCACCGTGGAGACCACCCCCGCCGCCCTGCGTCGCGCGGCCCGGTCGTGGCCGGAGCGCGAGGCGATCGTCGACGTGCAGCCCGGCCAGGACACCCGCTGGACGTGGGCCCACCTGCTCGACGAGGTCCGCCGGTTCGCCGCCGGCCTCGTCTCGCGCGGGCTCGCCCCCGGTGACCGCGTGGTGATCTGGGCGCCCAACACCCGCCACTGGGTGGTCGCGGCGCTGGGCGTGCAGTTCGCGGGAGGCACCGTCGTCCCCGCGAACACGCGCTACACCGGGAGCGAGACGCTGGAGATCATCCAGCGCACCCACGCGGTGGCGGCCGTGGTCGCGGGGACGTTCCTCGGCACCGAGCGGATCGTCGACCTCGTCGACGCCGCCGGGGCCACCGACGCCACCGGGGCCACCGGGGCCGCCGCCGGCCCGCTCGCAGCGGCCACCTCCCTGCGCACGATCGTGCGCATCCCCCTCGACGCCGGCGACACGGTCCCCGCGGGGGCCGGCGCCGCCGGGGGCGTCGACGTCGTGGACTTCGACGACCTCCGCGCGCTGGCCACCGAGGAGCTGCTCGCCGCCGCGGACGCGCGCGCCGACGCGGTGACCGGGGACGACGTGGCCGACATCCTTTTCACCTCCGGTACCACCGGCAAGAGCAAGGGTGTGGTGGCCCTGCACCGTCAGACCGTCGCGGGTTCGCGCGCGTGGGGCGGCAACAACGGGCTCACGGAGCGCGACGGGTACCTCATCGTCAACCCGTTCTTCCACAGCTTCGGCTACAAGGCCGGCTTCCTGACGTGCGTGCTGTTCGGCGTGACGATCGTCCCCCTGGCCGTCTACTCGACCACCGAGACCATGCGGTTGATCCGGGACGAGAAGGTCACGATCCTCACCGGGGCACCGACGATCTTCCAGACACTGCTCGACGACCCCACCCGTGTCGACTACGACCTGTCGTCGCTGCGGGTGGCGGTGACCGGCGCCTCGGTGGTGCCGGTGGTGCTCATCGAGCGGATGCAGTCCGACCTGGGGCTGGAGACGGTGATCACCGCGTACGGCCAGACGGAGACGATGGGCTTCATCACCACCACCCGCACCGGTGACGACGACGTCACGGTGTCCACCACGTGCGGCCGCGCCTACCCGGGCATGGAGATCCGCATCGGCGAGCACGGCGAGATCCTCACCCGCGGCGAGATGGTCATGCAGGGCTACCTCGACGACCCCGAGAACACGGCCAAGACCATCGACCCGGACGGCTGGCTGCACACCGGCGACGTCGGCGAGATCGGCGCCGACGGCAACCTGCGCATCACCGACCGGCTCAAGGACATGTACATCAACGGCGGGTTCAACGTCTATCCCGCCGAGATCGAGCAGACCCTGGCCCGCCTGGACGGAGTGGTGGAGACCGCCGTGATCGGTGTCCCGGACGATCGGATGGGCGAGGTCGGCAAGGCGTTCATCGTCCGCCGCGAGGGCTCGACCCTCACCGAGCAGGACGTGCTGGACTTCTGCTCCGAGCACCTGGCCAACTTCAAGCGGCCGCGCACGGTCGCGTTCGTCGACTCCCTTCCGCGCAACGCCTCGGGCAAGATCGTCAAGACCGAGCTGCGATGAGTCCCGGCGCCGTCCTGGTCACCGGCGCCTCCGGTGGGATCGGCGGAGCGGTCGCCCGACGGCTCGCGGACGAGTTCCCCGACGCGCCCCTGGTCCTCGGCTACCGCTCGACCGAGCCCGAGGACCTGGCGCGGGAACTGGGGGCGGAAGCCGTGCGCCTGGCGCCAGGCCACGCCGACGGTGACGGCGACGGGAACGACGACGACGAGGTGGCCTCGGTGATCGACGGGATCGCCTCCCGACACGGCGGAATCCGCGTGCTGGCCCACTGCGCCGGTCCGCACGTGCCCATGGTGCACCTGTCCCGGATCGCACCGTCCGAGTTCCGTCGACAGCTCGAGGACGACGCGGTCGGGTTCTTCGCGATCGTGCGCCCCGCGCTGGAGCACCTGCGTGCGGTGGCGGGCAACGTCGTCGTCGTCACCACTGCGGCCACCACCCGCTATCCGGTGCGCGACGGACTGTCCGCCGCCCCCAAGGGCGCGGTCGAGCAGCTCGTCCGGGGCCTGGCGGCCGAGGAGGGGCGCTTCGGCGTGCGGGTGAACTGCGTGGGCCCGGGGATGCTCACCGACGGCATGGCCTCCCGGCTCATCGCCTCCGGCGACCTCGACGAGCGGGCGCTCGAGGTCACGCGCGGCAACATCCCCCTGCGACGCTTCGGCACGGCCGCCGACATCGCCGAGGCCGTGGCGTTCCTGGCGTCGGACCGCGCCGGGTTCATCTCGGGCCAGAAGCTCGACGTGGACGGCGGCTACGGGGTCTGATCCCCGCAGCCGCCGCCCCGGGCCGGCAACTACTCAGTTGCCCGCGCTGCCAAACAGATTCTCCAGCGAGCCCTCGAGTGAACCGAACAGGCCACCGTCGCCCTCGTCGATCACATCGACGGTGTCCTTGATCGCCTCCGCGATGTCCTCGATGTCCTCGACCGGGACCGTCGCTCCGCCGGTCTCCTCGGCGATCCTCGCGAACTGCGCGGTGAGTTCCCCGTCCGCCGAGACGACGAAGATCGGGACCCTGTTGCCGGTGGCCATCGGACTGACCGCGGCGGCCGCGACTGCGGCCGGGGCGCAGTACGGATTGTCGGTCGCGGTCCCGTTGGCCAGTGCGATGATGCGATCCGCAGTCAAGTCGGTGACCGGCTCCGGGTCCTTGGCGGGAGCGTCCCCGACCGCGATGATCGCCTTGACCGAGGACGAGTTCCAGGCCTGGCACAACGACAGGGCGATCCCGGAGTAGACCGACTCCGGCCAGTCCCCACCGCCGTCGACACCCAATCCGTCGAGGCCCCCGCGGAACGTGGGCAGGTTCGTCGTCAGATCGGTGACGGTCCGAGCCTGGAACGGATCGCCCGCGTCGCGGTACTCGACCAACCCGACCCGGGTGCCGGCCGACTCCGACGCCAGATCGGTCGCGAGATCGTCGACCGCGATCTTGGTCTGCTCGATGTAGGGGGCCATCGACCCCGTGGTGTCGATGGCGAACATGAGATCGCGGGCGCCGGATTGTGCCGCCGCGGTGGCGGTGACGCTGGTGAGGGTGGCGAGTGCGGCAGCGCTTGCTACCCGAAAGAGAGTGGTACGCATGGGCTTTGTCCTTCCTAGGACGTCTTCTCGAAGTCGCCCGAACGGGTCGTCCACCTCGAACGCTAGGCCCGTCACACCGGGTCGTCTGTCGTACGAATCTATGATTTTCCTCATAACATGCGTCAAACTCTTGTCGCCTCCTGCGGTTGATGCTAGGGCCGCAAAGTTGGCGAATGCCGCCGGACCGCAGTGGTGGTCGACAGGGTTCGATGTAGACTCCCAACCAAGCACTTGCTAGGTAAGGAGAGACCCAGGTCATGACCGATGCACCCATCCCCCCGGTCCTCGGGGTCGACGACCTCGGGCCGGACACGCAGCCCGTGGCCTACGAGGTCACCGACGGCACCGCGTACGTCACCCTCAACCGACCGGACTTCCGCAACGCGCAGAACTCGGTGATGACGTACTCGCTGGACAACGCGTTCATCAAGGCCGTCGAGGACGATGCGGTCAAGGTGATCGTCCTGCGGGCCAACGGCAGGCACTTCTCGGCGGGCCACGACATCGGCACGCCCGAGCGCGACCACCACGTCCGGTACCCCAACCGCGCAGCGCTCTGGTGGGACCACACCACCCGCGGCGGCGGCGACCGGCGCCTGGCCCGCGAGAGCGAGGTCTACGTCCAGATGTGCCGCCGGTGGCGGGAGATCCCCAAGCCGATGATCGCCCAGGTACACGGCGCGTGCATCGCCGGCGGGCTCATGCTGGCGTGGATCTGCGACTTCATCGTGGCCTCCGACGACGCCTTCTTCTCCGACCCCGTGGTGAAGATGGGCATCCCCGGCGTCGAGTACTTCGCCCACGCCTTCGTGCTGGGCCCGCGCCGCGCCAAGGAGATCCTCTACACCGGTCGTAGGTTCGGCGCCGCCGAGGCGCTGGAGTGGGGAATGCTCAACCACGTCGTGCCCCGCGAGGAGCTGCAGGCCAAGGTCGACTCGATCGCCGAGGAGATCAAGGCCATGCCGGCGTTCGGTCTGACGCTGGCCAAGAAGGTCATCAACTCGAACGAGGACCAGATGGGGTTGCAGACCTCCCTGGACACCGCATTCGGCTGGCACATGTTCGCGCACTCCGCCAACGCCGAGCCGGACGACACCGACTCGTTCTCCGCCTCCCTGGGCGGTATGGACGCGCGCTCGATGCGCGACAGCGCGAACACCGGCTCGACGGGCGGCGCCGCCCCGACCGGCGAGAAGAAGGACTGACGCCGTGGATCTGGATCTGGACGCATCGACCCGCGAGTTCCGGCTCGAGGTGCGGCAGTGGCTCGAGGCCAACGTGCCCACCGAGCCGCTGCCCCACATGGACACCCGCGAGGGCTTCGACGCCCACCGCCGGTGGGAGGCGACGATGGCAGACGCCCGCATGTCGGTCGTGTCGTGGCCGGAGGAGTTCGGCGGCCGCGACTGCGGGCTGGTCAACTGGGTAGTCTTCGAGGAGGAGTACTTCCGCGCCGGAGCCCCGCTGCGGGTGAGCCAGAACGGCATCTTCCTGCTGGCCCCGACCCTGTTCGACCACGCCTCCCCCGAGCAGCTGGCCCACATCATGCCGCGCATGGCCCGGGCAGACGACATCTGGGCGCAGGCCTGGTCCGAGCCCGAGGCCGGCTCCGACCTGGCGTCACTGCGCTCGACCGCCAAGCGCGTCGACGGCGGCTGGGTCCTCAACGGGCAGAAGGTGTGGTCCACCCGCGCGTCGTTCGCCGACAAGGGCTTCGGCCTGTTCCGCACGGACCCGGACGAACCCCGCCACAAGGGCCTGACCTACTTCATGTTCGACCTGCGGGCCGAGGGCGTCACCGTGCGCCCGATCGATCAGCTCGACGGGCTGCCGGGCTTCGCCGAACTGTTCCTCGAGGACGTCTTCGTGCCCGACGACCCGGCGAACCCCGCCGAGTCCGGCGTGATCGGCGAGGTCAACCAGGGCTGGAAGGTGGCCATGTCCACCGCCAACAACGAGCGAGGCCTGTCGCTGCGCTCCCCCGGACGGTTCCTCGCCACGACCGACCGGCTGCTCGACCTGTGGGGCACCGCCGAGGCCGACCTCGACGACCGCACCCGTGGGTCCCTGGCGGACCGCGTCGTGGACGCGTGGATCGGGTCGCGCGCCTACGAACTGAGCACCTGGAACACGGTCACGAAACTCACCGGCGGCGCCAACCTCGGTTTCGAGTCCTCGATCAACAAGGTCTTCTGGTCGGACTGGGACATCGCGACCCACGAGACCGCCCTGGACGTCCTCGGCACCGCCGGCGAGCTTGCCGGTGAGCAGTGGATGGACGGCTACCTGTTCGCCCTCGCCGGCCCCATCTACGCGGGCACCAACGAGGTCCAGAAGAACATCATCGCCGAGCGACTCCTCGGCCTCCCGCGCGGCTGAGAAGGCGGTTTTCTGAACATGCAGTTCGCACTCGATCCCGAGATTATCGACTTCGCCGGCAGCATCGACTCCCTGCTGGCCAAGTCCGACATGCCCGCGGTGATCCGCTCGTGGGCCGCCGGTGACACGGCCCCCGGCACCGCCGTGTGGGGCCGCGTCGCCGAGACGGGCGCCGCCGCCCTGCTCATCGACGAGGCCGCCGGCGGCGCCGGCGCCACCGCGGTCGAGGCCGTGGCCGCGCTCGAGGTCCTGGGCCGCCACGCGGTGCCGGGTCCCGTCGTGGAGACCGTCATGGTGGCGCCCCGTATCGCCGCCGCCCTCGGCGGGGACTCCGACGCCGGGGACGTGGCCGGGGAGATCGCCGGCGGGGCGCTGGCCTCCGTCGCCGCGCCCGGGGTCTCCCCGTTCGCCCCCGACGCCCACGTCGCCGGGTACCTGTGGGTCGTCGACGACGACGAGGTGTTCACCGCCTCCGCCGGCGAGACCCGTCGGTCGGTCGACCGGGCCCGCACGGTGGCCACCCCCACCATGGGTGCCCGCGCGGCCGCGGTGAGCACGACCGACCTCGTCAACCACGGCGCCCTCGGCACCGCGGCCCAGCTCCAGGGCCTCGGGCAGGCCATGCTCACGATGAGCGTCGACTACGCCACGCAGCGCAAGCAGTACGGCAAGCTCATCGGCGAGTACCAGGCTCTCAAGCACCAGCTCGCCGAGGTCGCGATCGCGCTGGAGATGGCCCGCCCGCTGCTGTGGGCCGGCGCGCTGGCGATCGCCGAGAACCCCGGCGACCCCGACGCCGCGGTCCGCGACGTCTCCGCCGCCCGCGTGGCCGTGGCGGACGCCGCCTACCTGGCCGCCCGCACGGCACTGCAGGTGCACGGCGCGATCGGCTACACGCTGGAGCACGACCTGGGCCTGTGGCTGACCAAGACCCGCGCCCTGCAGACGGCGTGGGGCACCCAGAGCTACCACCGCGGTCGGGTGCTGGACTCACTGCGCGGCGGCGTTGCCGGGGCCGCGGGGGCCGCGGGGGCCACCCGGTGACCGCGCCCGCCACCCCGGCGACCGCCACCCCCGGTGTCGATACCGAGGAGCAGGCCGCGTTGCGGCAGTCCGTGGCCGCGCTGCTGGAGAAGAAGTCCGACTCCGCGGCCGTGCGCGCCGCGTTCTCCTCCGACGACGGGTACGACCCCGCACTGTGGGCGACGCTGGTCGACCAGATCGGGGCCGCCGCCCTGTCGATCCCCGAGGAGCACGACGGCGCCGGGGCCACCTGGCTGGAGACCCACCTGGTGTGCGAGGAGCTGGGCCGGCGGCTCACGCCGTCGCCGATGCTCGGCTCGGCCGTCCTCGCCGCCCAGGCCGTGCTGGCCACCGGCGACGACGCGGCGTGCGCACGCCTCCTGCCCGGCATCGCCGCCGGCGAGCAGGCCGCACTGTGCTGGGCCGGGCTCGACGGCTGGGCCACCCCGGGAGTCCGGGCGCAGGTCACCGACGCCGACGTTGCGACCCTGAACGGCACCGCCCACCACGTGCTCGGCGCGGATACCGCCACCACGCTGCTCGTCGTGGCGGTCGCCGGAGACGAGGTCGGCCTGTTCGAGTTGCCCGCCGACGCGGCCGGCGTCACCGTGACCCGCGTGCCGGTGATGGACCCCACCCGCACCCTGGCACGCGTGGAGTTCGACGGGGCCGCGGCCACCGCGATCCCCACCCGTCCGAGCTTCCTGTCCCGCCTGCGCGCCGCCGGGTGGGCCGCACTGTCGGCCGAGCAGGTCGGTGCCGCCCGCGCCGTGCTGGACGCCACCGTGCAGTACACGCAGGAGCGCAAGCAGTTCGGCCGGGTCATCGGGTCGTTCCAGGCGCTCAAGCACCGGATGGCCGACATGTACGTCAAGGTCGAGACCGCCCGGTCGCTGTCCTACTCCGCCGCCGCCTCCGTCGCCGAGGCACAGGGGCTCGGCGACGGGCCCGCCGCCGACGAGGCTGCCTACGCCGCGGAGATCGAGGCCGCTGCGGCCAAGGTCTACTGTTCCGAGGCCCTGCAGTGGATCGCCGGGGAGTCGATCCAGCTCCACGGGGGCGTCGGCATCACCTGGGAGTACGACGCCCACCTGTACTTCAAGCGGGCACACGGGACCGCGCAACTGCTCGGACAACCGCACGAACTCCTCGCCGCTCTGGAGGTCGCGGCGGGCCTGTAGCCGGGGCCACTAGAATCAGCCACATGAGCCCCTTCCCCGCGCACGGACGGACCAACGACCAGCGGTCGGCCGAGGACCTCGCGGCCCAGGCCGGTCGCCTGCTCACCGACCTGCGGGTCTCACGGGTGGCGCCGGAGGATCTCGGTGCGTTCGCGGAGGCCGAGGCACAGTCCGTCATCATCGACCGGCTGGCCGTGGCGAGGCCCGGCGACCTCGTCTTCGGCGAGTGGGACCCCGACTCCCGCGCCCGGTTGGAGGCCGACCGCGTGTGGTTCATCGATCCCCTCGACGGGGTGCGCTCCTACGTGACCGAGGGCCGTCCCGACTGGGCCGTCCACGTGGCGCTGTGGGAGAAGGACCCCGAGGGGGTCGGGGGTATCACCGCGTGCGCGATCGCGATGCCCGCCTACGGTCGGGTCCTCACGGGACGCGGCGCCACCACCTATCAGCCCACGTCGATCATCCGCGGCCCCCGGCCCGGACCGCTGGTGCCGCCCCGCGAGGACGACCGCCTGCGCATCGCCGTCTCCGAGGCCGAGCCGCCCGCGTTCGCCGAGGAACTCGCCGAGGAGCTCGACGCCTCCCTGGTCCACCTCGGATCCGGCGGCGGCAAGACCGCCACCGTGCTCGAGGGCGAGTGCGACGCGTACATCCACACCAGCGGCCATCACCAGTGGGACTCCGCTGCGACAGTCGGCGTGGTGCAGCAGCGCGGTCTGCACGCCAGCGCACTGGACGGCTCCGAACTGATCTACAACACCGAGCAGATCGAGTTCCCGGACCTGCTGGTGTGCACGCAGGACGTGGCCGAGACGATCATCGACGCGGTCCGCCGGTACCTCTAGCGCTCCAGGCCGCGGTAGCCGGCGAACCGCTCCGCGATCAGGTCCTCGCTGAGCCCGTAGTCGGCGAGCGTGTAGCGGTGCGCGGGGGCGCGGTCGCCGGACAGGCTCTTGTCGTTCTCGGCCACCACGGCCGCGCGCACGTCCTCCGGAAGCTCAGCGCCGACGGCGGCGTAGACGCGCTCCACCACGCCGGCCGGGTCGGCCAGCAGTTCATGGTGGTCGACGTCGACGAACGTCGCCCGTGACTTCGGGTCCGCCTCGTGCCGCGCGCGGGCGGCGTCGAAGGTCTCGACGCCCCGCGCCCAGAAGTCCAACTGTGACTCACCTATGTACTCCGGGGTGAACCGCGTGGACCATTCCGCGGCGGTCTTGTGCGCGAGCGAGCACATCGACGCCATTGACTTGCGCGGATCGCGATGCGTCTGCACCACGACCGCGTCGGGGTAGACCTCGAGCAACGCGTCGAGGGCGAACAGGTGACTCGGGTTCTTGAGCACCCAGCGTCGCTCGGGATCATTCGCCCCGATGAGCTGGAGGTTCCGCTTGTGCCGCCGGTACGCGGGCACCCAGTCGGCGCCGGCCAGCCACTGCGAGTAGCCGTCGAGCCGGGCCAGGCACTCGTACGACGCCGACGTGAGCGACTGCCGCAGCAACTGCCAGCACTCCTCGAGGTCGTCCGCGGAGATGTAGTGCACGCCGCCGTAGTCGGGGTTCTCCGCCATGAAGCCGGAGTACAGGTCCCGTAGACCGACGTAGGCGGGGTCGTCCTCCCACTTCTCGCGCGGCGGCCGCGGCTGCGGCACCTCGGTCAACCACAGTTCGAGCCCCTGGTTGGCGGGGTCCGCGCCCAGGAGCCGGTGCAGCGCCGTGGTGCCGGTGCGGGGCAACCCGGTGACGACGACGGGCCGCTCGATCGCCACCTCCGGCCCGGCCGGGTCCGCTGAGAATCCCGCGTTCGCCAGCAACCGGGCGGTGAGCGCGCTCTTGAGGACCGACCGCCAGTACTTGCTGCCGGCCGGGGTCAGGCCCGCGTCGGAGTGCAGGGAGTCCAGCAGGATCCCCAGCGCCTCACGGTGCCCGTCCTCGCCGTCGGCGAAGTCCTCGAGTCCGACCGTGCGCGAGGCACTGGCGTGCAGGTCCTCGACGGTGCCGACATGCACACGGTCCGTGTCGCCTCCGGCCGAGACGGTCATGAGAGCCCCCTCCGGGCGAACGCGTCCTGACGGGCGGCGATCCGCTCGCGCCACTGCCCCGGCGTCACCCGCAACTCCTCGTACCCGGGCACCTCGTCGGCGAGCCGCTCGAACGGCACCACCTTCACGGTGGGGCCCAGCTCCGGTGTGATGGGATCTCCCACCCGCTGCCAACGGAACTGCATGATGCCCTCGCGGCGGCCCAGCGTCTCGACCCAGTTGGCCAGCCCCGGGTCGCGCCCGGAGACCACCAGATGGATCAGTCCGTCGGAGGTGACGTGCGCCTGGTCGGCGGTGAGACTGGTCTGGTGGTGCACGTACTCCAGCGAGGCGTACCACATGCTGCCCAGCTGGAAGCCCTGGTAGGGCACCCCGGCGACGGGCACAGAGATCACCATGGCCTCCTCCGGACCGAGCTCGAAGACGCCCGCGGACGAGAACTGCGTGGTGAGCCCACCCGGCGTCTGCCGCGGTTCGTTCAGCGTGTTGCGGGCCTGGTCGCCGAAGAACCACTCCGGGAACGCCAGCCACGTCCGCAGCCGCCCGACGAGCGCCTCGGCGAGTTTGGCGTAGAACTTCTCCTGCCCGGCGAGCGTCACCGGCTCCGGTGCGGTGCCGACCGTGTCGAGTCTGCGGATGATCGCCGACCCGGCCTCCTCACGGCTCCAGTCGGAGTACACCTCGCGGACCGCGATCATGGACGATCCCGGGTGGAGCACCACGTAGCCGGCGTCGCCCTCGTCGTCGTCGTACCTCGCCGGTCCCAATCGGAAGCGATACCGGCCGTCGGCGTCGATCTCCAAGGCACGGTCGTCGAACGCCGCGTGCGACGCGGCGCGCTCGTCGGCCGAATACGTCCCGGCCATGACCTGGAACGACAGGTCCGCGGTGGTACCGCGCCGACCCTCGATCTCGTACTCGGCGCCGTCGGTGAGGTTGGCGTAGAAGTACAGCGTGTCCGGGTTGTCCAGGCCCATCTTGGTGTACGGGCCCGTGGCCTGGAACAGCTGTGGGTGACTTCGCCCGCGGTGCTGGCCGGTCTCGATGGCCCCCCGGATGGTCCCCAGCAGGTAGTCCAGGCCCTCCGCGACGTCCTCCTCGGTGTGGACGTGCGGCGCCGAGCGGATGATCTCCTCCGCCTCCGCCAGCGCACCCGCCAGCGGTCCCGTCACGCCGCTCACAGCCACGTGTAGGAGTCGGCGGAGGTGATGAAGTTCTCCAGCTCCTCCTGCTCGGGCGTCGGATCGACCACGTCCTCCTCGATGCTGAGGTAGGCACCGCGGTAGAACAGCAGCGGGCGGATGTCGCGCTTGGTCGGGCCGAGGTTGTCGACCCGTCCCAGCACGATCCAGTGATCGCCGCCGTCGAGGACCTGGTCGATCTCGCAGTCCAACCACGCCATGACGCCGTCGATCACCGGCGACCCCAGCGGGCTGGGCGACCAGTCGATCTGCGCGAACTTGTCGTCACCGCGGCGGCCGAACGTCGAGGAGACGTCCTCCTGGTCCTCGGACAGGATGTTCACCACGAACCGTCCCGCCTTCTCGATCCCCTTCCACGAACCCGAGGTCTTCATCGGGCAGAACAGCACCAACGGCGGCTCGAGCGACAGGGCCGAGAACGACTGGCAGGCGAAACCCACCGGCTTGTCGTCCTCGACAGCGGTGATGACGGTGATCCCCGTACAGAACTGTCCCAGTGCGTCACGCAGTTCACGGCTGCTGAAGGACTGGCCCTCCGGGCTCTCGTCGGTGCTGCTCATGTGGGTCGTCCTCCCTGGACTTTCGGCTCGTGAACTGTCTGCAAGGCCCAGCCTAGGCGGCTACTTGAACCCGACGGAGAAGTCGTGACCCCACAGGCTCACGGCCGTCGACTCACGCGCCACCCATTTCTCGTCGTCCTCGACCTGCACGCCCTCACAGCCGTACTCGCAGTCGAAGCCTCCGGGCGTCTTCATGTAGAAGCTCAGCATCTTGTCGTTGACGTGCCGGCCGAGCGAGGCCGACATCCTCACCTTCTTACGCGTCGCCCGGTCCAGCGCCAGCCCCACGTCGTCCGCGGTACCGACCTCGACCATCAGGTGGATGATCCCGGTCGGGTTGGGGAACGGGGTGAACGCCAGCGAGTGGTGCCGCGGGTTGCAGCCGAGGAACCGCAGCCACGCGGGCTCGCCGTCGGCCGGTCGGCCCACGATCTCCGGCGGCAGGCTCATCGAGTCACGCAGCGTGAACCCCAGGACGTCACGGTAGAACTCGAGCGCCGCGGTCTCGTCCGGGGTGGACAGGACGATGTGGCCCGCACCCTGGTCGCCGGTGACGAACTCGTGCCCGTACGGCGTCGGGATGCGACGGTGCTGCAGCGCGATGGTGTGGTAGATCTCCAGCGTGAACCCGGCCGGGTCCTGACAGGTGATCAGCCCCCGCACCTTGCGGTCGCGCGCCACCTCGGCCGGGGCGTCCTCCCAGGGCACACCGGCCGCGTCGAGGCGCCGCTTGACGTCCTCGAACTCGCCCTCGTTCGCACACTCCCAGCCCACCGCGGAGAGCGTGTCCTCCTCGCCGGGGACGATGATCCACCGGTGCGGATGATCGTCCATGCGGAAGTAGAGCGACTCGGGATCATCGCCCGATCCCACCACGAAACCCAGCACCTTCGTGCCGTACTCGTGCCAGGCGGCCATGTCCGTGGCGAAGACCCGGACATACCCGAAATTGCTGATCGCCATAATTGCCAGTCCTTTCGATCCGTGAGGCGGATCAGACCATCGAGTCGGTGACCTTTTCGCCGAACTCGTTCTGCCCATACATGATGTACGCCTTGGTGGCCTCGTTGGCGGCGTGGACCCGCCCGGCGTTGGCATCCCGCCAGAATCGCTGGATCGGCGAGGTCTCCTCCAGGGCGCGGGCCCCGGAGTTCTGGAACAGCAGACCGATGGCGTCGATCGACCGCTGCGTGGCCCGGACCTGGTCGCGGCGGGCGCGCGTGCGGAGCTCCATGTCCGGGTACCCGCCGGCGGTGATGATGTCCTGCTCCTCGCGCACGTTGCGCATGAGCTGCAGCCACGCCGCGTCGATGTCACCGGCCGCCTCGGCCAGGCGCACCTTGGCGAACGGATCGTCCTTGACCGCGGTGCCGAACGCGGCGCGCACGCGCTCACGCTGGTGCCCGCGGTGCACCTCGTAGCAGCCGAACGCCATGCCGACGATCGGCGTCGAGATGGTGGTGGGGTGGATGGTGCCCCACGGCATCTTGTAGATGGGGTTGGTGTTGACCTCGAGCCCGGGGCTCTTGGTGGCCGCCATGAGACCGAAGGACAGTACGCGGTGCTCCGGGATGAGTGCGTCCTTGACCAGGATGTCGTTGGAGCCGGTGCCCTTGAGCCCGGCGACGTGCCAGACATCGAGGATCTCGTACTGGGACTTCTCGACCAGGAACGTGCAGAAGTCGACCATCTTGCCGTTGTCGTCGAGCACCGGGCCGCCCACGAAGACCCAGTCGGCGTGGTCGGAACCCGAGGACCAGGACCACTTGCCGTTGAGCACCAACCCGTCGGCGGTCTTCTTCGCCGCACCCATCGGCGCGTACGAGGACGAGATCCGCACCGTCGGGTCCTCGCCCCACACGTCCTCCTGCGCCTGCTGCGGGAAGAGCGCGAGGTGCCAGTTGTGGATACCGAGGATGCTCGCGCACCACCCGGTGGACGGGCACGCCGTCGCGATGGTCTTGACAGCGGTGTAGAAGGTCTCCATGTCCGCCTCGTACCCGCCCCACTGGGCTGGCTGGCACAGCTTGAAGAAGCCGGCCTCGTCGAGTTCCGCGATGTTCTGGGGATGGACCTTGCGCAGGTCCTCCGTCTCCTGGGCCCGCTCGGCGAAACCGGGCAGCAGAGCCGTGATGCGGTCGATGACCTCGTGGGAGGCGTACTCGCTCATGTGAACCTCTCTGGCGTTCGTGGGGGTGATGCGGACTAGACTAGAACACGTTACAGTTTTGCACCAGGCAACCGCCGCCGAGCAAGAGCTTCTGGCACCCTGTGCCAGCACTTACGCACCCTGGTTGTGGCCTGCCCGCCCATTCTATAACCTGTTCTCATCCGGCTCACGCCCCTCAGGAGGAATCATGACCGCACCCGGCTCAGCCCCCGGAGCCGTCCGCGAGATCGATACCGGCAAGGCCCGGGATCGATATGCACGCGGCTGGCACTGCATCGGCACCGTCAAGGAGTTCTCCGACGGCAAGCCCCACTCCATCCACGCCTTCGGCACCAAACTCGTGGTGTGGGCCGACGACGAGGGCGAGATCAAGGTCCTCGACGCGTACTGCCGCCACCTGGGCGGCGACCTGTCCGACGGCTCGATCAAGGACGGCAACATCGCGTGCCCGTTCCACGACTGGCGCTGGGGTGGCGACGGCAAGTGCAAGGGCATCCCCTACGCCAAGCGCGTTCCCCTGCGCGCCAAGACCCGCGCGTGGATCACCAACGTCCAGTCCGGCCAGGTCTTCGTCTGGCACGACCACGAGGGCAACCCGCCCCTCGAGGAGGACGCCATCCCGGTGATCGCCGAGTACGACACCGGTGAGTGGACCGACTGGGAGTGGAACCGCCTCGTCATCGAGGGCTCCAACTGCATGGAGATCGTCGACAACGTCGTCGACATGGCCCACTTCTACTACATCCACTTCGCGTTCCCGACGTACTTCAAGAACGTCTTCGAGGGCCAGACGGCGACCCAGTACCTCAACACCAAGGGCCGTCCGGACCACGACCCGTCCGGCGGCAAGTACGGCGACACCCTCCTGGAGTCCGAGGCCTCGTACTTCGGCCCCGCGTACATGATCAACCCCCTCAAGCAGATGTACGGCGACTTCGTCACCGACGCGATCCTCATCAACTGCCACTACCCGATCGACCAGAACTCGTTCGTGCTCATGTACGGACTCTCGGTGAAGAAGCCGCAGGGCTTCGACGACGAGACGTCGGCGAAGATGGCGGCGAAGATCGCGACCTTCTTCGGCGAGGGCTTCCTCCAGGACGTCCGGATCTGGCAGCGCAAGTCCTCGATCGCCAACCCCCTCCTCTGCGAGGAGGACGGCCCCGTCTACCAGCTCCGCCGCTGGTACGAGCAGTTCTACGTGGACCGCGACAAGGTCGAGCCCGAGATGCAGGAGCGTTTCGAGTTCGAGGTCGACACCACCGCGGCCAACCAGTACTGGGAGAGCGAGGTCGCCGAGAACATGCGCAAGCAGGCGGCGGGCGAGGCGGAGATCTCCGACGAGCAGACCCAGTACACCGGCATGGCCGAGGTCGCCGGCGAGGCGGGCGCGGCCCCGTCGAAGAACTGATGTTCAAGAAGAACGATTCGCGGCGCGCGCCCACCTGGGACGAGACCGACCCGGCGCGCGCCGCGCGGCTCCACGAGTACACCGACCTGGATCGCGAGACCTACACGCGGGCCGGCTTCCAGCCCGTCGAGTGCCGCAGGTGTGGCACCAGCGTGGCCGTGCGCAAGAACAGCGAGAAGCACACCTCGATCCAGTGGACGGAGGGCGGCGACCGCAACTGCCCCGTCCTCAACGAGTGGCGCGAGGGTGGTGCACGGCCCGATGGCGAGGACACGTGCCCCCGGATGCTCGCGAGCATCCGCTACGCCTACGCCGAGGGTCTGCTGACCATCGCCGAGGGCGTCGACCCGGCCGACGACGAGCACATGGTGAACCCGCTCTACGTCCCCGAGTAACACCCCGACGGCCGGCGACTTCCCCGAGGCGAGAACAGCCCGGAGGAGGTCGCCGTCGTCTGGGACAGTGCACTGAAACCCGTCCGCGCGTATCCAAGCGATAGGCTCCCGATCCATGACCGAAACTCCCCCGCTCGGCTCCTTCGTGCGCGAGCTCACGATCGCCGAGGTGATCGAGGAGACCGCCGACGCCAAGTCGATCGTCTTCGATATCCCCGCCGGCTGCGAGGACGACTTCCGGTACACCCCCGGACAGTTCCTCACCCTGCGAGTCCCCAGTGAGCGGACCGGATCCGTCGCGCGCTGCTACTCCCTGTCGAGCTCCCCCACCGAGGACGCCCGGCTCAAGGTGACCGTCAAGCGCACGATCGACGGATACGGGTCCAACTGGCTGTGCGACAACGTCGAGGCCGGTATGAGCATGCACGTGCTCGCCCCGTCCGGCATCTTCACGCCCAAGAATCTCGACCAGGACTTCATCCTCCTGGCCGCGGGTTCGGGCGTGACCCCCGTGATGTCGATCCTCAAGTCGGCCCTCGCCCAGGGCACCGGCCACATCGTCATGGTCTATGCGAACCGCGACGAGAAGTCGGTCATCTTCAAGGACGAGCTGCAGAAGCTCCAGCGGGAGAACCCGGACCGCCTCACCGTTCTCCACTGGCTCGAGTCGGTCTCCGGCATCCCCACCGCGGAGATGATCGGCAACCTGCTCCAGCCCGTCGCGACCAAGCGACACTCCTACATCTGCGGTCCGGCGCCGTTCATGGAGACCGTCAAGGACGGGCTCCGCCGCTCGGGCGCCGACATGCACCTCATCCACACCGAGGTGTTCTCCTCGATCGAGGGCGACCCGTTCGCCGAGATCGTCATCGACGAGTCGGCCGACGAGGACGGCGCAGGCCCGGCGACCGCGATCGTCGAACTCGACGACGAGGTCCACGAGGTCTCCTGGCCCCGCAAGACCCCGCTCCTCGACGTCCTGCTCTCCAAGGGGATCAAGGCACCGTTCTCCTGCCGGAAGGGCGAGTGCTCGGCGTGCGCCTGCATCCTCAAGTCCGGCGAGGTCGAGATGATGCACAACGGGATCCTCGACCCCGAGGAAGTGGAAGAGGGATACGTCCTGAGCTGCCAACTCCTCCCCAAGACCGACCGCGTCGAGGTGTCGTACTCCGAGTGAGCCCGCTCGGAATCGAGCCGGGGCTGGCAGACTCGGTGGCGTGACCAGCCCCGTCGTCGCCTTCACCTCCAGGTACGGCTCCACCCGGCGCTACGCCACCGCGCTCGGGAGGCGACTCGGCACGCCCGCGGTCGAGCTCGCCGACCTCGCCCCCGCATCCGACGCCGACCCGCTGATCCTGCTCGCGCCCGTCTACGCGACCCGGATCCTCGGGCGACGTCGGATCATCCGGGCGATCCGCTCGGCTCCCGGGAGGGTCGCCCTCGTCGTCGTCGCGATCTCCCCCGCGGACGACCCCGGGCGCGGCTCCCTCTCAGCCCGCCTGATCACCGCCACCGGCCGGGCCGTCACCACCTTCCACGTCCGAGGGGATCTCGACCCCGCCCGGCTCAACTGGGTCGACCGCACCCTCATGGCCGCGCTCCGCCGCCAGTTGCGCAGGACCCCCGACACGCCCGCCGCGCGGATGCTGTTGTCCGGCGAGCCCCTGCACTTCGTCGACGAGACGGCCCTCGACCCGGTCGTGGCCTGGGCGGACGGCGGCGACACCGCCCCCTGAACCGCCAGCAGCCGCGCATTCCGGGGGTCATCCGGGGCGCGCGGCTGCAGGCCGGGAGGATCAGGCGTTCGCACGCTCCTTCTGGATCTCCAGCGCGATGTCGATGAGCTGGTCCTCCTGGCCGCCCACGAGTCGACGCTCACCGGCGCGGAGGAGGATCTCCGAGGCCGGCACGTCGTACCGCTGCGCGTGGCCCTCGGCGTGCTTCATGAAAGACGAGTAGCAGCCGGCGTAGCCGAGCATCATGGCCTGGCGGTCGACGACGCACTCGCTCGGCATGAGCGGACGCACCACGTCCTCCGCGGCGTCGGCGATCTTGAAGAAGTCGACGCCGGTGGTGATGCCGAGCTTGTCGCACACGCCGACCAGTGCCTCGACGGGCGTGTTGCCCGCGCCGGCGCCGAACCGACGGGTGGAGCCGTCGATTTGCTGGGCGCCCGCGCGGATGGCCATGATGGAGTTGCCCACGCCGATGTCGAGGTTCTCGTGGCCGTGGAAGCCGACCTGGGCGTCGTCACCGAGCTCGGCGACGAGAGCCGAGACGCGGTCGGAGACCTGGTCCATCACCAGGGCGCCGGCGGAGTCGACGATGTAGACGCACTGGCAGCCGGCGTCGGCCATGATCCGCGCCTGCCCCGCCAGCACCTCGGGCGGCTGGGTGTGCGCCATCATGAGGAAGCCGACGGTCTCCAGGCCGAGGTCGCGCGCGTACCCGAAGTGCTGGATGGAGACGTCGGCCTCCGTGCAGTGGGTGGCCACGCGGCAGATCGACCCGCCGTTGTCCCGGGCCTGGAGGATGTCGTCCTTGATACCCAGGCCGGGCAGCGTGAGGAACGCGATCTTGGCCTGCTTTGCGGTCTCGGCCGCGACCTTGATGAGGTCCTGGTCGTACGACTTGGCGAAGCCGTAGTTGAAGGAGGCGCCGCCGAGGCCGTCGCCGTGGGTGACCTCGATGACCGGGACGCCGGCGCCGTCGAGCGCGGCGACGACGTTGCGAACGTCCTCGACGGAGAACTGGTGCCGCTTGTGGTGCGAACCGTCGCGGAGCGAGGAGTCGGTGATGCGGATGTCGAGCTCGGCGCTATAGGCGCGGGCGTGGGCGTTGTGCGGGTTGGTCGTATCCATGTCTGTCACACTCCGAGCTTGGTCTTGGCGATATCCTCGCCGACCTTGGTGGCGGCGGCGGTCATGATGTCGAGGTTGCCGGCGTACGGCGGCAGGAAGTCTCCGGCGCCCTCGACCTCGACGAAGATCGCGACGCGGGCCATACCGCCGGTGATCTCGGTGGGAGGGTCGAACTGCGGCTCCTGGAGTAGGCGGTAACCCGGCACGTACTCCTGGATCTCCTTCTCCCGCGTGCGGATGGCGGTGGTGATGAGGTCGTGGTCCGCATCCTCGGGGATGGCGCAGAAGATCGTGTCGCGCATGATCATCGGCGGCTCGGCCGGGTTGAGGATGATGATGGCCTTGCCGCGCTTGGCGCCGCCGACCTGCTCGATCGCCAACTTGGTGGTCTCGGTGAACTCGTCGATGTTGGCGCGGGTGCCCGGGCCGGCCGACTCGGAGGACACGGAGGCGACGATCTCGGCGTATACCACGGGCACAACCGAGGACACGGCGTGGACCATCGGGATGGTGGCCTGGCCGCCGCAGGTGACCATGTTGTGGTTGGGGGCGTCGACGTGCTCGTGGAGGTTCGCCGGCGGGATGACCATCGGGCCGACCGCGGCCGGGGTGAGGTCGATGGCGATGATGCCGGCCTCTTCGTACTTGGGCGCGTAGGCCTTGTGCACGTACGCGCTGGTGGCCTCGAACAGCAGGTCGGGCTTCTCGCCACCGGCCTCGATGGAGGTGAGCAGTTCGTCGGCGCCGCCCGCCATGCAGGTGAGGCCGTGGTCGGCGGCGCGCTTCATGCCCTCGGACTCGGCGTCGATGCCGATCATCCATTTGGGCTCGATGTACTCGCTGCGCTCGAGCTTGTACATGAGGTCGGCTCCGATGTTGCCGGACCCCACGATCGCGGCGGTGAGCTTGGTCTTGTCTGTCATGACGGAAGTGTCGCGCGGGCGGGCTCGCGGGACAACAGGTTGTGCCACTCAGTGAAATCGCGGCACTCCAGGGCGGTGCACGCCGGCACTCAGGCCGGCCGTGCGCGCGCCCGGGCCGCGCCCGGAGGGTTCGTGAGGTGACCGTCTGCGCTGATGAGCCGGTCGGCGAAGGCGTTCCACTCGCGTTCCCGTATGGCGTCGCGCGCACGGGCCAAGGGGCCCTTGGGTCTGGTGCGGTGTTGGTGTCCGGTGTCGGTGAGGATGATCAGTTCGCCGAGTGGGCCGGGCCTGTAGGCGTTGGTCCCGAACGTCTTCTCCCGGTGGTGTTTCCGACACAGGCAGACGAGGTTCCACTCGGTGGTCGGCCCGCCGAGTTCGGGATCCTTCGTGTTGAACGCGATCACATGGTCCACGTCACAGTCCTCCGCGGGAACCGAACACCCCGGATGTCGGCAGGTGCCGTCGCGCATGCGGATGCGCTCCGCCATCGCGGGGGTGATCAGGTAGCGCAGGGCGTGTTCCGGGGAGTCGAGCACGCCGGGGGCGGGGTCGACGAGTTCGAACCGCACGCGTGCGTCGGCGCCCTCCAGCAACTGCTGGCACAACCAGGAGTAACTGCTGTATGCGCCGTGCACGAATTCCACGCGGTTGGGCAGCCCCTGCGCGGCCGCGGCGATCACGCTCACCCGGATCGGCCGGCCGGCTGCGGCGGCGTTACCGAGCGACGGCCTGGGCATGTCCGCACCCACGGTGACCTCACCCAGCTCGATCGATCCGTCGTCCCCCGGGCCGGAGTCCGTCCCGCCGGCGTCGGCGGGCGCCGGGGCCGGGGCGGGCGCCGGGGCGTACACGGCGAGGGAGGCGAGAGCGTCGGCACGCAGCTGATCCAGCGTGCCGGGCACCCCGTCTCCGGAGGCAGCGCGGGCGTCGGTCTCGATACGTCCCCGCAGCAACTCCGCATCGGCCAGAGGCAGCTTCGCCCACATCGAGGCCATCCCGTCCCGGCCCGACCGGAACCGGACCGTACGCGTGAGCGCCGCCCGGGCCCGGGCATCCTCGGCGCCCTCCGGGTCGAGCCGGCCGACGGCCTCATCGATCCGGCCGTCCACCGAATTGCGAGTCGGCCGGTCACCGCCGTCCAGGTCGTCGACGATGCCCGCCACGACCTCGTCCTCCACGTCCGAGACGATCGAGTCGGGCACCTCGGCCAGCTTGCAGGCGATGTCGATGGCGAGCTGCTCGGGAACGACCCCGCGCTCCACCGAGGCCCGCAGTCGCGCGAGCCGCGAATGGATCTGGACCCCGGCGGTGACCAGACGCGCGGCGTGCCAGCACGTGAGCTGACAGGCCGCCACGAGATGGTCACGAGCCCTGGATTGCGGGTCCAACCGTGCGTATGCCGAACGTGCACGAGCACCGCTCCCGGCGACCCCTTCGGTGCGGTCGACGCCCGTGCCGACCTCATCCGCCCGGGACATCTGCTCGACCAGGGCCGCTGCCGCCTCCAGCCGGGTCGCACCTGCCCGGTTCTGCGCCAGGGTCGCGGCCCGTGCCGCCTCGCTCACCTCCGTCGAGTCGAGCCCGCCCAGGGATTCCGGAACCGCGAACAGTGACTTCGTCGTCGACAATTCCCCCACCCCCCTCGCGCTCGATTTAGAACTTGTGTTCGACAGTACGGCACTGCAGGCGTTAGCGCAAGCGTTCGATCCGCCCGGCCTCCGGTGTCCGACCCGCGCGCTACACTCACCGCATGACCGAGCCCCCCTCTTCTCCCGTCGACCGCGCCTTCGAGGTGCTACGCGTGACGGCGGGCGGGACAGGGATGACGCTCAGTGAGATCGCGCGCGAGACCGGGCTGGCCAAGTCCACGACGCTGCGCCTCCTGGCCGCGCTCGAGCGCAACGACGCGGTGACGAGGATCGGGCAGCGCTACCGGCTGGGGCCGTTGGTGCACGAGCTGGACCCGATCCCGGTCTCGCCGGCGTACGAGCGGATCCGCCGGGTGCTCACACCGTTTCTCGCGCACCTCTTCGAGGCCACGCGCGCGACCGTTCACCTGGCCACCCTGCACGGCGACGAGGTGGTCTACCTCAACAAGTTGCACGGGCCGCGGCCGATCCCGTCGCCGTCGCGGATCGGCGGCGGCCTGCCGGCGTACTGCACAGGGGTGGGAAAGGCGATGCTGGCGTTCGACGAGGCAGCGGCCGAGCGCGTGGCGCAGGAGCCGTTGGTCGAGTGGACGGACACCACTGTGACCTCCCCCGACGCCCTGGCGGTGGAGCTCGCCGAGATACGACGGAGGAGACGCGCGATCGACCGCGCCGAGCTCACGCCCGGCCTGTACTGCGTGGCGGCGCCGGTGTTCGACGACGACGACGAGGAGCGCGCAGGCGGGACGCGGGCCGTCGCCGCGTTGTCCGCCAGCGCGGCGGACGAGAGCGCGCTGGCCCGGCTCGAGCCGCTGGTCACCCGCGTCGCCGCGGCGGCCGGTCGCGCGCTGGCCGCGGACGGTTAGCGGAAGTCCATGGTGACGTCGCCAAGCCCGGCGAACTCGGCGCGGAAGCTGTCGCCCGGGGCGGCGTCCATCGCGCGGATCGCGGTGCCCGGCAGGATCACGTCACCCTTGCGCAGACGGACACCGAACTTGGCGACCGTCGACGCGAGCCACCCGACCGAGTTGAGCGGGTTACCGAGCACCGCGTCGGAACGCCCGGACGCGAGGAACTCGCCGTTCTTGTAGAGGGTCGCGTCGATCGCCGCGACGTCGATGTCCGCGAGCCGGACCCGCTGCTCGCCCACCACGTAGCCACACGACGAGGCGTTGTCCGCGATCGTGTCGGGCAGTGTGATCTTCCAGTCCCGGATGCGGGAGTCGATCAACTCGATCGAGGGGACGACCCACTCGATCGCCGCGGCGGCCTCCTCCTGGGAACATCCCTCCGGCGGGATGTCGGCGCCCAGGATGAAGCCGACCTCCACCTCGACCCGCGGGAAGCAGAACCGGGCCGCCTCGATCGCGGTGCCCTCGGGGTATTCCATCGTGTCGAGCAGATGCCCGTAGTCGGGCTCGTCGACGCCCATCATCTCCTGCATCACCTTGGACGCCAGGCCCACCTTGTGGCCGGTCACCACCGCGCCGGCATCGAGCCTGCGGCGGATGTTGACCAGCTGGATCTCGAAGGCGTCGTCCGGGGTCATGCCAGGATGGTCGTCGGTCAGCGGCGCGATCGGCGCGACGTCCGACTCGGCGTCCCAGAGTCGCTGGGCAAGTGTGGCGCGGGTCTCCTCGTTGAGCATGAGGGGGATGCTACCTGGGCCGTCTGGCGCCACGGCGCTCAGTTCTATAACGTGTTCTACATGGCAGACCAGGAATTCGACGTCGTCGTCGTCGGCAGCGGTGGAGCAGGCATGACGGCCGCCCTCGCTGCAGCAAAGAAGGGCCTCAGCGTGGTCCTCGTAGAGAAGGCCCCGCACTACGGAGGCTCCACCGCGCGCTCCGGCGGCGGCGTGTGGATCCCTAACAACTCCGTGCTCCGACGCGACGGCGTCCTGGACACCCCGGAGGCGGCCCGCACGTACCTCCGCTCGATCATCGGCGACGCGGTGGAGCCCGAGAAGATCGACACCTACGTCGACCGCGGTCCCGAGGTCCTGGACTTCGTCCTCGCCAACAGCCCCCTGCGGTTGGAGTGGGTCAAGGACTACTCCGACTACTACCCCGAGGCTCCCGGTGGGCGTCTCGGCGGCCGGTCCGTCGAGCCCAAGCCGTTCGACCTCCGCCAGCTCGGGTCCGAGGCCGACAAGCTGGAGCCGGGCTACGCCAAGGCGCCGGTCAACATGGTGGTGATGCAGTCCGACTACCGCTGGCTCAACCTCCTCCAGCGTCCGCACACCAAGGGCATCAGGCGTTCGATCCGGGTCGCCCTCCGGATGTTCCTCGCCAAGGCGCGCGGGCAGAACTCGGTGGGGATGGGTCGCGCGCTCATCGCCGCGATGCGCAAGGGCCTGCTCGACGCCGGCGTTCCGGTGTGGCTCGAGACCCCCATGACCGGCCTGGTCACCGAGGGTTCGGGCACCCAGGAGCGCGTCGTGGGCATCACCGTCACCCGCGGCGGCGAGGAGGTGACCCTCCGTGCGCGACTCGGCGTGGTGATCGGGTCCGGTGGCTTCGAGCACAACCAGGAGATGCGCGACAAGTACCAGCGTCAGCCCATCCCCACCTCGTGGACGGTCGGGGCCGCGGCCAACACCGGTGAGGGCATCGAGTACATGGAGAAGACCGGCGCCTCACTGTCCTTCATGGAGGACGCTTGGTGGGGTCCGACGATCCTGCTGCCGCGCGGCCCCTGGTTCGCGCTGGCCGAGCGCTCGCTGCCGTGCTCGTTCATGGTCAACTCCCGTGGTGAGCGGTTCATGAACGAGTCGCTGCCCTACGTCGAGGCCGGCCACAAGATGTACGGAGGCGAGTTCGGGCAGGCGCCCGCCGGGCAGGAGGGAACCCCCGGCGAGAACGTCCCGGCCTGGATCATCTTCGACCAGGAGTACAAGAACCGGTACCTCTTCGCCGGCCTCCAGGCCAAGCAGCCGCTGCCCCGGAAGTGGCTCGAGACGGAGAACTTCCACAAGGCGGACACCCTCGCCGAGCTCGCCGGCCTCATCGGCGTGCCGGCGGAGGCGCTCGAGCGGACCGCCGAGAAGTTCAACGGCTTCGCCGCCAAGGGCGTCGACGAGGACTTCAGCCGCGGCGAGTCGGGGTACGACCACTACTACGGCGACCCGACCAACAAGCCCAACCCGAGCCTCGGCCCGGTCCGCAAGGCGCCGTTCTACGCCGCCAAGATGGTCCCGGGCGACCTCGGCACCAAGGGCGGTGCGAACACCGACGTCCACGGCCGGGTCCTGCGCGAGGACGGCTCCGTGATCGAGGGACTCTACGCCGCGGGCAACGCCTCCTCGCCGGTCATGGGCCACACCTACGCCGGCCCGGGCGCCACCATCGGCCCCGCGATGGTCTTCGGCTACCTCGCCGTGGAGAACATGCTGGCCTCCGCCCCCACCACCGCCAAGACAGGAGTCTGACGTGCCGATCGACCTCGACAAGGCCCTCGGGGCCGAGCTGCCCTCGCAGGAGTTCTCCTGGACCGCCTCCGACGTGGCGCTCTACGCCCTGTCCGTGGGCGCGGCCGCCGACCCGATGGACACCACCGGTCTGGAGTACGTTCACGACACGGCGCCCAAGGTGCTGCCGTCGTTCGCCACCGTCGCCGCGACGATGAACGTCACCGAGGCCCCCCGCGTGTCCTTCCCGGGCGTGGAGATCGACCTGGCCAAAGTTGTCCACGGCAGCCAGTCGGTGAGACTGCACCGGCCCATCCCGGCGGCCGGAACGGCGACGACGACGACGACGATCGCCGAGATCCAGGACAAGGGCTCGGCCGCGGTGATCATCCAGGAGTCCGAGACGGTCTCCGCCGACGGTGAGAAGCTGTGGACCTCGCGCTCGGGCATCTTCGCCCGGGGCGAGGGTGGCTTCGGCGGCGATCGCGGGACCTCCGAGAAGGTCGAGTACCCCGAGCGGGAGGCCGACCACACGATCGAGGTGGCCACGCTCCCCCAGCAGGCGCTGTTCTACCGCCTCTGCGGCGACCGCAACCCGCTGCACTCCGATCCCGCGTTCGCCGAGGCGGCCGGGTTCCCCCGCCCGATCCTCCACGGCCTGTGCTCGTACGGCCTGGTCCTGCGGGCGGTCGTGGATCAGGTGCTCGGCGGCGACGTGGCGCGCGTCGGCGGCTACGGAGTCACCTTCGGCGGAATCTTCTTCCCCGGCGAGACCATGCGCATCCGGGTGTGGGAGGAGGGCTCGCGACTGCTCGTGGCGGCGACCGTCGCCGAGCGCGACGACGCCCCCGTGCTGAAGAACGTGGTGGTCGACCTCGCCTGACCGGCGCTGGTGGAGCGGCTCAGCAGAGCTCGCGGAACTGCTCCACCAGCCGGAGGCGACCCGGGGCGTCGAGCGCCATCGGGGTGACGGTGAGTGTGGTGGCGCCGGCCTCGCGGAACGCCTCGACGCGCTCGGCCACGTACCCCGCCGGGCCGATGAGAGAGACCGAACGGACCAGTTCGTCGGGCACGGCCGCGGCGGCCTCGTCTTTCTTGCCGTCCAGGTAGAGGTCCTGGATACGGGCGGCCTCGGCCTCGTAGCCGTAGCGGCAGGCGAGCTCGTTGTAGAAGTTCTTGCCGCGCGCACCCATGCCGCCGATGTAGAGGGCCAGGTGCGGGCGCACGAAGTCCAGGTACCCGGGGACCTCGTTCTCCTCGCAGATCGCCAGCGCGGGCCCCGCGTAGACCTCGAGCTCGCCCAGTGACGGATCGCGCTTCTCCCGGCCCCTGGCCAACGCGTCACCCCACGCCACATCCGCCTTCTCGGGATGGAAGAAGATCGGCTGCCAGCCGTTCGCGATCTCGGCCGCGAGCTCGACGTTCTTGGGGCCCAGGGCGGCGAGGATGATCGGGATGTCCTCGCGCACCGGGTGGTTGATGAGCTTGAGCGGCTTGCCCAGGCCGGTGCCCTGATCGGCGGGCAGGGGGATCTGGTACTTCTTGCCGTCGTGGACGACCTTCTCTCGGCGCCACACCTTCCGGCAGATCTCGATGATCTCGCGCGTGCGGGCCAGTGGCGCGTCGTACTTCACGCCGTGGAAACCCTCGACGACCTGCGGTCCGGAGGCGCCCAGACCGAGGGTGAAGCGACCGTCTGAGACGTAGTCCAGGCCCGCCGCGGTCATCGCGGTGAGCGTGGGCGTGCGGGTGTAGATCTGCAGGATGCCCGAGGCCAGCTCCATGGTGGACGTCTTGGCCGCGAGGTAGCCGAGCTGGCTGACCGCGTCGAACGAGTAGGCCTCGGGGACGAACGCGATGTCCAGTCCCGCCCGCTCGAGGTCGGCGGCCTCCGCGGCCGTCTCGGCGAATCCGCCGCTGTAGTTGAGAGCCATTCCGATGCGCATGCGCGCAACGCTACCGGGGGGTCCGGTCGCCGCGGATCGCCACGTCGAGCTCGCTCCCGATCCGCACGAACACCCCGACCCGCCGACGCAGCGGCGTATCGGTGCGTTCGTAGCCCACCAGCCGCATCCGCGCGTCGGAGGCGACCTCCAGGACGGTGTGCTCGGGCAGGTCGACGTCGGAGGTGGGGACGACGACGAGGTCGGCGGTCCCCAGCATCCGGGCCAGTCGCAGTCGGCGCGTCGGTTCGTCCCCCCGGCGACGCAGCCACCGGCGCACCGCGACCACACAGGCCGCGATCCCCCACGCGACGAGTGGGAGCAGCGCCACGAGCGTGAGCACCCAGCCGGGGCTCACCGCCGCACCGCCACGCGGGTGAACCGCATCGGGTCCAGCCAGAGGCCCCGCTGCACGAGTGCCTGCGTGCCCCCCACCGGTTCCAGGCCCCTGGACCGGGCCGCCGCGTAGACGACCGACCGGGGTAGCCGTAGCTCCCAGGGGCGGATGACCACCTCGTCGTCGTCACCGTCGAGCCGCACCGCGAGCGCACGGGCGCGCCGACCGTGCCGGCCCCGATACCACCGCGCCGGGTCGATTTTCCGCATGCAACGGATCGTACGGGGCCGTAGGCTCGCCCCCATGGCACCGAAGCCCGGCCTTCAGTCCGAGTCACACCCCGCCGATCCCCGTGCTGCCGAGGCGGAGCTCACCGACGACGGGCACGTCGTCGAGCCCAGCGCGGACGACTACCGTCACGCCACCGAACTCGAGATCAACCACGACTGGTACAAGTCCGCAGTGTTCTACGAGGTCCTGGTGCGGGCCTTCTACGATTCCGACGGCAACGGCACCGGCGATCTGCGCGGGCTCATCGAGAAGCTCGACTACCTCGAATGGCTCGGCGTGGACTGCCTGTGGCTGCCGCCGTTCTACGACTCGCCGCTGCGCGACGGCGGGTACGACATCCGCGACTTCCGCACCGTGCTGCCGGAGTTCGGCACCGTCGAGGACTTCGTGGAGCTCCTCGAGCAGGCGCACAGCCGGGGTATCCGGGTGATCACCGACCTGGTCATGAACCACACCTCCGACACCCACGCGTGGTTCCAGGAGTCCCGAGCGGACCCGACGGGCCCGTACGGCGACTTCTACGTCTGGTCGGACGATGACGCCCGGTACCCGGAGGCCCGCATCATCTTCGTCGACACCGAGTCGTCCAACTGGACCTACGACCCGGTGCGCGGACAGTTCTACTGGCACCGCTTCTTCTCCCACCAGCCCGACCTCAACTACGACATCCCCGAGGTCCAGGAGGCGATGATCGACGTCCTGCGCTTCTGGCTGGACCTGGGCATCGACGGGTTCCGCCTGGACGCCGTGCCGTACCTGTTCGAGCGCGACGGCACCAACTGCGAGAACCTGCCCGAGACCCACGAGTTCCTCCGCAAGTGCCGGGCCGTGGTCGAGGAGGAGTTTCCCGGGCGTGTGCTGCTGGCCGAGGCCAACCAGTGGCCCGAGGACGTGGTGGACTACTTCGGCGAGTCCGAGGTGGGCGACGAGTGCCACATGGCGTTCCACTTCCCGCTGATGCCTCGGATCTTCATGGCGGTGCGGCGGCAGTCCAGGTTCCCCGTCACCGAGATCCTCGCCCAGACCCCGGACATCCCGTCGTCGGCGCAGTGGGCGATCTTCCTGCGCAACCACGACGAGCTGACGCTCGAGATGGTCACCGACGAGGAACGCGACTACATGTACGCCGAGTACGCCAAGGACCCGCGGATGAAGGCGAACATCGGCATCCGCCGGCGCCTGGCCCCGCTGCTCGACGGCGACACCAACCAGCTCGAGCTGTTCACCGCGCTGCTGTTGAGCCTGCCCGGGTCGCCGATGCTGTACTACGGCGACGAGATCGGCATGGGCGACAACATCTGGCTCGGCGACCGTGACGCCGTCCGCACCCCGATGCAGTGGAGCCCCGACCGCAACGCCGGTTTCTCCCGCTGCGACCCGGGCAGGCTGTACCTGCCGGCGATCATGGACCCGCAGTACGGCTACCAGGGCGTCAACGTGGAGGCGCAGATGAACTCCACCGCCAGCCTGCTGCACTGGACGCGGCGCATGATCCACGTCCGCAAGAGCCACCCGGCGTTCGGGCTGGGCGAGTTCACCGACCTCGGCGGGTCCAACCCGTCGATCCTGTCCTACCTGCGCTCGCTGGATTCCGACGGCACGGGCACCGACGTGATCCTGTGCGTCAACAACCTGTCGCGGTTCCCGCAGGCGGTGCGCCTGGACCTGGCGGAGCACGCTGGTCGTCAGCCCGTCGAGCTGACCGGCGGGGTGCCGTTCCCGGAGATCGACGCCGACCCGTACCAGCTCACGCTGCCCGGGTACGGCTTCTACTGGCTCGAACTGCGCAGCCCGGAGGAGGGACCGAGATGAGTATCTCCCCGGTCGACGACGACACCCTGGCCCGACTGCTCACCGACTGGCTACCCGAGCAGCGGTGGTTCGCCGGCAAGGGGCTGGAACTCACCGGAGTGCGGATCACCCGGCGCGAGGTGTTCCTGGACGATCCCGGGGTCCTGGTCGAGCACCTGCTGGTGGATCTCGAGGTGGACGGTCGGCCCCAGCGCTACCAGGTGCCGATCGCGACCGCGGCCGAGTTGCCGGGTGACCGACGGGCGTTCCCGTTGACCCCGGAGGGCGCCTCCCCCGTGATCTACGACGGACTGCGCGACCCCCGCGGCACCGAGTCCCTGCTCCGCCACCTGGCCGGGCAGGACGAGGTCGGCGGGCTGCGGTTCCGACTGGTCCCCAGCGCCACGCTGCCCGAGCCCACGTGGGGGCGGCTGCTGGAGGGTGAGCAGTCCAACTCGTCGCTGGTGTACGGCGACGACCTCATGGTCAAGGTGTTCCGGCTGGTCCAGCCGGGCGTGAACCCCGACGTGGAGCTGCACGCCGCGCTGGCCGACCGGGAGTGCCCGGCGGTGGCGGCGCTGCGGGGATGGGTGGAGTTGGACGACGACGACACCGCCGCCGGCGACACCGGGGCCGGGCCCACCACTCTCGCCATGGCCCAGGAGTTCATGGCCGGGGCGGCGGACGGGTGGGCGATGGCCACGGCGAGCGTGCGTGACCTGTTCGCCGAGGCCGACCTGCTCGCCGAGGAGGTCGGCACCGACTTCGCCGACGAGAGCTTCCGGCTGGGCGCCGCCGTCGCGCAGGTGCACGAGGACCTGGCGGCGGCGACCGGGGTGAGCACCCGGGACGGCACCGATCTGGTGGCGTCGATGCGGGCCCGCCTGGATGCCGCGGTGGCGGAGGTGCCGGAGCTGGCGGAATTCGCCGACGCGGCCCGGGCGGTGTTCGACGAGGTGGCGGGATCCGGCCCGGTGCGGGTGCACCGCATCCACGGCGACCTGCACCTCGGCCAGACGCTGCGGGCCCCGGACCGGTGGATCGTCATCGACTTCGAGGGCGAGCCGGCCGCGCCCCTCGCCGAGCGACGGGTGGCCGACGCCCCCGCCCGCGACGTGGCCGGGATCCTGCGCAGTCTCGACTACGCGGCACAGCACACCCTGGTCGGTGTGGAGGACCGGCAGCTGCGGTTCCGGGCCCGCGAGTGGCGCGACCGCAACGTCGACGCCTTCTGCGCGGGGTACGCCGAGGTCGGTGACTCCGACCCGCGCGAGACCGGTGCGCTGCTACGGGCCTACACGCTCGACAAGGCGCTGTACGAGGTCGTCTACGAGACGCGGAACCGACCCGGCTGGGTCGCCGTGCCGATGGGCGCGGTGCGGCGCATCCTCACCGCGGACTGACACGCCTGTCGCCCACCCGGCCGGTCGGGCGGGTGGGCGACAGGGGCGACACCGTGAGGCGTCAGTTGCTCGAGATCCGCTCCTTGGCCCACTTGTAGTCGGCCTTGCCCGCGGGCGAGCGCCGGATCTCGGGGACGTCGACGATCACCTTGGGGACCTTGTAGTTCGCCAGGGACTCGCGCAGGAACGCCGAGAGCTCCTCCTGCTCGGCCGACATGCCCTCGCGGAACGACACCACCGCGGCGACCTTCTGGCCGTACCGCTCGTCGGGAGCACCGGCGACCAGCGCGTCGTGGACGGCCGGGTGCGCCTTGAGCGCCTGCTCGACCTCCTCCGGGAACACCTTCTCGCCACCGGTGTTGATGCAACCCGAGCCGCGGCCCAGGAAGACGATGGTCCCGTCCTCGCGGATCTGGCCCATGTCACCGAGCACCGCCACCCGCTGGCCACCGACCTCCGGGAAGGTCTTGGCGGTCTTCTCCGGGTCGTTCCAGTAGCCGAGGGGGACGTGCCCGCGGCGCACGATGTAGCCGATCTCGTCCGAACCCGGCGCGATCGGGTTGTTCGACTCGTCGATGAGGCCGAGGCGCGGGGTGGGGGCCAGGAGCATCTCACCCTGCTCGTTGAGGTTCATCTCGCCGTCGTTGCCGGTCTCGGACGCGCCGAAGTTGTCGCGGATGATGACGTTCGGGAACGCCTCGATCAGCCGGTCGCGGGAGGTCTTGGACCAGATGCCGCCGCCGGACGCGACCATGAACATGGCGCTGAAGTCCTTGGTCTCCTTGGCCGCGAGCAGAGCGTCGGTGATCGGGACCGCCATGCCGTCGCCGACGAACATCAGCAGCTGGGCCTTGTACTCGGCGGTCGCGTCCACGATCACCTCGGCGTCGAAGTCGCGGAACATGACCAGGTGGCCGCCCAGGTTGACGAAGGTCAGCAGGGTGAACAGGCCGGCGCCGTGCATGAGCGGGGCCGAGATGACGATCTTGAAACCGCCCTCGGGCGAGACGTTGTCCGCGACCTCCTGCGGGCTGTGCCGCTTGTCGCCGTACGGGTTACCGCCGGACAGGCACGCGTAATAGTAGTCCGACATGTGCCACTGGACGCCCTTGGGGAACCCGGTGGTGCCGCCCGTGTAGACGATCCAGTGGTCGTCGCCGCGCACGGGCTCGAAGTCGCGCTCCGCGGACTGTCCCGGCAGCTCGGCGTCCACGTCGACGACCGTCAGGCCGTTCTCGGCGCAGGCGTCGGCGAGGACCTGCGGGACGCCACCCACGACGAGGACCGTGCGGGCGGTCTCGAGCTTGGGCACGGCGGCGGCCATGGTCTCCGCGAACTCCGCGTCGACCAGGACGGCGACCGACTGCGAGTCGTTGAACAGGTAGACCAGCTCGGCCGGGGTGTAGCGGTAGTTGACGTTGATCCCGGCCACCCGGATCTTCATGGCCGCGACGATGGCCGCCATGTGCTCGGCGCTGTTCTTCATGTACAGCGCGATATGGCTCTGCGGCTCCGCACCGTGGGCCTTGAGGAGATGACCCATCCGGTTGGCGAGCTCGTCGATCTGACGGTAGGTGTAGTCGACCCCGTCCATCGTGAGCAGGAGGTTGTCCGGGATCTTGTCGGCCACGGCCTCGAAGACGGCGGCCTCGTTCATCTCCGGATTGGTCCCGGCGAGGGGATCGGTGGACTGGTCGGCTGCTGCATCAGTCATCGGGCGGGTCCTTTGCACGCGGGGGCTAACTGTGTCGTCTCTCACATTGTGACCTGAACTTGTTCTCGTGTCCAGACGCGGGTCTGACCTGCGCTGATTTCAGATTGCTGGAACAGGTTCTATTCACTATAGGCGGCCGCACCGGCAGGTCGCTGCAGCGGTGGGGCCGGGGAGGGCCTACATTGCGAACATGAGCGGATCACGGTCCAGAAATCCCGGCCCGCCGTACGACGGCGGTCTCCGGCTGCCGCGTTCGACGGGGTCGGGTGACGTGCCGCAGGATGGCCGTCGCTCGTCGGCGCGGGAGGCCGACCGGCCCTCGCGGCGGAGCGGCCCGACCCTGCACGGCCCGTCCGAGCAGGGAACTCTGCGGTCCCGCGGGCTCGCGGGAGGGCTGCGGATGTTCGTCCGCCCGGCGCTGGACAGGATGCCCTCGACGGACGTCTCGCTCGGCCGCCTGCGTGCGCTGACCTCCGGCGCCGGGCGGGCGGCCGCCCTGGAGAGCACCAACGACTGGTCCGGGGACGGGCCCGTGCCCGGCCTCTGGGTGGGCCGCAAACGCTTCTTCGACTCGGACAAGGTCATCTACCACATCCACGGGGGTGGCTTCACGTTCGGATCGCCGTGGTCGCACAAGGCCCTGGCGTCGAGGATCGCCAGCGAGACCGGCGTCCCCGTGTTCCTGCCGGACTACCGACTCGCCCCGGAGCACCCGCACCCGGCGGCCACCGAGGACACGATCGCCGGGTGGGAGTGGCTGCTGGAGATGGGCTTCCCGGCCGAGAACATCGTGGTCGCCGGAGATTCCGCGGGGGGCAATCTGGCGATGCAGCTGGTCGCCCACCTCGAGCGGACCGGGGCGGCGATGCCCGCCGGCGTCGTCCTTCTCTCCCCGTGGGTCGACCTGGACTTCACCGACATGACCGCGCGGGACCGGGCGCGCAAGGACCCCTTCCTCGCGCTGGGCCTGGCCGAACTGTGTCGTCGCCAGTACGCACCGGGTGTGGACACGGACGATCCGGCGATCTCCCCCATCAACTACGAGCCCTCGCCCGACTGGCCGCCGTTCCTCATCCAGTGCGGCGGCGAGGAGATCTTCCGCGGGGGCATCGAGGCGATGGCCGAGAACTTCGCCGAACACGGGGTGCGTCACGAGTTCCAGCTGTGGCCCCACCAGTTCCACGTGTTCCAGGTCTTCCACCCCCTCGTCCCCGAGGCGAAGATCGCGGTGCGGGACATCGGATCGTTCGTGCGCGGCTGCCTGCGGGGCTGAGCCACTCGGGCCGGCCACGCCCGAGGGCGGCAGTCAGCCCCGAGGCCGCTGTCAGACGGTGAGCACCAGGCCCGAGGTGGGCACGCCGGTGCCCGCGGTGACGACGAGCTTCTCGGCGCCGGGGACCTGGTTGACCGAGTCACCGCGGAGCTGACGGACGCCCTCGGCGATGCCGTTCATCCCGTGGATGTAGGCCTCCCCGAGCTGGCCGCCGTGGGTGTTGAGCGGGAGCCGTCCGCCCACCTCGAGCGCGCCGGGCTCGCGGACGAAGTCCTTGGCCTCACCGCGACCGCAGAAGCCCAGCTCCTCGAGCTGCATGAGGACGTACGGGGTGAAGTGGTCGTAGAGGACGGCCATGTCCATGTCGTCCGGACGCAGCCCGGACTGCGCCCACAGCTGGTCACCGACGATGCCCATCTCCGGCAGTCCCGCGAGCTCGGGGCGGTAGTACGAGGTCATGATGTACTGGTCCGGCCCGGACCCGGACGCCGCCGCCGCGATCGACACCGGCCGGTTCGGCAGGTCACGGGCCCGCTCGGGCGTGGTCACCACGATCGCCTGACCGCCGTCGGACTCCTGGCAGCAGTCCAGCAGGTGCAGCGGCTCGGCGATGTACCGCGAGTTCTGGTGGTCGGCCAACGTGATCGGCTTGCCGTGGAAGAACGCGGCGGGATTGGTCGCGGCGTGCTTGCGGTCGACCACCGCGACCCGGCCGAAGTCCTCGCTCGTGGCGCCGTACTCGTGCATGTAGCGCTGCGCGACCATGGCCACGAACCCGGCCGGGGTGGACAGGCCGTGCGGGTAGGAGAAGGCGTTGTCCGTGCCGGAGGAGTTGACCTGCTGCACCAGCGCCGTGTTGACCTGGCCGAAGCGCATCCCGGAGCGCTCGTTGAACGCGCGGTAGCAGACCACGACCTCGGCCACGCCGGTCGCCACGGCCATCGCGGCCTGCTGCACGGTCGCGCAGGCGGCGCCGCCGCCGTAGTGGATGCGGGAGAAGAAGTTGAGGCTGCCGATCGCGGCGGCCCGGGCCACCGCGATCTCGGTGTTGGTGTCCATGGTGAACGACACCAGGCCGTCGACGTCCGAGGGCTGCAGCCCGGCGTCGGCGACGGCCGCCTGCACGGCCTCGGCGGCCAGCCGCAGCTCGGAGCGGCCGGAGTCCTTGGAGAAGTCGGTGGCGCCGATGCCGACGATCGCCGCCTTGTCTGAGAGAGAGCTCATCAGGCCGGGTCTCCGTTCATGTAGAGGGTGGCCGTGGAGGTGACGTGCGCGCCCAGCGAGTCGGTGCCGACGATCTTCAGCGTGACCAGCCCGTCGTCGTCGACCCCGGTCACCTCGCCGGTGAGGGTGAGGGAGTCGTAGGCGTACCAGGGCACGCCCAGGCGCAGCTTGATGGACGTGATGCGGGCGCGCTGGCCCGCCCAGTCGGTGACGAACCGCTGCACCAGACCGGTGTCGGTGAGGATGTTGACGAAGATGTCCTTGGACCCCTTGGCGTGGGCCAGGTCGCGGTCGTGGTGGACGTCCTGGAAGTCCCGCGTCGCCAGGGCGGACGCCACGATGAACGTCGGTGTGCCCTCGATGGTCAACTCGGGGAGCCGGTCCCCCACCGCCACGGCGGGCGGGGTGGCCGGACAGACGGTACGGTTCTCGCTCACTTGACGGCCCCTTCGGTCCTTGCGGGTGACCCCGCGGATTCCTGACGGTCGACAGGGCGTGCGCCGGCCGGGCGCCAGGCGTACAGCGTCCACGGCTCGGTGCCGAACGCGGCGTCGGCGGAGGAGTCGCCGGGCATGTCGAGGAACTCCACCTCGACCTCCATGCCGATCCGGACCTCCGCCGGCTCGATGTCGCGCAGCTCGCCGAGCATGCGCACTCCCTCCTCCAGCTCCACCAGCGCGATGACGAACGGGAACCTGGTGCGGCCCGGCACGCGCGGGGCGTGATGGACCACGAAGCTGTACACGGCGCCGCGGCCGGAGGAGACCACGTAGTCGGTCTGCTCGGACTTGTCCTTCCACAGCGCCGGGACGGGCGGGTGCTGCAACGAGCCGTCCTCGCGGGTCTGGATGCGCAGCTCGTGGGCGGCGACGCCGGCCCAGAAGAACTGCGTGTCGTGCGAGACCGACGGGCGCAGGACCTTGCCCACCACCAGGTCGTCGGTGGCCGAGCCGGAGCTGGCCACGATCTGGTCGGCGGCCGCCGGCGCGGGCTCGGCGGGCGCCGGCTCGGGCTCGGCGGGCTTCGCCGCGGGGCGGAACTTGAGGATGCGGAAGTCCATCTCCGCGACGACCTCGTCACCGACGCGCCAGTAGTTGCGGGTGGTGAAGAACCAGCCCTCCCCCAGGCCCGTGGTCTTGGGGCCGACCACGTCCACCAGGACGGACTCGATGGTCACCTCCTCGCCCGGGCGGGTGTATCGGTGGTAGGTGGAGTCGCAGTTGGTCGCGACGACCGAGGTGAAGCCCTCGGCGTCGAGGAGGTCGGTCATCCGACCCAGCGGGTCGTCGGCCTCACGGGTCTTCCCGAGCCCGCGCATGGTCCACACCTGCGCCATGGCCGGCGGTGCGACCGGTCCGCCGTGTCCGGCCGCGCGTGCGGCCTCCTCGGAGGAGTAGATGGGGTTGGTGTCACCGATCGCCTCGGTCCAGTTCCGGATCATCGGCGTGTTGATCGGGTCGCGGCCCGCACGGCGGGCGCTCCCGCCGGCGGCGCGGACCTCCTCGGCGGCGGCGAGGATACGGGCGGCCTGCTCGTCACTCATGGGTACCTTCTCGGTGGATCAGGGGGATGGTCTCTAGCGGGCGGTGCGTGGCATGCCGAGGCCACCCATGCAGGTCAGTTCGCGCATGACCTCGTTGACACCGCCGCCGAAGGTGATCACCACGTTGCGCTTGTTCATCATGTCGAACCAGCGCTGCAGCGCCGCGGTGTCGGGATCGGTGGGGTCGCCGAAACGGCCGAGCAGCTCCTCGACGATCCGGCCGACGTGCTGGATCTCCTCGGTGGAGAACACCTTCGAGGCCGCGGAGTCGCCCATCGACGGGTTCTCGCCCATCGAGGAGACCTTCCAGTTGAGCAGCTCGTTGAGCCGGACGATCGCGAAGATCTCCGCGAGTCCGCGCCGCACCTCGGGCCGGTCCAGGTGGCGGACCCCGTCCGGGCCCGTGCCGCGGGCCCAGGCGGCCAGCTCGTCGTAGTACCCGCCCGGACGCCCGGACGGCGCGAGCATGACGCGCTCGTGGTTGAGCTGGGTGGTGAGCATCTTCCAGCCGCCGTCGACCTCGCCCACCACCATGTCCGCCGGGACGCGCACGTCCGAGTAGTAGGTGGCGTTGACGTGATGGGCGCCGTCGCAGGTGATGATCGGGGTGAACGAGAAGCCGGGGTCGGTGGTGTCGACGATGAAGATCGTCAGCCCGCGATGGCGCGAGTCCGGGGTCCCGGTGCGGGCGGCCAACCAGATGTAGTCGGCGTGGTGGCCGCCGGTGGTCCACATCTTCTGACCGTTGATGATCCAGTCGCCGGTGGCCTCGTCACGCCTCGCGGTCGTGCGCAGGGCGGCCAGGTCGGTGCCGGCGTCGGGCTCGGAGTAGCCGATCGCGAAGTGGATCGACCCGTCGAGGATGCCGGGGAGGAACTTCGCCTTCTGCGCTTCGCTGCCGTACTTCTGCAGGGTCGGACCCACGGTCTGCAGCGTCACCGACGGCAGCGGCACGTCCGCACGCGTGGCCTCGTTGGTGAAGATCTGCTGCTCGATGTGGCCGAAGCCCTTGCCGCCGTACTCGGCGGGCCAGCCCACGCCCAGCCAGCCGTCGCGGCCCATGCGCGTGATGATCTCGGCGTAGGTGTCGCCGTGACGGGTGGTGGCGATGTCCGCCGCCTCCTCCGGCGAGATGAGCGTCGAGAAGTACTCGCGCAGCTCTGCCTGGAGTGCGCGCTGCTCGGGCGTGAGGTCGATGAACGCGCCGTCGGCGTCGGCCGGGGTGGCGTCCGCGGCGGGGGCGGCACCGCCCGTCTCGATCCTGTCGACCGGGTCCGCGGCGAGCGCGGCACCGAGCGCGTCGAGGTGCAGCTGTGCGCCGCCGACGAACCGGGCCAGGTCCTTGACCGCCGAGGCGTACCGGAACATGGGGTAGGTGACGTCCACGCCCACGCCGCCGTGCAGGTGGTGCAGGATCTGGACGGCCCGCGGGCCCTCGGCCGCCAGCCAGTAGGCGCCGATCGTGGGGTCGGACTCGTAGCGGTCCCCGGACCCGGCCACCCCCTCGGAGATCCGCCAGGACACCGACTGCGCGATCACGTGGAGCGTCTGCGAGACGATGTACACGTCCGCGAGCTCCTGCTGGACCGCCTGGAACGACCCCAGCGCCTTGCCGAACTGCTGACGTTCCTTGAGGTAGCCGGCCGTCATCTCCAGCGCGCCGCCGACGAGACCGTCCCCGTGCGCGATACAGGCGGACAGGACGAGACGTCGGAACACCTCGAGGACGGGTTCCGATCCCGAGCCGCGCAGCACGTCGTCGTCGTCGACCCCGGTGGCCTCGAACCGCATCGCGTACTCGGGCACCCCCAGGGAGCCGAGGGTGGGCGTCAGGGTGACGCCCGGGGCGTCGGGGGCGACGACGACGAGTGCGGCGCCCCCGGACGTGGACACCGGCACGAGGACCGAACGGGCCTGGGCCGCGTACCGCACCGACGTGGCGGTCCCGGTGAGCTTCCCACCCTCGAGCCGCACGGTGGGCTCGAGCGGCAGTGGGCGTCCGGGCTCGGCGACGGCGGCGGTGAGGATGCGGCCGTCCTCGATGCCCTCGAGAAGCCGGGCCTGCTGGTCGGGGGTGCCCAGCGCGACGATCGGCGCCACGCCGAAGCCCAGGGTCTCCAGGACGGGGATCACCACTCCGGCGCGGCCGACCTCCTCGAGCACCACCGCGATGTCGGCGGGCGTGAGGTCGTCCCCGCCGAGGGCGGAGGGCAGGCCCAGGGAGAGCAGACCGGACTCGGCGAACGCCGCCCACAGTCGCTCGTCGAAGCCGGCGTCGTCCACGCCGCGGCTGGGTAGCGCGGTGAGCAGTTCCTCGGCCGGGGCGGCCGTCGACAGTGCGCCGGCCACCGCCTCGGCGACGGCAGCCTGGGTCTCGGTACGGGTGAAGTCCACGGGGGTCAGTCCTTAATCGGGAGGGGGTCGGTCACGTGCTCGAACTAGTCCCTGGGCAGGCCGAGGATGCGCTCGCCGACGACGTTGAGCAGGACCTGCTCGGTGCCACCGGCGATCGACAGGCAGCGGACCATGAGGAACTTGCGTCCCTGCTCGGTGAATTCGACGCCGCCGGTGCCGGTGAGCTGCAGACCGAACTCGGCGATGTCCTGACGGTGGCGCACACCCACGATCTTGCGGACCGAGGACTCGGCGCCCGGGCCCGAGCCGGCGAGGCTGCGCAGCGCGGTGCGCAGGTCGAGGAGGTTTCCGACGACGCCGTCGGCGACGTGCTTGCCGAACTCGTCGAGCACGAGCGCGTCGTCGGCCACACCGGCTGCGTTGATCAGCCCGATGATCTCCTCCGCAGCGTCGCCGAGCGACGAGCCGCCGCCCATGGCCACGCGCTCGTTGGCCAGGGTGGTGCGGGCGATCTTCCAGCCGTCGTTGACCGTGCCCACCTGGAACTCGTCGGGGACGAAGAGGTCCTCGAGGTAGACCTCGTTGAACAACGCCTCACCGGTGATCTCGCGCAGGGGTCGCGTGCGGATGCCCTCGGAGCGCATGTCCACGAGGAAGTACGTGATGCCCTTGTGCTTGGGGGCGTCGGAGTCCGTCCGGGCCAGGCACATCGCCCAGTCGGCCTCGCGGGCCAGGGAGGTCCACACCTTCTGTCCGTTGAGCTTCCAGCCGCCGTCGACCTTCTCGGCGGTGGTGCGCAGGGCGGCCAGGTCGGAGCCGGCGCCGGGCTCGGAGAACAGCTGACACCACCTGATCTTCCCGGCCATCGTGTCGCGCACCAGCAGATCGGCGTGCTCGGGGGCGGCCTGCAGGATGGTCGGCACCGCCCAGCCGCCGATCGTGATGTCGTGGCGGGTGACTCCGGCGGCCTCGAGTTCCTCGTCGATGAGCAGCTGCTCGGCCGGGCCCGCGCCCAGGCCCCACGGCTCGGGCAGGTGCGGCATGAACAGGCCCGTGTCGGCGAGGGCACGCTTGCGCTCGTCACCCTCGACCGCCGCGACCGTCGCCACCAACGCGCGGATGTCCTCCCGCTTGGCGTCCAGCCCGTCGATCTCGGACAGGTCGATGTCGAGGTGGCGGCGCCTGCCCGACAGCGTGAGCTCGGCCAGGGATCGCCGCCAGCGGGCGGAGCCGCCGATCGCCTGGCGCAGTGCGCCCGCCCGCCGCATGTAGAAGTGGGCGTCGTGCTCGAAGGTGAAGCCGATGCCGCCGAGGATCTGGATGCAGTCCTGGGAGTTGCGCACGGCGTTGTCGAAGGCCAGCGCCCCGGCGACCGCGGCGGCGACGGGCAGCTCCGAGTCGCCGGCGAGCAGGTCCTCCGCGGCCGCGGCGGCGTCCCACGCCAGCGCACGGACCTGCTCGGTGCGGCACAGCATGTCGGCGGCGAGGTGCTTGATGGACTGGAACGAGCCGATCGTGCGGCCGAACTGCTCGCGGATCTTGGCGTAGTCCACCGCGGTGGCGAGCGTGTAGTCGGCGACGCCCGCGGCCTCGGCGGCGGCCAGGGTGACGAACAGCTGGTGGACGTGTGCGGTGGTGACGCCCTCGAGGACGCGGTCGGCCGGGATCGTCACGCCCTGCAGGCTGACGTGGCCGATCGACGCCGAGATGTCGTACGGGGTCGCCGGGGTGACGGTGAGCCCCGGCGTGCCCGCCTCGAGAAGCGCCCAGCGGGTGGCGCCGTCCACCTCGACGGGCAGCAGCAACCCTCCGCCGGGGGTGCCGCCGTAGGCGACGCCGGGATCACCGGTGATCTCCCCCGACCCGTCCAAGGTCGCGGTGCCGATGCCCAGGCACACCCCGACGGGCAGGCCGCCCTCGGCGATCGTCTCACCCAGCGCGTTGGCGACGGCTCCGCCTGCGCGCGAGACCAGGACACCGGTCAGCGCGGTGGACAGGACCGGGCCGGGCGCCATTTTCGCCGCGGCCTCCTCGAGCATGCACGCCAGGTCGACGATCTCGGCGCCGGCGCCACCGTGCTCCTCCGCGATGGCGACGCCGAACAGCCCCAGCTCGGCGAGTCGGGGCCACACGGCCTTCCAGGCTTCCGGATCCTTCTCCTGAACGCGTACCGTGGCCACGGGATCGGCGGACTTCGCCCAGGCCTTGATCGAGTTCTGGATCTCGGTCTGATCCGGGGTGGTGGCGATACTCACTGCTGGGCTCCTCGGGCGCGACGGGATTTCCGTACTCGGCGCGGGCCCGCTGACCCGCGCGCTCCACGCCATAATAGAACGTGTTCTAGGTATCGTGTTCTAGAATGCACCAGAAGGGTCCCCGACGCACACCCGGGTCCCGCCCCAGCCCGCCGGGATGCCCCGCCGACCCGATCCGACCAGCGCAGAAGGTTTCGCCTCCATGACCAAGAGCTCAGCCGGGACCCGTACCGCCGCCGCGCCGGACCCCGCCGCCCGGAGCGACGAGCCCACCACGTCGTCGCAACGCGAGCGCCGTCGGCGGATCCTGGACGCGACCCTCGCCCTGGCCGCCAAGGGCGGCTACGAGGCCGTGCAGATGCGTGCCGTCGCCGAGAAGGCCGAGGTCGCGGTGGGCACCCTCTACCGGTACTTCCCGTCCAAGGTGCACCTGCTGGTCTCGGCGCTCGCCCGTGAGTTCCGTCGGCTCGACCAGCGCACCGAGCGGTCAGCCCCGCCCGGCGACACCGCGCAGGAGCGGATGAAGGTCGTGGTGGAGATGATCACCAAGTCCATGCAGCGCGACCCGAACCTCACCGAGGCGATGACGCGCGCCTTCATGTTCGCCGACGCCTCCGTGGCCAACGAGGTCGAGGAGGTCGGCTTCTACATGGACCGGATCCTCGGCCGCGCGATGGCCCAGGGCACCCCGGACGAGGTGCAGCTCTCGATCGCCCGGGTCGTCTCCGACGTGTGGATGTCCAACCTCGTGTCGTGGCTGACCCGCAGGTCGTCGGCCGCCGAGGTCGCCACCAGGCTCGGTCTCACCATCGATCTGCTGCTGGGCAGCGACGACTCTCCCCGCCGGGCCCGGATGCACACCGCGATCGGCAACGGCCACGACACAGACTCGGACTCCGACCCCGGCGAGATCGGAGAGGGCAGAGACTCAGCCGTCTGACAACCCGCCCAGAGCGGCACCGCAACCGCTCCCGCGGCTGGCGTCCCGCTCCCGCGCCTGACCGCCAAGACGGCCGCCGCTCCCGAAGATGGCGTCTCGCCTGCCCATCGGGGCACGCGAGACGCCATGTCGAGGGGCGACGGGCCCGGGCGGTTGCGTAGGGGGCGGTCAGGGCACGACGACCGGCGGCACCGTCCGGACCGGCCCGGAGACGTCGGCGATCCACCGCAGCGGGCCCCGGCTCGGATCCCAGCCGGTGAGCAGGTCGGCGACCTTGGCGGTCATCTCGCGGCCCAGGCGGAGGAACGAACTCTCCGGCTGGTCGTCGACCTCCCCGAGGATCAACCACCACGCCCAGGCGACGGCCCCGGCGTTGGCGACGAAGTCCGGCAGCACCGCGATCCCGCGGGCCGTGAGGTCGAGTTCCGCGTCGGCCGTGGTGGCGGCGTTGGCCGCCTCGACCACGATCGGTGCGGTGACCTCGGTGCAGTTGTCCGCGGTGATGGCGTACGAGACGGCGGCGGGCACGAGCACGTCCACGTCCATGCCGAGGATCCGGTCGCGGTCCAGCCGCTGCACCCGGGCGGGGACGGCCGAGCGGTCGATCTCCCCGAAGCGGTCGCGGGTCGCCAGCAGCGCCGGGACGTCGAGTCCCGCCGGGTCGTAGAGGGTGCCGGCGGCGTCGGCCAGTGCGACGACGCGCATGCCGGCCTCGTGGAGGTACCACGCGGCGCCGCCCCCCATCGTGCCCACGCCCTGGACGGCCACCGAGGTGCGCTCGATGTCCCAGCCCCGGACGTACGCCGCCGCGAGGCACGCCTGCGCGACCCCGTAGCCACCGATCACATCGCCGAGCAGCCCGCCCGGAACCCCGGCGTTCAGCCCGCGGAAGATCCGGTCGGCGGTGGCGGCGGGATCGGCCGACCGCTCGATCGCCGCGTGATAGGACTGCCGCATCCCCAGTCGGGCGAACACCTCGTCGATCAGGTGCTGCGGGACGCCCAGATCCTCGGCGGTGACCCAGTGTCGGTCGAGGAACGGCCGCATGGCCTCGCAGAACCGGCCGAGCACGTCGATGGCGCGGGGGTCCTTGGGGTCGAAGTCGATGCCGCCCTTGGCCCCGCCGATGGGCAGGTCGAACGCCGCCGTCTTGCGGGTCATTCCGCGGGCCAGGTCCTCGACCTCGCGGAGAGTGCACCCGGCGCGCATACGGGTCCCGCCGGTGGCCAGACCGCCGACGAGGGTGTCGACCACGAGGTAACCCCGCGCCCCGGTCTCGTCGTCCTCCCAGTGCAGTCGCAGGTAGGGCTCACGGCTCGATCGGCTCGCGCTCTCCGGAGCGGCGGGCACGGTCTGGGGGGCTGACCCGGTATGACCGGTGGTGCCCGGGATCTCGATGGACGTCATGGTGCTCGCCTCCTCGGCGACCTCGTCCGCCGGCGGGTCCGGCGGGGATGTCCCCAGCATGCGAGCATGCGTCCCGGGGGTCCAGCGAGACTTCGTGGACCTGACCGTTCACTTTTCCTGCACGATGCGGCCGCGCGCTCCTACGCTCGGGGAATGGAGCCGTCACTGCACCGGCTACGGCTGCTCGCCGAGTTGGAGCGCCGCAGCACCGTCACCGCGGTCGCGGCCGCGCTGGGGTACACCGTCTCGGCCGTGTCGCAGCAACTCTCGTTGCTCGAGCGGGAGGCGGGGACCCCGCTGTTCGAGAAGCGGGGTCGCGGGCTCGCGCTGACCGAGGCGGGGCTCATACTGGCCGGGCACGCGCGGACGATCCTGTCCGCCGTGGAGGACGCCGGTCACGCCATGGAATCGGCCCGTGCGGGCGTCGGCACGAACCTCACCGCCGGGGTGTGGGCGTCGGTGGCCGTCACGCTGCTGCCCGCCGGGATGCGGATCCTGGCGCGCGACCACCCGGGCATCGTGGTGCGGACCCGGGAGCTCGCCCCGGAGGACACCACCGGCGCGGTCCGGGACGGCTCGCTCGATCTGTCGTTCGTGCTGGACTACTCCAGCTACGTGATGGCGGACGTGACCGACCTGGTGCGGGTGCCCATCGCGAGGGAGTCTCTGCACGCGGTCGTCCCCCGCGGCTTCGTGGACTCGACCCGACTGTCGCTGGCCGACCTCTCCGGGGCGCCGTGGGTCGTCGCGCACCCGCGGTCGCACTTCGGTCGCGCGGTGCGGATCGCCTGTCGCGAGGCGGGGTTCGAACCCGACGTGCGGCACGAGGCGGGCGAGCAGTCCACGGCGCTGTCCCTGGTCGCCGCGGGCCTCGGGGTCACCCTGGCCTCCGACCTCGGGCTGAGCACCTTCGGCGCGGACGTGGAGGTGATTCCCCTGACCGACGAGCTCACCAGGACGGTGTCGATCACCTATCGCCGTCGGGACGCCCGGCGGCGACCACTGCAGGCGTTCGTCGAGGCGTTCACCGACGGCGCGCGCGAGGTCGGCCTGGACCCCGCCTGACTCCGGCGCACCGATGCCGGGTCCCGCACCCGCGGGGCCCGGCACCGGTGTCCGGCTCAGGGCCGGCGCGCGAGGAAGTCCGGCCGCGGCGGGGTGCCCGCGAACGGCTCGGTCAACTCGTTCTCCACACTGTTGAACACGATGAACACGTTCGCCCGGGGCAGCGGCGTGATGTTGCCGCCCGAGGCGTGCAGGGCGTTGCAGTCGAACATCGTCATCGATCCCGCCCCGCCCGTGAGCACGTCGAGACCGTGGCGCTCGTACATCTCGGAGATGTGCTCCTCGGACGGGACGCCGATCTTCGGCGACGTCGAGACGAGCGATTCCTTGTAGTAGTTCTCCGGAGTCTCACCCGCGCACTGCACGTAGTACTTGTGCGTGCCCGGCATGATCATCAGGGGCCCGTTGTAGGTCTCGTTGGGTGTGAGCGCCAGGGAGGCGCTGCACGCACGCGGCCGGGGCATGCCGTCCTCGGCGTGCCAGGTCTCGAAGTCCGAGTGCCAGTAGAAGGCGCCTCCGGCGAAACCGGGCTTGTAGTTGAGCCGGCTCTGGTGGACGTAGACGTCCGAGCCGAGGATCTGCCGGGCCAGGTCGATCGCGCCGGATCGCTCGACCGCCTCCCACACGACCTCACTCAGGTCGTGGACGTCGAAGATCGAACGAACGGCCTCGCTGCCGGCCTCGCGGATGATCCGGGGATCGCCGGCCATCCGCGGATCCGATCCGATGCGGTCGATCTCGGCCAGGCAGCCGTCGATCCGCTGCCGGTCGAGAGCGCCCTCACGCTGGACATAACCTCGCTCGCCGAACTGGAGGACCTCGGGATCCTCGCTGCGTCCCCACAGGACGGGGTCACGGCGCTCGACGATCTCCGGTCGCCCGCTCACGCGGGACTGGTAGTCATCTACGGCAATGGTCATTACGACTCCTTTCTCTCCTCAGCCTGAAAACCCCGGCTGACTCGGGAAAAGCGAGGGGTGCCACCCCTCGCGGAGCCGACCGTATCCGTCGAGATGACCACGGACAACCGCTCAGCCGCTGACGTATCCTCGACCTTTATCCACAATCGGGCCGGGGGTCCCGCCGCCGACCCACGTGCGCAGGTGGTCGAGGAACTGCCCGGACAGTGTGTCCCGCCACCCCACGACGTCGCCGGACATGTGGGGACTGATGTGCGCGCCGTCGAGGGTCCAGAGCACGTCACCGTCGGGGAGGGGTTCGACGACGAGGACGTCCAGGTGCGCCGAGAGCCTGCCCGTCCCGATCTCGCGCGTGAGGGCCTCCTGATCGACCAGCTCTCCGCGACCGACGTTCACCACGTGGGCGCCGTCGGGCAGGGCGGCCAGTTCCGCGGGGCCGAGCAGCCCCCGGGTCGCGTCGGTCAGCGGCGCCACCATGACGAGATGGTCCACGTCGCCGAGATGCTCGGACAGGTGCGCGGAATCCAGGACGCGGCCGAAGTCCTCGTCGTCGTCGCGCGGTCGACGTCCGGCCCCGCTGACGTCGAGCCCGACCGCCCGCAGTAGCCGCGCGGTGGCCCGTCCGATACCGCCGGTGCCCACCACCAGGGCGCGCCGGCCGGCCACCCGGGTGGTCTCGCGGTGGCGCCACCGACCCGCGCGCTGCAGCGCCTCGGTCTCGTGGAGCCGTTTGTCGTGGGCCAGGACGCAGGCCAGGACGTACTCGGCGATCGGCCCGTCGAAGACCCCGCGGGCGTTGGTGACCAGCACGTCGGAGTCGCGCAGCTCGTCGAAGAGGAGCTTGTCCACCCCGGCGGCGGCCACGTGGACCCACCGCAGCGCGTCGGCGGCGTGCCAGGCGGAGGCCAGGGCGTCGGAGAAGATGTCCCACACCAGCAGGATCTCGGCCCCGGGCAGAGCCTGCGCGAGGGTGTCGGCCGTGCACTCGCGCACGTCGGCGAGCTCGCGGATCAGCGCGAGGGTGGTGGGGGGCTCGACGCCGTCCGCGGTGAGGACGACGACGGTCGGCCGGGTGCCCGGGTCGTGGTTGCCCGGGTCGCGGTGCGGCTGCGTCATGGCCCCACCGTAACGCGCCGGCCCTCACGCGAACCAGGATCGTCGGATTGTTGACAATCGACCGTGGCGCGCCACACACTGGCACCCATGACCGCGCACCTGTCGCCCCATCTCAAGCAGGCCACGCCCGTCGTGGTGGACCACGCCCTCGGCTCGTGGATCCACGGCACCGACGGCCGCGACTACCTGGACTTCACGACCGGCATCGGCGTGACCAGCACCGGCCACTGCCACCCCGCCGTGGTCGCCGCGGCACGCGAGCAGTGCGGGAAGATCATCCACGCGCAGTACACGACCGTCATGCACCAGCCGCTGTTGGAGCTCACCGAGAAGCTGGGCGAGCACCTGCCCGAGGGGATCGACTCGGTCTTCTACGCCAACTCCGGATCCGAGGCAGTCGAGGCCGCGGTCCGGCTGGCCCGCATGGCCACCGGCCGGCCCAACATCGTCACCGTCCAGGGCGGCTTCCACGGCCGCACCGTCGCCGCCGCCAGCCTCACCACCGCGGGCACCCGCTTCTCCGCCGGGTTCTCCCCGCTCATGGGTGGAGTCGTGATGACCCCGTTCCCGCACGCCCTGCGCCACGGGTGGACGGAGGACGACGCGATCGACTTCGCGCTGGCCGAGCTCGACTACCTCATGGCCACCCGGGTCGACGCCCGCGAGATCGCGGCCTTCCTGATCGAACCCGTGCTGGGCGACGGCGGGTACATGGCCACTCCCCCGCGCTACCTGGAGGGACTGCGCGAGCGCGCCGACCGGACCGGCGCGCTGCTGATCCTCGACGAGGTCCAGGCCGGCATCGGGCGCACCGGCCGGTTCTGGGGTCACCAGCACACCGACGGGCTCGTGCCGGACATCATCATCACCGCCAAGGGCATCGCCTCGGGCTTCCCCATCTCCGCGATCGCCGCACCCTCCGCCCTCATGGCCAAGGCCTGGCCGGGGTCGCAGGGCGGCACCTACGGCGGCAACGCGGTCGCCGCGGCGGCCGGGGTCGCCACCCTCGGCGTGGTCGAGCGCGAAGGCCTGGTGGACAACGCCGCCGCCCGCGGAACCCAGCTTCTCGACGGGCTCCGGCGTACCCTCGGCGACGTGGGCGAGATCTGCGACATCCGCGGGACCGGGCTCATGCTGGGCGTCGAGTTCGGCGACGCAGGCGCGCCCGCCGGCAGCTCCGGTGCGCTCGAGGCCGCCCGCCTGGCCGCGGCGGTGCAGCAGGCGTGCATCGACGAGGACCTGCTCACCCTGACCTGCGGCCCGACCGGTTCGGTCGTGCGCCTCATCCCCGCGCTGGTGGTGACCGCCGACGAGGTGGACGCTGGTGTCGAGCGCTTCACCCGCGCCGTGCACCGGGTGTGCGACGGGGCGGCGTGACCTCCCACGTCGCACCGGACGCCCCCGGGCGGGCGCTCGTCGGCGCGCTCGTGGACGCGGGTCTGGCGCCCGAGTCGGACCCCCGCCGGATCGCCGAGTACTCCTACGACGCCTCGAACTACCGGGTCGTGCCCGCCGCCGTGCTGTTCCCGCGGTCGGAGAGCGAGGTCGCCGCCGCCCTGGCCGTGTGTCACCGGCTCGGGGTTCCCGCGACCGCCCGTGGCGGCGGCACGTCGATGGCCGGGAACGCGATCGGCACCGGCCTGGTCCTGGACCTGTCCCGGCACATGAACCGGGTCCTCGAGGTGGACGAGGCGGCGGGGACCGTCACCGCCGAGGCCGGCACCGTGCTCACGGCCCTGCGCGAGGCCGTCCACGCCGCCACGGGCGACCGCCTGACCTTCGCCCCGGACCCCTCGAGCCAGTCCCGCGCCTGCCTGGGCGGCGCGATCGGCAACGACGCGTGCGGCAACCACTCCGTGCGCCACGGCCGGACCGCCGACCACGTCGAGGCGCTGCGGATCGTCACCGCCGACGGACTGCGCCTCACCGCCACCCGCAGCGGCGTCGAGGCCACCGATCCGGCCGACGCGCCCGCCGCCGCCCGCGCCGAGCACCTCACCACACGGTTGCAGGACCTGACCGCCGACCACCTGGCCGCCATCCGCACCGAACTCGGCCGCCTCCCCCGCCAGGTGTCCGGCTACCACCTGCGTCACCTGCTGCCCGAGGAGGGCTTCGACGTGGCGCGGTCCCTCGTGGGCTCCGAGGGCACGTGCGCGATCGTCACCGCCGCGACCGTGCGGGCCGTCCCCCGTTCCGCGCGCACCGGGCTGGCGGTCGTGGGGTACGCCGACGTGGTGGACGCTGCGCGGGACGTGCCAGCCATCCTGCGACACCGCCCCACAGCCGTAGAGGGTATCGACGAGGTGATCGTCGCGACGATGCGGCAGCGCCGCGGGGCCGACTCGGTCGCCGAGATGCCGCGCGGCCACGCGTGGCTGTTCGTGGAACTCGATGACGACGGGAGTGACGACGACGGGGGCGACGACGACGGGGGTGACGACGACGAGGCCGGCGCCGGCGGTCGTGGGCTCGACGCCCGGGTGGCCGAACTGGCCGACGAGCTGACGCGGGACGGCCACGCTCTCGAGGTCCTCGTCGTGACCGATCCCGTGGCCCGCGCGGACCTGTGGCGCGTGCGTGAGGACGGCGCCGGGCTGAGCTCGAGACTGACCGATCCGGCGACGGGCGCGACCATCGAGTCCTGGCCCGGCTGGGAGGACTCCGCCGTCGCCCCCGAGCGGCTCGCCGACTACCTCGCCGACTTCCGCGACCTACTGGCCCGGCACGAGCTCACGGGCGTCATGTACGGGCACTTCGGGGCGGGCTGTATGCACATCCGGATCAGTTTCGACCTGCGCTCGGACGCGGGCAGGTCCGTCATGCGCGAGTTCTGCACCGACGCCGCCCACCTCGTGGTGCGGCACGGCGGGTCGCTGTCCGGGGAGCACGGCGACGGCCGTGCCCGCTCCGAACTGCTGCCGGTGATGTACTCGCCCGAGATGCTGGACGCCTTCGCCCGCTTCGCCGGGGTCTGGGACCCGGCGGGGATCCTCGCCCCGGGCGGCCTGACCGCCACCCGGCCCCTCGACGCCGATCTGGCCCTGGCCGGGGTGGGCCGACGCGACCTGGGCCTGCTCACCTCGCCGGACGGCGCCCACCCGGTCCAGGCCTGCATCGGCGTGGGCCGCTGTCGCACCACCTCCGGCGGTGTGATGTGCCCGTCCTTCCGGGCCACCGGGGACGAGAAGGACTCCACCCGCGGTCGGGCCCGCGTCCTGCAGGAGGTGGTCCGCGGCACCCTGCCGATCGACGACCCGGCCGTCGAGGAGTCGCTCGAACTGTGCCTCGCGTGCAAGGCGTGCTCCTCGGACTGCCCGACCGGCGTCGACATGGCCACCTTCAAGTCCGAGGCCCTGCACCGTCGCTACACGCGTCGAGTGCGACCGACGGCCCACTACTCGCTGGGCCTGCTCCCGCTGTGGCTCCGCGGCACCGTCCGCGCGGCCGGGCCGATCAACGCCCTGCTGGGAACCCGCGCCGGCCGCGCCGCGGCGCGGATCGGGGGTCTGAACACCGAGCGCACCCTGCCCCGCTTCGCGTCCGCCCGGCAGCTGCGCGACGAGCTCGCCCGGGTACCGGAGAGCGTCTGGACCGTCCGCGAACCGGCACCGGGGCGCACCTCCGCAGAGGTCGTGCTGTTCCTCGACTCGTTCACCCGCGGACTGCGCCCCGCGGTCGCCGGCGCCGCCGCCCGCGTGCTGGGCGGCACGCACACCTCCGTCGCCTGCACAGCCGACCAGTGCTGCGGGTTGACCCACGTCACCACCGGCCGACTCGATGCCGCACGCCGCACCATGACCTCGACCGCGCGCCGCCTCGACGCGATCCGCGGGCCGGGTGGGGAGGAGGTCCCCGTCGTCGTCGTCGAACCCTCCTGCGCCGCCACCCTGCGCGAGGACCTCCCCCGCCTGCTCGCCGACACCCCCCACGCGGACGCCGCCCGCCGCGTGGCCGCCCGTGTCCGGTCCTCCGCCGACCACCTCGGCCGGCTCGCCGCCGAGGGCCGCGCCCCCGCGTGGCCCGGCGGCGCGCCCCCGGACCGCGTCACCGTCCAGACCCACTGTCACGAGTACGCGACCTTCGGCAACCGCGTCCAACGCGCCACGCTCACCGCCCTCGGCGTGGGCTCGGTCCGCGAGGCGACCGGCTGCTGCGGCGTCGCCGGCGACTTCGGCTTCACCGCCGGCCACGAGACCGTCACCGCGGCCGTCGCCGAACTAGCCCTCGCCCCCGCCCTGCGCGCCGACACCGACGCCCCCGTCCTCACCGACGGGTTCTCGTGCGCCACCCAGGTCGACCACCTCGGCGCCGGCGACCCCACCACGGGACCCGGCCGCACCGGCCGCCACCTGTTCGAACTGCTCGACCCCGACCCCCGTCCCGACCCCCGCCCCGCACCCACCAGGAGGCCCACATGACCCGCTCCGCAGCCGACATCATCAGCGCCCTCGGGACCGGCATCCACGTCGACGGGGCCTGGCGCGACGCCGCCTCCGGCGCGACGTTCGACGTGGTCAACCCCGCGACCGGTGACGCGATCGCGACCATCGCCGACGGCGGGGCCAGTGATGCCGCCGCCGCGATCGAGGCCGCCGGCCGCACCCAACCGGAGTGGGCGGACGTCCCCGCCCGCGAGCGGGCCGAGATCCTGCGCCGGGCCTACGAGCTGCTCATCGAGCGCGCCGACGAGGTGGCGCTGCTCATGACCACCGAGATGGGCAAGCCGCTCGCCGAGGCGCGGGGCGAGGTCACCTACGGGGCCGAGTTCTTCCGCTGGTTCTCCGAGGAGGCCTGCCGCATCCGCGGCGACGCCCGCCGTTCCCCCGACGGCAAGACCCGGCTCATGGTCACCCACGAGCCCGTGGGACCGTGCATCCTCATCACCCCGTGGAACTTCCCCCTGGCCATGGCCACCCGCAAGATCGGACCCGCCATCGCCGCCGGCTGCACCATGGTCTTCAAGCCCGCCAACCTCACGCCACTGACCTCGCTGTACGTGGTGGACCTCCTGCGCGAGGCGGGGCTGCCCGACGGCGTCCTCAACGTGGTGTGCACGACCGACGCCGGCGGCGTGGTGGAGCCGTGGATCGACTCCGGCATCGCCCGCAAGCTGTCCTTCACCGGATCCACGCCCGTCGGCCGCACGCTCCTCGAGCAGTGCGCGCGCGGGGTGCTGCGCACCTCCATGGAGCTCGGCGGCAACGCGCCGTTCGTGGTCTGCGAGGACGCGGACATGGACACCGCCGTGGCCGCCGCGATGGCCGCCAAGATGCGCAACATGGGCGAGGCCTGCACGTCGGCCAACCGGATCCTCGTGCACCGCTCGGTCCTCGACGAGTTCGGTCGGCGCCTGACCGAGAAGATGTCCGCCCTGACCGTGGGTGACGGCACCACCGAGGGCACCGACGTGGGCCCGCTGGTCGAGGAGAAGGCCGTCACCAAGGTCGTGGACCTGGTCGACGACGCCGTCGAGCGCGGGGCCGAGGTGCTGACCGGCGGTTCGCGCCTGGAGGGCCCCGGCTACTTCTACCCGCCCACCGTGCTCACCGGTGTCACCCCGGACGCCGAGCTGATGTCGACCGAGATCTTCGGCCCCGTCGCCGCCCTCGTACCGTTCGACACCGACGACGAGGCCGTGACACTGGCCAACGACACCGAGTTCGGCCTGGTCTCGTACGTGATGACCGAGAACCTCGACCGCGCCATGACCATGTCCGAGCGGCTCCAGGCCGGCATGGTCGGCATCAACGTCGGCGTGGTGTCCAACCCGGCCGCCCCGTTCGGCGGCATCAAGCAGTCCGGGCTGGGGCGCGAGGGCGGGCTCAGCGGGATCGAAGAGTTCGTCGAGACCAAGTTGGTCGCGATCCCCGTGCGCTGAGCCGACCCGAACCGAGCCGACCCGCTGGCTCCCCTAGCCGGTGCGCACGCGGCCGGCCCGGCGGTGACGCTCGGCCTCGGTCATCCCGCCCCACACGCCGTACAGCTCACGCTGGGCCATCGCGTGCTGACGGCACGCGTCGATGACGGGACACTGCGCGCAGAGCTTCTTGGCGGCGGCCTCCTTGCGGCGCCGCGTCGACTTGGCCTCGTCCTCCGAGTTGTAGAAGAGGTCCGGGATCTCGCGGCACATCCCGGAGTCGGCCCACGCCCACCGATCGTCGAGTCTGGTCATCGCTGTCTGCATCATGGTTCCCCTCGCCGTCCGGTCCAGCTTCCGATGTCCCCGGGGGATTCGGCACACCCCCAGGGGTGGGATGGGTCACAACTGCTAATGTCCCTTCATGAAGGTCCGGGTCTCGGTGGTCAACGACTACTCGCTGGTCGTCGCCGGCGTGGAGGCCCTGCTGGGTCCGTACGCCGACCGGGTGCACGTGGTGCCGACCCATCACGCGACCGACGTCGCCACGCCGGTCGACGTCGCCCTGTTCGACACCTTCGGCTCCGGCCCCGGGTGGCAGCAGCGGTGCGCCGAACTCGCCCGTGACCCGCAGATCGGCGCGGTGGCGGTCTACTCGTTCATCACCGATCCGAAGGCCGTCGACGAGGCGCTGGCGGCCGGGGCCCGGGGTTTTCTCGCCAAGTCCCTGATCGGGGACGAGCTGGTCAGCGGTATCGAACGCATCGCTGCCGGTGAGCGCGTCACGGTGATCGACCGGGAGGACTCCGGGCCGGCCGCGCCGTGGCCCACTGGCGGTGTGGGCCTGACCCCCCGGGAGGCGGAGATGTTGGCGCTCATCACCCAGGGCCGGTCGAACGAGGAGATCACCGCGGCCTGCTACCTGTCGATCAACACCGTGAAGTCCTACATCCGGGACGCCTACCGCAAGATCGGGGTGACGACCCGGCCGCAGGCCGTGGCGTGGGCACTGCGGAACGGCCTCGGGTCGAGCCACTGAGCTCCGTGCCCTGACCGCCGTCCCCCGAGCTACGCGCCCTCGCTGACCCTGGCCAGCCCGTCCCGCATGTGGTCGACGAGCAACGTCCGGGCCCGGAGTCGGTCGCCCGAGCGCACCGCGTCCGCGATCGCGCGGTGCTCCGTGAGCCTGGACGCGGCGTCGGTATAGGTGCTGCGCATCGCGTGGAGGCACATACTCGTCTCCACCACCACGGTCTCGTGCACCCGCGACAACCGCGGGCTCCGCGCGGCCTCCACCAGCGCGTGGTGGAAGTCCAGATCCGCCGCCACCATGGCCGCAGACCGGGGTTCGTCGGCCAGCGCCGCCATGGCGTCGACGGCCGCGTCGAGGGCGTCGGCAGTGGCCTCCCCCAGACCCAGATCGAGCACCCGCTCCAGAGCACCGGTCTCGATGGTCGTCCGCAGCAGGTACATGTCCTCGACGGCGTCGGGCGTCAGGTCGGCGACGAACAGTCCGCGATTGCGGTGCGAGACGAGCAACCCCTCCTGGGTGAGCCGCTGCATCGCCTCGCGCAGCGGGCCGCGACTCACGCCGAGCGAGCGTGCGAGAGCGGCCTCGCCCAGTTGTGTCCCGGGGGCCAGCGAGCCGTCCGCGATGCCCCTCCGCAGAGCGCGCGCGATGAGAGACGGCGTCGACTCCTGGACGACGGGTTCCAGTCCCGCGGTCGAGTCGATCACGGCCGACCGTCCCCCGGACGCCCCGCCGCGTGGACCCGCGGGGTGGGCACGACCTGACCGAGCGCGGCTTCGAGTGCGGCACCGACCCGGACCACCAGTCGGTCCTCGAACCGCGCACCCACCACCTGCAGCCCCACCGGGAGGCCCGCGTCGGTCGTCCCGCAGGGGACGCTCAGCGCCGGCTGCTGGGTCATGTTGAACGGATAGGTGTACGGCGTCCACGACGTCCAGTCGGGACTGTGCCAGCCCGGCGGCACGTCCGATCCCGCCGCGAAGGCGGCGATCGGCGTGGTGGGCGTGATGAGTATGTCGTGGGCACGGTGGAAGTCGGCCATCCGCGCGCCCAGGGCCATCCGCACCGCGACGGCGTCGAGATAGTCGGCGGCGGAGTAGTCGTGGTACCGGCCCAGCGCCTCGCGCATCGACGGGTCGACGTGGTCGACGGCGCCCGGCCCGTGGGGCGCGAGGACCGCGGCGAGACCGGCGAACCACAGGACGTGGAACGCGTCGACCGGATCGGTGATCCCGGGGTCGACCGTCTCGACCCGCGCCCCCAACGATTCCAGCACGGCGACCGCGCGTCCGACCTCCCGCTCGACCTCCGGGTCGGTGGTGCCGAAACCGAGGTCGGGGCTGTACGCGACGCGCAGTCCCTCGAGTGGGCGGTCCCCGCGTGAGCCGTCGACGGCCGCGGCGAGGTACCCGCCCGGACCGGGGGTCGTCGCGCGCGCCGGCACCGCCGACCAGTCGCGGGGATCCGGACGCAGGAGGGTGTCCATGAACGCGGCCGTGTCGGCGACCGTGCGGGTCATCGGCCCGGCGTGCGCGAGCGTGCCGAACGGGCTGGACGGGAACATAGGGATCACGCCGTAGGTGGGCTTGAGCGCCACGATCCCGCAGAACGCGGCGGGGATGCGCACCGACCCGCCACCGTCGGTGCCCAGCGCGAGCTGGCCGAGCCCGGCGGCGACCGCGGCCGCCGCCCCGCCGCTGGATCCGCCCGGGGTGAGGCCCGGGTCGTGCGGATTACGGGTGATCCCGGTGAGCGTGTTGTCCGTGACCCCCTTCCACGCGAACTCCGGGGTGGTGGTCTTGCCGATCACCACGCACCCGGCCTCACCGACCGCCGATGTGACGGGGGCGTCGTCGGGCCACGAGGCGGGATCGGACGCACCGGGCTTGTCGGCCAGGAGGCGGGACCCCCGGAGCGTCGGGACGCCGCGGGTGTAGAAGATGTCCTTGATCGTGGTGGGGACGCCGTCCAGCGGGCTCAGCGGTTCACCACGGTGGTACCGCTCCTCGGACGACCGCGCGGCCGTCAGCGTCGCGTCACGATCGACGTGACAGAAGGCGTTGATCTCGCCGTCGACCCGATCGATCGCGGTGAGCACCTCCTCGGCGGCATCGACCGGGGAGAGTTCGCCCCGGCGGTAGCCGTCGGCCAGTTCGAGGGCCGTGTGCGACAGGGTCATCGGCGCGCCTTCCATGGAACCGTCTGATTGTCGACAATCCTACAGGCGGCCGGGTCACGGTCAAGCGTCACGCCACACGGGGCGGGTCACCGTTCGAGGACGGCCTTGAGGAACGTGCGTGTCCGGTCCTGCTTGGGATCGGTGAAGATGGCCTCGGGGGTGCCCTCCTCCACGATCGTGCCCTGATCGAACACCAGCACGCGGTCGGCCACGTCGCGGGCGAACCCCATCTCGTGGGTCACGATGAGCATCGTGATGTCGGTGGACTCGGCGATCATCCGCAGCACCCCGAGCACGTCGGCGACCAGCTCTGGATCGAGAGCTGAGGTGACCTCGTCGAGGAGCAGGATATCGGGATCCATCGCCAGCGCCCGGGCGATGGCGACCCGCTGCTGCTGCCCGCCCGACAGCGTGGTCGGGTGGGCGTTCTCCTTGTCCGCGAGACCGACCGTGTCGAGGAGCTCACGTGCCCGCTCCACCGCCTCCCCCTTGGACCGCCCCAGGACGTGGATCTGCGCCTCGGTGATGTTCTCGAGCACCGTCATGTTGGGGAACAGGTTGAACTGCTGGAACACCATCCCGATCTTCGAGCGGACGGCGCGCAGGTGCTTCTGGGAGGCCTTGACCAGCGTGTCGCCCTTGAATTGGTGCGTCAGGGGTTCGCCCTCCACCCAGATCACGCCGTCGTTCGCCTCCTCGAGGGTCATCAGCAGGCGCAGGATCGTCGTCTTGCCCGACCCGCTGGGGCCGATCAGCGCGACCCGCTCGCCCCGCCGCACGGTGAAGTCGAGGTGGTCCAGGACCACGTGGTCGCCGAACTGCTTGACCACCTTCTCGAACACCACCATCGGCGACTCGCCGCCTGTCGGCGTGCTCGGCCGCGTCGGCGCGCTGGGGTCAGTAGACAAGGGACTTCTCCAGTCTCCGGATGAGGATCGAGGTCGGGTAGCTCGCGAGCAGGAAGATCACCCCGGCGAGGGTGATCGGCTCGAGGTACTGGAAGTTGCGGGCGCCGTACTGCTGCGCGGCGGTCACCATCTCCACCACCGTGATCGCGAACAGGAACGGGGTGTCCTTGAACAGGGAGATCGCGTAGTTCCCTAGCGCCGGGACCGTGTTGCGGATCGCCTGGGGCAGGACGACGGCACGCCAGGTGCGCCCCGCGGGGAGTGACAGTGCCCGGGCGGCCTCCCACTGCCCGGTCGGGACCGCGTCGATGCCCGCGCGGTACACCTCCGCCATATAGGTCGCGTAGTGCACGCCGATCACGGCGATGCCGATCTGCAGCGCGGTGAACTGCGGGAGCAGGAAGTACGCGAACAACAGTTGGACGACGAGCGGGGTCAGGCGGATGAACTCGGTGACCAGGCGCAGGGGCACGGTGATCACGGCGGGCGCGGCGCGACGCACCATCGCGACGACCAGTCCCAGCACCGCGGCGATGAGGAAGCCGACGACGGTGGCCAGCAGGGTGATCCGGAACCCCTCCAGCAGGATCGGGATGCTCTCGATGGCGCGTTCCCAGCTCCAATCGACGCTCATCGGCCCACCCCCACTGCCTCGTTGACCCGTTCGGGTCGCAGGCTGAGCACCTCACGGAGCGACGGCCCCGCCCCCAGTCGGGACTTCGCCCGGACCTCGAGGAGATTCATGAACAGGGTGAGGACGTACGCGATGACGAAGTAGAGGATCAGCCCGACGCCGAAGGCGAACACCGTATCGCCGGTCACCCGGCGCAGCTCCCCGATGTGGAAGGTCAGGTCCTGCAGCAGGATGAAGCTGGCCAGGGCACTCCCCTTGAGGAGCTGGACCAGGAGGTTGTTCAGCGGCGGGATCATCTGCACCCACGCCTGCGGGAAGACGACCTTGGACATGCGATGCCAGGGCGAGAAGTTGAGGGCGACCGCGGCCTCCTTCTGCGGGGTCGGGACGGCGGCCAGCGAACCACGGACCACCTCGGCGGCGTACGCGCCGTAGTTGAGTCCCAGCGCCAGGATTCCGCAGAAGAGCGGATCGAGTTCGTAGCCGAGCAGCGGCAGCACGAAGAACAGCCAGAACAGCTGCACCAGCAACGAGGTGCCCCGGAAGAACTCGACGATCGTCCTCGACACCCCGCGGATCACCATGAGGCGGGACCCGGCCGCCACGCCGAGGACCAGCGCCATGGCGAAGCCCAGCGCCGCACCGCCCAGTGTCAGATAGATGGTGGTGACGATGCCTTCCTGGAAGCGGGGCCACGCCTCCAGGAAGGCCTCGATGTTACTTTCCACGGTCGTTCGTCACCGGACTCCGTGCACCGTCACTCGCCGGCGCAGAGGTCGGCGGTCGTCAGCGCGGGGTCGGGGAGCTCCCCCTCGGTGAACCCGAACTCACCCACGATGGAGAGGTACTTCTCCGGATCGGAGGTGATCTTGGCCAGTTCCTCGTTGTAGGCGTCGAGGAGCTCCTGGTCGTCGGTGCGGAACACGGTACCGCCCGCGCCGACCTGCGGCTCGCCGTTGATCTCCGCGACGAACGACTCGGTCACCTCGACGGGGGCGTCGGGGTTGTTGTTCTTCATCCAGTTCAGCGAGATGCCGGTCAGGGCGAAGACGTCGGCGCGCCCGGAGGTGACGGCGTCCATCCCGTCCTGGGGGGTGGCGACCTGCATGCTGTCGATACCCAGCTCGGAGGCGTAGTCGGACTCGATCGCGCCCGTCATCGTCGCGAGCCGCGCACCGCTCTCGGCGACGGACTGCATGTCCGTGAGGTTCATCGGGTTGCCCTCCTCGACCATGAGGGCGGTGGTGTAGTTGAACTCGGGCTCGCTGAACGCGGCCTGCTCGCAGCGCTCCGGGAGGATCGACATGCCCGCGCTCACCACATCGAAGCGGTTGGCCTGGAGACCGGGGATGAGGGCACCGAAGTCCGCGTTCACGCCCTCGACGGTGTCGATGCCCAGATTCCCGAAGATCTCGCGGTGGAGGGCGACCGTGGCGCCGGTGAGCTCGCCGTTCTCCTGGAACGAGTAGGGCGCCTCGCCGGCGAAGCCGACCGTCACGCTGCCGCGGTCCTGCAGGGTCTCCAGCAGACTCGAGTCGTCGTCGGAATTCGTCGAGGTACAGCCCGTGAGCCCCAGGCCGATCACCGCGGCGGCGGCGATCACGCTCATCGGACGACGGCGTACGGATGTCCTAAGCACTGATGGTGCCATGGTCTTCTCACCTTCCGGTCGCGGTCGGACACTGGGCGCACCCGGTGCCCGATCCTCTGCGCTCACCGGTACGTCCTTCCGACGCCCGACTTCAGCCTTTGAGTCTCCTTAACGTAACACGCGTCACATGGCGTGCCGGGCGCTTTCGCGGTGCCCGGGTCCGGGCGGCGCGCCTATCCTGACGTCCATGACCACCGCCGAGACCCTGGACGAGGCGCTGCGCCGCGCCGCCGACGCCCCCACCCTCGTGGTGGCGTGCGACTACGACGGCACGCTCGCCCCGTTCGTCGACGACCCCACAAAGGCCGTGCCCGCCCCCGGTGCCGCGGACGCCCTGGCGAGACTGGCGGGGCTGCCCCGGACCACCGTCGCCCTGCTGTCCGGCCGTAACCGCGCGGCGCTGGCGGAGGTGAGCGGCGCCGACGCCCCGGTGGTCCTGGTGGGCAGCCACGGGTCGGAGTGGGAGGGTGGTTTCGACTCCCCCCTCGACGACGACGAGGTGGCGCTGCTGTCCCGGGTGCGGTCCGCCCTCGAGGAGATCGTCTCCCGCACCCCCGGGGCGCACGTCGAGACCAAGCCGACGGCCGCCGTCCTGCACGTCCGCCCGGTGGCCGATCCCGCGGAGCGGGACCGCGCGCAGGCCGAGGCGATGGCCGGGCCGGCCGCACTCGACGGGGTGTTCGTCACCGAGGGCAAGAACGTCGTGGAGATCGCCGTGCGGGAGGCGAGCAAGGGCGCGGCCATCGAGACGATGGTCGAGCAAACCGGAGCGGAGGTGGCGCTGTTCATCGGCGACGACGTCACCGATGAGCGCGGCTTCGCGCGCCTGCGACCGCAGGACGTCGGCGTCAAGGTCGGCGAGGGCGAGACGGCGGCCGCGCACCGCGTCGCGGACATCCCCGCCGTCGTGGAGCTGCTCGACACTCTCGCCGATCTGCGGGGCTGACACCCCCGGATGTACACGCTCGCCGCGTCGCGGATCTACACTTAACGACAACGGTTCCCATTACTACGAGAGTGGTCCACGCGATGTCGTCCTCCTCACCCGCCCGCACCTCCCCCGCCCGCACGCCCCGCGCGCTGGCCCTCGCCGCGGCCGCCCTCCTGGGCGGGGGCGTGCTCACCGCCTGCGGCACCGACGGCGACGCCGGCACGGGCGACGACGGGCCGACCGTCGTCGCCTCGACGACCGTCTACGCGGACATCGCCGAGCAGGTCGCCGGCGACAACGCCTCGGTGGAGTCGGTGATCTCCGACCCGGCCGCCGACCCGCACTCCTACGAGGCCAGCCCTGCCGATGCCGCCGCGGTCGCGGGCGCCGACCTGGTCGTCTACAACGGCGCCGGTTACGACGCGTTCGTGGACATGGCGCTGGACAACGCCGGGGATGTGCCCGTCGTGCGGGGGGTCGACGAGTTCGAGCGGGTCACCAGCGCCTCGGTGGACGGGCACGACCACGCGGAGGAGGACCACGCGGACGGCGACGACCATGCCGACGGCGACCACTCGCACGAGGCGGCCGAGAACGAACACGTGTGGTTCAGCCTGCCCACCGCCGCCGCCGTGGCCGAGCGGGTGGCCGAGGAACTCGCCGCGATCGACTCCGGCAACGCCGAGCAGTACCGCGACAACGCCCGCGCCTTCGCCGACGCCCTGACCCCGCTCGAGGCGCGGCTCGACGAGATCCACGACCGCGGCCACTTCCCCTACGCCCAGACCGAGCGGGTCGGCGCGCACCTGTTCGAGGCCGCGCACCTGACCGACCTGACGCCGCGCGGGTTCCTCGCCTCCGTCGAGGACGACACCGACCCGTCCGCCGCCGACCTCGCCGCCATGCTCGACCTGCTGGCCGAGCGACGGGTCGCGTTCCTGGCCTTCAACACCCAGACCGAGACCTCCGTGACCGCCCGCGTCCGCGACGCGGCCGAGGACGCCGACCTCGTCGTCGTCGACCTCACCGAGACCCTCCCCGAGGGCGCCGACTACATCGGCTGGATGACGGGGATCGTCGACGACCTCTCCGGCGCACTGGCCGACGCGACCCCGGTGGGCGACGGTGGCCACTGAACCCGGGTCGGGCCACGCCCGCGGCGCCCCCGGCCCCGGACCGGTCGTCGCGCTGCAGGGCGTGACGGTCTCCCGCGGCGGCCGCACCCTCATCCGCGACCTCGACCTGGAGATCGCCCCCGGCGAGTTCGTGGCCGTCCTCGGACCCAACGGCGCCGGCAAGACCACCCTGCTCAAGGTGCTGCTCGGCGAACACCGGCCCGCCTCCGGCACCGTCCTCGTCGACGGTCGCGCCCCCGGCGACCGCGGCACCCACCTCGGCTACGTACCGCAACAGCGCGCCTTCGACCCCGGCATCACCCTGCGCGGACGCGACCTCGTGTCCCTCGGGATCGACGGCACCCGCTGGGGCCCCGGTTGGCCGTCACGGCGCGCCGGAAAGCGGCGCATCGTCGACGACGCCCTCACCAGGCTCGCGGCCGGAAAGCTCGCCGACAAGCCACTCGGCCGGATGTCCGGCGGCGAGCAACAACGCGTGCGGGTCGCCCAGGCCATCGCGTGCGACCCGTGCGTCATGCTCTGTGACGAACCGCTGCTCAGCCTCGACCTCACCGGTCAACGCACCGTCGCCTCCGTACTCGACCACCGACGCCGCGAGCACGACACCGCGGTCGTGTTCGTCACCCACGAGATCAACCCGGTGCTGCCGATGGTCGACCGGATCGTCTACCTGGTCGACGGCCGGCACCGCATCGGCACCCCGGACGAGGTCTTCACCACCGAGGTCATGTCCGAGCTGTACTCCTCCCCCGTCGAGGTCCTGCGCGTGCGCGGACAGATCATCGTGGTGGGCGACACCCAGCACCTCGTCGCAGAACCCTGGTCGAGCGGGCACCACCACCACGATGACGACGCCGCAGGCGGCCACGACCACGGACATGGAGCGCACTGATGGACCGACTGCTCGAGATCCTCGGGTCCATCGCCGACACCGAGACCACCGCGTACCTGCTGGAGCAGGACTTCGTGCTCTACGGCCTTGCCGCGATCGCACTGCTCGGCCTGCTCTCCGGTGCGATCGGGCCGTTCATCGTGATGCGGCAGATGTCGTTCTCCGTGCACGGCGCCAGCGAGCTCGCCCTCACCGGCGCAGCCGCCGCGCTGCTGTTCGGGCTCAACCTGGGGCTGGGCGCCGTCCTGGGGTCGGTGATCGCTGCACTGATGTTCGGTCTGATGGGCTCCCGGGCGTCCCAGCGCGACAGTTCGATCGGCGTGGTCATGGCGTTCGGACTCGGCCTGGCCGTGTTGTTCATCCATCTCTACCCCGGCCGCTCGGGGACGAGCTTCTCCCTGCTCACCGGGCAGATCGTGGGAGTGTCCGAGCACGGGCTGGTGCAGATGGCGGTGGTCGCGGCCATCATCGTGGGCGCGCTGATCGTGCTGTACCGGCCACTGGTGTTCTCGTCGGCCGACCCCGAGGTCGCCGAGGCGCGGGGCGTCCCGGTGCGGGCCATCAACATGGTCTTCGCCGTGCTCGTGGGGCTGGCCGCCGCGCAGGCCGTGCAGGTCGTCGGCGCACTGTTGGTCCTGTCCCTGCTCATCACGCCCGCCGCCGCCGCAGCCGCCGTCACCTCCAGCCCGCTGCGGGCGATCGGGCTGACGATCCTGTTCGCCGAGATCGCGGCCGTCGGGGGGATGCTGCTCTCCCTCGCGCCGGGCGTGCCGGTCTCGGTGTTCGTCACCACGATCTCGTTCGTCATCTACCTCTCGTGCCGCGGTGTCGCGGCGGTGCGGCGATGACCGCGGGTGCCGGGCCGGACGGTGCCGGGCCGGACGGTGCTGGGCCGGACGGTACTGGGGCGGACGGTGCTGCCGTAGCGCCCGACGATGCCGCCGAACTCGAGGCCATTCGCGCCGCCTACCCCACCCTGACCTGGGACTCCGCCGAGCGGATCGACGAGGGCTGGGACCACGTCGTGATGATCTGCCGCGGGTGCTCCGGGGCGGATGCGCACGGCCACCGCGAACTGGTGTTCCGGTTCCCCGCCGATGACCAGGCCCTCGCGCAGCTGCCGACCGAGATCGCGGTCCTCGATCACCTGGCGGGACGCGTCGACGCCGCGCTCCCCCACTACTCCCACGTACCCGCGCACGGCCGCTTCGCCGGGTACCCGCTGGTGCGCGGGCAGCGCCTCACCCCGGAGCTGTTCGACAGCCTGCCCGCCACCGAGAGGACGACACTCGCCGCCCAACTCGGCGCGCTGCTGGCCGCGCTGCACATCCAGGACACCTCGGCGCCCCCGATCGACCGGGTGCCCCACTCCTACCAGCCGGAGAACCTGGACTTCGTCCGCGGGATCGTGCACAACAACCTGCCGGCGGTGTTCACCGACGCCGAGATGGCCACGGCCAGGGAGATCTGCGACGAGGTCGGGGCGCTGCAGTCCACCCTCCTACCGCGGGTGCTGCTGCACAACGACGTCTACGTCCGACACCTGTACTGGGACCGCGGTCAGGCGGCCGGGCAAGCGGCCGGCGGGCTCGGCAGGGCCGGTGGGGTCAGTGGGCCCGGCAGGCTCGGCGGACCCGGCAGGCTCGGCGGACCCGGCAGGCTCGGCCTCATCGACTTCACCGACATGTGCCTGGGCGACCCGGCCGTCGACTTCGCCGAGCTGTACGAATACGGCCCGCGCTTCGTCGAGGACGTGCTGGCCCACTACACCGGGCGGGCCGACGAGACCTTCCTCGACCGGGCGTGGACCTACCAGCGGTTCGCCGCGCTCTACATGATCGCCGGCCACCTGTACTACGGGGTGGAGTCCTGGGAGCACGCCCGGTCGGCGTTCGACCGGTGCCGCTCCCCGCGCCGGCCGCGGGCCTGACACCCTCCGCGGGACGGTCCCTGCGCCCGACCTGCGCCCGCATCTACAGCCGCTCCCGCGCCTGGCGTCTCGCTCACGCGCCTGCTCAGCCAGCCCACAGCCGCTCGTCGGCATGGCGTCTCGCGCGCGCACCGGGGCAGGCCAGACGCCATGCCGGCGAGCGAACGTTCAGGCGCGCGTGCGAGACGCCAGGCGCGGTAGCGGATGCCGCGGACCAGCGCGCTGGCGGGCCGGGCGAACCAGCGGACCAGCGGGCCAGCGGGCCGGGCGGACCGGGCTCCCGCCTCGGCGGGTCAGCGCTTGACGCGCCGCTGCCGCGCGAACTCCGAGAGCACCACGCCCGCCGCCACCGAGGCGTTGAGGCTCTCGACCTCGGACGCGATCGGGATGGACAGGATCGAGTCACAGTTCTCGCGGACGAGGCGGGACAGGCCCTTGCCCTCGGAACCCACGACGATGACCGTGGGACCGGTGCCGTCGTAGTCGTCCAACGAGACGTCGCCCCCGGCGTCCAGGCCGACGAGCTGCGCGCCCTGCTTGGCCCAGTCGAGCAGCGTCCGGTTGAGGTTGGTCGCCTTGGCCACGGGCAGGCGGGCCGCGGCGCCGGCCGAGGTGCGCCACGCCACCGCGGTGATGGACGCGCTGCGCCGCTCGGGGATCAGCACGCCGTGCCCACCGAAGGCCGCGACCGACCGGATGACGGCGCCGAGGTTGCGAGTGTCGGTGATGTTGTCGAGCGCCACCAGCAGGGCCGGCTTCGAGGAGTGCATGGCACTCTGGATGAGGTCGTCCGGGTCGGCGTACTCGTAGGGAGGAACCTGGAGACCGATCCCCTGGTGCATGCCGTTGGAGGTCATCCGGTCGAGATCGTGGCGGGGCACCTCGAGGATCGAGATCCCCTTGTCGGCGGCGAACCGCACGGCCTCGGTGAGCCGCTCGTCGTTGTCGGCCCCCACGGCCACGAACAACGCCGTCGCCGGGACTCCGGCGCGCAGGCACTCCACGACCGGGTTGCGGCCCACCACGAGTTCGGGCCCGTCGGCCTTCTTCTGGGCGTACTGGCGGCGCTGCTGGGCACCGTCCGACTTGCGCGACGCGGCCTTGGCCTTGCGGTGCGCCGGGTGGTAGGTCCGGTCCTCGGCCTTGGGGGTGGCGCCGCGCGCCTCGAGCCCGCGACGGCGCTGGCCGCCGGAGCCGACGACCTGTCCCTTCTTGGTGCCGGATTTGCGGATCGCTCCGCGCCGGCTCGAATTGCCCGCCATGTCAGTCCTTCCGGTTGGCGAGCGACCACTTCTGGCCGTCCGCTGTGTCGGCCACCTCGATACCCGCCGTGACCAGTCGGTCACGGATGGCGTCGGCGGTGGCGAAGTCCTTGTTCGCCCGCGCGTCGGCGCGGGCCTCGAGTTCTGCGCGCACAAGGAGATCGAGTGCTGTCAACGCCGCGTCCTCCCCACCCCCGGCGGAGGTCCACTGCGGGTCCAGCGGGTCGACGCCCAGCACCGCGGCCATCGCCCGGACGGACGACGCCGCCGCGAGCGCCGCGTCGAGATCCCCCGACGACAACGCGGTGTTGCCGGCGCGGACCCGGCCGTGGATCTCCGCCAGCGCGGCGGGGACCCCGAGATCGTCGTCCATCGCGGCGGCGAACGCGTCGGTCCACTCGCCGACCGGGACGTCGCCCCCCGGTGCCGTTCCCGACCCGATGGCCTCGTTCACCCGGTGCACGAGCGCCTCGATCCGGCGATAGGCCGCGGCCGCCTCCTGCAGTGCCTCGGGAGAGTATTCCAGCATCGACCGGTAATGCGCACTTCCGAGGTAGTAGCGCAGTTCCACGGGGCGGACGGCGGTGAGGATGTTGGGCACGCTGAGCACGTTGCCCAGTGACTTGCTCATCTTCTCGCCGGCCATCGTCACCCAGCCGTTGTGCAGCCAGAAGCGGGCGAACCCGTCGCCGGCGGCGTGGGACTGGGCCGCCTCGTTCTCGTGGTGCGGGAACTGCAGGTCCAGCCCACCGCCGTGGATGTCGAAGGTGTGACCGAGGTACCAGGTGGCCATGGCCGAGCACTCGAGGTGCCACCCGGGCCTGCCGTCGCCCCACGGGGTGGGCCAGGCGGGCTCGCCGGGCTTGGCGGCCTTCCACAGGGCGAAGTCCCGCGTGTCGCGCTTACCGCGCAGGTCGGCGGACTCGCCCTGGTCGACCTCGTCGAGTCGGTGTCCGGACAGGTGCCCGTAGTCGCCCTCGGGCGCGGCCGACCAGGCGGCGACGTCGAAGTAGACGCTGCCCTCGGCCGGATACGCGAAACCCCGCTCGATGAGCCTCTCCATGTAGTCGATCATCTGGGTCACGTGCCCGGTCGCGCGTGGCTCGGTGGACGGCGGCAGCACGCCGAGCGCGTCGTAGGCGCGGGTGAACTCGCGCTCGTGGGTGGCCGCCCATTCCCACCACGGGCGCCCGTTCTCGGCGGCCTTGGTGAGGATCTTGTCGTCGATGTCGGTGACGTTGCGCACGAACGCCACGTCGTAGCCGCATCCGAGGAGCCAGCGGCGCAGGATGTCGAACGCGACGCCGGAGCGGACGTGGCCGATGTGCGGGACCGACTGGGGGGTGGCTCCACAGAGGTAGACGGACGCGTGCCCTTCCCGGACGGGGGTGAACTCCCTCAGGGAGCGGGCGGCGGTGTCGTACAGATGGAGCGTCACGGGTGCCGAGTCTACCGGTGTCGGGCCGTCAGGCCCGGTACACCAGTGCCGTGGCCACGGCGGAGACCCCCTCACCGCGGCCGGTGAAGCCCATGCCGTCGGTGGTGGTGGCGGAGACGGAGACCGGGGCGCCGATGATCTCGGACAATCGCTGCTCGGCCTCGGTACGGCGCGGCCCCATCTTGGGCCGGTTGCCCACCATCTGCACGGCGGCGTTGCCGATCACCCACCCGTGCTCGTCCAGCTCGGCCACCGCTTCCCGCAGCAGGCGCTCGCCCGAGACGTCGTCGTACTCGGGTCGTCCGGTGCCCACCAGCGCGCCGAGGTCGCCGAGGCCCGCCGCCGAGAGCAGGGCGTCGACCAGGGAGTGGGCGACCACGTCCCCGTCGGAGTGCCCCTCGCACCCGTTGTCCTCGGGGAAGTGCAGACACGCCATCATGCAGCGCTTTCCGGGCTCCACGCGGTGGGCGTCGGTGCCGATCCCCACGCGGGGGATGACGGGTCCGGTCACGGGTCCTCCTGGATTCGGCCCGCGGGGACGGGGGGCGCCGAGCCGGGACGGGATCCGGCGAGTTCCGTCAGCGCGCGGGCATGGTCGGTGGCGGTGGTGATCTTGAACGCGAGCGCGTCTCCCTCGACGGTCGCGACCCGTTGCCCGATCCGTTCGACCAGGCCGGCGTCGTCGGTGGCGATGTCCCCGGCCGCGTCATAGGCGGCGAGCAGGACGTCGGGAGCGAATCCCTGGGGTGTCTGGACGGCGCGCAGCCCGGAACGGTCGGGGGTGCCCACGACGTAGCCGTCGACGTCGACCTGTTTGACGGTGTCGACGACCGGGAGCACCGGCACCACGGCGACCTCGCCGGAGCGCACGGCCTCGACGACGCGCCGCGTCGGTGCGGCGGGGGTGAGGCACCGCGCCGCGTCGTGCACCAGCAGGACGTCGTACACCGCCGCGCCGGCATCACCGTGGGTGGCGGTCAGCGCCGCGAGCCCGTTGCGCACGGAGTCGGTGCGCTCCGCGCCGCCGGTGGCGACGACGACGAGGTGGTCATCGTTCCGGAGTCGGGCGAGCATCGACTCGGCTTCCCGGACGCGGTCCGACGGGACCACCACCACCACATCGTCGACGGCCCCCGAGTCCAGCAGGCCGGCGACGGCCCGCTCCAGCATCGTCCGGCCGTGGAGTTCGACGAAGGCCTTGGGCAGTCCCGCGCCGAGCCGGAGCCCGGAACCGGCCGCGGGAACGACGGCGGCCACCCTGCCCGTGGGGGCGGGGTGGCCGTCCGGACCGTGTCCGATCACTCCGACGGTCGCGTCACGCCGGTGCGGCGGAGCCGAGGACCTCACCGAGGAGGGCGTCAGCGCGTTCCTCGTCCGAGCGCTCGGCGAGCGCGAGCTCGCCGACGAGCACCTGGCGCGCCTTGGCGAGCATGCGCTTCTCGCCCGCGGACAGGCCACGATCGAGATCGCGGCGCCAGAGGTCGCGCACGACCTCGGCGACCTTGTTGACGTCACCGGAGGCGAGCTTCTCGCCGTTGGCCTTGTAACGACGCGACCAGTTGGTGGGCTCCTCCGCGTGCTCGGTGCGCAGGACCTCGAAGACCTTGTCCAGGCCCGCCTGGTCCACCACGTCGCGAACGCCCACGTACTCGGCGTTCTCGGCCGGTACCTTCACCGTGAGGTCGCCCTGTGAAACCTTGAGGACGAGGTATTCCTTCTCGGTGCCCTTGACCGTCCGCATCTCGATCGCCTGGATGGTGGCGGCGCCGTGATGCGGGTAGACGACGGTGTCGCCGACCTTGAACTCCATGAGTGGCTTTCCCCTTTCGACCGCCCTATCTTAGCACGCCCTCAGTGCAGGCGTTTTCCGTTTGCGCAGGTCAGCAACGTGTACAGGCTGACGAGGGAATCCCACGGGTGTGAGGGGGCCACTCTGACGCCGGTCTGGACGGGCCGTGGACTACGATGAGACCGGCCTGAGAGACGACCATCCCCGAGGAGCCTGACGTGACTTCACCGAACACCGGCCTGCGCCGCACCGCGCTCGTAGTCCTGGCCGTGGGCGCCGCCCTCGGGGCGTCGGCCTGCAGCGCCGGCCAGGTCTCCCAGACCGCCAACCAGGTCGCCGCGGTCGACGGTGGACGGGGTTCCGCGGGCGACCTGCACGTCAACGACCTGCAGGTGGTCGTCCCCGAGAACGGTGGCGAGGCCCGCGTCGGATTCGTCGCCTCGTTCACCGGCTACGGCCTCGGCGAGGCCGTCTCCCTCGATCAGGTCGAGATCGACGGCACCCCGGTCCAGCTCGGCGAGACCCGGCCGCTGCAGCGTGGCTGCACGATCGTCGTCGACGCGACCGAAGGCGCAGAGCCCGCCCCCGCACCGGAGGGCGTCTGCGTCGAGCAGACCACCGCGACCCTCCCCTCGGCCGACGACCTCGACGTCGGGGTCTCCGTGCCCGCCACCGTGAGCTTCTCCAACGGCGACCGGATCGAGACCGAGGCCGCCGTCGTGGGCGAGCTCGTCGAGGCCGGCGAGTACACCCGTCCGACGGAGTACGCCGGCGAGTCCGAGGAGCACTGACACGTCCGCCCTCTCCGCCCGCTCGGCCGACGGTTCACCGGTCGACCCCGACATGCGGGCCGTCCTGCGGCGACTCGCCCCGGGCACCCCGCTGCGTGACGCACTCGACCGGATCCGCCGTAGCGGCACCGGGGGGCTCGTGGTGCTCGGTGACGATCCCGCCGTCCGGGCCATCTGCGACGGCGGTGTCGACCTCGACGTCGAGTTCGCGCCCGCCCGACTGCGGGAACTGAGCAAGATGGACGGCGCCGTGGTGCTGTCCACCGATGGCTCCCGGATCACCCGCGCCAACGTCCACCTGGTCCCCGACCCGTCACTGCCGGCCGTCGAGACGGGCACCCGTCATCGCGCCGCCGAGCGCACGGCGCTGCACACCGGCGTCCCCACGGTGGCCGTGTCGGCGTCGATGACCACGGTGACCGTCTACGCCGGCGGACTGGCCCGGGTGCTGGCCGACCCGGTGGTCCTGCTGGCCCGGGCCGACCAGACGGTCGCCACGATGGAGCGGCACGGCGCCCGCACCGCCCGTGCCCGCGCCCGGCTCGACCGGGCGGAGATGGGTGACTACGCCTCGGTGCGCGACGTCGTGACCATGGCCCAGCGCCTGCTCAGGCTCGAACGCCTGGGCGCCGAACTCGCCGAGCTCACGGTGGAGATGGGCGAATACGGGCGCCAGACAACCCTGCAGCTCGAGGAACTGCTCTCCGACACCCCCGATGAACTGTGGGGCCTGGTCGCGGACCACCTCCGCGTGGAGGCCGTCGACGGCGATGCACGCCCGATACCGACACCCGAGCAGGTCACCGCCGGGCTCGAGCGACTGGCCGCGTTGACCGACGCCGACCTGCTCCTGCCCGCGCCCGTCGCGCGCTGCCTGGGGCTACCGGCCGAGCCCGAGGACCTGGACGAGCACGTCACCGCCCGCGGACACCGCATGCTCGCGCACATCCCTCGCCTGCGGCCGGTGCAGATCACGGCGCTGGTCGAACGTTTCGGATCGGTGCCCGCACTGCTGGCGGCCGAGCAGTCGGACTTCGCCGACGTCGAGGGCGTCGGCGCGCTGTGGGCCCGCCACGTCCGGCAGCGCCTCACCGGCCTGGGCACCGGCTGACGACCACCGCGGCGCCCCATCGCTCGGCGCGGGCCCGGTCAGGACCCGGTCACGACTCGGGGGCCTCGACCACGTTGAAGGTGGAGGCCGGGCTGAAGACGTTCCCGACCAGTGCGTACACCTGGTAGGCGCCGACCTCGACTGGCGTCCGGTCCGACTCGGAACACGCGCCCTCGGCGGACCGTCGGCCGGTCCAGTCGATCTGACGCGGCTCCGGCTCATCGGGGCGCAGCTCGACCTGGTCCTCCTCGCGCGGCGTGGTGCAGTCGATGCTCGACCACACCTTGGAGTTGTCGTCGAGCCGGTAGACCTCGAACGACAGCGGCGCCTCCGACAGGTCCCGGTCGCACGTGGTGTCCGAGACGTTGACGATGTTGACGAAGAAGCGCACGTCGGAGCCCACGGGCACGTTGGGCTCGGCCGACCACACGTCCAGACGGAGATCCTCGTCGGCGCACCGGCCCCGCGAGGCGCCTCCGTCGTCGTCCCGCTCGGTGGTCGCGGAGGTGGACGTCTCCGAGGTCTCGACGGCCCCGGTCGTGCCGTTCTCCCCGCCCGCGGCGGTCTCCTGGGTGTCGGTCCCGCTGTCGCGGGAGGCGAGGAACAGCGCGAGCACCACCACGACCACGGCGATGACGGCGACGACGACCGCGGCGACGCGGCGACGCACATAGACTTCGCGCGGTAGGGGGCCCTGGGGTTCCTGCACGGGTCCAACTCTAGAGCCGCGCGGGTGCCCCACCTGCCCGTCGGCGCGGCGTGTCCCTCAGACCGGGTGGCCGCCGGGCCGCCGGGCCGCCGGAGGGCGTCAGATGGCGACCATCTCCTCACCGGGGCCGTGGGGGACGTCCTCGACCTCGCCCAGGACGCTGCGCAGGTAGGCGCGGCCGTCGGAGAGCTTGTAGGTCACGCCGACGATCGCGAGTTCGCCGTTGTCGATCCGCTCGCTGATGATCTTGGAACGCTGCTCGAGCAGCTCACCCGTCTCGAGCACGTGGCGCGCCTCGAAATCGTCGATGCCGCTGAGCCCCTCGCGACGCCCGTTGAGGATCGACGGGGACACCTTCTCCACCACGTCCCGGAGGAAGCCGGGCGGGATCTCCCCGGTCGCCAGCGCGTCCACGGTCGCCTTGACCGCGCCGCAGCTGTCATGGCCGAGCACCACGATCAGAGGAGTGTCCAGCACGTGGACCGCGTACTCGATCGACCCGAGCACCGCGGTGTCGATGATATGGCCTGCGGTGCGGATGACGAAGAGGTCACCGAGCCCCTGATCGAAGATGATCTCGGCCGCGACCCGGGAGTCCGAACACCCGAACAGGACCGCCTTCGGGTGCTGCGCGGCGACGAGCTGCTCGCGACGCTGGGTATTCTGGCTGGGATGACGCATCTCGCAATCGACGAAGCGGTGGTTGCCGTCACGGAGCGAGGCCCATGCGCTGATCGGGTTGGTATGAGGCATGGCTCATATTGTGCCCCGCCGACCCCGGAAGACTCGCGTTGACCTCTCTCGACACCTCCGCACTCCTCTCCTGGTTCGCCCGCGCCGGCCGCCCGCTGCCGTGGCGCGGTGGGCAGGTCGGCGCATGGGAGATCCTGCTCTGCGAGGTCATGAGCCAGCAGACCCCCGTCGCCCGGGTCGAGCCCGTCTGGCGGGCCTGGCTCGACCGCTGGCCCGGCCCCGCGGAACTCGCGGCGGCCGCCCCGGCCGACGTGATCCGCATGTGGGGCAAGCTCGGCTACCCCCGCCGCGCGCTACGGCTCCGCGAGTGCGCCCTCGCCGTCGTCGACCTCCACGACGGCCGGGTCCCCCACGACGTCAACCAGCTGCTCGCGCTGCCGGGCGTCGGCGACTACACCGCGCGCGCGGTCGCCTGCTTCGCCTACGGGCGGCGAGTCCCCGTGGTCGACACCAACGTCCGCCGGGTCGTCGCACGCGCCGTGCGCGGCGTCGCGGAGGCGGGGCCCCCGTCGACGCGACGCGACCTGGCCGCCGTCGAGGCGCTGCTGCCGGACGACCGCGAGCGAGCCGTGGCGTTCTCCGTGGCCGTCATGGAGCTCGGTGCGCTGGTGTGCACGGCCCGGGCCCCCCGCTGCGACGACTGCCCCCTCGCCCCCACCTGCGCGTGGCTGGCCGCGGGCCGACCCGAGTGGGACGGCCCGCGGCGCAAGGTGCAGACGTTCGCCGGCACCGACCGGCAGGTGCGGGGGCTGCTGCTGGACGTCCTGCGCGACGGCGACGGTACCGCCGCCCGCAGCGCCCTGGACGCGGTGTGGCCCGACGCGACCCAGCGCGACCGGGCACTGGACTCGCTGCTCGGCGACGGGCTCGTCGTCCGCGTCGGCGAGCACTACTCACTTCCCGCGTAGGCCCGCCTGGGTAGGCTCGGCCCATGGCCGTCGTGAAGATCAATGCCCTGAACGTCCCGCCGCAGGCCGGCGCCGAGCTCGAGCGCCGCTTCTCCGAGCGGGCGCACACCGTCGAGAACTCGCCCGGATTCCTCGGTTTCCAGCTGCTGCGCCCCACCGGCGGCGAGACCCGCTACTTCGTGGTGACCACCTGGGAGGACGAGGAGTCCTTTGCCGCGTGGCGCGACGGGGACGCCCGGGCCGCCCACGCCGGCGAGCACGGCAAGCCCGTCGCCGAGGGCGCGAACCTGCTGGAGTTCGACGTCGTGATGGACGTCAAGCCCTCCGCCTGACACCCTCCGCCTGACCCCCTCCGCCTGACCCCCTCCGCCTGACACAGCCGCCCCGTTCCCGAGCGGGGAGAACGAGAACGACCCCCGCCTCGTGGCGGGGGTCGTTCTCTGCGTCAGCCGCTCGGGCTCTGCGTCAGCCGCTCGGGGCGGACCGGCACCGGATCAGGTGGTGGCGGGAGCCGCCCCGCCGCCGGAACCCGAGGGCCCGCCGGTGGAGCCGCCACCGAAGCCACCGGAGGTCGGCGGCAGCGAGTCACCCGGGCCGGCCTCGCCGGTGGGCGCGACACTCGCCGTGATCTCCTCGCCCTCGCGGTCCGCGGGGGCGTCGGGACGCGGGGCGCCCGAGAAGGTGAACTTCGCGTCCTCGGTCTTGTCGGACTCACCGTCCCAGCCCTCGACGTCGACCGTGACCAGCTCGCCGGCCGCGACCTCGCCGAAGAGGATCTTCTCCGAGAGCGTGTCCTCGATCTCGCGCTGGATGGTGCGACGCAGCGGCCGCGCACCCAGGACCGGGTCGAAGCCCCGCTTGGCCAGCAGCTGCTTGGCCCGATCGGTGACCTCGATGGTCATGTCCTTGGCCTTGAGCGCCACGCCCACACGGCTGACCATGAGGTCGACCATCTGGACGATCTGCTCCTGCGTGAGCTGGTGGAACACGACGATCTCGTCGATACGGTTGAGGAACTCCGGGCGGAAGTGCTTCTTCAGCTCGTCGTTGACCTTCTGCTTCATCCGCTCGTAGGCGTCCTCGGTGTTGTCGGAGGACTGGAAGCCCATCCCGACGGCCTTGGAGATGTCCCTGGTCCCGAGGTTCGAGGTGAAGATCAGCACGGTGTTCTTGAAGTCCACCATGCGTCCCTGACCGTCGGTGAGACGGCCGTCCTCCAGCACCTGGAGAAGGGTGTTGTAGATCTCGGAGTGGGCCTTCTCGATCTCGTCGAACAGGACCACCGAGAACGGCTTGCGCCGCACCTTCTCCGTGAGCTGGCCACCCTCCTCGTAACCGACGTACCCGGGGGGCGCGCCGAAGAGCCGCGAGGCGGTGAAGCGGTCGTGGTACTCACCCATGTCGATCTGGATGAGCGCGTCGTCCTCGCCGAACAGGAAGTTCGCCAGGGCCTTGGACAGCTCCGTCTTACCGACACCGGACGGGCCGGCGAAGATGAACGAGCCCGAGGGGCGCTTGGGGTCCTTGAGCCCCGCACGCGTGCGGCGGATCGCCCGCGAGACCGCCTTGATGGCGTCCTCCTGGCCGATGATCCGCTTGTGCAGCTCGTCCTCCATGCGGAGCAGACGGGTGGTCTCCTCCTCGGTGAGCTTGAAGACGGGGATACCGGTCCAGTTGCCCAGGATCTCGGCGATCTGCTCCTCGTCGACCACGGCGGCCACGTCCATGTCGCCCGCGCGCCACTGCTTCTCGCGCTCGGCACGCTCGGCGATGAGCTTCTTCTCCGTGTCCCGCAGTCCGGCGGCCTTCTCGAAGTCCTGCGCGTCGATCGCGGACTCCTTCTCACGGCGCGCGTCGGCGATCTTCTCGTCGAACTCGCGCAGGTCCGGCGGCGCGGTCATCCGCTTGATGCGCATGCGAGCACCGGCCTCGTCGATGAGGTCGATGGCCTTGTCCGGCAGGAAGCGGTCGTTGATGTAGCGATCCGCCAGCTGGGCCGCCGCGGCCAGGGCCGAATCCGTGATGGTGACCCGATGGTGGGCCTCGTAGCGGTCCCGGAGTCCCTTGAGGATCTCGATGGACAGCTCGACGCTCGGCTCGGGCACCTGCACCGGCTGGAAACGACGCTCGAGCGCCGCGTCCTTCTCGATGTGCTTGCGGTACTCCTCGAGCGTGGTGGCACCGATGGTCTGCAGCTCACCGCGGGCCAGCTTGGGCTTGAGGATCGACGCCGCGTCGATCGCGCCCTCGGCGGCACCGGCCCCGACGAGGGTGTGGATCTCGTCGATGAACAGGATGATGTCGCCGCGCTGGTTGATCTCCTTGAGGACCTTCTTCAGGCGTTCCTCGAAGTCACCGCGGTACCGGGACCCGGCCACGAGCGAGCCGAGGTCCAGCGAGTACAGCTGCTTGTCCTTGAGGGTCTCGGGGACCTCGTTGTTGACGATGGCCTGCGCCAGGCCCTCGACGACGGCGGTCTTGCCCACGCCGGGCTCACCGATGAGCACCGGGTTGTTCTTGGTGCGCCGGGAGAGCACCTGCATGATGCGCTCCACCTCCTTGGCGCGACCGACGACCGGGTCGAGCTTGCCCTCCATGGCGGCCTGGGTGAGGTTGCGACCGAACTGGTCCAGGACCGTCGACGACGACGGGGTCCCGGCCTCGCGACCACCGGAGCCCGCGGGCGTGCCCGAGGCCTCGGCCTCCTTGCCCTGGTACCCGGACAGCAGCTGGATGACCTGCTGGCGCACCCGCGTGAGGTCCGCGCCGAGCTTGACCAGCACCTGGGCGGCGACGCCCTCGCCCTCACGGATGAGGCCGAGCAGGATGTGCTCGGTGCCGATGTAGTTGTGGCCGAGCTGCAGCGCCTCGCGCAGGCTCAGCTCCAGGACCTTCTTGGCCCGCGGCGTGAACGGGATGTGCCCGCTGGGCGCCTGCTGGCCCTGGCCGATGATCTCCTCGACCTGACTCCGCACCGCTTCCAGCGAGATCCCGAGGGACTCGAGGGCCTTGGCGGCCACTCCCTCGCCCTCATGGATGAGACCCAGCAGGATGTGCTCGGTGCCGATGTAATTGTGGTTGAGCATCCTGGCCTCTTCCTGGGCCAGGACGACGACGCGACGCGCGCGGTCGGTAAACCGTTCGAACATCGTGCTACCTCACATTCCTCGGTTTTTCACCACTGTAGTGGCCGGTTCTGACGCTCTGCACCGCAGGAGCAGCACGAGGCCCGTCACCAGTGTTCAACGCGGCAGGTCGGGGAACGATTGCATGATCGTGTACGCCGTCAGCGAACGCCCCGCAACGGGCCGGATCCCCGGCCACTAGGGTCGTCGCCATGAGCTACGCGATCGGCGGCCGGGCGCCGTGAGCGCGTTCGATCTCGACCGCATCGGCCGCGGGCTGCCGTTCACCCGCGCCCTGCCCGCCCTGCTGGACGCCCTCGCCACGGCGGGCACCGCGGTGGTCCAGGCACCGCCCGGCACCGGCAAGACGACACTCGTCCCGCCCGCGGTCGCCGACGCGGTGTCGGGGCGGGTCGTCGTCACCCAGCCCCGACGGGTCGCCGCCCGCTCGGCCGCCCGGCGGCTTGCCGCGCTCACGGGGACCGGGACCGGTGACGTGGCGGGCTACACGGTCCGTGGGGACTCGCGTGTCGGCAGGGACACCCTCGTCGAGTTCGTGACGCCGGGGGTGCTGGTGCGCCGACTGCTCGCCGATCCCGACCTGCCCGGTGTCGGGGCCGTGGTGCTCGACGAGGTCCACGAACGCGACGTCGAGTCCGACCTGGCCTTCGCACTGCTGTGTGAGGTGCGGCAGCTGCGCGACGATCTGCCGGTGGTGGCGATGTCCGCGACGGTGGAGGCAGGGCGCTTCGCCCGGCTGCTCGGCGGCGGGACCGCGGCCGGGGACACCGCGGCGCCGGTCGTCGACGTCCCTGCGGAACTGCACCCACTGGAGATCCGGTACGCCCCGCCGCCGGCGGCCCGCCTGGACGCCCGCGGGGTCACCGACGCCTTCCTGGACCATGTGGCCGCGGTGACGGCGCGCGAGGTCGCCGCGAGTGGCGTCGACGCACTGGTGTTCCTGCCGGGTGTGCGCGAGATCGAGCGGGTCGTGCGCGCGCTGTCGGGGAGGTCGGGCGACGCGGTCGAGGTCCTGCCGCTGCACGGCGGGCTGGACGCCGCTGCGCAGGACCGGGCGGTCTCGGGTTCCGGGAGACGGACCGGGCCGGGCGACGCGGTGCTGCCGCGGATCGTGGTGTCGACCGACCTGGCGGAGTCCTCGCTGACGGTGCCCGGGGTACGACTGGTGGTGGACGCGTGCCTCAGCCGCGAACCGCGCCGGGACACCGCGCGGGACATGACCGGGCTGGTGACGGTCTCGGCGTCGCGGGACTCGTGCGTCCAGCGCTCCGGACGGGCCGCCCGGCTCGGCCCCGGCGTGGCGGTGCGCTGCCTGACGGAGCAGGAGTACTCGCACCTGCCCGACCACCGCACCCCGGCGATCGCGACGTCCGACCTGACGACGTTCGCGCTCGATGTGGCCTGCTGGGGTGCTCCCCGCGGCGAGGGGCTGGCGCTGCCCGATCCGCCGCCGTCGGGGGAGATCGCCCGCGCCGAGGCGGTGCTGCACGGCCTGGGCGGGGTCGACGACGACGGCCGCGTGACCGACCGCGGGCGCGACCTGGCACGGGTGCCGGCCGATCCGCGTCACGCCCGGGCGCTGCTCGACGGCGCGGGGCTCGTCGGGGCGACGACGGCCGCCGAGGTGGTCGCGATGCTGGCCTCGGGTCGGCGCTCGCCCGGCGGTGACCTGGTCGCGGACCTGCGGGCACTGCGGTCGGGACGCGCGCCGGACGCCTCGTCGTGGGAGCGGGAGGTCCGCCGCCTCGAGCGGATCGTGCGGGGCGACCGCGGTGCCAGCCGGGCCGACGGCCGGGGCGGGAACGGCGGGCGCGGGAACGGCGGGAGCGGCCAGCCGGGAGGAGGGATCCCGCTGGCGGACGCCGTCGGGACGGTCGTGGCGCTCGCCCACCCGGACCGCGTCGCGCGCCGACGCGGCGACCAGTACACCTTCGCCTCCGGGACCGGCGCGGTGGTGCCGCCGGGTTCCGCACTGGCGGGCCACGAGTGGCTCGCGGTCGCCGAGGTCGGGCGTGCCTCCGGGCGTGCGGCGGGAGAGGCCGGCGCGGTGATCCGCGCGGGCGCCGCCGTGGACCGACCGGCTGCGGAACGTGCGGCGTCACACCTCCTCGACGACGACGAGACGGCCGTCTTCGACCGTGGTTCGGTGGCGGGGCGGCGCATCCGGCGGCTCGGCGCGATCGAGCTCTCCTCCACACCGGTCCGGACCTCGCCCGCGGCCGCCGGGCGGGCGGTGGCGGCGGCGGTCCGGGCCGGCGGACTCGCCGCGCTGGGTCCCGACGACGACGCGGTCCGGCTGTGGCGCCGTCTCGGGCTCGCGCACCGGGAGCTCGGCCCGCCGTGGCCGGACGTGTCCGCCGACGGGCTGGCGGAGCGGCTGGACGACTGGCTCGGCCCAGAGATCGACGCCCTCGCCCACGGTTCCCGGCTGGCGGGACGAGACCTCGGCCCGGCGCTGCGCCGACTGCTGCCCTGGCCCGAGGCCGGTCGGTTCGATGAGCTGGTGCCCGACCGCCTGCAGGTGCCCTCCTCGTCGTCGTACCGCGTCGATTACCCCGAGGTCGGCTCCGATGACCCGCCGGTGCTGGCGGTGAAGTTGCAGGAGTGCTTCGGCTGGACCACCTCCCCCCGCGTCTGCGACGGCCGGGTGCCCGTGACCGTCCACCTGCTCTCGCCCGCCGGCCGGCCGCTCGCGGTGACACGGGACCTGGCGTTCTTCTGGCGCGAGGCCTATCCCGGGGTGCGCGCGGAGATGCGGGGGCGGTACCCCAGACACCCGTGGCCGGAGGATCCCATGTCCGCCGAGCCGACACGCCGGACGAACCGCCGGCGATGACCGGCGGTGGTGATCGGCGGTGGATCCCCGGGCGACCCAGGACTAAGATGTGACGTAAACCACAAGCGCACATTCGTGCCGGAAGGGTGATCGACATGACCGCGTACACGCCTCGCGCGCCCCACCGCGAGGACCGCTCCGAGACGTCCCCCTCCCGCGACGGGCTCATCCCGCACGTGCGGAACCGGATCGGTGCCCTCATCGCGGTGGCGGGCCTCGGAGCGGCACTGCTCAGCCTCTACCTCCCGTGGCTCTCCACCGACGGGGGCGGACAGATCACGGCGATCGGCATCACCGAGATCATCGACGTCCGCGGCGTCGCTCCGGTCCTCTTCCTCGGGCTGGTCCTGATGTCCTTCCTGGTGGCGGTGACCACGGTGACCCGACTCGGCGCCTTCGCCTACGCGAGCGCGATCGTGGCGCTGGCCGTGCTCGCCGCCCACCTCGCATTCGTGTGGACGCTCGGCTCCTCCACCGGCAGCGCGGACCCGATCCTGGCGGGGCTGCCGTCCGACGCATCCGTGACGTTCGGCCCCTACGTGGCCGCGCTGGGGTTCGTCCTCGTGTTCGCCGGGTCCGTATGGGCGGCCCGCGCCGCCGACTACCTCTTCCCGGACGTCGAGGCGGGGCGACACCTCCGCGACTGAGCGACACCGGCCGACGCGGGCCCGCCGCATCGGGTGGATGCACTGACGGTTCGGGCATATCATCAGGTCAGGACCACACAGGCGGCCCGGCGTCGCCGAAAGGCGATCCTCATGGCCGCGTACACACCTCCCCCACCCCACCGGATCCCCCTCCCCACGAGGACCCCCACCCGGACCAAGGTCATATCCCGCGGACGGAGTCGACTCTGCGCACTGGTGGAGGTCGGAGGCCTGGCCGTCGCCCTGCTCAGCCTCTACCTGCCCTGGTTGAGCACCGGGCGGGGCGAGCAGATCACCGCGCTGGGGATCACCGACCTCATCGACGTCCGCAGCGTGGCACCCGTGCTCTACCTGGGCCTGGTGGGAATGCTCCTGTTGGTGGCGGCGACCGCGGTGACGCGACTGGGCGCGTTCGCACTGGCCGCCGCGGTGGTGGCGGCGGGCGCCCTGGTCGGACACCTCGCGTTCGTGTGGATCCTCATCGCCTCCACGGGGGAGGCGGAACCCATGCTGTCCGGCCTGCCGGCGGACGCGTCGGTCACCTTCGGGCCCTACGTGGCGGCCCTGGGCTTCGTCACGGTGGCGGCGGTGTCGGCGTGGGCCGCCTTCACCGCCGAGTACGTCCACCCCGACCCCGGTTCGGGCCACCGGACGATGGACGCGCGGGTGATCTAGTACGGGTGATCTAGAAGACCACCACCGTGTCGCCGACCTGCAGCCGATCGAAGAAGGTGGCGGCCGCGGGCTGGTCCAGGCGGATGCAGCCGTGCGACTCGACCGTGGGGTCGCCCTCGTGGAACGCGATCCCCCCGACGAAGTACACCGCGTAGGGCATGGGCGCGTTGTCGAACAACCGGCTCACCTCGTGCCGCACCTTTCGCGTGACCTGATAGGTCCCCCTGGGGGTCTCCCAACCGGCCATGCCGTGGGACATCCGCACCGGCCCGTAGCTCAGACGCTCCCCGGACTGCAGCCACGCCCGGTTCCCGTCCAGGTCCACACACGCCGCCGCGGTACGCGGGCACGGGCTCTGCGGGGTCGGGTCCGGAGGCGGAGGCGGGGCGGGCTGCGGTGAGCGGGCCTGGGACGGGGCGAGACCGGGTGGCGGGGCGATGCCGGCGGCGGCGAGCGAGCCGCCCACCGAGGTCCGCACCTGCTCCTCCGCCTGCGCCGAGCCCGCCTGTGCCTGGTCCACCACCTGCTGCACCTCTGCCGGGAGGCCGACCGGTAACTGCGCGGACGCCACCGGGGCCGCCCCTCCGACGGCGATCAGCGCGGCGGCCACCACCGCTCCCGCGCGCGATAAGAGTGTGTCCATCCCCGGATTATCGCCCACCCGGATCGCCCGGACGTGCGACTCGCAATCACGTTCCGGTCTCGTCCCCACGGACGGACCCGCGGCGGGAGGGTGCCGAGCGGGGCCCGGGAGTTCGCGGGCCGGCTGACCCGCGGGCGGGGAATGGATAGGGTCGCGGCATGGCCTCTCGGAGTAGTACCACCGGCCGGGTTCGCCTGCTGGCACTCGGCGCCGCCGCGCTGCTCGGCGCCTCCGCCGCCGGGACCGCGTCCGGGGTGTCGCCCTCGGCCACCCCGCCCGCCGACGCCGCCGGTGTCACGGAGACGGACACCCGGATCGTGACCGATGCGCCCCCGCAGCCGGTGGCCGTCGACGAGCAGATGGTCCGCTCGGTCGCCCACCGGGTCCTGGAGGAACAGGGGCGGCCGGCCCACCTGACCGACGTGGACCTCGTCGCCCGCGACGTGCTGGCCGGCGGCCCCGTCGAGGCCGGAGAGGTGGACGAACTGACGCGTCAGACCCTGCTCGGGAACGGTCCCGGCGCCCCGGACACCGTCGGCGAACCCGCGCCATCCCGGTGCCCACCGACCGCCCGGGCGTGCGTCGACGTCGACGGCAAGCGGGCCTGGATGGTCGACGACGGGGAGATCACCTACGGTCCCGTCCCCGTGACCACCGGCATGCCCGGCTACGAGACCGCGCGGGGCGCGCACCGGATCCTGCGGCACGTGCGCCACGACCACAGCCGGGTCTTCGACTCCCCGATGCCGTACTCGACCTACTTCACCGTGGACGGCATGGCATTCCACCAGGGTCGGCTGGACGAACCGTCCCACGGGTGCGTCCACCTGGGCCAGCAGGCGGCCGCACACTTCTTCGAGCAACTGAGGGTCGGAGACGAGATCGTCGCATTCTGACCACGGGGCGGGGCGATCGTTGTGCACCTGAGCCTGGCCCGGCTGTGCGTGTCGGTCTAGCGTCGTGGGCATGACAGGTCCCCCGCTGCCGCTGCCACGGCTCTCGGCCCCGGCGACGCGCGCCCTGGCCACCGCGGGAATCACCGACCTGCGGCACCTCGACGGCACCCCGGAGAAAGACGTCCTCGCGCTCCACGGGGTGGGACCGTCCCAGCTCGGCGTCCTGCGCGAGGCGCTGACCGCCGCCGGGCTCGCCTTCTCCGCCCCCGTGTCCCGGCCCGCGGCCACCGGCCGCAACGACAACACCACGCTACTACCCACCGGGGCGCCGCCGAGGCAATGGATCGAGGGCCTTCCCACCGCTCGGCGCGTCGACGACGGCCTGCGACTGCTCGCGATGTTCGACGAGATCACCGGGGAGCCGGCCTCGATGTGGGCCGGTTCGATCGTCGGATACGGACACAGCCACTACGTCTACGACAGCGGCCGGGAGGGCGACACCTTCGTGGTGGGCTTCAGCCCGAGGTCGTCGGCGACATCCCTCTACGGGCTCCTGGGCGGGCCGGACGAGGAGGAGCAACTGGCCCGACTCGGCCCCCACAAGAGCGGAAAGGGCTGCCTCTACGTGACCAGGCTCGACCGGATCGACGCCCGCGCGCTGCGCGACATGGTCGAGTCCGCGTGGGGCCGGCGGGCGGCCGGCGCGGGGGCGCCTTGACCGGCGACCCGAGCGCCGGCCGGGCCGCAGCCCCACCCGGCCGCCGCCGTCAGTCGCGCGGCAGCGGCTTGACCATCGGGAACAGGATGGTCTCGCGGATGCCCAGGCCGGTCAACGCCATGAGCAGTCGGTCGATCCCCATCCCGAGCCCGGTGGTCGGCGGCATGCCCTGCTCCATCGCGGCGAGGAACTCCTCGTCGAGCACCATCGCCTCGTCGTCACCCGCCGCCGCGAGCCGTGCCTGGTCCTCGAAGCGCTGACGCTGGATGACGGGATCGACGAGCTCCGAGTAGCCGGTCGCCAGCTCGAATCCGCGGACGTACAGGTCCCACTTCTCCGTGACCCCGCGGTCGGTGCGGTGATCGCGGGTCAACGGCGAGGTCTCCACGGGGAAGTCCCGCACGAAGACCGGTCCGTCGAGCTGATCGCCGCACAGGTGCTCCCAGAGCTCCTCGACGAGCTTGCCGTGCAGCCACCCCTGGCCACTGGGGACCTCGAGACCGACCTTCCCCGCCAGTTCGGTGAGCTCGTCGACCGTCGAGTCGACCGTGACGGGGTCCTCGTCGTCGTCCCCCACCACCCCGGGGTGCTTGGCGCGCAGCGCCTCGTTGAGGGACGGGTACATCCGCATCTCGCGCCACTGCCCGCCGAGGTCGTACTCGGTGCCGTCGGCGAGCGTGACCGTCGTGGAGCCGAACACCGCGTGCGCGACCTCCTGGATGACCTCGCGGATCATCGTGGCCGAGGTGTCGTAGTCGCCGTAGGCCTGATAGGTCTCGAGCATCGCGAACTCGGGACTGTGCGAGGAGTCCACGCCCTCGTTGCGGAAGTTGCGGTTGATCTCGAAGACCCGCTCGATCCCGCCCACCACGCACCGCTTGAGGAACAGCTCGGGGGCGATGCGCAGGTAGAGGTCCAGATCGAGCGCGTTGGAATGCGTGATGAACGGCCGTGCCGCCGCGCCGCCGTGCAGCGTCTGCAGCATCGGCGTCTCCACCTCGAGGAAGCCGCGCTTCTCCAGGGCGTCACGCAGGGCGCGGACCACCTTGATGCGGGTGATGGCATTGCGGCGGGCGGCGTCCCGCATGATCAGGTCGGTGTAGCGCTGGCGGACGCGGGTGTCCTCGCTCAGCTCCTTGTGCGCCACCGGCAGCGGGCGCAGCGACTTGGCCGCCAGCACCCAGGAATCGGCCATGACGGACAGCTCACCGCGCTTGGACCGGACCACCCGGCCGGTCACCGAGACATGGTCACCGAGGTCGACGTCCTGCTTCCACGCGTCGAGACGCTCCTGGCCGACGGCTGCCAGCGAGAGCATCACCTGCAGCTGCGGGGTGAGCGGTCCCACCTCCCCCTCCGCCACCGGGGCGGACAGGTCCGCCGACGGGTCGAGACCGTCCTGCAGGCGCACGAAGCACAGCTTGCCCGTGTTGCGGATGAACAGGACCCGGCCCGCCACCGAGACTCGGGCGTCGGTCTCCTCACCCGGCTCCAGCGCGAGGAAGCGGGGGTCCGAGGTGATCTCGGCGAGCCCGTGGGTACGGGGGACCTCCACCGGGTAGGCCTGCGCCCCGGAGTCGAGGATGCGCTGCCGCTTGTCGCGGCGGATGCGCAGCTGCTCAGGGGTGTCGTCGGCGGGCTCACCGGTGGCGGCCCCGGGCGCGGCGGGAGTCGAATCGGTCACGACTGTCGAGGATAGTCGTGACCGGCCCGGGGACCGAACCCGTGGGCTGCGACCCGTCGGCCTCAGGCCATGTCGAGGACGTGCAGCTCCAGTCGGTCGGACAGCGCCTCGATCGCGGCGGCGGCGCGCACACTGTTGCCGTGCTCGTCCAACCGGGGCGAGTACGCGGCCACCCCGAGCCGGCCGGGCACCACCGCGAACAGGCACCCCGAGACGCCGCTCTTGGCGGGCAGACCCACCTGGTAGACCCAGTCCCCGGCCGCGTCGTACATGCCGCACGTGAACATCACACTGTTGGCGTAGCGCACCGCCCGTCGACCCAGGACCTGCTCGCCGTCACCCGGCAGCCGCCCGCCGCCCGCGAACATCGCGGCCATGTGCGCCAGCTCGCGGGTGTCCACCCGGATCGCGCACTGCCGGCCGTACCCGGACACCACCTGGTGGGGGTCGTCGGCCAGGGTGCCCTCCTCCGCCAGCAGATGCGCGAGCGCCTGGTTCCGGTGGGCGCTCCGGGACTCGATGTCGATGATCTGCTGGTCGACCTCGACCTCCCGGCCCACGAGGCGGGAGAACATCACGCGGATCTGTTCGAAACGGGTGTCCTCGTCGTCGTCCTCCTCCCCCACCAGCGCGTGCGCGGCCAGCGCGCCGGCGTTGACGAGGGCGTTGGGGGCGCGGCCGGTGCCGGCCTCGAGGGAGATCTCGTTGAACGGGTCCCCGGAGGGTTCCACCCCGATCCGCTTCGCGACCACGTCGACGCCCTTCTGGTCCAGCGCGAGCGCGTAGACGAACGGTTTGGAGGCGGACTGCAGGTCGAAGAGCGTCTCGTCATCGCCGGCCGAGACGACGTGGCCGTCCAGGTCGCAGACCGCCAGCGCGAGGGCGTCGGGGTGGGGGTGCTCGTAGTCGCCGAGGTGGGGGACGACGTCGCCGGAGACGTCCTCCCGGACCTCGTCGAGGATCTCGGCCAGCAGGTCTGCGGAGATGTCCGTCATGGTGCGACCGTACCGGCGCCGGCGTGCCGACGCCCCCGGTCGACCAAGCTCAGTGTGCCGAAATGGCCGAGCGCTCCCGCAGCAGGTGGTCGGCCCCGGAGAGCAGGGCCAGCGCCCGGGCGGCCCGGAGTGCGTCGTGGCCGCCGTCCACCGCGCGGACACCGCGGACGCCACGCGAATGGAGCTCCAGGACGAACAGTTCGGCGTCGAGGCCGTCGTCGCTGACGAGGACGACCGCCCTGCCGTCGGTGACGGCGGAGAGCGGCGCGGCCGATCGGGGGTCGAGCAGATCGACGACGGGCCGGGCCTCCACGGCGACGGCGCCCGCGAGCACCCCCTGGCGCTCACGCTGGGCCCGGGACCGGATGTCGACGACGAGGGCGCCCGCACGGACCGCCGCGGGGTAGTCGCCGGCGGCGAGGGTGGTCGAGACGCCCGTGCTGGACGACGTCGCCGTGGCGGGGGTTCCCGCAGTGGCGGAGGTGGTGCTGAAGCTGGTGGTCATGCCGGTGCTCCCGGAAGAGGTGAAGGCGGCTGGGGCGTGGCGGGGGCCTGCCGGTCGGGGACACCTGTGCTGGACGCGCGCGGAGGCCACCGGACCGGCTGGGGGCATTCGTCGCGTTGTCATGCGGCCATAGTAGACAGACCGGTCTATCTACCGCAAGGGCCGCCCGCGCGCGCGGGGCCGGCGCACGGGGTGGGCGCACGGGGCCGGCGCACGGGGCCGGCGTGGCGGTCGACACTGGCGCCCGGCCGGGTAGTTGATGCATCATGTATGTGAGAGAAGGAGAACCATGACCGCCTCGCCCCCCTCGACCGCCCGTCAACCCGCCGTCTTCATCGGCCACGGCGTTCCCCTCAACGCCCTCGAGGAGAACGAGTGGACCCGCCAGTGGGCCGCCCTCGGCGCATCCCTGCCCGAGCGGCCGCGGGCCGTACTGGCCGTGTCGGCGCACTGGTACGTAGGCGCCACGGCGGTCACCGCGATGTCGGCGCCGCGCACCATCCACGACTTCTACGGCTTCCCCCGCGAGCTCAACGAGTTCGAGTACCCCGCCGCGGGCGCCCCGGAGCTCGCGGCCGAGGTGGCCGAGGCCGTCAAGCCCACCTGGGTCGGCGCCGACCAGGACTCCTGGGGCCTCGACCACGGGACGTGGTCCGTCCTCACGCACGTGTTCCCCGACGCCGACGTGCCGGTGGCGCAGTTGTCGGTGGACGCGTCCAAGCCGGCGGGTTACCACTTCGACCTGGGCACCCGGCTGGCCGCCCTGCGGGATTCGGGCGTCCTCGTGCTGGCCAGCGGCAACGTGGTGCACAACCTCGCGGCGGTGGACCCGTCGCTCGGCGACGCGGGCACCGACTGGGCCCACAGGTTCGACGACCACGCACGGGAACTGCTCACCACGCGCCCCGAGGACGCCCTCGCGCTGACCGAGCACCCGGACGCCCGGCTGGCCGTGCCCACGGCGGACCACTTCCTGCCGCTGCTGTACACGGCGGGAATGGCGGCGGGCTCCAGCGAGACGCTCGACGCGTTCACCAGGGGCTACGCCTGGGGTTCGGTCTCCATGACCAGCTACCGCTCGGCGGCCTGAGCCCGGAGCCCCGGGCCCGGCCACCCTCCCGCGTCCGGCGGCCGGGCGGGCCTGAGCCACGGCCCCGGCATCCGCTCGGCCGCCTGCTCGCCCCCGACAGTCGCCTCTCTCGACGGCGTCTCGCGCGCCCCGCGGTGCAGGCCAGACGCCATCGCTGCGGGCGGCTGCGTTTCCGGCGGACAGGGGCGCGAGCGGGAGTCCATGCGCGGGAGCCCCTGCGTGTGAGGGAGAACCTCGGCGAGCTGCTCAGCTCAGGAATTGCGCTCGAACACCAACCGCAGACCCTCCAGCGCCAGTTCGGGCTCGACGTCGGTGATGGTCCGGGATTCCTCCGCCACGACGTCCGCGCGCAGCCCCGTGAGGACGACGGAGGCGTCGGCGAGCTCGGGGACGTCGGTGCGCAGCCGGTCCACGAGTGCGTCGATCTGGCCGGCGAACCCGATCACGATGCCGGCCTGAAGTGCCGCGACGGTGTTCTTGCCCAGGGCTCCCTTCGGCCGCACGACCTCGATCTTGCGCAGGGCGGCGGCGCGCTCGGCGAGGGCGTCGACGGAGATGTCGATGCCGGGCGCGATCGCCCCACCGAGCAGCTCGCCGCGGGCGGAGACGGCGTCGACGGTGGTCGCCGTGTCGACGTCGACGACGACGACGGGCCCCTCGAACAGCGTGTGGGCGGCCAACGCGTTGACCACGCGGTCCGAGCCCACCTCCCGCGGGTTGTCGACCTTGAGCGGCACCCCGGTCTTCACCCCGGGCGCGACCACGACGGCCGGAAGTCCCGGCCAGTAGTCGGCGGCCATCCGGCGCAGTTCCCCGGTGACAGACGGGACCACGGACATCGCGGAGATTCCGGTGAGCTGCTGCGCGCAGTCCCCCAGCAGGCCGCGGATGGTCAGGGCGAGTTCGTCCGAGGTCACCGCCGGTGACGTGCGCATACTCCAGGTGCGCACGAGCGGCCCGCCGCCCGGGGGGAAGATGCCGAGCCGGATGTGGGTGTTGCCGACGTCGACGGTGAGCAGCATCTTCTGTCCGCGCTGCCTAGACGGCGGCGGGCTCCGGCACGCGGGGGTTCTTCAGACCCGAACCCTCGGGCACGTCCGCGGGGTCGGTGCCCTCGGTGAGCATGCGGTTGTCGCCGTCGACGAACACCACGCGGGGGGAGTAGGCCCGCGCCTCGGCGTCGGACATCTGGGCGTAGGCGATGATGATGACCAGGTCGCCGGGGTGCACGAGGTGGGCGGCGGCGCCGTTGATGCTGATCACGCCGGAGCCGCGCTCGCCGGTGATGGCGTAGGTGGTCAGGCGGGCGCCGTTGTCGATGTCGACGATGTCGATCTGCTGGCCCTCGAGCAGGTCGGCGGCATCCATGAGGTCGGCGTCGATCGTGCAGGAGCCGACGTAGTGCAGGTCAGCCTGGGTGACGGTGGCACGGTGGATCTTGGAGTGGAGCATGGTGCGCTGCATCTACTGGCCTTCCTCGAGGTCTCGGGCCATCTCGGCCTGTTGGGCGGCGACGGTGGCCTCGGCGGCGGCGACGAAGCCGGTGCCGATCGCCACGCCGACGTTGTCGATGAGTCTGGTGGTCCCGATGCGGGCCGCGACGAGGAGCCTGCCGGGACCCTCCTCCGGCGGTTCCCCGAGGTCCCCGGCGCGCAGCTCGAGGTAGTCGATCGTGATCTGCGGCCGCTCGTCCAGGACCGCGCGGGCGGCGTCGACGACGGCCCGGCGCCCGCCCTTCGCGGCGAACGTCCCCGCCACGAGGGCGGCGTTGAGGACGGTGGCCAGTTCCCGCTCCTCGGCGGACAGGTAGCGGTTGCGGGAGCTCATCGCCAGCCCGTCCGACTCCCGGATGGTCGGGACGCCGACCACACGCACGTCCATGTCCAGGTCCGCCACCATCTGGCGGATGAGCACCAACTGCTGGTAGTCCTTCTCCCCGAAGAACGCCTGGTGGGGGGAGACGATGTTGAACAACTTGTTCACCACGGTGAGCATCCCGGCGAAGTGGCCGGGTCGCGCGGCCCCGTCGAGGATCTCACCGGTCGGGCCGGGCTGCACCGTCGTGCGGGGGCCGTCCGGGTACATTGTGGCCGCGCTGGGCGCGAAGACGAGTTCCACGCCGGCGTCGGCGAGCCGGGCCACGTCCTCGTCGAGGGTGCGTGGGTAGGCATCGAGGTCCTCGCCGGGCCCGAACTGCAGCGGGTTGACGAAGATCGACACCACCACGACCGACCCCGGCGTGCGGCGGGCCGCCTCGACCAGCGCGAGATGCCCCTCGTGGAGGGCGCCCATGGTGGGGACGAACGTGATCTGCTTGCCGACCTTGCGCAGCGACTCGGTGACCGCGCGCAGCGAGGACGGGTCGTGGTGGATGGTCAGCTCACCCCGGTTGTATCCGGTGTTCGGGCGACCGGGGACCGCGGTCCGGACCGCGAAGGTGGCGGGGGTCATCGAAGCTGCTCCGTGAGGTCGGGGGCCAAGAGGTCGGTCACGTCGGCTCCGGCCCCGACGCGGTCGGCGGTGCGCAACGCGAGCGCCCGGTAGCCGGCGGCGATTCCCCCGTCGACGTCCTCGAGGGCATCGAGGTGGCGGGAGACCGTGACGGCGTCACCGCGCATCACCGGACCGGTCAGGGCCGAGTCCCCGGAGGCCAGGACGTTGTCGAGGGCGGCCCGCAGGAGCGGCTCCAGGGTGCGGCGCGCGAGCGCCTCCGCGTCCTGCCCGAGCATGCCGTCGGGATCGCCCTCGACTCCGCCCCCGGGCAGGACGGCGAACGACGCGGCGAGCGCCTCGGCGGCGTCGTTGACGAGGGTGACGAGGTGGTTGGCGCCGTGCGCGAGGGCCGCGTGGTAGAGGGCCCGATGGGATTCGGCGACGGTGACGGGCAGGCCACCGGTCTCCATGACCAGCATCTGGCCGACGACCAGTCCGATCTCGTCCGGGGAGGTGAGCGCCCACGAGCACCCCTCCATGCGGTCGATATCGGCCGCTCCCCCGGTGAAGGTCATGGCCGGGTGCGCGGCGACGACCACGGCACCGGCGTCGGCGGCGGGGCGCAGGACTTCCGCGCCCACTGCGCCGGCCACGTGGACGACGATGTGGCCCGGACGGAAGGCGTTCACGTCGGCGAGCTCGGCCACGACCCCGGGCAGGGCCGAGTCCGGCACCGCGAGGATGAGGAGTTCGCCCGCCGCCGCCGCGCCGGCGGGATCGGTGATGCGGGCCTCGGGGAGGCGGCGGGCAGCGAGGTCCCGCGACTGCGACGAGCGTGCGACGAGGGCGGAGACGACGTGTCCCCGCCGCTCGAGCGCGGCGCCCACAGCGGTGCCCACGCGACCCGCGGACACGAGGCCGATGGACAGGCGGGCAGGGGGTGTTCCGGTGACGCCGTGGTCGGACATCTCAGGGTGCTCCAGTGCTCGATCCGTTCCAGGCCCACTCACTGATGGTGGGTCCCGGACATCTCGCAGGCGAGAGTAGTCGCGGCTGCGGCCACGAGCAGCATCAAGTGTCGTACTTCACACAACCGATGCGAGGGGCGGCGCCACCGTCGGCGCGGCTCAGTCCTCCGCGCGACGGCGGCGGCGGCCCGATGTGGATTCGGACCCCTCCCCCAGCCGCGCCATGAGTTCTGCCACCGACAGACCCGAGCCCTCGCCGTGGCGACTCGGCGAAGCCGACTCGGTGGCCGGGGCCTGCGTCGACTGCGACCGCGGCTGCGTGGCCGTCTCGCCGGCCGTGGCGGGCGACTCGTGTGTGCCGGCCTTCTCGGAGGGGGACGACTCGTGCTTGCCTGCCTTCTCCGAGGAGCCGGACGCGGCCGCGCCCCCGGACGCCACCGGGGATCCCGACGCGGCGGTCTTGTCCGACGTGGCGCCCTCGACGGCCGACGCCGCGGGCCGGGAGCTCGTGCTCGTGCTCGTATTCGCGGGCGTACGCGCGGGCTCGGGCGAGCTGGCGGGCTCGGGCCGTGCCTGCGGTCGCGAGGTGGCGCCGGAGCCGAAGCCGGAGCTGCTGCCGGCGCTGCTGCCGGCAGCGGAACGCGCATCGCGCGCGCCGGACGTGGGGCGCACCGCCGGGCGACGGGGGTCCCCCGCCGGCGTGTCGGACCGGGACTCCCGATCGGAGACCGGGGTCAGTCGCTCGGTGCGCTCGGTGCTCGGGGTGACGTCCGGACCGACGCCGGAGGCCGATGATGCGGGGGACCGCGTCGCGCCGGAAGCGGAACGGGGACCCGCGACCGGGCCGGAGTCCGATCCCGGGGCACGCCGACGGGGCGCCACCCGCTCGGACGGGACGGACGGCAGCGACGATCCCGCACCCAGCTGCCCGGCGGGACCGAGCCCACCGACCGCGAAGCGGTCCTCGGGGAGACTGACGCCCAGTGCGCCGAGCTGCTCGCGCAGCGCCGCGATCTCTTGCCTCAGTGCGACGATCGAGTCACTGGTCTCGGCGCGCACCGAGGCCCGCAGGTCCCGCTCCACGACGAGCTCGTGCTCCCGGCGGGCGGAGATCTCCCTCTCGAGCTGCAGTTCGTAGACGGTGTGCAGGTCGCGGACCCGGGCGGCCTCGGTGGCGGCCTGCCGCCGGTACCGGGCGACGAGGAACGCGCCGATGAACGCGGCCCACAGTGCGGAGAGTGTCCCGATGCGCATCCAGACCGGGTTGTCGGAGAAAACCATCACGACCGTGGCGATGATCGCCAGGAGGAGCAGCACCCCCAGGGCGATGTTCGCCAGTCCACGATCGTCGCCTCGCGCGGGGCGAGCTGACCGGGGCTTGTCCATCGCGCCGTCGGAACTCATGCCCCGCATGATACGCGGAGAATCACGGGTCACACGGGTAACCAGCGCGTGTCTGCAGTAACGGGGGCGGGCATGAGAGGACCGGTCCGGCTCGGGCCCCTCAGGCGGGGTCGGGGAGGCCGCCGTTCTCGTCGTCGTCGGGGGGCGTCTCACACGCCGATTCGAGGAAGAGTCCCGCCGCCACCAACACCGCGCCGGACACCAGGACAGCGACTGATGCGGGCAGCTCCGCGCCCGCCACCGCGAGGTCGCCGAGCCGTGACAGGAAGTACAGCGTCAGCCCGGCCCCTGCCCCGGCGCCCGCTGCGCCGAGCACGGCGGAGGCCTGTCCGAGAGCGGCGCTGCGGGCGATGGTGAGCGGGTGCATCTGGCTGCGGTCCTGCCCGACGCCGCCGTCGGAGATCGCGGCGCGGATCCGCAGGGACAGCAGCACGTCGACCACCGCGATCGCCACGAGGGTCACCCAGCCGAAGCCGATCGGGGTCACAGCGCCGAGGTAGGACCCGGTGAGAACGTAGGCGGCCACCGCCGCGACGAGCGCCACCAGGACGAGGGTGGACTTCGCGACACGCGTCATGTCACTCCCCCCGGGCCGCGGGGCGCCAACGGATCGGGCAGCCGGCGCATCGCGGCGACGTCCCCGGGATCGAGCGCGTCGAGACACTCCCGGACCGGCACCCCGTCCAGCCGGGCGGCCGGGTCGATCTCCAGCCACGGGACCATCACGAAGGCCCGCTCGGCCGCGCGGGGGTGCGGCAGCGTGAGCCTCGGGTCGTCGGACGCCACCGGCTCACCGCCCAGCTCGGCGGTCACCACGTCCACGTCGAGGGTGCGCGGACCCCAGCGCACCTCGCGGGTCCGGCCTGCGGCCCTCTCGCGGGCGAAACCCCACTCGAGGACGTCGGTCGGGGAACCGGGATGGTCGACGACGAGGACGGCGTTGAGGAAGTCGTCCTGCTCGACGCCGCCCCACGGCGGGGTGGCGTACACCGACGAGACCGCGCGCAGGATGCCGTCCGCGGCCGCGGCGTCGACGACCCCCCGCAGCAGCGAGAGAGCGTCCCCCTGGTTGCCGCCGATCGACAGCACCGCCCGGCAGCTCACCGCGCTCCCCCCGCGGCGCTCCCGCCCGCGCGCGAGCGGTGGGCCACGACGGCGACGTCGGCGAACTCCGCCGGGATCGGCGCCTGGGGCTTGTGCAGGGTCACCTCCACCGCGTCCGCACCAGGGGCCATCTCCATGATCCCGTCGGCGATCCTCGAGGCGACGGTCTCGATGAGGTCGAGCGATGGTCCGGCCACCACATCACGGGCGAACAGGGCCAGCGCCCCGTAGTCGACGGTGTCGGCCAGGTCGTCGGACGCGGCGGCGGCCGTGAAGTCGGTCCACAGGACGAGGTCGACCAGGAAGTCCTGGCCGTCCCGCTTCTCGTGCTCGAAGACCCCGTGCGTGCCGCGCACCTTCAGGCCCCGCAGTTCGATCCGGTCGAGTTCGCTGCGATCCGCCATCAGTTCACCCCCGCCCGTCCGGCCGCCCACGCGGCGGCCACCCTCACCGCGTCCGCACTGGGGCCCACGTCATGGACCCGGACCGCCCACGCGCCGGCGGCGGCGGAGAGCGACGTGATCGCGGCCGTCGCCGGATCGCGGCCCGCCACCTCGCGCGGTCGGGCGTCCGATCCGGGCAGCAGCGACCCGAGGAACCGTTTGCGGGACGCGGCGACGAGTACCGGGAACCCCAGCTCGATCAGTCGGTCCAGCCCGTGCAGCAGCGCCCAGTTGTCGTCGGCGTCCTTGGCGAAGCCGAGGCCCGGGTCGAGCACGATGCCGGCGGCGTCGACCCCCGCGGCGATCGCGGCGTCGGCGCGGCGGGCCAGGTGGTCGCGCACCGCACCCACGACGTCCCCGCCGTAGTCGGATCGGCCTCCCGCGCCGGCGCGGTACTCGTCCGGAGACACCCAGTGCATGAGGATGACGGACGCTCGGTGCTCGGCCACGACCCTCAACATGTCGGGGTCGGCGAGCCCGCCCGAGACGTCGTTGACGATCGCGGCGCCCTCCTCGAGGGCACGCGACGCCACCCCGGCGCGCATCGTGTCAACCGAGACCGGCGCGAGGCCGGACACCGCACGAACCAGCGGGACGACCCGCTGCTCCTCGTCCGACTCCTCGACGCGGAGGGCGCCGGGCCGGGTGGACTCCCCACCGATGTCGATGAGGTCGGCGCCGTCGGAGACCATGCGTCGGGCGTGCGCGACGGCATCGTGATGCGCGAGGTGGCGCCCACCGTCGGAGAAGGAATCGGCCGTGACGTTGAGGACGCCCATCACCGCGCACCGGTCCGGGCGGGGCAGCAGACCGGGCGCGCTCACGTCCCGCGCAGGAGGCCGAGCGCCTCCGCCCTGGTGGAAGCGTTGGTCCGCATGTTGCCGCGGACGGCCGAGGTGGTGGTGACCGCCCCCGCCTTCCGGATCCCCCGCATCGACATGCACAGGTGCTCGCACTCGATCACCACGAGCACGCCCGAGGGCGCGAGCCTGTCGACCAGCGCGTCGGCGACCTGACTGGTGAGCCGTTCCTGGACCTGGGGCCGCTTGGCGTAGAGATCCACCAGTCTGGCGAGCTTGCTCAGACCGGTGACCGCCCCGGACTGTCCCGGGATGTAGCCGATGTGGGCGACGCCGTGGAAGGGCACCAGGTGGTGTTCGCAGGTCGAGTAGATGGGAATGTCCCGCACCAACACGAGCTCGCGGTGGTCCTCGTCGAAGGTCCTGGACAGCACCTCCGACGGGTCTGTGTACAGCCCGGAGAAGACCTCGCGGTAGGCCCTGGCCACCCGCGCGGGTGTGTCCTGCAGCCCCTCGCGCTCCGGGTCCTCGCCCACGGCGATCAACAGCTCGCGGACCGCGGCCTCGGCGCGCTCGGCATCGAAGACCCGCCCCGTGGGGAGCGACCGGGCATCGGCGGCGGGTATGTGGTCAGGCGTCGTCATTCATTCCTCTTCTCGCACGGAGTCGACCGTGCGGTCAGTCCTCACGTTCCCACGGCGCACGCCAGTCGGCGTCCTTGTCCTCACGGCGGTGCGAACCGCGGTCCACGACGCCCGGGATCGACCCGCCGGACGCGTCGCCGTCACCGCCGTCGCCCACCGCCGACCACGCCCGGGTCGGGGCCTCGGACGGCCCCTCGCTCCGACCGGCCCGTTCCGGACCGTCAGCGCTCCCGGATCCGTCCGTGCCCCCGGTTCCGTTGGTGCTCCCGGAGCCGTCGTTCCTCTGCAGGCCCTCGGGCACGGCCGGCAGGCGGGTGGTCTCGGCCCCGCTCGGCCCCCGGTCACCGTGGTGCGCGGGCTGACGCGGGGGCCAGCCCGGCGCCGACCAGCCCGGGGGCGGCGGCGTGCCGTAGGCCGGGATACCGGTCGGACGTTGCCCGCCGCCGGCGGTCGCGCCGCGGCCCGAACCGCCACCGGGCATCCCCACAGGGGCGCCCACGCCGTTGCGGTCACCCCCGTGGTCGCCGGGGCCGTCCGCCTCGCCCGGATCACGGTCGTCCTCGGCGTCGCGGCCGGCCGGGAGGACCGGCATGGCGAACGGATCGGTCACCGGCGGGGGCCACGGCTCGCCACGCTCCCTGGCCAGTTCCCCCGGGGTCTTGATGGGCGGACGGGCCGACGGGATGCGTCCACCGAAGTCGTCGAACTCGGTGATCCGCGGCCGCTTGACCACGTCGGCGAACAGCCTCTCGAGGTCGTCCTGCCGCAGGGTCTCCTTCTCGAGGAGCTCGCCCGCGACCGCGTCGAGGATGTCGCGGTTGGACTCGAGGACCTGCCAGGCCTCGGTGTGGGCGGAGTCGATGATGCGGCGCACCTCGTCGTCGATGATCTTGGCGACCTCGGGCGAGTACTCCCCCGCCGCGGAACCGCCGCGGCCGAGGAACGGGTCCCCGCCCTCGCCGCCGTACTTCACCGCACCGAGCTTCGCGCTCATGCCGTACTCGGCGACCATCGTCCGCGCGATCCGGGTGGCCTGCTCGATATCCGAGCTGGCGCCCGAGGTGGGCTCGCCGAAGACGTACTCCTCGGCAGCGCGGCCACCCATCGCCATGACGACGCGGGCGATCATGTCCGCCCGGGTCATCAAGGACTTGTCGTCCTCGGGGACCACCAGTGCGTGACCACCGGTGCGCCCACGCGCGAGGATGGTGACCTTGTGGACGGGCTCGAGGTCCTCCATCGCCCACGCCGCCAGCGCGTGGCCGGACTCGTGGTACGCGGTGACCTTCTTCTCGTGCTCGCTGATCACACGGTGCTTGCGGCGGGGTCCGCCCACCACCCGGTCGGTGGCCTCCTCGAGGATGTCGATGTCGATCTCGTCGCGACCCAGCCGGGCCGCGAGCAGGGCGCCCTCGTTGAGCACGTTGGCCAGGTCCGCGCCCGACATCCCGATCGTGCGCCTGGCAAGCGAGGTCATGTTGACGTTCTCGGCCAGCGGCTTGCCCGCGGAGTGGACGGCGAGGATCGCCTCGCGACCCTTGAGGTCGGGATTGGTCACCGGGACCTGGCGGTCGAAACGCCCCGGCCGTAGCAACGCCGGGTCGAGGACGTCCGGACGGTTGGTCGCGGCGATCATGATGACGGTCTCGCGCTCGCTGAACCCGTCCATCTCGACCAGCAGCTGGTTGAGCGTCTGCTCACGCTCGTCGTGGCCGCCGCCGGTGCCCGAGCCACGGTGCCGACCCACCGCGTCGATCTCGTCGACGAACACGATGCAGGGCGCGTTCTGCTTGGCCTTCTCGAACAGGTCGCGCACCCGCGAGGCGCCGACACCGACGAACATCTCGACGAAATCCGAACCCGAGATCGAGTAGAACGGCACCCCGGCCTCACCCGCGACCGCGCGGGCCAGCAGGGTCTTGCCCGTTCCGGGCGGGCCGTAGAGCAGCACACCGCGCGGGATCTTGGCGCCGAGACGCTCGTAGCGCGCCGGGTTCTGGAGGAAGTCCTTGATCTCGTTGAGTTCCTCGACCGCCTCGTCCTCGCCCGCGACGTCGGTGAACGTGGTCTGGGGCATGTCCTTGGTGAACTCCACGGCGCGCGACTTGCCCACGCCGAACAGTCCGCCCTTGCCGCCCTGCATGCGGGACATGAAGTAGAACAGCAACCCGAACAGGATGAGCATCGGCAGCAGGAACGAGAGCATCTGCGACAGGAAACCCTGCTGGTTGACCGCGGTGTCGTACTTCTCCGGCTCCGCCGCGGCCACCCGGTCGAAGACCTGGTCCGCCGCCCGCTCCGGGTACTTGGCGAGGAGCTTGTCGGTCTCGTCCGCTCCGTCCTCCGGGGCGATCGGGGTCTCGAGCGTGAGCCGGAGCTGCTGCTCCCGGTCCTCGATCAGCGCCTCTTTCACGTTCCCCGCGTCGACCTGCGCCAACGCCACCGACGTGTCGACCTCGGCGTAGTCACGGTCATCTCCTGTGAAGAACGAGAAGCCGACGATCGCCAGGATGATCACGCCCGCGATCGCGACGTTGCGGAAGACGGTATTGCTCTTGCGTTCCATTCGGTCCTCGTGTGGAAGGACGGCCCAGCCGGTCGACGGGCCCGGTCGTGCATCCGACTTCGTCGGTATCGCCCCAGGCTACCCGCCGAGCGGGGCCTCCCACCGTGATGATCGCCATGGGCGGACACCGCCGGGGTCGTACGATCATGGCCGTGACCACCGACCCCCTCTCCGCCGCCGAGACCGCCGAGGCCGTACGCACCGGTGCCGTCGGCGCGCTGGCCACCCTCGACGCGGCTTTCGACCGGGTGGGCGACCTCGACCCCTCGCTGCACGCCTTCACCTCCCTGCTGCGGGCGGACGGCCGCGCGGCCGGGGCCGCCGTCGACGCCGCGAGCCCGGCCGACCGTGCGGCACTGCCCCTGGCCGGGGTATCGCTGGCCGTCAAGAGCACCGTCACCCTGGACAACCCGGTCGTCGCCCCCCTGCTGGCCGCGGGCGCGGTGCCGGTGGGCATCACCGCGGCGCCCCAGCTGTGCGCCTGGGGGATGACCGACTCCGACGCCCACGGGATCACCCGCAACCCGCGCGACCTCGCCCTGTCCGCCGGCGGGTCCTCCGGGGGGTCCGCGGCGGCGGTGGCCTCGGGCATGGTCCCGCTCGCGGTGGGCGACGACGGGATGGGGTCCCTGCGCATCCCCGCCGCGGCGTGCGGGATCGTCACCATCAAGCCGGGGCCCGGTGTCGTCCCCACCCGCCTGGCCGGCGACAACTGGGGCGGCCTGGCCGAATCCGGTCCGCTGGCCAGGACCGTCGGCGACGTCGCGCTGGCCCTGTCGGTGATGGCCGGTCGTCCGGAACTCGCGGACGTCGGACCCGTCCCCGGCGGGACGCGTATCGGCATGTCCGTGGCCAGCCCGATCCGGCTGGGCCGCGATCTGGTGCGCATCCACGCGCCCTGGACGCGCGCGGCCCGGGAGGCCGCGGAGGTGCTGCGGGGGGCCGACCTCGTCGTCGTCGACACCACCCTGCCCTCCCCCACCGACCCCGTGCTCTATCTTGCGCGCTGGACCACCGGCGTCGCACGGGCGGCGGAGGACGAGAACCTGCCCCTGTCCGCGATGGAGCGACGCACCCGGCACCACGCACTGCTCGGCCGGACGGTCTTCCGTCGCGGCGGCGCGGGAGACGGGGACACCCGCTGGAACCGTGGCGTGGAGACGCTCCGCGCGGAGGTCGAACGGGCGATGGACTCGGCGGGGATCGACGTGTGGCTCACCCCGTCGCTGGCGGACGTGCCACCCGAGGCGACCGACTGGCACCGACGCTCCTGGGGCCGATCATTGTGGGCGTCGATGAGGTTCTCCCCGTTCACCCCGCTGGCCAACGTGCTCGGTTGGCCCGCCGTGTCCGTCCCGTGCGGCACCACCCACACCCCCCTCGGCCGGGTCCTGCCCACCTCGGTCCAGCTCGTCGGGCGGCCCGGTTCGGAGGCGACGCTGCTCGCGCTGGCGGCGGTGATCGAGAGCGGCGGTCGCTGACACCGGCCGGCAGGGGCGGGTCGGCGGGCCGCGTGGCGTCAGTCCTCCGGCAGGTCGGCGAACCTCTTCTTGACGTCCCGGTACCACCCGAGTGACTGCCGCGGCCGCCGCCACCGGCTCTTCATGTCCTCGCGCGCCGGCACGTGGGCGTCGTCGCCGGCCCCGACGCGCTCCTTGAGGTGGGCGTCCTGGGCGTTGATCACGTCGTCCGCGGTGTCACCGCGGTGCGGCAGATCGCAGGGGCCACCCAGGTCCTTGCAGGTCATGGTCTTCATGGGGTCGATCCTCCCTGTCCGGGCGACACCGGAGCGCGTCGCCTCACCTTGATGACGAGCAGGCGGCCGGAAGTGTGACCGCCCCGCTCATCTCGGCTCGCCGTCGCTGCGGCGGCGGATCGCGGCGAGCACGTCCGGGTCCGCACGGAAGTCGATGCGGCTGACCACGCCGCCGGCGATCCGGAAGTCGAACGCCACCCGGGCCACGCCGCGATCGAACCACGCCGCGCCCGGCCGCCCGTGGACGAACACCGGCAACGCCGCGGCGGCGGCCCCGTCGAAGAACTCCGCCACCGCGTCGCGGCCCTCGATGCCGACCGGGGTACCGAGACTGACGGCGATCGGATCACCGACCACCACCACGTCCGGCGCGAGGAGACCGAGCAGCCGGGTGAACTCGCCGTTGCGCGCGGCGTCGAGGAAGGCGTCGACGACGACCCAGTCCGCCTTCCGGGCGCCGGGACCCGCTCCCGCGAGCTTCGCACGCGCCCTCGACGCCTGTTTGCGGGCCGCGGCCGGTGAGCAGTCCAGCACGTCGGCGATCGTGGCGAAGTCGACCGAGAACGAGTCGTGCAGCACGAACACCACCCGCTCGGCCGGGGCGAGTCGGTCGAGCACGACGTGCAGCGCCGCGCCCATGGAATCCGCGAGGAGCACCTCCTCGGACGGGCCCGGCTCCGGCGCCGGCCTGTCGACGGGCTCCGTCGGGGGCGGGACGACGGCCTTGAGCCGGTCCAGGCAGAGGCGGGTCACCACGGTGGTGAGCCAGGCCGGGAGTGAGTCGACCGCCCGCGTGTCGGCCCGCGCCAGCCGGAGCCACGCCTGCTGCACCACGTCCTCGGCCTCCGCCGGGTCGCCGAGCACGCGCGCGGCGATCCGGACGAGCCGGGGGCGTTCACTCTCGAATTCGGAGGTGCGGTCCATACCCCTCGCTAGGCGCTCGTGTACTGCTGCACGATCCGGCGCTTGACCAGCTTGCCGGTGGGGGTGCGGGGCAGTTCGTCCACGAAGTCCAGGCCCCGCGGGATCTTGAAGTCGGAGATCCTCCCGCGCAGGGCGCCGAGGATCTCGTCGGCGAGGCCGGGGTCGCCCGCACGGTCGGCGGCCGGTACCACCACGGCGTGCACCCTCTCGCCCATCTCCTCGTCCGGGATCCCGATCACGGCGACGTCCTCGACCGCCGGGTGCAGGACCAGGGCGTTCTCGATCTCCTGCGGGTAGATGTTCACCCCGCCCGAGATGATGGTGAACGCCTTGCGGTCGGTGAGGTAGAGGAAGCGGTCCTCGTCGAGGTAGCCCACGTCGCCGAAGGTGGACCAGTTGGGGTGCTCGGGGTGGAAGACGGACGCCGTCTTCTCCGGGTCACCGTGGTACGAGAAGGTGCCCTCGTCCTGCTGCCAGTAGATGGTGCCGATCTCGCCGGTGGGCACCTCGTTGCCCTCCTCGTCGCAGATGTGCGCGATGCCCTTGAGCCCGTCGCGACCCACCGAACCGGGGCGTTCGAGCGCCTCCTGCGAGTTGATGAACGTGATGCCCATGCCCTCGGTGGCCGAGTAGTACTCGTGGACCACCGGGCCCCACCACTCGATCATCCGTCGTTTGACCTCGGGCGGGCACGGCGCGGCGGCGTGGATCGCGTGGGTCATGCTGGACACGTCGTAGCGCGCCCGCGTCTCCTCCGGCAGCTTGAGCATGCGCACGAACATCGTCGGCACCCACTGCGAGTGCGTCACCCGGTACTCCTGGATGAGCCGCAGCGCCTCCTCCGCGTCGAAGCGGTCCATGAGGATCACGGTCCCGCCGACGGAGTTGACCACGCCGCAGAACCGCAGCGGGGCCGCGTGGTACAGCGGTGCCGGGCACAGGTAGACGCTGTCGGCGTCGAAGGCGTACAGGAAGCTGAACACCGGCGTGTAGCTGTCCGGCACCTCGTCGATCTGCCCTTCGGGCGGGTCGACGCGCACGCCCTTCGGCCGGCCGGTCGTGCCGGAGGAGTAGAGGAAGTCGTGGCCGCGGGGCTGGTCGGCGGGCGGCTCGGTCGACCTGCCCTCGAGCAGCGTCCGGTAGTCCTCGAACCCCTCCAGCGCGCCGCCGAACACCACGCGGTGCTCCACGCCCGGATGCGCCTCCGGGGAGACGTCGACGTGGTCGGCGACCGGGGCGGAGACGAACAGCGCCCGGGCCCCGCAGTCGCCGATGATGTACGACGACTCGTCCGCAGTGAGGTGGTGGTTGATGGCCGCGATGTACAGGCCGCAGCGCAGCGCCCCCCAGTAGATCTCCAGCATCTCCAGGGTGTTGTCCGAGACCACGGCGATCGTGTCGCCGGGACGCAGCCCCCAGTCGTCGGTCAGGAGATGCGCGAGCTGCGCGGAACGCGCCTCGAGCTGGGCGTACGTGATCTGCTCCCCCGTCGCCGGGCGGATGGCCGCGGGCTTGTCGGGAGTGGTGGCGGCGAAGGTTCCTGGAAACATGCTGCCAGACTAACCGCTGAACGTGATCTGGATCACGAATCAGACAGATACGTGTCCAGCAGTCGTCGCGTCAGGAGTACATGCGCGGGTGCAGCCTGCCGATGTACGGCAGATCGCGGTAGCGCTCGGCGAAGTCGAGGCCGTAGCCCACGACGAACTCGTTGGGGATGTCGAACCCGATCTCGAGGATGTCCAGGTCCGCCTTCACCGCGTCGGGCTTGCGCAGCAGGGTGACGATCTCCAGCGACCGCGGGTTGCGGGTGCGCAGGTTGCGCATGAGCCAGGACAGGGTCAGCCCGGAGTCGATGATGTCCTCGACGATGATCACGTCACGGTCGGCGATGTCGCGGTCGAGGTCCTTGAGGATCCGCACCACACCGGAGGAACTGGTGGAGGAGCCGTACGAGCTGACGGCCATGAACTCCATCTCGGACGGGATGGGCAGGGCCCGGGCGAAGTCGGAGACGAAGATCGCGGCGCCCTTGAGGACGGCGACCAGCACGACCTCCTTCTCGACGTCCGCGTAGCGCTCGCCGACGGTGGCGGCCATCTCGGCGATCCGCTCGCGGATCGACTCCTCGTCGAGCAGGACCGATTCGATCTCGTCCGCGTACTTGTCCGTGGTCATCTACGTCCCCGCTCCGCTCGCCCGGTCGTTCTCCAGGACCACCTTTCCACGTCGGCGCCGGGCGACCAACCTGGCCGAGGGCCCCGCCCCACCCGCGCCCGCGGGCCCGGTGCCACCGACCGCCACCCCGCCCTGCCCGCGCCAGTCGGTGACGAGCGCGGCCACCGCCGTCAGGTGCGCGTACGCGGGTGAGGTGACTCCCCGCGCCAGCAGCCAGCGGCGCAGGACCCGGGTCAGCACGGCCGTCGACAGGGGTTCCAGCCGGCTCACCTCCAGGGCGCCGTCGTCGCCGACGGGCACGGCCGCCGCGAGACGCTCCAGCTCGTCGTCGTCGACCCCCAGCAGTGACGCGGTGCGCGCCAACCCCTCCGCGACACCGCCACCCAGCACGTCCTCGAGCAGCGGCAGGACCTCGTGCCGCAGGCGCACCCGGGTGAACGCCGGGTCGGTGTTGTGCGGGTCCTCCCAGAACCCCAGGCCGAGGTCGCGGCACGCGGCGCGGGTGTCGGCGGCGCGGACCCCCAGCAGCGGGCGCCCCCACGGTGCGTCCCACGGCGCCATCCCGCGCAGCGAGCGGGCGCCGGAGCCGCGGCCCAGCCCCAGCAGGACGGTCTCGGCCTGGTCGTCGAGGGTGTGGGCGAGCAGCACGGGCCGTCCGCGGCGCGCGGTGTCGAGCGCGGTGTAGCGCGCCGCGCGGGCGGCGGCCTCGGGGCCGGAACCCCTCTGATCCACGACGACGACGAGGACCTCCGCCTCTGCGCCGAGCCCGCGGGCCGCGGCGGCCGCGTCCCGGGCCACCTGATCCGACCCCTCCTGCAGACCGTGGTCCACCACGAGGGCGGTCACGGCGACGAACTCGACGGCGGCCGCGGCGGTCAGCGCCAGCGAGTCCGCTCCCCCGGACAGTCCGACGCACACCTCGTCACCGAGCTCGGGGTGGGCGCGGCGGAACGCCCGCAGCGCCGCGCGCACGGTCCAGGCCGGGCCGGTCCAGGCCGGGCCGGGCCGGTCCCCACCGGTCCGGGCGGGGTGCCGGCGAGCGGGGTCAGCGGCAGCCACAGGCGCTGATCTCGGCGGCGATCCGGTCGAGGACCGGGCGCGCGACGGCGGGGTCGGTGCCGGAGGACAGCAGGGCGAAGCTCATGGTGCGGCCGTCGGTGCTGGTCACCGAGCCCGCCAGGGTGCTCGTCCCGGCGAGGGTGCCGGTCTTGGCGCGCACCCAGCCGGCGCCGGCGGCGGCGGGGCCGGTGAACCGGTCGACCAGCGTCCCCGACCCGGCGGCCACGGGCAGGGTGTCGAGCAGGTCGCGCATCTCGCGGGTCGCGTCGGGTGCGGAGGCGGTGCGCAGGACGTCGGTGAGCACGGCCGCCGAGATGCGGTTGCCGTTGCTCATGCCGGAGCAGTCGTCCAGGCGCACCCCGGACATGTCGAGGCCACGGTCGGTGAGCGTGTCGAGCACGGCGGCGGTCCCGGCGGCGAAGTCGACCGGATCGTCCGGGTCGCGGTCCAGCGCCACCTCGCGGCAGATCGCCTCGGCCAGCACGTTGTCGGAGTGCACGAGCATCGAGCGGAGGCGATCGGTGAGCTCCGCCGACGACACCCTGCCCAGCTCATCGGTCGTCTCCACCGGGTCGGAGGCGACCCGCACGCGCTCCGGGTCCACGCCCAGTTCGCGGGCCAGGGCCCTCCCGGCCGCGAGGGCGGGTTCGGTCGTGCGGGGCGAGTACTCGTCGGCCGGATCGAGGCGGCCGGAGTCGAGCATCCACGCCTCGATGGGCGCGATGTTGCCGGCCGGGATCTCCGACGGGGGCCAGCCGGGGCCCAGCCGCGGCCCGGTGTACGGGCCCGGGTCCACGACGATGCGCGCCGGGGCGAGCCCGGCGTCGCGGACGACGTCGGCGGCCTGTGTGAGCGTGGCCGCGCCGGGGAAGAGCGGACCGGGCTCGGCGCCGCCGGACATGGTGGGGTCGCCGCCGGGGACCACGACGAGCGTGTCCGGTTCGGCGCCGCGGGCGAGGACCGTGTCGACGCGGGTGTCGCCGGGCAGTCTGCTCAGCGCGGCGACCGCGGTGAGCAGCTTGGTCGTGGACGCGGGGACCTTGGCGTCGCGAGGGCGGCGCTCCCACAGGACCTGTCCGGTCGCGTCGTCGACCACGCTGGCGGTGAGGTCGCCGACCGCCGGGGACGCCGCGAGGGGGCCGAGGATCTCCTCGAGGGCGGCGGGGTCCGGCAGGGGCGCCGAGTCGTCCGCCGCGTGCAGTCCGGGGTTCAGCTCCGCCGTGGTCTGCGCGGGGGCGCCGACGACCGCGCGGACGTCGTCCTCCACGTCGGTGAACAGCGCCGCCGCGACGAGCCCGGCGACCAGGAGTACGACGACGACGAACACGACCCCCGCCCGCCACACGAGCCCACGCCCGCGCCACACTCCGCGCTCGGTCACTCGTGCCAACCCTCCCGGACGCTGTCGCCTCCACTGTCACCGCCACCGGTCGCCACCGGCGGCTGCCGACGCTACCCTCGCCTGCCGTGCGTCGGACCCACGCTAGCGGCCCGCGTGACGGCGGCCACCCCCGGCGCCGGGGCCGCCTACTAGAATCGGCCCGGATTGTCCGGGAGAGCCGACCCGGGTCCGGAGAATGACGATTTGTGAGGTAGCCCGTGACCGTCGAAGTGACCATCGAGATCCCCAAGGGTTCGCGTAACAAGTACGAGATCCACCACGAGACCGGCAAGATCTATCTCGACCGTTTCCTCTTCACCTCGATGGGCTACCCGGCCGACTACGGCTACATCGACAAGACCCTCGCCGACGACGGTGACCCCTGTGACGCCCTGGTCCTGCTCGACGAGTCCGTCTTCCCCGGCGTGATCGTCAAGTCGCGCGTCGTGGGCGTCTACACCATGTCCGACGAGGCCGGTGGCGACGACAAGCTGCTGTGCGTCCCCGCCCTGGATCCGCGCTGGGAGCACATCCAGGACGTCGACGATGTCCCGGACTTCGAGCTCAAGGCGATCGAGCACTTCTTCCTGCACTACAAGGACCTCGAGCCGGGCAAGCACGTCACCCCGGGCGAGTGGCGGGACAAGGCCCATGGCGAGAAGCTCATCGCCGAGGGCCTCGAGAACTTCACCGAGCACCCCGAGGAGAAGGCCGAGCCCTTCCGCGGCTGACGCCGTCTGGCCCGGCACCGGACGCGTGCCGGGCCGTGCCGGGCCGTGCCGTGCCGTGCCGTGCCGTGCCGTGCCGTGCCGTGCCGGGACGCCGAGAAGAGCATTTCGCTCGTGTCGCCCGAGTAGCGATGTGCGAAACACTCTTCTCGGCGGGGCTGGCTCCTCTGTGGGGCGCTCCTTTGTGGGGCGCTCCTCTGTGGGGCGCGGTCAGCGGCCGGTGTACCGCGCCTCGCGCTTCTCCAGCGTCGAGCCGATGGCCTCCATCATGTCCGCCGAGGCCAGGAAGCCGGCGTTCCACGTCGCGACGTAACGGTTGGACTCGTAGATCGGCCCCTCGATCGCCCGGTTGAGGACCTCGCGGGTACCGCGGACCACCAGTGGCGGGTTGTCCGCGATCTCGGCGGCCGTGGCGTGGGCCGAGTCCAGCACCCCGGCGGCGTCGTCGGCGACGTGCGTGACCAGGCCGTAGCGCAGCGCGGTCTCCGCGTCGATGTCGCGCCCGGTCAGCGCCAGCTCGCGGGTCAGCCCGGAGCCGATGATGTACGGCAGGCGCCCGAGCGAGCCCATGTCGGCGACGATGCCCACCTTGACCTCGCGGACCGAGTAGCTCGAGTCCGCCGAACCGTGGCGGACGTCGCAGGCCGAGATGAGGTCCATGCCGCCGCCGATGCAGCGGCCCTGGATCGCGGCGACGGTGGGCGTCCTGGCCGACGCGACGGCGTCGACGGCGCGGCGCATGTTCTCCACGAAGTCCAGGATGCGCTCGTTACGCGAGGCGTCCGGGGTCGTGTCCTCGGGCAGGAACTCCATGAACTGCGGCATCATCGCCATCAGGTCCAGGCCGTACGTGAAGTTGCGGCCCTCGCCGGCGAGCACGACGGCGCGGACCCCGGGGTCGGCGTCGAGCTCGGCCATCACGCGGGGCATCTCGGCCCAGAAGTCCGGGCCCATCGCGTTGTTGCGCCCCGGGCCGATCAGCGTCACCTGGGCGACGTGCGGGTGACGGGCACCCTTCTCGATACGGACGGAGGCGTACTCGCCGGGAGCGGCTGAGGTGTCTGGAGTGCTCATGGCCCCAGCCTGCCACGGGCCCCTCAGGCGCGGACTCGCGAGGCACGGGAATCGGGCATGACGAACCACAGGATCACGTAGATGAGCAGCTGCGGACCCGGCAGCAGGATCGAGGCAACGAACAGGAGGCGGACCAACGCCGGGTCCAGCCCGAAGTAGTCGGCGAGCCCACCGCACACGCCGCCGATCCAGCGGTCCTCCGACCGCATCAGTCGCTTGGGCCCGGAATCTGGGGAATAGGTCATGACGTCACACCTCGTCGTCGTCGGGAAAGGGGGATCGGGGACCTCTCCCCGGTGACCTCCACTCTCCTCCCCGAGCACCCGCTCCACATCGGGGAAAGACCCGATTCTGAGACCCTGATCCGGCGTCGGGGTGCGGTCCGCCCGGTTCAGGTGTGGAACTCGCCGCAGTCCACGGTCAGGGTCTGGCCCGTGACCGCCGAGGCGGCGTCGGAGAGCAGGAACAGCACCGGGTCGACGATCTCGCGCTCGGAGGGCAGGCGCCGCAGATCCATCTTCTCGGCGGTGTGGGCGTAGACGTCGTCGACCGTGCCGCCGTACTTGGTGGCCAGGTGCTCGAAGTACGCCTTGAGCGTCTCGCCGTAGATGTACCCGGGCGCCACGGTGTTGACGCGGATGCCCCGCGGGCCGAGCTCGGTGGCCAGGGAATGGCCCAGCGCGACGAGGGCGGTCTTGGCGATCTTGTAGCCCGCGTAGCGCTCGCGGGAGTGGTGGATCACCGCTGAGGCCATCATGACGACGGACGCGCTGGCGGGGGCCGCGCCTGTGGCGGAGTCGGCGGCGGCAGCGGAGCCGGCTGCGGTGCCGGTGGCGGGAGCGGTGCCGGTGGCAGGAGCGGCGCCGGCCTCGAGCAGCGGGGTGAACTCCTGCGTGGTGCGCAGGGCGCCGAGCACCGACAGGTCGATCCCGCGGGAGATCTGGTCGTGGTCTGTCTGCGCGAGCGGCTTCATGCTGGGCACCGCGAACGCGCTGTAGACCAGACCGTGCACCGCATCGGTGTGACCCTCCACCGTCTCCCGCAACGCTCGCACCGACTCCGGGTCGGTGGCGTCCACGGCCGCGGCGATCGCGCTTCCGCCAGCCGCACGGACCTCCTCGGCGATCTCGACGACCCGCGACTCCGTGCGGGCGGCGACGACCACCGTCGCCCCCTGTGCGGCGGCCTGCAGGGCGAGCGTGCGGCCGAATCCCGGACCCGCTCCCACGATCACGATGGTCTTGTTGCTGAGGTTCTCTGTCATCCGCCTCACTTAACCAGCCCCGGGTGACCGCGGCGGGCAGTTCACCTACGCGGGATACGATCCGAGGGTGGCCACCATTCCCGAGCAGTATCTTCGCAGCTCACACGCCGCGGAACCCCGGACACTCCTCGACGTGTTCGACGCCGCGGCGACCCGCCACCCGGACGCGCCGTGCATCGACGACGGCACCCGCGTCCTGAGCTACGACGAGGTGGCGCGGACGATCCACACCTCCGCCCGGTGGATGCACGACCAGGGCGTCGTCGCCGGCGACCGGGTCGGCATCCACATGCCCACGGGCTCCGCGGACCTCTACCTGGCCATCCTCAGCACCCTCGCCGCCGGCGCGGCGTACGTTCCCGTCGACGTGGACGACCCCGCCGAGCGCGCCGAGTTGGTGTTCGGTCAGGCGCAGGTCGCGGCCGTCTACGCCGCCGACGGGATGCTCGTCACCGACCCCGACCGATCCGCCGACCCCACGCGGCACCGCGGCCCGACGGTCGACGACGACTGCTGGATCATCTTCACCTCCGGCACCACCGGCCTGCCCAAGGGTGTGGCCGTGACGCATCGCAGCGCCGCGGCGTTCGTCGACGCCGAGTCCCGGCTCTTTCTGCAGGGCGCGCCGCTGGGCCCCGGCGACCGCGTGTTGGCGGGATTGTCCGTGGCGTTCGACGCCTCCTGCGAGGAGATGTGGCTGGCCTGGGCCCACGGGGCATGCCTGGTGCCCGCGCCGCGGTCGGTGGTCAAGTCCGGCCTCGACCTGGGCCCGTGGCTGCGGGACCGCCGGATCACCGTCATCTCCACGGTGCCGACCCTGGCCTCGATGTGGCCCGATTCGATGCTCCGCGACATCCGGATGGTGATCCTCGGCGGCGAGGCGTGCCCGCCCGAGCTGGCCGAACGCCTGGTCGGCGAGGGGCGCGAGGTGTGGAACACCTACGGCCCCACCGAGGCGACCGTCGTCGCCTGCGCCGCCCCGCTCGACGGCCGCGGTGAGGTGTCGATCGGGCTGCCGTTGGACGGATGGGACCTCGCGGTGGTCGATGCCGCGGGCCATCCGGTGGGCTACGGGGAATCCGGGGAACTCGTGATCGGCGGCGTCGGCCTGGCGCGATACCTGGACCCCGAGAAGGACGCCGAGAAGTACGCGCCGATGGAGACACTCGGATGGGACCGGGCCTACCGCTCCGGCGACGTGGTCCGGCTCGAGGCCGACGGCCTCTACTTCAACGGCCGGGTCGACGACCAGGTCAAGATCGGCGGCCGTCGGCTCGAGCTGGGCGAGGTCGACACCGCCGTGTCCGCCCTGCCCGGGGTGAGCGCCGGCGCCGCCGCCGTGAAGAAGACCGACGCGGGCCAGCCCGTGCTCGTGGCGTACCTCGTGGCCGAGCAGCCCGACCAGTTCGACCTGCCCGGCGCGGCCGGCCTCCTGCGCGAGCACCTGCCCGCCGGCGTGGTCCCGCGCCTGGCCCTGGTCGACGAGCTGCCGACCCGCACCTCCGGCAAGGTCGACCGCGCCGCCCTGCCGTGGCCGCTGGCCCAGACGTCGGCCGCCGAGTCGGAACTCGACGGCATCGAGGCGTGGGTCGCCGAACTGTGGTCGGCCGCCCTCGGGGCCGACGTCTCCGGGGTCGACGAGGACTTCTTCGCCCTCGGGGGCGGTTCGCTCGCCGCCGCGCACGTGGTGGCCCGCGTCCGGGAACGCTTCCCCGCGGTGACCGTCGGCGACATCTACGACCGCTCGCGCCTGGGCGACTTCGCCGGGTACCTCGACGAACTCGAACCGGAAGCCGAGGTCGAACCGCGGTACGTCCGACCCGTCGGCCGCGGCGCGCAGCTCCTGCAGGTGCTCGCCACGATCCCGCTGCTCACCATGACCGGCCTGCAGTGGCTCACCTGGGTGGGTATCGCCAACAACGTCGCCGTCGGCCTCGGGCTGCCCTGGGCGCGGCCGGTGTCGTGGTGGGTGCTCGGGATCATGGTGGTTCTGCTCCTGCTGCCCGCCGGCCGCATGCTGGTCACCGCCGTCCTGTGCCGGGTGCTCACCGCCGGCGTGGCCCCGGGGACGTACCCGCGGGCGGGGTCGGTGCACCTGCGGATCTGGGCCGCCGAGCGGTTGGTCGAGGTCTCCGGGGCCGCCAATCTCGAGGGCGCCGGGTGGCTCACCCCCTTCGCGCGGTTGCTGGGGGCGCAGATCGGCCACGGTGTGGACATGCACACCCTCCCGCCGGTCACCGGCCTGCTCCGGGTGGGCGACGGGGCCTCGATCGAACCCGAGGTGGACCTGGCCGGGTACTGGATCGACGGCGACCTCGTGCACGTGGGCTCCGTGGAGATCGGCGAGAACGCGGTGGTGGGCGCCCGGTCCACCCTGCTGCCCGGCGCGGTGGTGGGCCGCGGGGCCCACGTGGAGATCGGGTCCGCAGTGGTCGGCACGGTCAAGGCCGGTAAGCGCTACGCCGGCTCCCCCGCGCTCAAGCGCGGCAAGCGTGGGTCGAGTTGGCCGGCCGAGCCCGCGCCCCACAACCGGTTCTGGAGCCTGGTCTACCAGTTCTCCGCCGTCGCGCTCGGTGCGATGCCGCTGGCGGCCCTGTTCGCGGGCCTCGCGCTGGTGGCCTGGGGAGCCCGCGGCGCGGGCGGCCCGGGCGAGATGGCCCTGCTCGCCGCTCTGTGGTCGGTCCCCGCCACCCTCCTCGCGCTCGCACTCTTCGCCGTGGCCACCCTCGGGGCGGTCCGGCTGCTGTCGATCGGCCTGGACCCGGGCTTCCACCCGGTCCACTCGCGGATCGCCTGGCAGGCCTGGTGCAGCGAGCGCCTCATGGACGCCGCCCGGAACTGGCTCTACCCGCTCTACGCGTCCATGCTCACCCCGGTATGGTTGCGCCTGCTGGGAGCCAGGATCGGCAAGGACGTCGAGGCCTCGACCGTGCTGCTCATCCCCGCGCTCACCACCGTCCGCGACGGGGCGTTCCTCGCCGACGACACCATGGTCGCACCGTACGAACTGGGCTCCGGATGGATGCGTCTGGAGCACGCCCAGGTCGGCAAGCGCGCCTTCCTCGGCAACTCCGGGATCGCCTCCGCCGGGCGGAAGGTGCCCGCGCGCGGCCTGGTCGCCGTGCTCTCGTCCGCCCCGCAGAAGGCCAAGAAGGGCACCTCGTGGCTGGGGTCGCCGCCGCAGAAACTCCCTCGCGCCGTCGCCGACACCGACGACGTCCGCACCTACCAGCCGCCGCGACGCCTCAAGGTCGCCCGGGCGGCGTGGGAGACCCTGCGACTGGTCCCCGTCTGGATGTCGTTCCTGCTGCTGGTGAGCGTCCTGGTGGTGATGCAGGAGATCCACCTGGAGTGGGGCTTCGGCGTGGCGGCACTGACCTCCGGGCTGACGCTCGCCTACGCGGGTCTGGTCGCCCTGGTGGTCGCCGCGCTGGCCAAGTGGATCCTCGTGGGCCGGATCCGCGCGGGCGAGCAGCCGCTGTGGTCGTCGTTCGTGTGGCGCAACGAGGTCGCCGACTCGTTCATCGAGTTGCTCGCCGCGCCGTGGATGGCCCGGCCCGCGTCGGGCACCCCGGTGATGAACGCGATGCTGCGCCTGCTGGGCTCACGGATCGGCCGAGGCGTGTGGTGCGAGTCGTACTGGCTGCCCGAGGCGGACCTGATCTCCCTCGGGGACGGCGCCACCATCAACCGCGGGTGCGTGGTCCAGACCCACCTGTTCCACGACCGCATCATGCAGATCGACCGGGTGACGATCGAGGCCGGCGCCACGCTGGGGTGCCACTGCGTCGCGCTGCCGGCGTCGTCGATCGGTGACGGCTCGACCGTCGGCCCGGCCTCGCTGGTGATGCGCGGCGACCGCATCCCGCCCGGCACCCGCTGGCAGGGCAATCCGATCGCACCCTGGCGAGGGTGAACCGGTGGGCGGGTCAGCCGCCGGCGATGGCCCGCAGCGCCGCCAGGTGGGACTCGTAGGCCCTGCGTCCGTCGCGGGTGAGCGACAACCACGTCCGCGGTCGCTTGCCGACGTACCCCTTGCTGACCTTGACGTATCCGGCCTTCTCCAGCACCGATGCCTGCTTGGACAGTGTCGAGTCGGTGACCTCGACCGCGTCGCGGATGGTGGCGAAATCCGCGTAGTCGACGCCGGCCAGGGCCGCGACGATGGAGAAGCGGACGGGCGCGTGGATGACCTCGTCCAACCGGTGGCGGGCGTGCCCTCCCGATCCGCCGCCCGCCCCCGGGGCGGAGCCCCCCGATGCAGCCGGGGTGCTCGTCGTCGTCTCGTCGCCCGTCATATGACCGCCCGTCGTCTCGCCGCCCATCTTCTCTCCGCTCACCGCTCGGATCCCCGCCGGTCGATGATCGCGGCGGCCACCAGGCCGGGCAGGGCGACGAGCAGCACGCCGAGGAGGTACCACCAGGCGGTGAGCCCGATCGTGGTGCGGATGACGTTGAGGCCGGTGACGACGACGAGGATCATCACCCCCGATCCCGCGACGCCCCACGTGTAGGTCCGTCCCGATCCGCGGGGGCCCGCCTTGATCGCGCGTCGCTGCCAGAAGATCGCCACGGAGAGCAGCAGTACGTACGGCACGAGCGCCCAGTTGGAGAACATGAGCGCGACTGTCCCGATCCCCATCAGAAGCGAGATGGCCGCGGCGAACGCCGCGAACAGGCGGGCGTCGTGCCGGGAGCTGACCGGTGGGCGCCCCTCGGCCTCGGCGAGCATGCGGGCGGCCTCCGCTCGATCGACCTCGCCGGTGCTGGAGTTCTGCGGGTCCATGGGTCTGCCTTCCGTCGGTGCCCCGGGGGAGTTTCCGCCGCGGAGTGGTATTGAGAGTAGACAAGTACTTTCCCGTTTGGCAACTACTTTCTCGGGATCGGCCACGTCTCGCGTCGTGAAGGGCGTCGCCGGACGCGGGTCCTCTAGACTCGCGCAGGTCATGGAATTGAAGGCAGTGAAGTCAGACCTCGTCGCCAGGATCGCGTCCCCACGCACGCCGTCGGGCGACGATCCGGTCGACCCCTACCTGCCCGGCGCGGGCAACCACGGATATCGCGTCACGCGCTACGAGCTGGACCTGAGCTACAAGGTGAGCCCCAACAACCTCCGTGGCGAGGCGGTGATCACCGCGACCGCCACAGAGCCGCTGGAGACGATCCGGCTCGACCTCTCCCCACACCTGACCGTGTCCAAGGTGCTCCTCGACGGGGGCCGCGTCACCCGCTTCACCCGGCCCGGCGGCAAGCTCTCGATCACCCCCGCCGAACCGCTCGCCGTGGGATCCGCGTTCACCCTGACCATCCGCTACTCCGGCAACCCGAAGCCGATCCGTGGGCCGTGGGGCGAGGTGGGCTGGGAGGAACTGACCGACGGGGTCCTGGTCGCGGGCCAGCCCAACGGTGCCGCCAGCTGGTTCCCCTGCGACGACCACCCCTCGGCGAAGGCCCCGTTCCGCATCAGGCTCACCACCGACTCGCCGTACCGCGCCGTCGTCACCGGCACGCTGGTCGGCAAGAAGCGCAGTGGCAGCACGACCGCCTGGGACTTCGACCTCCCGCACCCCACCTCCCCCTACCTGGTGACCGTCAACCTCGGGCAGTACGACCACCTCGAGGCCACCGACGGGCCGGTGCCGTTCCACGCCTTCGTCCCCGCCGACCTCAAGCGGGGATTCCGGCAGGCCTTCGCCCGGCAACTCGAGATGATCACCGTGTTCTCCGATCTCTTCGGCCCGTACCCGTTCGACAGCTACAAGGTCGTGGTGACCGACGACGAACTCGAGATCCCGCTCGAGGCGATGGGCATGTCGACGTTCGGACGCAACACGTGTGAAGCCGCGGGCCGGCCGGACTCGGACGAGCGACTCATCGCCCACGAGCTGGCCCACCAGTGGTTCGGCAACGCCGTCACCATCGCCGAGTGGAAGCACATCTGGCTGCACGAGGGGTTCGCCTGCTACGCCGAGTGGCTGTGGACCGAGTTCTCCGGCGGCGCCGACGCCGGCAGTCACGCACTGCGCTACTACTCCAAGCTGCAGAACTCCCCGCAGGACCTCCTCCTGTCGGACCCCGGCCCCGAGGACATGTTCGACGACCGCGTCTACAAGCGCGGCGCCCTGACCCTGCACGCCCTGCGCCTGACGATCGGCGACGACCGCTTCTTCGACCTCCTCCGCACGTGGGTGGCGACGTACTCCGGTAGCACCGTCACCACCGACGACTTCCTCCACCTGGCCGCCGACCACTCCCCCGTCGACCTGCGGCCGCTGTGGAACGCCTGGCTGTTCTCCGAGCCCCTGCCGCCGACCCTCGGTATGCCCGATGACGACACCGGCAGCCACTGAGCCGACACCCACCACCGGCCGGTCGGCCGCGGGCGGGATGCGGGCACTGACGCTGGCGACCCTGTTCGCCGCGGCCTCCGGGTACCTGGTGATGCTCGTCGCCGGCCGCGCACTCGGCCCGGCAGACTATCCGTTGTTCGCCACCTACTGGGGAGCGTTCTTCGCCCTCGGCGGCGTCGCCAACGGGCTGATGCAGGAGGTCACCCGCGCCGTCCGCTCGGCCCGCGGGGGTGGGACCGGCACGGTCGGCGCGCGGCCGCCGCGGTCGGCCGTCCGGTTGCTGCCGACCGGGCTCACGCTGGGCCTGGTCCTTGCGGCCGCGGTGGCCGTGAGCGCACCGGCCTGGCCCGCGCTGGGCCTGCCCACGTTCTCCGGCGTCGGCGTCGCCATCATGGCGTTCGGCATCCTCGGCTTCACCCTCCAGGCCGCCACCGCGGGCGCCCTGTCGGGAACCGAACGCTGGGGCCTGTACGCGGTCCTGCTCACCGTCGACGCGGCGCTGCGCCTGGCCGTGGCGGGCGTCGCGTGGTGGCTCGGCGACGCCGGTCTCGGATTCGCCGTGGCCACGGTCGCAGGCGCCGTCACGTGGGCGCTGCTCATCGCCCTGTCCCCCGCCACCCGCGACGCGCTGGCCTCCGCCGTCGACGCCGGCCGCCGGCGCTTCTGGCGCAACACCGGGGCAGCCATGCTCGCCTCCGCCGGCACCTCGGCCTTGGTGACCGGGTTCCCGCTGTTCGTCACCGCCACCGTCCGCGCGGACGATCCGGCCCCACTCGTCGGCGCGGTGATCCTCGCCATCACCCTGACCCGCGCGCCGTTGCTCGTGCCGCTCACCAGTTTCCAGAGCGCGATCATCGTCTACTTCGTCCAGCGCCGCGCCCGCGGACCGCGGTCGCTGGCCGCCCCCCTCGGCCTGGTGACGGCGGTGGGAATCGTGGGAGCAGGGGCCGCGTGGCTGGTCGGCCCGTGGCTGATCCGCGTGTTGTTCGGCGGCGACTTCGAACTGCCCGGTGCGGTGCTGGCCGCCCTGACCGCCGCGTCGGTGGGCACCGCCGCCCTGATGGTGACAGGCAACGCGGCGCTGGCCTTCGACCGCCACCTCCTCTACAACGCCGGGTGGTGGGTCGCGGTCGTCGCCGCGGCGGCCCTCCTCGTCGCCGTGCCCGGACCACTCGACGTGCGCGCCGCGATCGCGCTCCTCGCCGGCCCCGGCATCGGGGTCGCGGTCCACGTCACCGGCCTGGCCGTGACCGCGCGCCGCCCGGAAACCGACGCATGACCGACGTCCGTCTGCTCGCCCGCCGGGGCGGCGAACTCCTCGCCGCCCTCCTGGTCGCGGCCGTGGTCGGTGCCCTCACGTTCGCTGGAGTCGACGCGCTGCCGTTCGTCGAACCCAGCTGGCTGCCCGAGACCTTCGGCGCGACCCTCGCCGCGGGGGTCGTCATCCTCGCCGGGTGGCTGTTGCTGCGCAGGGCCACTGGCGGCCGGGCCCTGTGGCTGCTCGGAACCGCCGGGCCGGCTTTCCTGGCCTCCTCCCACCTCGGACTGCTGCTGAACGGCACGCCGCACTACCTGTTCGGCCTCGGCGGCGACCAGCTCAACCGCGTCGCCTACGTCACCCGCTTCGCCGACTCCCCCGCCCTCGCCGACCCCTTCTACGCCGACGCCGCGCCCTTCTACCCGCCACAGTGGTTCTGGGTGGGCGGGCAGCTGTCCCGGATCACGGGCATCGACGGCTGGGAGTTCTACAAGCCGTACGCCATCGTCACCATGGCCATCGCCGGCGCGATCGCGTTCGTGGCCTGGCGATGGCTCGTCCCCGCGCGGCTTGCCGTCGTGTTCGGTCTCGTCACCTCGGTCATCGGCGGGCACACCAACGCCTACGAGCCCTACTCGTGGATCCTCATCTGCCTGCTCCCGCAGGTCGTCGTGGCGACGTTCCTCCTCTGCGAACGGGTGGCCGCCGCAGCCGGATCCCGGACGAGCCGCGGACCCACGTGGCCGCTGGTCGCGACGATCGGCCTCTACCTCGGCTGGGCTGCGCTGGGCTACACCCTCATCGCGGGTGTCGCGGCGCTGATGGTGGGCCTCGTCGTCGTCATCCATTCCTGGCGGTACCGCGCCGATCGTGCGGTGGTCCTCGCCCTGCTCGGCCGCCTGGCCGCCATGGCGGCGATCTCCGCGGTGATCGCACTGTTGTTCTGGCACCGATTCCTGCTGGCCGCCCTCGGCGGCGCGGACACCGAACCCTCGGTGGCCAACGACTTCGCGCCCGAGATCGCCTCGCGGTGGCCGCTGCCGATGCTCGAGGTGTCCGCCGTCGGGCTACTGTGCCTGATCGGCGTGGTGTGGCTGGTCGTCACCGTCTGGCCCGATGGAGCCGGCCGGGCCTCCGAGCGCGCGGCGGCGACGTTGCGAACGCGGATCGGCACCGAGCACGACACGGACCACGTCGCCGACACCGACGCCGACGGCCCTCTCCCCCCGGCCGATCGACGGCTCGTCCTCGCACAGGCCCTGGGCCTCACGGCGGTGACCGTCCTCGGGTGGTACGTGCTCTCGGGGCTGCGGGCGGTCACCGGCAGCACGCTGCTGCCGTTCCGGATGATCCCGATCATCACCCTCGTCCTCGCCCTGGCGGGCGTGGTCGGCGCGCTGACGCTGGCCCGGTGGGCCGTGCGGACCTCTCCCGACCGGTCCCGTGGCCGCGTCACCGCCGCGGCGGTGGTGGTCGCGGGCCTCGCTGCCGTCCAGATGGTGCAGCACGTCTCCGGGGAGGATGCGGAGTTCGCCGCCGAAGCCCGCGGGTTCCCCGCGGTGCCCCGCGACGTGCTGGACGCAGTGGACGACATGACCGGCGACCGGGCACCCTCGGACCTCGTCCTGCTGACCTCGGATCCGACCCTCTACGCCTACCGGCCGTACTTCTCGTTCCAGGCGCCGGCCCAGGCGTACGCCACGCCCGCCGGCCGGTACGAGGAGCGCCTCGACGAGATCCGGAGCTGGGCGGACACCGAGACCCCCGGAGAGCTGACCGCCGCGCTGGACTCGAGTGAGTTCCGCAGCCCCGACGTTCTGGTCCTCACCCGCGAGGGGTCCCGCCGCTGGGTTTTCCCCGCGATCGTCAACCAGATGCCCCGGGTCCAGAACAACGCGCGCGAGGAGATCGTCTTCCGGCCGCGGCAGTTCGACGATCCCGCCCGCTTCGACGTCCGAGAGGTGGGGTCGCGGATGGTGATCGTGCAACGCTGAGGCCCCGGCGGGCGCGCCGGGGAGCACGGGCCCACCCGGGCCCCGGCAGCAGAGACCCGCTATGCCCTCCGCAGCGATGCCTGCGCCGGGAACGGCACGACGATCTCGCGGCCCACGTCCTCCACCGCGTCGGTGAGCGCGGTGGTCAGCACGATGCGGTCGTCGTAGACGTGGGCGATGCGGACCTCGGTGTCACGCCCGTCGTCGTGGACGACGTACCGGTCCATGAGGAAGCGGAGGCCGACCCGCTCGAGCGCGGCCTCCGCCTCGTGCCAGTCGTCGACCGGGCCCATCGGCCGGCCCAGCCTGTCGATCGGCACGAGCGCCGGCTCGGCGACCGTCATGTCGATCCAGCCGACCACCTCGCCGTCGTCGCGACGGTGCGGGATCCACGTCTCGGGGATCACCCGTGTGTCAGAACTTGCGGAACGTGTGCCCGAGCAGCTTCTTGCCGCCCTCGGTCAGCTTGCCGGCCCTGGCCGCGGTCGGGATCAGCGACAGCGCGTTGAGCCGCGAGGTGACGTGCAGGCGCGCGGCCCGCTCGGCGCTCTTCCAGCCGCGGGCGGCGAACGCGTCGGCCTCACCGGCGAAGAAGCGGGCCTCCTCGTCGAACCGCCGACCGTCGAGGGCGCGGACCGACGAGTCCGACGCCGAGTGCCGGCGGTAGAGGAACGCCAGCGTGGGGTCGTAGATCATGTGGCCGCCCCCGGTGATGACGTCAACCAGCAGCGCGAGGTCCTGCACCACGTCCAGACCCTCACGGAACCCGATCCGCTTGACCCACTCGGAGTTCCACGCCAGCGACGGGAAGTAGGTCCAGTTGCCGTGCATGAGCGAGGTCATGAGCTTCTCGCCGTGCAGCACGGTGCGGCCCTGCGCCTTGGGCTGGGTGAACGCCTTCACCGAGTCGGACAGCCCCCGGACGGGCGCGCCGTGCTCGTCGATGACGCTGACCCCCACCTCCATCACGGCGGCGTCCGGCACGGCGGCGAACCCGTCGGCCACGACCTGCAGGTAGTTGGGCAGCATGATGTCGTCGGCGCCCATCACCACGACGACCGGCGCGGTGACCATCCCGAGGCACTTGCGGTAGTTGCCGTTGGCGCCGAGGTTGGTCTCGTTCTTCTCGTAGGTCACCCGCTCGTCGCGCGCGGTGATCTCGCCCATGTAGCGGGCCGGTTCCGGATCCGGGTAGCCGTCGTCCACCACGACCAACCGGAAATCGCGGTAGCTCTGCGCCAGGACACTGTCCACGGCCTTCTTGAAGTGGTCGACGTCCCCGTAGTAGGGGAGCATCACGTCGATGGCCATCAGGGGAACCGCCGTCCTTCTCGTCACCGGATTGTCCGTCCGGTCGCATAGTATCGACCTCCGATGAGCAGTGACAGTGAGCAGCACCCAGGCGGCGACTCGGCGGGCCGGAACGAGGACGTCCGAAACCACGACGTGTGGCTGATCGTCCCGTGCTTCAACGAGGGCACCGTGATCGAGGAGGTGCTCCGTTCGGCGCGTGGGACGTTCCCCAACATCGTGGCGGTGGACGACGGTTCGGCGGACAACTCGGCGACGGCGATCCACCGCGCGGGTGCGTACCTGGTCCGCCACCCGGTGAACCTGGGCCAGGGCGCGGCCATCCAGACCGGCGTGGAGTATGCCCGCGCCCAGCCGGGGGCCCGGTACTTCGTCACCTTCGACGCCGACGGGCAGCACCAGGTCAAGGACGTGCTGGCCATGGTGGAGCGGGTGCGCTCCGAGCCGGTGGACATCGTCGTGGGCACGCGCTTCGGGCGCCCCCGCCGCGACGACGACCAGGTGCCGCTGATCAAGCGTCTCGTGTTGCGGACCGTGGTGCTGCTGAGCCCGCGCACCCGGCGGCTGGGTCTGACCGACGCCCACAACGGTCTGCGCGTGTTCAACCGTCGCGTCGCGGAGGACCTCAACCTCCGGATGAACGGGATGAGCCACGCCAGCGAGTTCGTGGAGCTCATGGACGGTCGCGGCTGGCGGGTGGCCGAGCAGCCGGTCGACATCCTGTACACCGAGTACTCGATGTCCAAGGGCCAGTCGCTGCTCAACGGCATCAACATCCTCTCCGACGGGTTCGTGGGACGGAGGCTGCCCCGATGATCAAGGTCCTGCTCCTGCTGGCCGGCGCCGCGCTGGTCGTGTTCTTCCTGGCCAACCGCCGCAAGGCGCGCGCGAAGGCCGGGGTGAAGATCGGCTTCGTGCTGTTCGTCGTGTTCATGGTCTACGCCGTGATCCGGCCCGATGACCTCACCGTGGTCGCCAACGCGCTCGGGGTCCAGCGCGGCACCGACCTGGTGCTGTACGCGCTGGTCATGGGCTTCGCGTTCGTGACGGTGTCCACCTATGTGCGTTTCCGCGAGCAGGAACTGCGGTACTCGCGCCTGGCGCGGACGATCGCGTTACAGAACGCGGTGCGGCCCGATGACAAGGTCGACGCGGTGGTCATGAAGCCGGCCCCGGACGACGACGACCCGATGCGGTCCTGACCGCAGCCGTGGACGGGGGCGCGAACGAGGACGTCCGCGGCGAGGCCGCGCGCCTGCGACGCCGCCTCGGGGTGGCGCGCGGACGACTCGACGCGCTCCTCCAGGCCGCTGGCGACCCGGGAACGGGCGGGGTGGGAGACGCCGCCGGTGGGGACTCCGCAGCGCGCGGGGGTCTCGCCCGGATCGACGACGACGACGAGGTCCGCGCCCTCCTGCGCCCCGCAGCCGATCGGATCGCGCGCCTGCTCGAGCTGACCGACGGCCTCGCGGACGGCACGCTGTCCGAGGCGTCGGCTGGCGACGCGGCCCGGGCGGTCGCCGACACCCAGCCGTTCCGGCGGCCGCGGTGACCGGCGCACTGCCGGAGACCCCGCCGCCGGCCCGGGTGATCCGGTTACTCGACCTGGCCGCCGGCCTCGTCTCGGCGCGGGATGCCCTGGCGACCGCGCGCGACGCGCTCCTCACCTCCACGACCCGCTCCCCCGCCCTGGACGCGCTGGCCGACGCCGTCGGCGGCGAGGCCCGCGGCCTGACCGAGATCCTGGCGGGCGTGTACCGGCTGGTCGAGCTCGCCGAGGACTCCTGGGACGACCTCGACGGGCCGGACCCGCTTCCCGAGCCCGGGCGCGCGGCCCTGAGGGCGACGCTGGACCGGGCGGTGGACAACGCGTTGGCCGACCTGGCCAGGCTCGCCGGGGTCGCGGCGGGTGGGCCGGACGTCGCGGGTGGGCCGGACGTCGCGGGCGGGCCGGGCGGATCCCGCGGGCTCGACACCGCCGCGACCGTCGCCGCCTGGGACCCGGACCCGGCCGAACCCGATCCTGCCGACCCGGCCGATGTGTATGCGACGGTCGAGCACATGCCCGTCGCCGACCGTCGACTCCTCGCGCTGGCCGAGCCGAAGGCCGTGGGCGGGACGTACGGCGTGCCCTGGCCGGTGCGGGCCCGCGCCAACGCGGTGGCCGTGCGCGCCGCGCTCCACCGCGAACAGCTGGCGGGTACGCCGTGGAGTCCGCGCATCGGGCGTCTGGAGACGATGGCGCGGCGTGATGCTCGTCGTCGTCGTCGTTCCTTCCCGGCGTTCTCACCGCGCCGCGGTGGGCGGATGATCGAGGGGGTGGGCGAGCTCGGCCCGGAGACCGAGGCGGTGGCGGTGTACGTGCCCGGCACCGGCACCAACCTGGACATGTCCCACGTCAACACCGACGTCGCGGTGGACCTCGTCGAGGCGGGCGGCGGGCGACTGGCCGTGGTGACGTTCCTCGACGGCGAGTTCCCGCAAGACATCATGGCCGATGCCGGCGATCCCCGGTTCGCCGACGCCATGGCGCCGCGCCTGGTCCGCTTCTGTCGCGAGGTGGACAGGGTCATGGAGATCGAGTGCCCCGGCGCGGCGCTGACCGTGGTGGGGCACTCGTACGGCGGGCGGATCGTGGGCACCGCCGAACGGCTCGGCCTGCGCGCCGACCGGGTGATCTACGCCGAGTCGCCCGATCTCGGGGTGGGCGTCGCCGGGCCGTCGGACTGGCGCGCCCCCGGACCGGTGCGCAGGTACTCCCTCACCGCACCGGGCGACCCCGTGGAACTACTGCAGATCCGGTTCGGCCTACGACAGCGCGGGTCGCACTCCGACCTGGGCGGCGGCGCCGTCCGACTCGACACCGGCTACTTCGCCGACGGCACGCCCGTCTACGGCACGCGCGGTCACGGCGGCGTGTTCGACCGGGACTGCGGGGCGTTCCGGGCGATGCTCGCCGTGATGCTCGGCGGGCAGGTGCCCCTGTGGCGTGAACGGCGGATCCGGGCGCGCCACACCGGCGTGGACCGCGGTCAGGAGGGGCGGGTCCTGCCCGTCCTGCGCCGACATGCCGTGGGCCTGTTGCTCCGTCGCGATCAGGACCCCTACGGCGAGGCGGCCGTGCTCTGGGAGGGGCCTGAGCGACTGACGACGGTTCCACCGGCGACGCGCGCGGCGAGGGAAGAGGTTGGCGTTCCCACGGACGCTGTCTGATACTGGGGCCCATGGCTTCGCTCGACACCCGGTTCACCCCACCGTCCCTCACCACCGTGGGGATGGGCGCCCTGGGCGTCCTGTCGGTCGGGTTGATCTCCGCCGGCCTCTGGTACGACTCCCACCGCAGCGCCGAGGCCGTCGAGCGGGCCCGCGCGCAGGTCGAATCCGCGCAGACCACCGGGCCCACCACCGAGCCGATCGCGAGCACCACCTCGGAGAACAGCACCGAGTCGAGCACCGAGGAACCCACCAGCGAGGAGTCGACCGAGGTCTCCGAGGAGACCGAGCCCGCCGACGACCGGGCCGAACAGGCGGTCGCCCCGGTGGCCCCCGTGACCAGCGTGCCGACCGTCGCGCCGGTTCCGCGGGCCGCCGCCGTCCAGCCGGTCCGTCAGGCGCCGGTTGTCCCGGTCGCGCCCGCGGCCCCCGCCCCGGTGGCGCCCGCTGCGCCGGCGGCGCCCGCGGAGGGCGACGGTGTCGCCGGTGGCGGAGCCGAGGGCGGCACCGCGGGTGACGCCACGGGCGGCGCGGACGACGCCGGTCAGGGCGAGGGAGAACTCGAGGTCACCGCGCCCGACGGCGCCCGGCCCGCGCCCGGATTCCCGGACCTGCTCCGCCCGTTCCTGCCCCGGCCGAACTTCGCCCCGCAGCAGGACACCGTCGGCGCCGCGGCCGTGGGCGCCGACGCGGTCGGGACCGCCGGCGCCGCCGAGGCCGACGGCGACGCGGGTGAGGACGGAACTGCTCGCGCCGACGGCGACGCGCGCGCCGACGGCACCGCCGGCGCCGACGAGAACTAGCGCGTCAGTCGCGGAAGGACGTCAGTCGCGGAAGTAGTCGACCGTCCGGGCGACGCCCTCGCGGATCGTCACCCGCGGCGTCCAGCCGAGTACCTCGGCAGCGCGCTCGGCATCGAGGGCCGAGCGAGCGACATCCCCCAGGCGGGCGGGGGCGTACTCGGGATCGTCAGCGGCCCCCGCGGCCTCGGCGACCAGGGTGTGCAGCCCACGGTCGGTGGTCTCCACGCCGGTGCCCACGTTGAAGCGCAGCCCCGCCGCGGCCGGGACCTCGGCGGCGCGGACGAAGGCGTCCACCACGTCGTCGACGAACACATAGTCGCGCGTGTTGCCGCCGTCGCCGAACACGCGCGTGGGCTGACCGGCCAGCAACCGCTGGGAGAAGATCGCCACGACCCCGGCCTCGCCGTGCGGGTCCTGCCGCGGCCCGTACACGTTGGCCGGCGCGACGCCCGCCCACTCGATCCCGTACAGGCGCGAGAACATCTCCAGGTAGATCTCACCGGCCACCTTGCCGGCGGCGTACGGGCTCAGCGGGTCCACCGGTCGGGTCTCGGCGACGGGCAGCTCGGTCACGGGCCCGTAGATGGACCCGCCTGAGGAGGTGAAGACGATTCTGCGCACCCCGACCTTGCGGGCCGCCTCGGCCAGCCGGACGGTGCCGACGACGTTGACCTGGGCGTCGTGGACCGGATCCTCCACCGACAGGCGCACGTCGATCTGCGCGGCCAGGTGGAAGATGACCTCGGGCCGGGCGGCGGCCACCACGTCCTCGATGGCGGGGTCGGTCAGGTCGAGCTCCCGGAACTCGAACCGGTCACCGGCCTCACGGGCCGCCGCCAGGTTCTCGAGCCGCCCCCGGGACAGGTTGTCCACCACGGTCACGTCATGGCCCTCACCCAGCAGCCTGTCCACCAGGGTCGACCCGATGAACCCGGCCCCTCCCGTCACCAACGCGCGCATGTGATGCCCATCCCCTCGTCTGCGACGACACCGCCGCGGCTCCCTCACCTTCAGGCCCGTGCACAGGATACGACCGTGGGACCGGTGGCGAGGTCACTCCGGCCCGTATGTCCCGGCCGCCCGGGTGAGCGGGGACCGCCGCTCGGGCGGGAACGGGGAGTCCTCCACCATCTGCGCCAGTTCGGCGTCGGTGAACGCGTCCCGCACCGCGTAGATCCGCACCTGCGACTCGGCGTACACCTTGACCAAGCCGGGCGTGCCGTCGAGGCGCAGCAGATGCTCGTTGGGCTTCTGGAACCCCCAGTAGTTGGGCGGGCTCACGTACACGTACGTCACACCGAGCTCCGCCAACGCGCGGTCGACGCGGGGGTTCACGCCGGCCTCGTCCATCCGGAAGAACAGATAGGTGGTCAGCGGGGTCGTGGAACCGGGTTGGAGGTAGTGCCGCGAGGTCGAGGGCAACCCGTCGGTGGCGTACATCCAGCCCGAGCCCTCGTCGGGATTGGTATAGATGAGACCCGAGTAGGCCTGCGGCTGCTCGGACAGCCAGCGGAAGGCGCGCAGGTCGTGCTCGTCGACCATGCGGTTCCACCGCTGGTTCACCCCGGCCGCGACCGCGTACTCGGGCGAGGCCTGCACCACCCAGGACCCCACCCCCACCAGGGCGGCCAGCGCCACGGCCACCCGGGCGAGCCGGACGCCGCCGCCGTCCGGGTCGGTGAGGGGATCGACCAGCCTGCCCAACCATCCCGCCAGCGCCTGGACGGTCGCCCCGACGCCCACACCCACCGCCGCGGCCACGACCACGGCCAGCACCACCCCGATCCGGCGGGGGTCGTTGTAGTAGATGCTGCCGATCCCGCGGAGTACACCGCCGGTCCAGTTGCCGAACACGCTCATCGAGTTGACGCACACCACCAACAGCCCGCCCCACAGCAGCAGCGGCCAGAACACCTTGCGGCGCAGCATCACCACCAGGCCCAGCGCGGCCACGGACAACAGCACCCACCGCACGCCCCAATCCTGGACGTGGCGCACCTGCAGGGCTACCGCCTTGCCCCAGGTGGCGGCGCGGTCGGCGTCGATCTGGAACTCGAAGGCCGAGATGTCGTCGGCCTCCTCGGACACCGTGAGCACCTGCGGCAACAGCGTGAGCACCCCGGCGAGCCCGATGCCGGCCAACACCACGACGTCGCGCACACGGCCGCGGACCGGCCGCCACAGCCCGTCGAACAGCCACCAGAACAGCACGAACACGGCCGCGGTGACCATGGCCGACGGATGGACGCCGCCGATGCCGACCAGCCCGAGCGCGGCGGCGGGAATGAGCCGCCGATCGGCCAGGGCCGCCACCACGACCGCGGCCCCCAGGCCGGCCATGCCGTTGGCCACGGCCGACGGGGTGGCGGCCACCATCACCTCGACGAACGGCAGACCTGGGAACAGCGGGGTGGCCATCGCGGCCACGGCCGCCGAGGTGGCCACCACGGGCCGGGAGAACCGGCGGTGGGTGATCAGCCACGCCAAGGCCGCCACGCCCAGCGGGAACACGAGGGCGACACTGCCGATCTGCACGAGGTTGTACGTCTCGACGGCGCCGATCCCCCGCAGGCCCATGACCAGGGCGGCGATCGAGTGCCACGTGCTCGGGTAGTAGAGGGTCGCGCCGTTCTCCGGGTAACGCAGCTCCCCGGCGAGGTCGGGCGACGCCACGCCGAGGTCATGGATGAAGCGGATGTAGTTGGCGTGCCAGTGGGCGTCCCAGCCCTGGAAGATGTTCGCCGTGCCGCCGGGGGTCGCCGAGAGTTCGGTGAGGATCATCTGGCCGATCAGCCAGGCGCTCGTCAGTATCGCCGCGCCCGGCAGCAGCCACCACCACGAGCGCCGCCCGGGCCGACCGTCCACCCGGCCGGGGCGCTCGACCCCAGCGGTCCCGCGACCCCTGCGGAGTCGGCCGACCCGGCCGGTTCGGCGGCGCCGGCGACGGCGTCGCCCGTCCGCCGGCGTGGCGTCGCGGCCTCGTCGTCGTCGCCACACCCATGTCGCCCCGGTGATCAGCAGCCCCACCACGCCGACCACCGCGGCGGTCGCGGCCGTGGCGACCACGTAGGCGCCGAGCGACCACGGCACCCCGACCCGGCCGTAGACGTAGCCGGCGATCGCGGCGATCCCGAACGAGACCGGGATCGACGTGCCCAGCGCGAGACGCAGGGGCAGTTGCGCGGCGGCGCCCACGATCGCGCCGGGCACCACCAGGAGCGCGGTGAGGGTCATCATGACCAACGCGATGTCGATGACCCGCCTCCGTTCCTGGACCTGTCCGTGTTCTGGCCCTGTCCGTGTCCGTGTCCCTCTCGGCGTCCGTGGGCCCGCCGTCCGACCCGCCCATTATGGTCCACCGGGCCGTGGAACCTCAGCGCGGCACGAGTACGCCGACCGGTCCGCTGCCCACGCACAGCTGGGAGGCGCCCCCGCCCGGGGAGACGGTCAGGCCCGTCCCCCCGCCCTCGAGGCGGACGTACACCGTCCCCGGCCCGGCCTGGACGGGGGCCGTCACCTCGTCGCCGTCATCGAGACGGACCGCGACGTGACCGTCGGCGTCCGCGAGGAGGTGGAGCCGCACCACCCAGTCGCGCCCGAGCAGCGGACCGTCCAGGGCGATCCGGGCGCCGTCCGGACCGACCCGGTGGCCGCAGCCGGGCACCGGCCCCTGCGGGATGGTGCGGCCCGGGACCACGTCGGCGGGATGCAGCGCCCCGTGCGCGTCGATCGCCACCGGGTCGCGGGTCCAGGCCCCGATCGGCGGTAGCCCGGGCACCCCGGCGAGCAGCGCGGACAGCCGGTTGGCGGGCGTCGTCAGGGGGAGCAGCACCTCGAGCGGGACCTCCTTGTCGAGCAGGGGCTCGGTGCGCTCGCGCAGCGCCGCGAGTAGCGGCTCGGTGTAGTCGCGGGACGGCTGCTCCGACCACACCTGGCGGTACGAGACGGTCGAGACGGCGGAGGAGGCGAGCAGCGCGACCAGGCCGAGCGCGCCCGCCATCGGCAACCAGGTCCCCGCGCGGCCGATCCGCGGGGCGGGGTCCCCCTCGGGCGCGGCGCGCTCCCCGGGCGCGGCGTCCTGCCGGCGCGGGGCGTCCTGCCGGCGCCGGGCGTCCTGCCGGCGCGGTGCGGCGATCGCCAGAGCGGCGGCCGCAGCCAGCACCACCGGCAGTTCGGAGTGGTACCGGAGGGTCTGCACGATCTCCGTCGCGGTGTCCGGGCCGGTGCGCCCCACCGCGACCAGGACCACCGTCACCATCGGGTACAGCGCAGCGGCCACCCAGATCGCACCGGTGCGCCGCCGGGTGAAAACGGACCACGCCAGGACCGCCGCGACCGCCAGGGCGCCCACGACGACGGCCATCGTCGACGGGTCTGCCATCGGGGGTCCCGGGTGCCAGCGCTCCCAGCTCCACGGTCCCCCGCCCAGCGTCGGCACCACCGCCAGCCGGTAGGTGTGGTCCACCAGGTCGACGAATCCGGGCCCCGGGCTCCCGGCGCCGGTGCCGCCGGTGTCGTCCCCGCCCTCGGTCCCGGCCGGGAACCCGCCCGACGATCCTCCCCCGAGACGGCCGACGACGACGAGGAACACCGCCCCCCACACCACGACGATCGCGGCCAGTGCCGACCAGGCCCAGCGGGTCCGACGCCACAGGGCCCGCAGCTCACTGCGTGTTCCGCCGCCCGTCCACCACGACCCCAGCAGCACCGCCGCGGCCACCACCGGGATGATGAGCGCCTTCTCGACGAACAGCAACCCCAGAGCCGTGGCCACCGCGGCACCCACGGCATGGCGTCGGCGACCCGAGCGAGCGAGCAGGATTATCGACGCCACCGTCCACGCCATCGCGGCGGCGAGCGGCAGCGCGTTGAGGGCGGCCGCCCACCACGTGGCCGACGGCAGGCCGAGCGGGATCGCGAGCGTGGCCACGAGTGGGACCAGCAGGATCGCCCGGCCGGCCAGCAGGACCCACAGCATCCGGGCGAGCGCGGCGCCCGCGACCAGCTGGAGCAGCGCGATCTGTACCAGCGGCACGCGGAAGTCCAGCGGCGCGACGTGCGCCGCGACCCAGGTCAGGGCCATCGCGCCGGGCATGAGGTGACCGTCGTGGTCCGCGAACAGGAACGCGGGATCCGGGAACGCCTGCGCGGCCGCCCTGCCGTGCAGGAGGAGATCGTCCCAGTAGAACCAGCCCGCCGCGGCGACCCAGGTGCGCACCGCCGTGGCCGCCACCACCAGCGCGCAGGCCGCCAGGACGAGCCGACCGCGATCCGTCGGCCGGGCCCGCGCGGGAACGTCGGGCGTGCCCGGGGTGCGGTCGTCGGGCGTGCCCGGGGTGGGTCGGCGGCTGGACGTGGCGGGGGGCATCGCGGGCCACGCTAGTCGGCCCGGCGGGAGCGCACGTGCACTCCCCTGAGTGGCAGGGCGCTCGGGAACGATGGCCGCTACGCCTGCGCCCCCGCAGACCCGCATCGCCGCGCATCCGGTCCCGCCCCACGCATCCGCTCCCGCGCCTGGCGTCTCGCTCGCGCGGCTGCACGCCCGGGCGACAGCCGCACGTCAACATGGCGTCTCGCCTGCCCCGAAGCGGGTGCGAGACGCCACCCCGGGGAGCGGCTGCGATGCAGGTGTACGGGCGCCACGACCATCATGGGCACAGTCGCGCCCGTGGGGGCGCTCCGGCCTGCGACGATGCTCGGCCGCGGGCGGGGGTGTCGGAGGCCCTCGATAGGGTGCCCCGCATGAGTTCCGGAACCCCTCGTGCAATCGGTGCCGTCGTCCTCGGGGTGGCCGTGCTGGCCGGGATCGGCTGGTGCGCCGAACCCGAGGAGGGCGCCCCGGGCACGGTCGGCGCCCCGGGCACGGTCGGCACTCCCCCGACATCGACGGTCGACCCGGAGGGGAACACCTCGCCGTCGTCGCCGGTGGAACCCCCGCCCGTCGACGCGCAGCCGGCGCCCCCCGCCGAGCCCGCGCCCCCGGTCGACCCCGACGCCGGCCCACCCGGAGATCCCCTGGTCGCGGCGGCCCTCGGGGCCCTGCCGCAACTCGAGGTCAAGGGCCGGGCACCAAAGACGGGGTACGACCGCGACCTGTTCGGGCAGTCGTGGACCGACGACGTGTCCGTGGAGTTCGGACGCAACGGCTGCGACACTCGCAACGACATCCTCCAGCGCGACCTGCAGGACATCACCTTCCGGCCCGGCACGCGGGACTGCGTGGTCCTCACCGGCGTCCTGGAGGGGCCGTACACCGGGGAGCGGATTGACTTCGTCCGCGGGCAGGACACGTCATCGGAGGTTCAGATCGACCACGTGGTGGCGATGTCGGACGCGTGGCAGAAGGGCGCACAGCAACTCACCGAGGAGCAGCGGCGTGACTTCGCCAACGACCCGCTCAACCTGTTGGCCGTGGCAGGGTGGGCGAATCAGCAGAAGGGCGACGGCGACACCGCCACCTGGCTGCCGCCCCGTCGCGAGTTCCGGTGCTCGTACGTCTCGCGCCAGGTGCTGGTCAAGGACCGGTACGGCCTGTGGGTGACGCCGGCCGAGCGCGACGCGATGGACCGGGTCCTGGCCGGCTGCTGAGCCGCCGCGGCGCACCGCGACCGGGCAGGGCGCACCGCGGCCGGGTCAGAAGTCGAAGAAGCCGCCGCCGTCGCCGCCGAACAGGCCGCCGTCGAAGAAGCCCCCGCCGCCGTCTCCCCCGCCGTCGCCTCCGAACAGGCCACCGTCGAAGAAGCCTCCGCCGTCGCCTCCGCCATCGCCGCCGTCCCCGCCCATGAGTCCGCCGTCGAAGAACCCCTCGCCGCCGTCGCCGCCGCCCATGTCACTGACGTCGGCGCCGCCCTCGCCCACCCCGGACGCGAAGTCCTCACCGGAGTACCCGATGCCCGACATGCCGGCGAACATCATGTTGAACATCATCATCGAGCCCATCATCCACACGCCCGTGGTCAGGGCCGACGCCCACCAGGGCTCCGAGTACCAGCCGGCCGGGACCGGTCGACCGGCCACGACGCCACCCGGGTAGTAGTGCGGGGTCTCGTCGCTCGGATCGGTCGCGGCCTTCATCGTCCGGCCCTCGACGTCGACCTCGCGGTCCTCCGTCACACGGCCGGCGCGGTCCTGTCCGGGGGTCTTGGGCAGCTCAGGGCCCGGGTCCAGGCCCATCGCCGAGCGCGCGGCGCGTACGTAGTACAGGCCCTCCAGCGCGGTGTCCTTGGCCAGCTGCGCCTGCACCGGGGTGCGGGCGTTCTCCAACTCGGAGACCGCCGCGGTGTAGCGCTCCGACGCGTCGGCCATGGCCTGCTTGGACGCCTCGTCGGTGCCGTCCAGGTTGAACACCTGGCCCCCGAGACGCTCGACCCACCGGGCCGCCTCGGCCCGGTAGTCCGCGAGGTTGTGATTGTGCTGCGCCTCCAGCTGGGTCTGGCCCTTGTTCTGACTGCGGGAGACCACAGCGACGGCCACCGCGATCACTGCGGCGATGAGGAGGAATTCCACGACACGACCTTTCTCGGTACTGGTGTCGAGGGTACCGAGATCGCGGCCCGTGGCGCGCGGTCCGGCCCGGGGCTCAGCGGTCCCGCGAGGGCCCGGGGTGCGCCCGGGTCACGCGGTCGAGCCACGCCGCCGCCGCACCGTCGATCGGGGTGCCCTCGACGACCATCGGCCACGCCCCGTCCATCCCGCCGGCCACGGCCGCGTCGGCGAGCAGGGACTCCCAGAACGTGGCCGAGCCGAACTCCCCGCGCCACTGCAGGGCGGGCAGGGTCAGGCGGTGCAGGGTGTGCTCGTGGGTCGTGCCCATCGCGCCGTGGACCTGGTGGGCGTTGCGGACGGCCACCGCCAGGGCCTGCGAGACCACGCTGCGCGCCACGGCCACCCGGAATCCGGACAGCGGCCCGCCGAGGTCGGTGGTGAGGGCGTCCGCGACGGCCTGGTCGACCGCCGCGCGCGCGAGAACCGTCTCCGCGGCGATGTCGACGACGAGGTTCTGCACCGACTGGAACCGGGACAGTGGCCGGCCGAACTGATTCCGCTGGGTCGTGTGCGCGACGGCCGAGTCGAGCATCCCCTCGGCCGCGCCCACGCACTGCACCGACCTGGCCAGTGCTCCCCGCAGGACGGCGGCCTCGACAGCGGCGGTGTCGACCGCGGTCCACGTCGCGTCCACCGGCGGGCTCACGTCGGCCAGCGGGACCGCGGACACCCCGCGGACGGCCGCGACGCCGGTTCGGCCTGTCGGCACCTCGGCGAGCTCGTACCCGCCGGCCGGGTGCCCGCCCACCTCGTCGTCGTCTTCCCCTCCGGCCCGTCGGACGAACAGGACCGTGTCGGTGCCACCCGCCCAGGCCACGCGCCGCGCGAGGCCGTCGGGGCCGATCACCGCGAGTGTCGCCGTCGCCGTGGTGGCGTCGTCGAGCGCGGCGGCGCGACGAAGGGGCCCGACGACGAGGTCGGTCTCGGCGTAGGGGACGGCCACCCCCGCGGCCGCGGACAGGCGGAGCAGAGCAGCCGCCTCGGCCCAGCCGGCGCCGCTCCCGCCGCCGACCTCGGGGGCGGTGAGCCGGGCGAGCCCCACCTCGACCAGGCTCTGCCACACCGCAGCTGGGTCGGGTTCCACGTCGGCGCCGTTGTGCACGGCGAGGACGTCGCCCATCATCGTGAGCAGGTCCTCGTCGACACCCGGGTCGGCGGTCGCGGCGTGCTGGTCGGCCTGGTCCGCAGACGCGGCGTGCTGGTCGGTGGCGTCGCTCATCGCATCCCCAGTGCTCGCGCGATCACGCCGCGCAGGATCTCGTTGGTCCCGCCGCGGAGCGTGAAACCGGGGCGTTGGTGGAGTCCCGCCCGCAGCAGGTCCGTCAGTTCGGCCGCAGCCGGGTCGTCACCGGCCGCGAACTCGTCGCCGAGGCCCGCGGAGACCGCATCCACGAGATCGCCCTCGGTGGTGGTGCCCAACAGTTTGACCAGCGCGGCGGCGGTGTCCGCGGGCTCGCCCCGCTGGAGGGACCCGGCGATGTTCTGGCTGAGCGCGTGCAGACCGGCCATCCGGGCCACGGACCGACCGAGGTCGGCGCGCGGGGGCAGTGCCCCCGCGACGACCGCCCCGATCTCGGCGGCGAACACCCGGAAGGAGGACAGGAACCGCTCGGGACCACTCCTCTCGAAGGCCAACTCCGAGTTGACCTGCTCCCAACCGTGGCCGAGGGTGCCGAAGACCATCGAGTCGGGCACGAACACCTCATCGAGGACGACCTCGTTGAAGTGGTGATCGCCCGAGAGCGACACGATCGGGCGGATGGTGACGCCCTCGCTGCGCAGATCGACGATGAACTGGCTCAGACCCGCGTGGCGGTTCGACGTGTCCAGCGGCTCGGTGCGGCACAGGGCGATGAAGGCCTCGGCGTGCTGCGCCCCGGACGTCCACACCTTGGTCCCGGTGATCGACCAGCCACCGTCGACCCGGACGCCCTTCGTCCGCACGCTCGCGAGATCGGACCCCGAGTCCGGCTCGCTCATCCCGATGCCGAAGCAGCACTCGCCCGCGGCGATCCGCGGCAGGTACTCGCGCTTCTGTTCCTCGGTCCCGTACCGCAGCAGTGACGGCGCGATCTGACGGTCGGCGACCCACTGCGCCGCGACGGGCGCGCCCACGGAAAGCAGTTCCTCGGTCACGACGAAGCGTTCGAGGAAGGTGCGCCCGCGGCCTCCGTACTCGGTGGGGATCGTCATCCCCACCCAGCCGCGCTCGGCCAACCGGCGGGTGAAGTCCTCGTCCCACCTCGTCAGCCACGTGTCGATCCACGGGGTGAGGCGGCCTGCGGCGATCTCGCCGGCGAGAAAGTCCCGCACCTCGGCCCGCAGGGTGGTCATCTCCTCCGACGCCAGGGTGGTCGGTGGGGCGATTCGTGACGACATCGGACCCGCTAGCGACCGGTGTAGGTGCCGGGGCGCTTCTCACCGAACGCGGCGAGAGCCTCGCGGTGATCCTCGGTGTGATGGGCGAGCGCCTGCATCGTCGCCGAGAGCTCGAGCAGCGACTCCAGCGACTGGTGCTGGGATTCGCGCAGGAGGCGCTTGGCCATCCGCACCGCGTGCGGCGGGTTCTTGGCCACCCGGGCCGCCAGCTCGCGGGCGGCGTCCATCAGCCCCTCGTGCTCGACCACCCGGTTGATCAGGCCCCACTCGGCGGCCTGCTCGGCCGTGACCCGGTCCCCGGTCAGGGCCATCTCGGCGGCTCTCGCCGGGCCGATCGCCTTGGTGAGCAGCCAGGCACCCCCGTCGCCGGGGATGATGCCCAGCTGGACGAAGCTCTCCGCGAACCACGCCTTGGTGGACGCGACCCGCAGGTCACACATCACGGCGAGGTCGCACCCCGCTCCCACCGCCGGCCCGTTGACCGCGGCGACCACCGGCACCTCGCAGCGGTACAGCGCGCGCGGGATGCGCTGGATGCCCTGGCGGTACCCGTCGCGGAGCTCGTACGGGCTACCGCCGAACATGCCGGCCCGGTCCACCATGTCCTTGACGTTGCCGCCCGCGGAGAACGCCGATCCCGCCCCGGTGAGCACGACCGCCCGCACATCGTGGTCCGCGTTGACCACCGCCACCCGCTCACAGATCGCGTCGACGATGGCCGGATCCGAGATGGGGTTACGGACGTCGGGCAGGTTGAGCGTCCACGTCTCGATGTGGTCGGCTCGCTCGACGAGCAGGGGCGTTGAGGCCATGAGGCTTCTTCCTGGGTAGCGGGATCGGCGTTGTCGTTCGGACGGTCCAATGTCGGACCATCTCGATCGGTACCCGACTGTATCCAGTGGCCCCGGTCGCCGTCGCCGTTCGCCGACGCCTCCCCTCCGCTCGGCGCCGCGGCCGGGAGACGACGAACCCCCGCCTCTGAGTACCGGAGACGGGGGTTCGTGGAGTTTCTGGTGGAGCCGCGTGTCGGAATCGAACCGACGACCTTTTCATTACGAGTGAAATGCTCTACCGACTGAGCTAACGCGGCGAGCCCTTGTGGGGCGTCGCAACTATATCCGACCGACCCCCGTCGCCGGAAAACGACCCGCCCCCGCCCCGGTTGTCAGCCCAGCGCGGCGCGGATCGCTCCCACCATGGCCGAGACCGCGAACTTGGGTTTGACGTTGACTTCGATCGCCGCCCGGCACTCCTGGATCGCCTCGATCGCGCGGAGGATCGCCGCGGCCGGGTAATGCCCGCCGAGCCTCGCCGCCTCCTCCGCCTTGTCCGGATGGACCGGGTCGACCTCGCGGGCGCCGAGCGCCGACATGAGCGCATCCCGGTAGAACCCCGCCAGGTCGACCAGCGCGAGGTCCAGTGAGTCGCGGGTGGACCGGGTCCGTCGCGACTTCTGGGCCTTCTCGAGTTCCTTGACCGCGCCCGTCGCACCCCGCCCGGCCGACGCGGTGCCCTTGCCGGTGCCGCCCGCGCCCAGCGCGGTGCGCAGCTCCTCGACCTCGCGCTCGTCGGATTCACTGTTGCGGGCCACCGCCTCCTGCTCCGCGGCGCTGACGAGCCGGTCCGCGAGAGGGAACGCCCGGCCCGGATTGTGCATGACCATGGGCAGCTGGAGGACGACGTCCCGCCGCTCCCGGGTCGCCTCGTCGGTCGCCAGCCACCGGGCACGACCCACGTGGCCCGAGGAGACCGACGCCGCCCACCGGGCCAGATCGGGGTCTATCGGGTCCCCGCCGGCGAGCAGCGCACGCTCGACCGCCGCCGCGTCCGGCTGACGCAGCGCGACGTTCCGCGAGCGCGACCGCAGGGTCACCATGATGTCCATCGGGTCGGTGGTCGGCGAGCACAGGAGGAACACGGTCCGACTGGGCGGCTCCTCCACCACCTTGAGCAGGGCGTTCCCGGACTGCTCGGTGAGCCTGTCCGCCTCCTCGACCACCACGATCTGCCAGCGCCCGGTGCCGGGGCGGCTCGCCGCGCGGTGGATGGTCTCCTTGACGTCCTTGAGCAGGATGTTGACGCCCTGCGGGGCGAGCAGGTGCACGTCCGCGTGGGTGCCGGCCAGCACCGTGTGGCATGCCCGGCACTCCCCGCAGCCCACCACGCCCGGGTCCTCGCACTGCAGGGCGGCGGCGAACGCCAAGGCCGCCACGCTGCGGCCGCTGCCCGGCGGACCGGTGAACAGCCACGCGTGGACCATCCGGGCGTCCGAGGCATCCCACCCCTGTCCCGGCACGCGGGCACGAGCGGCCGTGGCGGCAGCGGTCAGCTCCGCCACGACGTCGGCCTGTCCGGCCAACCGATCGAACACCCCGGGCATGGTCCCCACCTTATCCCCGTCCACCGACACACCTACGTTCCCGGCATCACCGGTGCGAACTAGGCTGGGGCCGATGGAACGATGGGTCAGGTTGTTCAGGTGGCTGTGGGCCACCCCCTGGCCCGTCTATGCCCTGACGATGGTGCAGGCCAACATCATCGGCGCGGTCTTCGTGTTCTCGTTCCTGCGCTTCGTCCTGCCGATGGACCGGTTCCTCGACCTCGACCAGTTCCGCTTCCTCAACCAGTATCTGTTCATCGGCTATCTCGTGCTGGCCTTCCTGGGCGGCGTCATCGCCTCGACGCTGCTCCTCCTGCCCGTGCTACGGGTCGACCGGTCGGGGGCGGACTTCGACGGCGCCATCCGCCGCCGCACCCTGCGCCTGCCGTTCCACCAGGCGCTCATCTCGGGGGCCATGTGGGTGACCGGGACGCTGCTGTTCGTCGCCGTCAACGTGGGCCACTCCCCCAGGTTGGCTCTCATCGTGGCGGTGACCAGCCTGCTCGGCGGCAGCACCACCTGCCTGATCTCCTACCTCCAGGCCGAGCGGATCATGCGACCGATCACGGTCCGCGCCCTGTCCAGGGGCGTGCCGGCGAGCCGCCATGTCCCCGGCGTGCGTCGCCGGATCTTCCTCGGCTGGTCACTGACCACGGTCATCCCCATCGCCGGGATCCTGCTCATCCTCACCGGCCACTGGTTCGGCCTGTTCGGCGACGACCCCGGTCTGATCCTCGTCGCCCTCGCGGTGCTGGCGAGTGTCGCCGTGATCGCCGGCGCGATCGGCATGGGGCTGGTCTCGGACTCGATCGCCGACCCGGTGCGCGAGATGCAGGCGGGCGTCAGTCGCGTCAAGCAGGGCGATCTCGAGACCCGCGTGACGATCTACGACTCCTCGGAGATCGGCCAGCTCGCCCAGGGGTTCAACGAGATGGTCACGGGCCTGCAGGAACGTGAGGCCATCCAGGACCTCTTCGGTCGCTACGTGGGTGAGGACGTCGCACGCAACGCGCTCGAGCGCGGCACCGAACTGGGCGGGCAGGAACGCCAGGTCGCGGTGCTGTTCGTCGACCTCACCGGCTCGACGGAGTTCGCTGCGGCCCACGAGCCGGCCGAGGTGGTCTCCGTGCTCAACGACTTCTTCCGGATCGCCGTCGAGTCCGTCGACACCAACGGCGGGTACATCAACAAGTTCCAGGGCGACGCCCTGCTCGCTGTCTTCGGGGCGCCGCTGGAGATCGAGAACGAGGCCGGTCGCGCGCTGCGGGCCGCGCGCGCGCTGCAGAGCCGACTCGCGGACCTGGCCCCGCTCACGGCGGGGATCGGCGTCTCCTACGGCACCGTCATCGCCGGACACATCGGCCACGCCAAGCGGTTCGAGTACACGGTCATCGGCGACCCGGTCAACGAGGCCGCCCGCCTCACCACGCTGGCCAAGATGGAGCAGGGACACGTCCTGGCCTCGGCAGCCACGATCCACCGGGCCGACGCCCCCGAGGCGGCACGCTGGGTGCTGGGCCGCAGCGTCGAACTGCGCGGCCGGGGCATCATGACCCAGCTCGCCCGACCCCTGCGTCCCACCCTCGCGGACCGGTGGCAGGCCGGCTCCGTGGCGTTGCGCCCGGCCGACGACCCAGCGCACTGACCGGCGGGCCTCAGCGTCGCGACGCGGCCGTCTTCTTCGCCGGCGCCTTGCGGGCCGGGGCCTTCTTCGCGGGCGCCTTCTTCGGCGGCGACTTGGCGCGCCGCTCCGAGAGCAACTCGGAGGCGCGGGCGTCGGTGAGGCTCTCCACGGTGTCGCCCTTGCGCAGGGAGGCGTTGGACTCGCCGTCGGTCACGTACGGGCCGAAGCGACCGTCCTTGACCAACATCTGCTTGCCGGAGACCTCGTCGACCCCCATCTCACGCAGCGCCTTGGGGGCGGCGGCCTGCCGGCCCCGACGCTTGGGTTCGGAGTAGATCTTCACCGCGTCCTCGAGCGTCACCGTGAACACCGCGTCCTCCGACTCGAGGGTGCGGGAGTCGGTGCCCTTCTTGAGGTACGGCCCGTAGCGGCCGAGCTGGGCGGTGATCTCCTCACCGCTGGTGGGGTCGACGCCCACCACGCGGGGCAGCGACAGGAGCTTGAGCGCGTCCTCCAGCGTGACCGTCGCCGGCTCCATGGACTGCATCAGCGACCCGGTCCGGGGCTTCGGCCCGGTGGGGCTGTCGGCCTCCTTCTTCGCCCGGCGGGTCACGGCGGCCTTGGCCTTGGTCGCGGCCTTCTTGGCCTCGGCCCTGGCGTCGTCGTCCTTGGCGGCGGCGATCGCGGCGTCGCGCTCGGCGTCGATCCGCTTCTTCTCCGCATCGGCGTCGGCGAGCACCTTCTTGGCCCAGACCGCCTTCTCGGCGTCGGTGGCCTCGGGGAGCTTCTCGGTGACGTAGGGGCCGTAGCGCCCGTCCTTGACGACGATCTCGTGTCCGGTCTCGGGGTCCACGCCCAGCGGGCGACCGTCCTGGGGGGTCGAGAAGAGCTTCTCGGCCACCTCGAGTGTGAGCTCGTCCGGGCTCATCCCCTCGGGCAGGTTGGCACGCTGGGACTCTTCGGCGCCGTCCTCGCCGGCGACCATGCGCTCGAGATACGGACCGTAGCGACCGACCCGGACGTGCACCGGGCGGCCCTCGGAGTCGTCGAACACCCGGATCGAGTTGATGCTGCGGGCGTCGATCGCCTCGAGGTTGACGTCGACGAGGTTCTTCAGCCCCACGGCGTAGTTGGCCTTGTCCTCGTCGCCGGAGCCCTCGGCGGCACCGAAGTAGAAGCGCCGCAGCCAGTCGTCCCGGTTCTCGCGGCCCTCGGCGATCGCGTCGAGTTCGTCCTCCATCAGCGAGGTGAAGTCGTAGTCGACGAGCCGGCCGAAGTTCTGCTCGAGCAGTCCGACCACGGCGAAGGCGACCCAGCTGGGGACCAGTGCGTTGCCGCGGACGTAGACGTATCCCCGGTCCTGGATGGTGCGGATGATGCTGGCGTAGGTCGACGGGCGGCCGATGCCCATCTCCTCCATCGCCTTGACCAGGCTCGCCTCGGTGTAGCGGGCGGGCGGGCTGGTGGTGTGCCCGTCGGCGACCAGGTCGGTGCCGGTGAGCTGCTGTCCTTCGTCGAGACGGGGCAGGCGCCGCTCGGCGTCGTCCGCCATCTGCTTCTCCGAGCCCTCGGCCGGATCATCGGTCGCCTCGACGTAGGCCTTGAGGAAGCCGGGGAACGTGATGGTGCGGCCCGAGGCGGCGAAGGTGGCGCGCTCGTAGCCGGAGGCGTTGTCGCCGGCGTCACCGCTGATGCGGATGCTGACGGTCGTGCCGCGCGCGTCGGCCATCTGGGACGCGACGGTGCGCTGCCAGATGAGCTCGTAGAGCCGGTATTCCTCGGCGTCGAGCGCACTGTGGAGCTGCCCGGGGGTGGCGAAGGTCTCGCCGGCTGGCCGGATGGCCTCGTGGGCCTCCTGCGAGTTCTTGACCTTCCGGGTGTACTGCCTCGGCGTGGGTGAGACGTAGTCGCTGCCGTACAGCTCCGTGGCCTGAGCGCGGGCGGCCGCGATGCCGCCCTCGGACAGGGTCGTGGAGTCGGTACGCATGTAGGTGATGTAGCCGTTCTCGTACAGTCGCTGCGCGATCCGCATGGTGCGCTCGGACGTGTACCGCAGCTTGCGGCCGGCCTCCTGCTGGAGGGTGGAGGTCATGAACGGCGCGTAGGGGCGCCGTGTGTACGGCTTGGACTCGACGGAGTCGACGACGAAGTCGGCACCGGTCAGCGCGTCGGCCAGCGCCCGGGCCGCCGGTTCGGCGAGGACGACGGAGTCCTTGGCCGCGCCGGTGGACTTCAGACGCCCGTCCTGGCCGAAGTCGCGGCCCTGCGCGACCCGGGCGCCGTCGACGGCGGAGAGGCGGGCGGTGAAGCTGCGGGGTTCACCGGCGTCCCCGCCGGCGGATCCCTTCGTTGCCAGGGTCGCGGTGATGTCCCAGTAGTCCGCGGCGACGAACGCCATGCGCTCGCGCTCACGCTCGACGATCACCCGGGTGGCCACCGACTGCACGCGGCCGGCGGACAGCCGCGGCATGACCTTCTTCCACAGCACCGGGGAGACCTCGTAGCCGTAGAGGCGGTCGAGGATCCGGCGGGTCTCCTGGGCGTCGACGAGGTCGGTGTCGAGCTCGCGCGTGTTCTCGGCGGCGGCGAGGATGGCGGGCTTGGTGATCTCGTGGAACACCATCCGCTTGACCGGCACCGTGGGTTTGAGGACCTCGAGCAGGTGCCAGGCGATCGCCTCGCCCTCACGGTCGGGGTCTGTCGCCAGCAGGAGCTGGTCCACGCCGGCGAGTTCCTTCTTGAGCTCGGCGACCTTCTTCTTCTTGTCGGCGCTGACGACGTAGATCGGTTCGAAGTCGTCGTCCGGGTTCACCCCGAGCCGCGCCCACGGCTCCTTCTTGTACTTGGCCGGGATGTCGGCCGCGCCCTTGGGCAGGTCGCGGATGTGTCCGACCGACGCCTCGACCACGTAGTCGGACCCCAGGTAGGGCTGGATCTTGCGTGCCTTGGTGGCGGACTCGACGATCACCAGGCTCCGCTTGCCGCCCGATGCTGCCTTCTTGCTCGCCACTGGAGTGCTCCCAACCTGCGCTGATTCCGTCGCCGACGCCCTTCACCGACCACCGGTCCCGGCTACGGTACGCGTGCCGGGGCCCTTCTATAGGAATTCATACCAGGCGGGATGCCCTCCACGAGAACCGTCGAGTCACCCCTCCGGCACCCACGGTGGGCTTCCCGGCGCGGGGCGCGGGGTGTCCAGATACTGCCCGGGTTCCGCCTGACCGGTCTCGAGATACCGCAGGACGATCTCGTCGACCGCCTCGTTGCCGGTGTCGAAATGGCAGTGCACGGTGCCCCGGATCCGGACGAGTGTGCCTCCCGTCGCGTCGGCGGTGGCCGGACCGAACATGCCCGGGGTGTTGGGGTCGTGGTCGGCCTGGAGGATCAGGGGCGGCGCGGCCATCTCGCGCGCCTCGATACGCGGCGGGACCGCAGAGGGCGGGTAGAGGCAGTATCGGGTCTGCTCGGTCAACGCCCACACGTCCTCGTTGGTGCTACCCGCCGGGTCGCTGCTGCCGATCAGGGCCGGGGCCAGCAGGTTCGTCCGGGGCGCCGCGGTCTCGTTGCAGTTGATGATCTTCAGGTAGGTGGCCTGGTCGGACGTCACCGGGGGCCGGCCGGTGCGCTCCTCGGTCTCATCCTCGATCCGCTCGTCCAGCTCCTCCGGTGTCTCGACGTCGGGCGCCGTGCCGTGCACCTTCGCCGAGATCGCCCAGGCGATGTCGGGCCAGGCATCGGGGGCCCGACTGTAGAAGTCGAGCACCCGGAAGTAGCCGACGGCGTCGTCCGGCGTCGAGTCGAACCCGCCGGTGGACGCGACGGCGGCGTTCTCCGCCCGCACCGACCCGGTGTTGAGGGCGTCGAGGGAGCCCGCCGCCAACGATCCGGTGGGCACCGACCCCGGGGCGTCATCGCCCGGCACGGCGGGGGGCGGCAGGAACCGGCCCGCGGCCGCCCCCTCCGACAGGTCCAGCTCGTGGATCCGCCGGTACACCTTCAGGGCGGTGTCCCCCAACGCGTAGACGTCGTCGTGCTCGGCGATCCACGCGAGGACGTGGTCCCGGGCCTGGTGCCGGTTGGCCGCCTGCAGCCGGTGGAACTCGTACCACCACGTCTCGGACGGTCCGACCGAGGAGTCCAGCACCATCCGGTCGAGGCTCTGCGGGAACAGGGTCTGGTACACCATCCCGATGGCGGTGCCGTAGGAGTACCCGAGGAAGGAGATGCGCTCCAGGCCCATGCGTTCGCGGACCACCTCGTGGTCGCGCACGACGTTCTCCGTGGTGATGGACCGCACGAACTCCGGGTCGGTGGCCATGCACCGCGCGGCCAGCTCGTTCAGGTCGTCGTCGTCGGGGTCGGAACGGTCCGGGGCCTCCACCTCCGGCCCGGGGAGACACTCGAGCGCGCCCGATCCCGCCAGGCCCCGGGGCTGCACGATCACCAGATCGTGCGTGCGGCGGATCTCGTCGACGGCGGAGTCGTCGTCCCTGTCGAGTGCGGTGTACCAGAGGGTGCGGGCGTCGCCTCCCGGCCCGCCGGGGTTGGAGAACAGTGCCCCCTGTCGGTCGCCCGTGGCGGTGATCCTGCGGACCTCGATCCCCACGGTGCGACCGTCGGGGTCGGCGTGGTCGACGGGGACCGTGACGGAGGCGCACAGGACGTCGGGGCGGGGCAGTCGGTGGAGGACGTCGGCCGCCGACTCCGCGGGGCACGGGGTCCAGGTCACGACGTCAACCCCCGTCAGGGTGGAGGTGGGTGCGGGCGTGGCCGGGGCGACGGGCGGTAGTACGACGACGACGAGGGCTGCGGCCGCGGACGCGACCAGGCGTCGTGAGAAGTGGGGCATGATGACGAGTTTTTCATCTCTGCTGCGTTCCGGGGAGTTTTCCTGCGGGGGGACCGCCCGACTGGCAGGAATAGACAGATCGGTCTAGGCTCCGTGTAGACGCCACGACGTGGAACTGGAACCTGTTACAGTCCGAGAACACGATCGCGGCCGTGGGCTGCGCCGAAATCGGCGTACCGTCGATGGCTGAACGGGAGCCGCGACTCGCCCCGACTCATGACGACTTTCTGGAGGTCAGCACCGGTGGGCAATGCGTCCAAGACCAAGCTGGACAAGGTGGTCATCCGCATTGCGGGTGACTCGGGTGACGGCATGCAGCTCGCCGGTGACCAGTTCACCTCCGAGGCGGCCGCCTTCGGTAACGACCTCGCGACCCAGCCCAACTACCCGGCCGAGATCCGCGCTCCCCAGGGCACGATCCACGGTGTCTCGAGCTTCCAGATCCAGATCGCGGACTACGACATCCTCACCGCCGGCGACCGTCCCGACGTGCTGGTGGCGATGAACCCGGCGGCGCTCAAGGCCAACATCGAGGACCTGCCCTCGGGCGGCATCCTCATCGTCAACTCCGACGAGTTCACCAAGCGCAACCTCACCAAGGTCGGGTACGAGTCCAACCCCCTCGGGTCGCCGGCCTTCGAGGCGTTCCAGGTGCACGAGGTCGCGATGAGCACACTGACGATCGGTGCCGTCGAGTCGGTCGACCTCGGCAAGAAGGACGCCGAGCGCTGCAAGAACATGTTCGCCCTGGGGCTGCTCACGTGGATGTACGGGCGCACGGTCGACTCGATCGAGAACTTCCTCAAGGACAAGTTCGGCAAGAAGCCGACCATTCTCGAGGCCAACATCCTCGCCCTGCACGCGGGCTGGAACTACGGCGAGACCACCGAGGCCTTCGCCTCGGAGTACGAGATCGCCCCGGCCAAGCTGCCCGAGGGCCGCTACCGTCAGGTCACCGGCAACACGGCGATGGCCTACGGCCTGGTCACCGCGGGCCGCTCCGCCGACATGCCCGTCTTCCTGGGCACCTACCCCATCACCCCTGCCTCGGACATCCTTCACGAGCTGAGCAAGCTCAAGCAGTTCGACGTCACGACCTTCCAGGCCGAGGACGAGATCGCCGGCGTCGCCGCGGCACTGGGCGCCTCCTACGGCGGAACCCTCGGTGTCACGTCCACCTCCGGTCCCGGTCTGGCCCTCAAGTCCGAGGCCATCGGCCTGGCCGTGATGACCGAGCTGCCGCTGGTGGTCATCGACGTCCAGCGTGGCGGCCCCTCGACGGGCCTGCCGACCAAGACCGAGCAGTCCGACCTGTTGCAGGCCCTGTTCGGCCGCAACGGCGAGTCCCCCGTCGCGGTGATCGCCCCGCAGTCCCCCGCGGACTGCTTCGAGATCGCCCGCGAGGCGGCCCGGATCGCGGTCACCTACCGCACCCCGGTCATCGTGCTGTCCGACGGCGCGATCGCCAACGGCTCCGAGCCGTGGCTGCTGCCCGACGTCGCCGCCCTGCCGGCGATCGAGAAGAACCTCGCCACGGCCCCCGAGGGCGAGGGCGAGGGCGACGACGGCACGCCCGCCTCCGAGTACCTCCCCTACGCCCGTGACCCGGAGACCCTGGCGCGCGACTGGGCCATCCCGGGCGAGCCCGGACTCGAGCACCGCATCGGCGGACTGGAGAAGGCCAACGGCACCGGAAACATCTCCTACACCGCCGACAACCACGACCTCATGACCCGGACCAGGGCCCTGAAGATCGCGCTCATCGACGTGCCCGACCTCGAGGTCGACGACCCGTCCGGTGAGGCCGACGTGCTGGTGGTGGGCTGGGGTTCGTCCTACGGGCCCATCGGCGAGGCCGTACGCCGCGCCCGCGCGAACGGCCACCGCGTGGCCCGCGCCCACGTGCGTCACCTCAACCCGCTGCCGCACAACATCGGTGAGGTGCTCGAGCAGTACCGCCGGATCCTCGTCCCGGAGATGAACCTGGGACAGCTCGCCATGCTGCTCAAGGCCCGCTTCCCCGCCGACATCCAGCCCATCACCAAGGTGCACGGCATGGCGTTCTCGGCCGAGGAGCTGCAGACCGCCATCGAGTCCGAGTTCGCCGGCCGCCTCACCCACACCGAGCACGACAAGTACCGCCTGGCGCTCGACGGGGTCATCACCACCACCGGCGAGCCCGCGGCCCGCAACCGGCGGATCGGGCACACCGCCACCGGCACCACCACCGCCAACCGAACCCGCTGACCTGCGAGCGAGGAGAGGAACCCCATGACCACCACTGAATCCGGCCTCGTCGGCAGCGAACTGCCGCTCGACGCGTTGGCGTCCGTGCCCAAGACGGATGCTCCGCAGAAGCCCAAGGACTACACCTCCGACCAGGAGGTGCGCTGGTGCCCCGGCTGTGGCGACTACGTCATCCTGGCCACCATCCGGGCCCTGCTGCCCAAGCTCGGGCTCAAGCGGGAGAACATCACCTTCATCTCCGGCATCGGCTGCTCGAGCCGTTTCCCGTACTACCTCGAGACGTACGGGATGCACTCGATCCACGGCCGTGCCCCGGCCATCGCGACCGGCCTGGCCACCGCACGCCCCGACCAGTCAGTCTGGGTCGTCACCGGTGACGGCGACGCCATGTCCATCGGCGGCAACCACCTGATCCACACGCTGCGCCGCAACGTGAACCTGAACATCCTCATGTTCAACAACCGGATCTACGGGCTGACCAAGGGCCAGTACTCGCCCACCTCCGAGCCCGGCAAGGTCACCAAGTCCAGCCCGATGGGGTCGCTGGACCACCCGTTCAACACCCTGTCGCTGGCGATCGGCGCCCAGGGCACCTTCATTGCCCGCGCCCTGGACTCCGACCGCAAGGGCCTAACCGAGGTCCTCGACGCGGCCGCACGCCACCGCGGCACGAGCTTCGTGGAGATCCTGCAGGACTGCCCGATCTTCAACGACGGCTCCTTCGACCTGCTCCGCAAGGAGGACGCCGGGGACCACCTCATCCCCGTGCGCCACGGCGAGAAGATCATCTTTGGTGACGACGGCCAGCACTGCGTCGTGCGCCGCGGTTTCTCCCTCGCGGTGGCCGCGACCGCCGACGTGGACGAGGCCGACATCGTCGTCCACGACGCCCACGCCGACGACCCGACCTACGCTCACGCCCTGGCCAACCTGTCCAGCCAGGACCTCGAGTACACGGTCACCGGCATCATCCGGCAGGTCCGCCGCGACACCTACGACGACCTCGCCCGCGGCCAGGTCGCCGCCGCCAAGGAGACCTCACCCACGGACCTGCAGGCGCTGCTCGACGGCAGCAACACCTGGACCGTCGGCTAGGACCGAAGGCACCACCCGCGCCGCGTCAGCGGCGTCGGAGCAATCGTCCACGGGGACGGTCACCGGCTCAGATCCGCCTGGTGACCGTCCCCGCGATGCGTCCTCGGGCGTCCCACGTGCGCTCGACCACGTCGGCCACCCCGTGCTGGTCGATGCGCACGGCGGTGGTCGACCGGGTGCCGTACCGCCGGCCGATGCGGACGAACCTCGACGACAGCCGCCACTCGTGCGTCAGCGGCACGCCCGTGCGCGGCATCCTCCACGGTGTCGCCGGGCGACGATCGGCCAACACGTCCAGCAGCTTTCCGGACCAGTCCGGGCCCGTCATGACGTCGGTGCCCATGAGCGCTCTGACGTCGTGGACCGCGCCCACCACCTTGGGCCAGGGGGTGTCCAACGAGGCGTTCGACAGTCCGTGGACGCCGGTCCCGAGCGCCACCGGGCCGCGGGTGGAGCGGTTGGACGCCCACCACATCCGGTCGAGGTCGCCGGCCAGGAGGTTGACGCCCCCGTAGCGATCGAGGTCGTCGACGACGTGGTGGGCGAACTCCGCGACGGGCACCGGCCCGGTGAGCGCGTCGATGGGCAGCTCGCCGCGGGAGGCGGCTGCGGGGAGCACCGGTCCGGGCTCGCGCACGTTGGTCACCGCCGAGAACCGTCCGCCCGGGGCCACCGCGAGCCAGGTCCCGCCCGCGGTGACGTCCCGGCCGGCGACGATGCCGCCGGCTCCACCGGCGTCGGCGGTCCACTCGTGCAACGGCTCGGTGGGCCGGCTCAGGACCTCGTCACGGTTGGCCACCACGATCAGCGGGTAGTGGGGGTGGACCCGACGGGCGACGACCAACATGCACATACCCCCACGGTACTTCGGGCGGCGTCGGCGCAGCGCAGGGCCGACGTCCGGCGCAGCGCAGGGCCGACGTCCGGCGCAGCGCAGGGCCGACGTCCGGTGCAGCGCAGGGCCGACGTCCGGCGCGACGGCGCCAGATGTGATGCCCAGCTAGCCGGGCCAGTGCTGCGGCGGGACCCCGGCGGGCGCGGGCCCGATGCTCTGCGCCAGACGCGCGCGGGCCCGGGCCGTCCCGAGCCGCAGCAGCGGCCCGCCACCCTTGGAGCCGACGTAGGTGGTCCGGACCCCGACGCGGTCCAGCGCCGCGCGCAGGGCGTCCCGTCGAGGCGCATGGTGCTCCATCGCGGCGTCGATGCCCAGCTCGACCGCTCCCCCGTCGGTGACGTGGCCGGCGGTGAGCACCCAGACGCGCAGCGCACCGGCGGAGGGCGTCCACCCCTCGGGCACCGCGGTGACCGCGCCCCGCCGCCAGCGGCGCACCACCGGTGCCAGGGCCGGGGTCCGCGCGGTCGACACCGTGCAGCGGCCGGCCGCTCCCGCCTCGCCGTCCGGGCCCGCCTCCGAGCGGATCGGATCGAGCCCCGCCTCCGCCAGGAGGGACTCCAGCGCGTCCGCCCGCCAGGCCGCGTCGAGGACCACCGAGACCTGCGCGAGCTCGCCCGCGAGGGTGGACTGACCCCGGGCGGCCAATGCGCCCTCCAGGTCCGAGGGCTCGGGGACGTGGTCGTCCGCGGCGAAGAACGACAGCTGCGTCACGGACCAGAGCCTACGGCCGACCCCCGACACATCGCGAGGCCCCCACCGCGCGTGCGGTGGGGGCCTCGCCGAGATCGAGCGGAGCGCCTCAGATGGCGCGGACCTCCTGGGCCTGCGGCCCCTTCTGGCCCTCGCCGACCTCGAACTCGACGCGCTGGTTCTCCTCGAGCGACTTGAAGCCCGAGCCCTCGATGGAGGAGTAGTGGACGAAGAGGTCGGCCGAACCGTCCTCAGGGGCGATGAACCCGTAGCCCTTCTCCGCGTTGAACCACTTGACGGTGCCCTGTGCCATTTTTGATGTGTTCCTTTTCCGTACTGCCAGGTGCGACTCGCGGGATGGCCACGCGTGTCGGGCCGGCGCCCCCGACCACGGGGTTCCCGTGGACGATGATGACGACCGGGTCCAGTACATCACGACCGCGGCGCGAGGAGAACAGATCCGGGGCAGGCCGATCCGGCGCGCGGGGTGATCAGCCCTCTACGGTCGAGGGGTGACGACCTACGGACGCGAACTCCTCGGCCACCTGCTCGAGCAGCTGCCGGCCGGGGCGTCGCCGCTCACGCACGCCGTCGACCTGCCGGCGCGCGAGGCCCGGCACGCCGACTGGCCGGCCTGGGCGCACCCCGGTCTGGTGGACGAGCTGCGTGGCCGCGGGGTCGAGCGCCCGTGGGCCCACCAGGTGGCCACCGCCGAGCACGCACACGCGGGCCGGAACGTGGTGGTCGCGACGGGGACGGCGTCCGGCAAGTCCCTCGGCTACCAGCTGCCCGCACTCAGCGCGCTCGCCGCGGACCCGGGCGCCTGCGTGCTCTACCTGGCCCCGACCAAGGCACTCGGGCAGGACCAGCTGTCGTCCGTCATCTCGCTGGTGGACGCCGTGCCCGAGCTCTCCCACGTGGCACCTGCGTCCTACGACGGCGACACCCCGACCGACGCCCGGCCGTGGATCCGGGAGAACTCCCGGTGGATCGTCACCAATCCCGACATGCTCCACCTGTCACTTCTCGGCCGGGCCCGCCAGTGGACACGGATCCTGCGGGGGCTCCGCTTCGTCGTCGTCGACGAGTGTCACTCCTACCGGGGGGTGTTCGGCTCCAACGTCGCCCTCGTCCTGCGCCGGCTCGACCGTCTCGCGCGGGCGCTCGGCGCCGCACCGACCTACATCCTGGCCTCCGCCACCACCTCCGACGCCGGCGTCGCCGCGACCACGCTGGTCGGGCGCGAGTGCGTGGAGGTCACCGAGGACGCCTCCCCGCAGGGCGGACGGACCGTCGCACTGTGGGAACCACCGCTGATGGAGGGCCTGTCCGGGGAGCACGGCGCGCCGGTCCGGCGGCCCGCCCCGGTCGAGGCCTCCACCCTCATGGCCTCCCTCGTCGCGGAGGGCGCGCGGACCCTGACCTTCGTCCGGTCGCGGGCCGGAGCCGAGTCGACCGCGTTGCGGGCCCGCGATCGGCTCGCCTCCGAACACGGGGAACGCGGCCGCGAGCTGGCCGGACGGATCGCCGCCTACCGCGCCGGCTACCTCGCCGACGACCGCCGCGAACTCGAACGCGGCCTCGCCGACGGCGAGTTGGTGGGCGTGGCCTCGACCTCGGCGCTCGAACTGGGCGTGGACATCTCCGGGCTCGACGCCGTGGTCAGCGCCGGCTTCCCGGGCACGATCGCCTCGTTCTGGCAGCAGGCCGGACGCGCCGGACGCCGAGGACAGGGCGCCCTGGTGATGCTGGTCGCGCGCGACGACCCGCTCGACACCTACCTCGTCCACCACCCCGAGGCGCTGCTCGGCCGCCCGGTCGAGGCCACCGTCACCGACCCGCGCAACCCAGTCCTGCTGGCCGGGCAACTGAGGTGCGCCGTGAGCGAGCGGCCCATGTCGCACGACGAGGCCCGCGCGTGGGGCGCGACCGACGTGCTGGAGCGGCTCGCCGCCGACGGGTTGGTGCGGCGCCGACCGGCCGGCTGGTACCCGGCCGCCGACGACCACACCCCGCACGCCGAGGTCGATATCCGCGGCACCGGCGGGGCGGAGGTGGTGATCGTCGACGCCGTGGACGGCCGCATGCTCGGCACGATCGACTCCGTCCGGGCCCGCTCCCAGGTCCACCCGGGAGCGCTCTACCTGCACCAGGGTGAGTCGTTCGTCGTGGACGAGCTGAACCTCGAGGACGGCCTGGCACTGTGCCACCCCGAGGTGCCGGAGTGGACGTCCAGCGCACGTGAGCAGGTGTCGATCGACCTGGTCGAGACCCTGGAGTCGGTACCCGCCGGTCCCGTCACCCTCTCGCTGGCCGACGTGGAGGTGACCACCCGCGTGACCGGCTACCAGCGGCGGCTGCGTGGCGGCGAGATCCTCGACGTCACCCCACTGGACCTGCCCGAGACCACACTGGCCACGCGCGCCGTGGTCTACACGCTCACCCCGCAGTTGCTGCGGGTCGCCGGGCTGGAGGAGGCGGACTGGCCGGGGGCGCTGCACGCGGCCGAGCACGCGGCGATCGGGCTGCTGCCGCTGGTCGCGACGTGCGACCGCTGGGACATCGGCGGCGTGTCGACCGCCCTGCACCCGGACACCGGGCTGCCCACGGTGTTCGTCTACGACGGCTACTCCGGCGGGGCGGGCTTCGCCGAACGCGGGTTCCGGCGCGCCTCCGCATGGCTCGGCGCGACGCTGGCCGCGATCCGCTCCTGCGAATGCGAATCCGGGTGCCCGTCCTGCATCCAGTCCCCCAAGTGCGGCAACGGCAACGACCCACTGTCCAAGCCGGGCGCGATCGCGCTGCTCACCGAGGTTGTGGGACAGCTGGGTGACGTGGGTGCCGGGGAGCCCGCGCCGGCCGGGCCCGCCGCCGGTCCCCGCTGACCCGTCAGGCCGGCCCCGCCCGGGCCACCGCCGAGCCCGACCGCACGCCGAACACCCCGAGATCCACGCGCACCTCGGCGCGGGCCACGACGTCGTGGCCGTCGACCCGGCAGACCGACAACTCCGCACTGTTGGCGGCCGCGATCCCGGCCGCCGCGGCACACGCGTCCTGCCCCGCGCGCAGGGCGTGCGCGCCGGCCAACGCGGCCAGGTCCGCGGCGGCCCGGGCCGCATGCGCGGCCACCGCGGCCCGTCCCACCAGGAGAACCGCCACCGTCAGTGCCAGAACCGCGGCGACGGCGAAGGCGGTCATGACGGTCATGGCGCCCTCGTCGTCGTCGACCACCCGCCGCCACCCCGGCGAACGGGGCACGGCCGCACCGGATCGGTCAGGTACGGGTCGCGTCATCCCACCACCCCCGGCTCGGTCCGCGCGACCGCCCGGCCACGGAGCTCCACACCGGGCAGGCCCCGCGCCGGGACCACGACCACGGCCGTGACGAACGACCCGCCGCCGTCCACCGACACCTCCGCCCCGGGAGCCACCGCCCGTCCGGCCGCGACCCCGTCGCCCGGGCCCGCCATCGCCGCCACCCGGGCGGCCTCCCGCGCCGCGTCGACCACCCGGATCTGCGTGAGCGCCGCGCCGGCCCCGGCGGCGGCGACGCCGAACACCAGCACCAGGGAGGCGATGCCGAGGGCCGCCTCCACGGTCACCGACCCGTCGTCGCGGGCCGACGCGGTCCGGAGCCGCCGCAGCGCCATCACACCGAGGTGTTGAGGGCCTGTTCGATGATCCCGCCGAGCGCATCGGGGATCGAGTCGCCGCTGACCACGGTGTAGAGCACCGCGCCGAACGCGGCGGCGGCGATCGTCCCCACGGCGTACTCGACCGTCGACATGCCGGCGTCCGGTCTGGTCACGGCGCTGAACCGTCGAGCCAGGGCGGCACGGGCCCGGGCTATCGGCGCGGCGGAGACCGCTGGCGTGCGGGCGGCGTTCTCGGTGGCGTTCCGGGCGATGGGGTGGGTGGTGAGGTGGGTGTTCATCTGGGTTCTCCTTCTTCGGTGACCGGGGCGGCGTCTCCGCCCCGGAATCGGTGTGGCCGACGGGTCCGCTCACGGCAGGACCCCCGGCAGCATCCCGTCGGCCAGGCCCACGACGACGGGGAGGACTCCCAGGCAGACGAACGCCGGGAGGAAACACAGGCCGAGCGGGCCGGCGACCATGACGGCGGCCCGCTCGGCCCGGGCGGTGGCATCGGCGTCCGCCTCCGAGCGCAACCGGTCGGCGGCGTGTCCGAGCGCGGCCAGTACCGACCCGCCCCCGTCGGTCGCGCGGGCCAGCACCGGCGCGATCGGGGCCAGCCGGGCGGCGTCCGGGACCTCCCGCCACGCCTCTGCCGGTGCGGCCCCCAGCCGCATCCGCGCCGCGGCCGCCCGCAACGGACGCGCCGACGCGGGCTCGGGGTGGTCGACGGCGTCGGCGACCGCGGCCAGTGCGTCGGGCACGGGCAGACCGGACTGCAACGCAACCGCCAGCAGGTCCACCAGCTGGGCCAGGGCTCCGGTGTCGGCGCTGGTGGGGCCGCGGCGCGTGATCGTGGCCAGGGCGCGGGCGGCCACCTTCGAGGGGAGGCTGCCGCCGGGTCGATCGCTGTCGCGCGCCCGGGGTGTCGATCCCTCGGCACCGACCGGGAGGGCGTCCGCCCTGTCGGCGGCCCGCGGGCGCCACGGCGCCACGCACAGCGCGGCGGCGAGCAGGAGGACGGCCGCGGTCATCGGGCGGCACCGCCCGCGATGCGGTCGGTCCACAGGAGTCCGGCGGCCAGCAGGATCGCCCCGGCCAGGCACAACCCGCCGCCCAGGGCGCCGCTGCCCAGGACCCCCAGCGGGTCGGCGCCGAAGCCGGACCCCAGGAGCACGCCCAGTCCGGGGAGCGCGGTGAGGATGACGGAGGTGGCTCGGGGTCCGGCGAGGGTGGCGTCCACGCGCAACGCCCGCTGCCGCCGCGAGGCCACGTCGGCCCGCAGTCCGTCCACGACGTCGGCGAGCTCCACCCCGTGTCGGGTGGCGAGGAGCCAGGCGCCGGCGAGTTCCCCGGCGACCCGGTCCCCGTCCGGGCCGTCGCCTCCGGCGGGTCGCAGGGCTGCCGCGACGTCGCCGCCCAGGCGGGCGTGTGACCCCGCCGCGGCGAGGATCCCGGCCACCCGCGGGTCGTGCGCGGCCGCGGCGTCGGCGGCCTGCCCGAGGGCGCCTCCCGGCCCGGCGCCGGCGCGCAGGGCCGAGGAGGTGTCGTCGAGCGCGCGCTCCCACGCCCCCAGTCTCGCGAGGCGCTGTCGGCGTTCGGTGGCCCGCCCGTGCAGGTCGGCCGCGGTGCCGCCCAGCACGGCGGCCGCGCAGGCGTGGATCGGGCCCGCCGCCACGAGAGCCACGGTGCCCGCGGCGACGGGCCACAGCACGCCGGTCGGCACCTGCGCGAGGGCGTACCGCAGCCGGGCCACGCCCGCGCCGCCCGCCTGCCCCGCACCGCCCGCCTGCCCCGCACCGCCGGGATGCCGCGCACCGCCGACCCCGAGCGCGCGTACCCGGCCGGCCGCGATCCCGCCCGGCCACACCAGCAGCGCGGCGGCGAGGAGCACCGCGGCCGTCATGAGACCCTCGCCCCGAGCACCGCGTCCAGGCCCGCGCGGCCGGGAACCGCCCCACCGTCGGCGCGCCAGGCCGGGTCCACGACGATCCCGTGCGCCTCGCGCCGCACCACCCCGATCGAGTCGACGCCCCGCCGCCCGTCGGGCAGCCGGCGCATCCCCACCACCACCCGCAGGGACGCCGCGACCTGTGCGGACAGGGCCGCCCTGTCGAGTCCGCCCAGCGCGCCGAGCGCCTCCAGCCGGGCGGGCAGTTCCGTGGGCGAGTTGGCGTGGACGGTGCCGGCGCTGCCGTCGTGGCCGGTGTTCAGCGCGGCCAGCAGGTCGGCGACCTCGCCGCCACGCACCTCCCCCACCGCGATCCGGTCCGGTCGCATGCGCAGTGCCTGCCGGACCAGGTCGGCCATGGTCACCTGTCCGGCGCCCTCGACGTTCCCGTGCCGCACCACCAGGCGCACCACGTGCGGGTGCGCGGGCCGCAGCTCGGGGGAATCCTCGACGCACAGCAGCCGCTCGGTCGCCGGGACCAGCCCCAACAGCGCCGCGAGCATGGTGGTCTTGCCGGAACCGGTCCCGCCCACCACGAGGTAGCCCACCCGGGCGTCGACGAGTCCGCGCAGCAGCGACTCCGCACCGGCGGGCACCGTCCCCGCCTCCACCAGCCGGTCGAAGGTCACCTGGGCCGGCCGCGACACACGCAGCGACAGGCAGGTCCCGTCCACGGCCACCGGCGGCAGCACCGCGTGCAGTCGCCACGCCATCCCGTCGCGGGAGCGCACCACGCCGTCGGCCCAGGGTCGGGCGTCGTCGAGCCGCTGACCCGCCCGCCCGGCAAGGCGTACCGCGAGCGCCCGCAGCTCGGCCTCGGTGGGTACGACGACGTCCGTCTCCTCCAGGCCGCGCCCGCGGTCCACCAGTGCCGGCCCCGGCCCGTCGACCACGACATCGGTGACCCCGGCGCTCGCCAGCAGCGCCTCGAGCGGCCCGGCCCCGGCCAGGTGCTCGCGGACCAATCGCGCTGTACGCAGCAGGTCGAGGTGGCCGTGCAGCACCCCGGACTCGGCCCGCACCGCGCGGACCACCTCGTCCGGCTCGGGCTCCACGCCCAGGCCGGCGAGCCGCGCGCGCACCCTGTCGACGAGGTCGGCCGGCGGTGCGACCACCGCCGGATCGTCACCGTTCATCGAGGTCCACCTGCTCCAGCAGTGCGTCGGCGAGCGCGGCCAGTCGTCGCACCCGGCCCGCCCGTCCGCGATGGAGCGCTGCCGCCAGCTCACCGGCGCCCGCCGCGCGGCGGACCGCCCGGATCTCCGGCAGGACGTGCCAGTTCCTCGCCCCGGCCACGTCGGCGACGTCGGCGGCGTGCAGGGGGTCGCCGCGTCCGGTCCTGATGACCAGGACCACGCCCGGGTGGTCGCGCACCGCGTTCCCGGCGGCGACAGCGCCCTGGAGGTCGGCCCTGGTGACGACGACGACGAGGTCCGCACCGGCGAACACCGGCCCGCCGTCGGCGAGCCCACCGCGATCGCTCACCACGAGTCCCCCGGCCGACCGGTGGGCCTGCACCGCTCCCGGGGCGCCGTCGAGGGCGCGGACAGGGTCGGCCACGACCGGTCCACTCCTGGACCGCGCCAGGACGCCGAGTCCGGGCAGGGCCTCGGGCACCGCACCCCACAGGGCCTCCGGATCAGGTCCGCCCAGGTCGGCGCGCACGTCCTCGACCCGTAGCCCGGGCCGCTCCTCGACGCCCAGCACCAGATCGACGCCGGTGCCGTGCGGGTCCGCCTCGACCAGCAGGGTCTGGAGGGACGGCGCAGCCCGAACCGCCAGCGCCGCCGCGAGGGTGCTGGCCCCGCAGCCGCCCACCGCGCCGGCGACCACGATCAGCGGACCCGACCGCGTACGCACCGGCGCGAGCAGCGCACCCACGAGATCGCCGGTGCCGGACGGCAGGCGGACCACCTCGTCGTCGTCGCCCCGGTCGCGGTCAGACCCCACCCGCACGACGCGTGAACCACCGGAACTCACGGCGGCGTCCGCGCGATCGGTGACCACCACCTCGGAGTGGTTCCCGGCCCGGGTGTCCGTGTCCAGGGCGAGTGCGGCCAGGACGGCACGCACGTCGGCGTCCAGATCGGGGTCGGCGACGTCCACCGCGACGGACCGCGCTCTCGTAGTCGTGTTCACGGGGCTCAGCCTCGCGCACCCACCCGCCCGTCGACCGCTCCGCGGAGGCCCACGGCGGCCCGCCTGTGGAGGGGGGCGGGGCTGTGGACAACGTGCCGCGGGGAAAGCTCGCGAGGGCACTGTGCGGTGGGCGCTTCGGCAGCTGTCCGGTACAGCCGAGCCCGCGAAATGCGAGAGACCGCGGCAGGGGGTGCCGCGGTCTCTCAGAAGTGTCAGTTCTCGGGGGGATGAACTGAGCACCTTAGGGGGATGCCCATCACGGGCACCGTCAGTATCGCCCATCTGCGTGGCCAGCACAAGAACCGTATCGTTGGGGCGTGTCCGCCCCACGCCCACCGGGCCCCAGGATGTCGCACCGCCCTCGCCGGGTCGCTGCGTTCTTCGACCTGGACAAGACGATCATCGCGACCTCCTCGGTGTTCGCGTTCAACAAGTCGTTCCTCGGCGAGGGACTGCTGTCGCGACGGTCGGTGATCGATCTGGCCTACACGCAGCTGGCGTTCAGCCTGTCCGACGCCGACGACGAGCAGATGCAGAAGGTGCGTCAGGCCATGGCGACCGCCACCAAGGGGTGGTCTCCCGAGCAGGTCGAGCGGATCGTCACCGAGGGACTCAAGGAGACCGTCTCCCCGACCGTGTACGCCGAGGCCCAGGAGTTGCTCGCCGAGCACCGCGCACTGGGCCACGACCTGGTGATCGTGTCCGCCTCGGGCGAGGAGTTGGTGGCGCCGATCGCCCGGATGCTCGGGGTGGACCACTACGCCGGAACGCGGATGAACCGGGACGCCGACGGTCGCTACGGCGGATCGATCGAGTTCTACTGCCAGGGCCCCGGCAAGGCGGAGGCGATCAGCGCGTTCGCGGAGCGCTACGGCTACGACCTCGAGGCGAGCTACGCCTACTCGGACTCCTCCACTGACCTGCCCATGCTCGACATGGTCGGCCACCCGACGGTCATCAACCCCGACCGCGCACTGCGGCGCGAGGCGCTGGAGCGGGGCTGGCCGATCCTGACGTTCGAGAACCCCACTCCGCTGCTGCCCACGCTCGAACGGGCGACCGGGCCGATCGTCGGGGTGGCGGCCATCGTCCTGGCCGTGGGGTCCGCCACCGTGTCGTTCGTCCGGGCCGCGCGACACGCTGGGCGGTAGCGCGGCCCATCGGGTGCGCGTGGCGATGGGGCGGACCCGAACGGTGCGTCGCCAACACCTCATCATCGGCGTCGGCGACGGGCACGGGCGATAGCCGGACTCCCCTACGAGTTCCCGAGTTCCTTGTGCGATCCCACCATCGCCCCGGGCCGGTCGCAGGCGGCATGCTCAGGGCACGGTGTTGAAGACGCCAGGACCGGGACGGAAGAGAAGTCACGGCCCCCCGCCCTCCTCACCGTCATCGACATTCGGAAACCCACGCGACGGATAACGCCCGAGAGGCAACACCAGCCGTGGGTCCGCGCCAGCCGTCACCGACGGTTGTCCCGGGCCGGCGACACGGCGGACCACAGGACGCTTGGTACCCGGATCTCTCGATGGACCGCAGTGAATTGGCGGGTCGACTCCGGTCGGCCCGCCATTCGCGCGCGCTCGGCCCGTTCGGCCACCGGCGCGCTCCGCTTAGCCCCCGGCTGCGTCGGCGATCGACGTCGCCTCGCGCGCGCCCGCCTCCATGGCTCTACAGCAATGGAGGAGCCATTCGGTCACGCCCTCCTCTGTTCCGCTCATGTAGCCCTGCAGGGCGGCCCCGTGTGCCTCCGGGTCCCGATAGAAGGTCACCTCGGGCACGCCCAGGCAATGGGGGTCGAGCCCGGTCGACACCCCGACCAGGCGGAACGCCGCCCGGGCGACGATCCCGTCCGCGGACCCGAACGGTCGCAGGCCGGAGAGTTCGCCGAGGACGACCGCGGCGAGGACGGGCGCCGGCGCGCGGGTGCCTCCGGTGACCAACTCGGCGAGGCCCTGGAGACGCTCGGCGACTCCCTCCTCCGGGCGCGGCCGACCGAGTGCCTGCGGGTCCACCCCGGGCCCGGACGCCGCGAGGAGGTGCAGATGGGCGAGTTCCTGGAGGGGCGAGCGGGTCCACACCGACACGGCGCGGTCGAGCGACTCGCCCGTCAGTTCCCCGGCCACGCGCAGCGCTGCCGAGAGCACCTCGTCCTGCTCGCCGTCGGTGTCCAGGCGGACGGACGCGCCCTCGACGCCGGCCGATGCGCGGGCACCCCGCAACACCGATTCGGCGGCGGTGGTGGGCCATCCGCGGCGGTTGGCGGGGTGTCGGTGCACCGAGGCGAGGGCGGCCCGGGCGGCGTCCGCGGCCTCGGCCACACTGGGCAGGGCGAGGAGCGGGGCGAGCGGGTCGGGGGCGGTGGAGGTCACGGGTCGAGGTTACCGACCCGGCGCGAATCGGCCGACACAGGTGATTTTCAGCTGCCTCAACCGGTGTCGAGCTGGTGTAATCAGCCCAATCCGTCGGGGCACGCGCCCGGCTCAGCCCCTACACCTCGATCCCGGAGGCCCTCGTGAATCTCAAGGACCAGCTCGACGCGCTGCTCGACGCGACCGCCTTCGACTCGACCGGGGCCAAGGTCGGCGCCGTGCGCCAGATCTACGTGGACGATGCCAGCGGCAAGGCCACGTTCGCGACCGTCGCCACCGGGATCTTCTCCGCCGACGCGATCGTCCCGCTCCACGGCGCGCGACTCCTCGACGACGAACTCCATGTCGACCACTCCCGCGCCGTCATCCGCGATTCCCCGCGCCCCGACAACACCGAGGACGCCCTCACGCCGGAGCAGGAGGCCAGGTTGCTGGAGTACTACGGCATCGAGACCCCCACGCGGCTTCGCGGAACCGCCGCGTCCGGGCCCGGGACGGCGACCGTGGAGTCGGCGCCGAGCGGCGGAAAGGAGCCGAGCGCGGGCGAGACGGCAGGCGCCGGGAAGGCCGAGGGCACCGGCAAGGCCGAGGGCACCGGCAAGGCCGAGGGCGTCGGCAAGACAGCCGTCGCCGACAAGACGGACACGCCGGCGGGTGCGGGCAAGGCGGACAGCGCCCGGACGACCAGCGGCACGCCGGCGAGCGGGGGCAGGGCCGCGGTCGGTGCCAGCGCAGAGGGAACGGGCACGTCGCCGGGCACCGGCGCGCCGCGCCGGCCGGCTACCCCACCCGCATCGACCGGGACCACGGCACCGACGGGCGCGACGTCGGAGAGCGGGAACGAGTCGACGACGACGAGCTCCGCGACCTCATCCTCGTCGACCGACACCCCGGAGCCCGCGAAGTCCTCCGGCCCGGGGCCCGCCACGCCCGCCGGGCCACCGTCCGACGGCGGCTCCACGAAGAGCGAGAACACCCCTCGCGAGTGAACGGGATCGGGCAGGCCTCCCCCGACCTCCCCCCGACGGGCGGGATCCCGAACACGGCGCGTCGCATGTGACTACGCTCACACATATCGGTCCGGTCGCTTCCGCCGTGACGATCCCGGCCGTCCGTGAAATCTGATCCCGAGAGAGAGCCGCTGATGACCGCTCCCGAGCACGACCAGTCCTTCGCTCCCGACCCCGACTTCGCCGCGCAGGCCAATGCGCAGGCCGACCTCTACGACAGCGCCTCGAGCGACCGTCTCGCCTTCTGGGAGGAGCAGGCTCGCCGACTCGACTGGGACACCGAGTGGACCGAGGTGCTGGACTGGTCCGACGCCCCGGTCGCCAAGTGGTTCGTGGGCGGCAAGCTCAACGTGGCCTACAACTGTGTCGACCGCCACGTGGAGGCCGGCAACGGCGATCGTGTGGCCATCCACTGGATCGGTGAGCCCGGCGACGACGCACGCGACATCACCTACGCCGAACTCAAGGACGAGGTCAGCCGGGCGGCCAACTACCTCAGCTCGCTCGGCCTCGTCGCCGGCGACCGCGTGGCCATCTACATGCCCCTGCTGCCCGAGGTCTACATCGCGATGCTCGCGTGTGCCCGCCTGGGCCTGACCCACTCCGTGGTGTTCGCCGGATTCTCACCGAACGCGCTGCGCTCCCGCATCGACGACGCGGAGGCCAAGCTCGTCATCACCGCCGACGGACAGTTCCGGCGCGGTAAGCCCGCACCGCTGAAGGCCGGGGTCGACGACGCGCTCTCCGGAAACGGCGTCGATGCCGACGGCGACGCCGAGTCCGTGCAGAACGTACTCGTGGTCCGCCGGACCGGTCTCGACGTGGACTGGACCGACGGCCGTGACGTCTGGTGGGACGAGGCGATGTCCGAGCAGTCCACCGAGCACACGCCGGAGGCCTTCGACTCGGAGCACCCGCTGTTCCTGCTGTACACCTCGGGCACGACCGGCAAACCCAAGGGCATCGTCCACACCTCGGGCGGGTACCTCACCCAGTCCGCGTACACCCACCACAACGTCTTCGACCACAAGCCCGGCGAGGACGTCTACTGGTGCACCGCGGACGTCGGCTGGGTCACCGGCCACACCTACGGCGTGTACGCCCCACTGGCCAACGGCGCCGAGTGCATCGTCTACGAGGGAACCCCCAACTCGCCCGACGAGCACCGCCACTTCCAGATCATCGAGAAGTACGGCGTCACGATCTACTACTCCGCGCCGACCCTGATCCGGACGTTCATGAAGTGGGGCAACGAGATCCCGGCCGCGCACGACCTGTCCTCAATCCGCCTGCTCGGTTCGGTCGGCGAGCCGATCAACCCGGAGGCGTGGCGCTGGTACCGCGAGAACATCGGCGGCGGCAAGGCTCCCATCGTCGACACCTGGTGGCAGACCGAGACCGGCGCGATCATGATCTCCCCGCTCCCGGGCGTCACCGAGACCAAGCCCGGTTCCGCCATGCGGCCGCTGCCCGGTATCGAGGTCGCCATCGTGGACGGCGACGCCAAGGAGGTCGCGACGGACGAGCAGGGCTTCCTCGTGATCACCGAGCCGTGGCCGGCCATGCTCCGCGGCATCTGGGGCGACATGGAGCGCTATCGCGACACCTACTGGTCCCGGTTCGCCGAGGAGGGCTACTACTTCGCCGGTGACGGCGCCAAGTGGGATGCCGACGGCGCCCTGTGGGTCCTCGGCCGCGTCGACGACGTCATGAACATCTCCGGTCACCGCATCTCGACCTCCGAGGTCGAATCGGCCCTCGTCGGCCACCGCGCGGTGGCCGAGGCCGCCGTCGTCGGTGCCAACGACGAGACCACCGGCCAGGCGATCGTCGCGTACGTGATCCTGCGGGGCAACGTGGACGCCGAGGAGGATCGTCAGAAGCTCATCGACGAGCTGCGGGCCGAGGTGTCGCGGGAGATCTCCCCGATCGCCAAGCCCCGCGACATCACGATCGTGCCCGAGCTGCCCAAGACGCGGTCCGGCAAGATCATGCGTCGCCTGCTCAAGGACATGGCCGAGGGCCGCGACGGCGGCGACACCTCGACCCTGTCGGATCCGACGATCATGGACCAGATCCGCGAGAAGGGCACGCGCGGCTGACGGGTAGCGGGTGAACACCGCCACGTGACGTGGCACGATGGACGACGGTGCATCCGTCGCCGGACTATGGAGGAACAACCGTGAGCCACGCCCAGGGAACGCACAAGCCGACCGAGGCCTCGATCCCCCTGCATGACGCTGACTCGATCGGCCGTGGCGACGCCAGTATCGGCACCCTGGTCAAGAACGCCACGACGCAGGTGTCGACACTGGTCCGTGCCGAGATCGAGCTGGCGAAGACCGAGGTCACCGAGCAGGTGAAGAAGGCCGCGACCGGGTCCGGCTTCTTCGTCGCGGCCCTCGTCCTGCTGCTGATGTCCTTCTTCCCGTTCGTGTTCATGTGGGCCAAGCTCATCTCGATGTGGTTCGGCACCAAGACCTGGGACTGGATGGGCTTCCTCATCGTGTTCGTCGTCCTGGTCCTGCTCGCGGCGGTGTTCGGGCTACTCGGCTACCGCAAGGTCAAAAAGATCCGGAAGCCGCAGCGCACCATCGACTCGGTGTCGGACCTGAAGCTGGCCATGCCCAAGGGCAACGAGCCCCGGCCCGGCACGGTGCGTGTCACCGAGACGCCCTTGCCCGCGTCGAAATCCTGAGAACTCCCGCTCACCGGCCGCCCGACCCGTCGATCGTCAGGATCGACGGGTCGTGGCGGCATCGTGACGTCTCGGCCAACGGCATCCGCCTGCACATCGCCGAGGCGCTGCCGGCCGACACCCCGCCGGGCCGACTCCCCCCTCTGGTCCTCCTGATCCACGGTCTCAGTGGAATCTGGTGGACGATGCGGGCGCCCATGCTCGCGCTGGCCGACGCCGGGTTCCATGCCGTTGCCGTCGATCTCCGGGGCCACGGCGACTCGGACAAGCCGCCGCGCGGTTACGACGGGTGGACCCTGGCCGCGGACATGACCAACCTCATCCGGGCCCTCGGTCACTCCTCGGCGGTGGTCGTCGGCCAGGGCGAGGGCGGATTCATCGCATGGACCGCCGCCTACCGCCGGCCACGCGCGGTGCGGGGCCTCGTCGTCGTCGGCTCTCCCCACCCGGTCGCCACCCGGCGCGCCGCACTGCTCGACCGCTCCCAACGTCGCGCGCTGGTGCCTCGCCTGCTCGCGGACCAGGCGCCGCGGTTGCCCGAGCGGCACCTCACCCGCGACGGCGCCGCAGTGGTCGAGGAGATGCTCCGCCGTCGATCCGGGCCCACGTGGCCCGACACGGAGGACTTCCGCGAATCCGCCGACCTGCTCAGGCGGTCCATGCTCATCCCGAAGGTCGCCCACCTGACCCTGGAGAGCCGCCGCTGGATGGTGCGGAGCCAGTTCCGTCCGGACGGCCGCGACTTCCGCCGCGCGGTCTCGGGCGTCCTGCCGCAGCCCGTGCTGGGGATCAGTGGGACCGAGGACCGGTTCATCCTGCCAGCCACCGTCCGCGCGTCCTCGGCGTGGGCGCGCGACTTCACCACCGAACTGGTCCCGGGGGCCGGGCACTATCCCGCGATGGAGGCCCCGGACGCCACGTCCCGGCTGATCGTGGACTTCGCGCGGCGCGTCACCCCGCTCTGAGCCGCCGGGACTCCGACCCGCCGACCGGGCCCCGCGGTGATCAGCTGGGCAGCCCCACGCACCGCCCCGTCGAGACCGACTCCTGCGCATCGACCGCGAGCTGGAGCTGCGGCAGCACCTGCTCCACGGTCAGCGCGTACCCGGTGTCCGCGGCGTCCATCGCGGCGCCGAACACCACGCCGGCGACCTGCCCCTGCGGGGTGACCAGCGGTCCGCCGGAATTGCCCTCGCGAACGGAGCCCCGCAGGATGTACACCTCGCGCTCGACGGTCTGCTCGCGGTAGATGTCCGGGCCGCGCAGGGTCACACGCTCGCGGATCCGCGCCGCGTCCGGACGGTAGGGCCCGTTGCCCGGGTAGCCCACGACGATCGCGTCGTCGCCGGTGCGGGCACGGTTCTCGGCGAAGGGAAGAACCGGAGCGTCCAGCCCGTCCACGCGCAGCACCGCGATATCCACGCGGGGGTCGTAGACCACCACCTCGGCGTCCAGCTCGTCATCACCGGACACCACGGTCGCCGACTCGGTGCCCGCCACGACGTGCGCGTTGGTCATCACGAGCCCCGGTGCGGCCACGAACCCCGACCCCTCCAGCGCGCGGCTGCAGGACTCGGCCCGGCCGCGGATCTTCAGCACGGACGGCTGTACGCGGGCCACCACCTCGGAGCCTGCGAGGACCGGATCGGGCGGTGGGACCTCCTGCATCGGGGTGGTGCCGAACGGTCCGAGGATGTCCGGGAATCCGGTGGTGCCGAGGACCGAGGTGAACGTCGCGGGGATCCGTTGCAGCTGTTCGGGGGCGACGTCGTCGATCTTGGCCAGCACGGACGACCCCCGCACCGCCTTGCCCAGCCCGGGTCCCTCCTGCGCGGCGATGGGCACCGCGACCAGCCAGGCCACGAGCAGCATGGCAGCGGACTGGAGGACGGCGCCCACCGTGCTGTCGAGGAGTCGTGCACCGGATCCGGCGATGTAGCGCCTGGCGGCGCGGCCGATCGTGACGCCGGCGACCTGCCCGATGATCACCATCACCGCGATGATCGCCAGCCCCGCGGACAGCCTGCCGAACGGCGAGTCGATCTCCCGCACGAGGTGCGGGGCCACCAGCAGGCCGGAGGTCGCGCCGATGCCCACCCCGAGCAACGCGAAGCCCGACGCGGCGGCCCCGTTGATCCAGCCCGAGATCGCCGCGGCCGCGGCGAGTGCGAACAGTGCAAGGTCGAGCCATTGCGAGCCCGTCACCGGTACCCCCTCCGAGGATTGTCCGCGGGCAGGTCGAGCGACTCCTCGCCGTCGGCGGGCTGCTCGCCGTCCCCGGCCAGCTCGCCGTCGGCGGCCGTGGCACCGGCGACGGCGCCGTCGGCGGCGCGCGCGCTCAGCCCGGGGACGCCGGCGACGGTGCGATCGGCCAGTGGGTCCGCGGATTCGCGGCGGGCCTCCTCGGCCGACATGCGGTGCTGCTCCCCGTTCGCGGACGCGGCCAGGGTCTTCTCGAGGTCCCGGATGTCGGACGTGTCCCAGTCCAGGTCCCATCCGGCGGAGTGGAACATCGCGGCGAGGATGCCGGCGGTGAAGCCCCACACGACGAGGTCGTCGTGCTGGAACGCCGGGCCGGTCCACCCGGTGGTGTGCCGGAGCAGGAATCGGTTGGCGGGATCGAGCAGCTCGTCGACCGGCACGGTCATCACGCGCGCGGTCTCCCCCGGGTCCACGACGTCGACCTCCATCGGCTCCCGCCAGTATCCGAGCACCGGTGCGACGGAGTAGTTCGAGACCGGGATGTACAGCTCTGGGAGCACCGCGAGCACGTCCACCCCGTGGGGGTCGAGGCCGGTCTCCTCCCACGCCTCACGCAGTGCGGCCTCCACCGGGCCGCTGTCCGTGTCGTCGACGCCGCCGCCGGGGAACGAGATCTGACCCGAGTGGCTGCGCAGCGTGGGGGCTCGGTGGGTGAGCAGGACGCGGGCATCGCTGGGCGGCTGGGGGCCGGGCGCGTCCTCCGAGCCGGAGAACAGCACCAGGACGGCGGCGTCGCGGTGCGGCCGGCCGACCTCGTTGGGACCGCGGTCCTCGGGCGGGCGCCGTCTCGGCAGCAACCCGTCGAAGCTGCCGTCGGTGCACGCCGTCATGAGGGGGTCCATCCAAGCGGGGTGCGGGACGCCGGTGACGTCGCCGGGCCGGGGCACGGGCCCGTTCGCGGGGTTGCTCACGCGGTCACCCCCAGGTGCTCGGCAACGGCGTCGAGCACGTCCTGCTCACTGTCCATGGGTTGGACCAGCACGTGCGCGACCGTCCCGTCGGCGCGGACGAACAGCGTCAGGGGCAGGACGGGAGGCGCGCCGAGCACGGTCGGCAGCTCCTCGTCCTGGTCCGAGACCGAGATCAGGTCCTCGATGCCCAGCGCGGCGAGGGTGTCGAACCCCTTGGTCTCGGACGGGTCGGTGTGCGAGAGCACCACCTTCACCTTGTCCCCGAGGGTGGCCTGCGCGTCACGGATGGCGGGCAGCTCACGGCGGCACGGTTCGCACCAGTAGGCCCACATGTTGACCACCATGGGCGTGCCGGCCTGGATCTTGCCGAGCGTGGTGGTGGAGCCGTCGCCCATGCAGCGCACCATCAGTCCGGCGACGGGGCCGGTGGTGGTGGCGGGCACGGCGCTGTCGCGGCAGGCGGGGAGCCCGGCCTCGGCGCGGACCGCGGGGTCCACGACGGTGCGCGGCTCGTCCGCGGGCGGGGCGCCCACGGGAGGTGCGGTGGGGGCGGCGGTCGGGTCGCCGGACCCGTCGTCGGTGTCACCGAACGTGGAGAGAAGTGCGACGACGACGCCGATCATCGCCACGAGAGCGACCAGCGACCACCGGGCTGAGGCGCTCACGCGTGGTCCCCCAGTCCTACCAGTTCCAGCAGGTGGTCGCGCTCGGGTCCCGCCACGAGGCGGGCGGCGGCGACCGGGTCGAGCGGGCCGGCCTCGCCCGCGGACGGGCAGTCGTCGGCCAGCACACACGCCCCACAGGCCGCGGTCCGGGCGTGGCACACCCGGCGACCGTGGAAGATGATCCGGTGGCTCGCGTCGGTCCAGGAGGCCCGCGGCAGCATGCGCGACACCTCGCGCTCGATGCGGACGGCGTCCGTGGCCTCAGTCCACTTCCAGCGGTTCACCAACCGGATGAAGTGGGTGTCGACCGGCAGGCCCGGGATCCCGAATGCGTTGCCCAACACCACGTTGGCCGTCTTCCGTCCGAATCCCGGGAGGGTGACCAGGTCCTCGAGCCGCTGCGGCACCTCGCCGTCGTACCTCTCCACGAGCGCCGCGCCCAGGCCCTGGATGCTCCGCGCCTTGTTGCGGTAGAAACCCGTCGGCCGGATGAACTCCTCCAGCTCCTCACGGTCCGCCCCCGCGTAGTCGGCGGCGGTCCGGTAGCGCGCGAACAGTGCCGGCGTGACCTCGTTGACCCGCTTGTCCGTGCACTGTGCGGACAGGATCGTCGCCACGCTCAGCTCGAGCGGATCGGTGAAGTCGAGCTCGCAGTAGACGTGCGGGAACGCCTCCTCGAGGCGACGGAGCATGCGTCTCGCGCGCCGGGTGCGCCCGAGGTCGGTCTCCACCCCCCTCGCGGCCACCCCTCGTCTGCGGCGCTTCACGGCTGGAGCTGGGTCGGGCATGAGTCCACAGTACGGCTCGGCGCCCCGACGGCGCGGAACCGCCGCCCCGGGTGCGTGTGCGTCCCGCGGTCCGGGGGTGGATAATCGGACAGATGCAGGGAATCCTCGTCGTCCTGGTGCCGGTCCTCCTCGCCGGATTCGCACTACTCATGGACCGTTTCGAGAACGCGATCCTCGACGAACCCGAACAGATCGACGTCTGAACCATCCCGCTGATCGCGCGTCGCCACCACCTCCGACGCGCTTACGACTACAGTGGTTTTCGCCACACGCACGCCATGGCACGGACACGCATGTCCGCGCCCGAACGGAGGGTCACAGACTGTGACGATTGATCGCCGCACGGACCAGTCTGCCGACGACGTCCTCACCAGAGCCGGAATCTTCCAGGGCGTGGAGCCGGCAGCGGTCTCCGCCCTGCGTTCCGACCTGACCAGCGAGGAGTACTCGAAGGGTGACGTGATCATCCGCGAGGGCGAGCAGGGCGACAGCCTGTACATCGTCACCTCCGGCAAGGTGAAGCTCTCCCGGAAGGCCCCCGACGGTCGCGAGAACCTGCTCTCCATCCTCGGGCCGTCCGACATGTTCGGTGAGCTCTCCATCTTCGACCCCGGCCCGCGTACCTCGTCGGCCGTGTGTGTCACCGACGTGTCCGTGCAGGCCATGGACCGCTCGGCCCTCAAGCGCTGGATCGCCGAGCGTCCGGAGATCTCCGACCAGCTGCTGCGCGTGCTGGCCCGCCGCCTGCGCCGCACCAACAACAACCTCGCCGACCTCATCTTCACCGACGTGCCCGGCCGCGTGGCCAAGGCCCTGCTGCAGCTCGCGCAGCGCTTCGGCACGCAGGAGGGCGGCAACATCCGCGTGACGCACGACCTCACGCAGGAGGAGATCGCCCAGCTCGTCGGCGCCTCCCGCGAGACGGTGAACAAGGCGCTGGCCGAGTTCGCGCACCGCGGCTGGCTGCGGCTCGAGGGCAAGAGCGTCATCATCTCCGACACCGAGCGGCTGGCCCGCCGCGCCCGCTGACGCCCCAGCCCCGGCCCCGGCCCCGGCTGCAGACCCAGCCCCAGCCCCCGCCCCGAAATCCGCTACCCGTAATAGGGATCCGCTAGTCCAATCCGACCAGCCGATCCCTATTCCGAGTAGCGGATTCTTGGTTGCCGGCGGGCGACGCTCTTACGCCGCGCGGCCGAGTCCGAGTTGCTCCTGCCGACGCATCGCGTCCTTCACCCGCCGGACGATCACGTCCGGACGCCGCAGGTCATCCCATACCCAGCGAATCACCACGTAGCCGGCATCTTCCAGATCGCGCTGCCTCTGGCGTTCACGGCTCAGTGCTTCCCGTATCTCCTGCGGGCTGTTCCCGTATTTGCCGAAGCCGTCCGCCTCGCCGATGAGCCTCCATTCTCGCCAGTAGAAGTCCACGCGGAACCGCTTGCCGCTCCGGCCCGACAGCCACACCTGCATCTCGGGCTGCGGGAGACCCGCGAACACCAGGATCAGCCGTATCAACGATTCCAGAACCGATTCCGCCAACCCGCATGTCAGCTCCGGCAGCGCCCGCGCGCGCCCGACACCCGTGCGCCCCTTAGCCAGACCCGCCTCGTCCTGGAGCTCTGGGCGCGACAACATGCCTCGGCGGATGGCCTGATCGGCAGCAGCCACGCCGCTCTCCAGGCTCACCGTCCGTGCGACGTCGATGATCGTCCTGGCGGGAGAGGTCAACTGGATGCCGTCGACGAGTCTGGTCGCCCCCTCCACGGGCAGGGTGAAACACACGAGCGCCGAACTGCGCCGCGTTCCGCCGCCCTCGCGCGGCCGGGTGGCGGTGGGTCGGCCCAAGGGGATCCCGTGGAGCGGCAGCCCGTAGAGCGCGAGGGCGGAGCCGTGCGACATCACCGTCCCGGGTTCCACGGCGAGCGCGGCCGCCCGAGTTCGTTCGAGGAACTCCCGCTCCCTGAGGACGTAGTCGGGCCCGCTCCCGGCGGGCGCCGCTTCCGGCTCGTGGGCGTAGACGCCGGACCGCACCCGCCGTAGCGTTCCGGCGCCGATCCGCCTGTTGATCTCATCGTGGTCCAGGCCGCTGCGGGCGAGCTGCGCGAACGTCGAGAGAAAGGGACTGTCGTGGTCGTCTGTCTTTGATGCACCCATGTTCGGCAGTCTCGCCCACGCCGACACGCGCACTCCCGCCGTGACCTGCGATATGCAGGCAGCCTGTGGAGAAATCCTCCCTGTGGACAATCTCCCCCGCGTCCCCGCGCCCCCACCCGAATCCGCTAGCCGGAATCCGGATCGGCGACTCCAAGTGGACTAGCCGATCCCTATTCGGACTAGCCGATTTTCGCGAATGGTCGGACCCGGCGGGCGTTGCGGGCGGGTCAGGCGTCGCGGGCGGGGCGGGGCGGGCTGGTCAGGTCGCGGGCGGATCAGGCGTCGGCGGCGCCACCCGTGCCCCCCGTGTCCAGGCGGTCGAGGTAGCGCAGCGCGACCTTGGTGGACTGCTCGGCCACCTTGAGCAGGAACGGCGTCACGCCGCGGTAGATGTGCTGCGTGATCGCCTCGGCCGAGGCGTCGCGCCCCAACTCGGCCCGGGCGGCGATGATCTGGTCGAGTCGATCGCGCCGGTGCCGACCGAGTACCTGGGCCGCGCGGCCGGTGTTCTCCACGTCGGGCCCGTGCCCCGGGATGCCGATCACCCCGTCGGCCCGCGCCGCGAGGAGATCCATGCTGCCCAGGTAGTCACCGAGATCACCGTCGGTCGAGTCCAGCACCGTCGAATCCCGGCCGAGGATCGTGTCCCCGAGGACCACGCAGTCCGGCGGAGCAGTGAACCCGGTGCCCGCGGCCCGCACCTCGAGACTGATCGAGTCGGCCGTGTGCCCCGGGGTGCCGAGCACGATGATGTCCAGGCCGGCGGCGTGGATCACCTCGTCGTCGTCACCGCCCGTCACCAACGGCGCGGCGTCCCGGCAGAACCGCTCCTCCACGGCCCTGACGGGGGCGGAGGTGAATCCGCGCAGGTGATCGATGCCGTCGGTGTGGTCGCCGTGACGATGGGTGACGACGACGAGCTCGATCTCTCCCACGATGGCCGCGATCCGCTCGGCGTGCGCGAGGTCGTCGGGCCCGGGGTCCACCACCACGCAGGTGTGCGACCCCGGGGCCCGCAGGATGACGGTGTTGGTCCCTTCGAATGTCATCTCGGAGGGGTTGTCGCAGAGGATGACCCCGGACAGCTCCGTGACGGGTCGGAGGGTCTCGTACGCCGGGAAGGTGATCGGGGCCAGGCCTGCGGACATCGCGGCTATCCCTCGACCTCGACCACGAGCTCGACCTCGACGGGTGCGTTCAGCGGCAGCTCGGACACACCGACCGCCGACCGGGCGTGGACGCCGGCGTCGCCGAAGATCTCACCGAGCACGTCGGAGGCGCCGTTGAGGACACCCGGCTGCCCGCTGAAGCCGGGCGCGGAGGCGACGAACCCGACCACCTTGACGACCTTCACCACCGAATCGATCCCGACGAGCCCGTCGACGGCCGCCAGCGCGTTGAGGGCGCAGGTGCGGGCCAGCTCGGCGGCCTGCTCGGCGGTGACCTCGGCCCCCACCTTGCCCGTGGCCGCCAGGGCGCCGTCGACCATGGGCAACTGCCCGGAGGTGTACACGAACGCGCCGGTACGTACTGCCGGGACGTAGTTGGCGACCGGCGGGACGACCGTCGGCAGCTCCAGACCCAGCTGGTCGAGCTTGCGGGTCCAGTAGCCGGCGGTCTCGGTCTCGGGCATCAGAGCTGTCGCTTCATGTAGGCGACGTGCTGCTCACCCGTGGGACCGGGCAGAACGGAGACCAGCTCCCAGCCGTCGCCTCCCCACTGGTCGAGGATCTGCTTGGTGGCGTGCGTCAGCAGCGGGACCGTCACGTACTCGAACCGGGCTGCTCCAGTGGATTCGCTCATGTGCCCCACTCTAGGTAAGTCACGAGCGCCCCGCGCGCGGTGGTGTGAGCGCTTAGTGTGGAACGCATGCCGTCCACGATGAGTCCAGGTACGCGGTCGACACGATCGACCATCGCCGACGAGCTGTCCACCGGGTGGTCCGACAGCTCCGAACGGGCGGAGTTGCACTACGTCTCGGGGAAGGGCGGCACCGGCAAGACGACCGTCGCCACCTCCCTCGCACTGGCGCTGGCCTCCACCGGTAAGCGGGTCCTGCTGGTGGAGGTGGAGGAACGTCAGGGCATCGCCCGGATCTTCGACCGCGCCCCCCTGCCCTACCGCGAGGAACTCGTGGCCAGGGTCGACGGCGGCGGCAAGGTGTTCGCGCTGGCGATCGACATCGAGGCCGCGATGCTCGACTACCTCGACACCTTCTACCGCCTCGGGGTGGTGGGCAAGGTGATGAAGTCGGTCGGTGCGATCGAATTCGCGACCACGATCGCGCCCGGGCTCAAGGACGTCCTGCTCACCGGCAAGATCTATGAGGTCGTCGCGCGCGAGCACGCCAAGCGTGAGGTCGTCTACGACGCCGTGGTGGTCGACGCCCCGCCCACGGGCCGGATCGGCAAGTTCCTCGACGTCACCACCGCGATGGCAGACCTCGCCGGCGGGGGCGGGCCCATCCGCCGCCAGGCGGAGGCCGTGGCCGAGCTGGTCCACTCCACCCGCACGGTCGTGCACCTGGTGACGCTGTTGGAGTCACTGCCGGTGCAGGAGACCATCGAGGCGATCGCCGAACTCAAGAGCCATGGACTGCGGGTCGGCCAGGTGATCATCAACCGCGCGGAAACCCGTCACCTCGACGACGAGGCGCTGCGGCGGATCGCCGAGGAGGACATCGACGCCGAGGCGGTCGCGGACGGCCTCGACGCGACCGGCGTGGAGGTCGACGACGAGGGACTGCAGGGCCTGCTGGTGCAGGCGATCGAGCACGCCCGCGTGGCCCGCGGTCAACTTCGCGCCGGCGAGACGCTCACCTCCGCCGCCTGCCCCACCCTCGTGCTGCCGGCGCTGCCCAACGGGGTGGAGGTCGCGGACCTCTACGACCTCGCCTCCGCCCTCGTCGACCAGGGAGTCCACTGACATGACACGCCGCCTCGACATCACCGCCATGCTCACCGACCCCGCCACCCGGGTGGTGGTGTGCACCGGCGCCGGCGGCGTGGGCAAGACGACCACCGCCGCGGCGGTCGCCCTGCGGGCCGCCGAACTCGGCCGCGACACGGTCGTGTTGACCATCGACCCGGCCCGTCGCCTCGCGCAGGCCCTCGGCATCGACGAGTTGTCCAACGAACCCTCCCCCGTGGACCTCGGGCAGGAGAAATCCGCCGCCGGCGGGTCACTGCACGCGATGATGCTGGACATGCGCCGCACGTTCGACGAACTGGTGGTGGCCAACACCACGGAGGCCAAGGCCCGGGACATCCTGGACAACCGCTTCTACAAGACGATGGTCACCTCCTTCGCGGGGACCCAGGAGTACATGGCCATGGAGAAGTTGGGGCAGCTCCTCGACGACTCCGCGTGGGACCTCGTCGTCGTCGACACTCCCCCGTCGCGCAACGCACTGGACTTCCTCGACGCACCGCGCCGCCTCGGCGCGTTCCTCGACAGTCGGCTCATGCGGTTGCTCTCCACGCCCGGCCGCGGGGTCGGACGCCTGGTGACCGGCGCGATGAGCACCGCGATGCGCGGCGTGTCCACGGTGGTGGGGTCCTCGATGCTCAAGGACGCCTCCGAGATGGTGGTGGCGCTGGACTCCACGTTCGGCGGGTTCTCCACCCGCGCGTCCCGGACCCAGGCGATCCTGCGCCGCAAGGGCACGGAGTTCCTGGTGGTCTCCTCCGCGGAGCGGCCCGCCCTGCGCGAGGCCGCGTTCTTCGCCGAGCGACTGTCCGAGGAGAAGATGCCGCTGGCGGGGGTCGTGGTCAACCGCACCCATCCGCGACTGACCGACCTGAGCGCCGAACAGGCCTGCGCGGCCGCCGACCGCCTGGCCGGGGAGAACCCGGAGGCCGAGGCGGTGCTGCGCATCCACGCCGACCGGGCGGGCACCGCCAAGCAGGAGGTCCGACTGCTCGAGTCGTTCACCGACACCCACCCGGACGTGCGGATCGTCGGCGTGCCCTCACTGCCGTTCGAGATCTCCAACCTGGAGGCACTGCGGTCGGTGGGCGACCAACTCTGCGGCTGACGGATACGAGCGCGGCCCGCGGCGGGTGCCGCGGGCCGCGCTCGAGGTGTCCGGGCCTCGACTCGCCAGGACTCGGTAGACCTCAGGACTCAGTAGACCGCGGTGTGCCGCTCGATCTGCTGCGCGAAGAAGTCTGCCCAGGAACGGACCTCGGGGTGCTGCTTGAGCAGGGCGCGGCGCTGACGCTCGGTCATACCGCCCCAGACACCGAACTCGACGCGGTTGTCGAGTGCGTCGGCCCGGCACTGCAGGAGGACCGGGCAGTGCCGGCAGATGGACGCGGCCTTACGCTGCGCCGCGCCGCGGACGAACAGCTCGTCCGGATCGATGTCCTTGCACCGGGCCTGGGCCACCCATTCCTGGCGACCCTCCCCGATGATGATCTCCTCGGAGCCGAGGGGGTTGCCGGCACCGGGGCGGACCCCGTGGTCGGAGGAGTGGGTGGTCCCGGGGAGGGTGGACGTCATCGAAATACCCCTAGCGTGAGTGGAGTCGTGGACGGGTTCACCGCGCACGTCTCCGGCCTTCTGAGCCCGCCCGACGCGGCGGACTCACTGTGTCGGCGGGCGTTCGCACCTGGGATTCGTGTATCGCGATCCCATTCCGGTCCGATCCGTCCCGCGTTCCCCCATATTGTTACCGCAGTCACACAACAGAAGTAAAGAGTCGACACATGATCGCCGCGCGACGGGTGGTCCCGGAGGGGTGGTCACGTACCCTGTGCGTGTGTCGGCTATGAGTTCGCTGGGAAAGCTGGTCGCGACGTGTGTCGCCGCCGGGGTGGTCACGGCGGGGTCTCTGTTCCCGATCGCGGGGGCAGCGGGGCTGGCATCCAACAAGATGGCCGACACGTTGGCCGGGACGTCCGCGGACCTCATCAAGGGTGACCTGCCGTCGATCTCCACGGTGACCGACTCCGCCGGCGCCCCCATCGCGTGGCTGTACGACCAGCAGCGCGTGCCGGTGCCCAGCGAGGAGATCTCGCAGCAGATGAAGCTTGCGATCATCGCCATCGAGGACCGCCGGTTCGCGGACCACAACGGCGTCGACTGGCGGGGCACCGTCCGCGCGGCCCTGACCAACGCCACCTCCGGCGAGGTCGAGCAGGGCGCGTCGACGATCGACCAGCAGCTGGTCAAGAACTACCAGTTCCTCGTCTCCGCCGAGAACGACGCGGAGCGTCGCGCCGCGGTCGAGACCACGCCCGCGCGCAAGATCAAAGAGATCCGGATGGCGCTCACCCTCGACGGGGAGTTGAGCAAGGACGAGATCCTCACCAAGTACCTCAACCTGATCTCGTTCGGCAACGGCACGTTCGGCGTCCAGACCGCGGCACAGACCTACTTCGGCGTCGACGCCCGCGACCTCAGCGTCCCCCAGGCGGCGATGCTCGCGGGCATGGTGCAGTCCACCAGTCGGTTCGACCCGTACACCAACCCCGAGGGCACCACGCAGCGCCGCAACACCGTCATCGACACGATGGTCCAGACCGGCGCCATCACCCCGGCGGAGGGCGAGTCCTACGCGGCCGAACCGCTGGGTGTGCTCGAGCGACCGAACCCGCTGCCCCGGGGGTGCATCACCGCCGGTGACAGCGGATTCTTCTGCGACTACGTCCTCCAGTACCTCGAGGAGAACGGCCTGAGTCGGGACATGGTGGAGCAGGGCGGGTACACGATCCGCACCACCCTTGACGAGACCGTGCAGTCGAACGTCCAGCGCTCGGTCGACACGTACGGCAACCCGACCGCCCAGGGCGTAGCCGAGGTCATGAGCGTCGTCCGGCCCGGCAAGGACGCCCACAAGGTCGTCGCGATGGCCTCCAGTCGCCAGTACGGACTCGAACTGGGCGACAGCCAGACTGTGCAACCGCAGCCGTTCTCGCTGGTCGGTGACGGCGGGGGCTCGGTCTTCAAGGTCTTCACCGTCGCCGCCGCCATGGAGAAGGGCATGGGCACCAACACGAGGCTCCCGGTGCCGCGTCGCGTCCAGGTCTCCGGACTCGGCGCCGGTGGCGCCGCCGGGTGCCCGCCCGCACAGTACTGCGTGGAGAACGCCGGCTCGTACCCCTCTTCCTTGTCCGTGACCGACGCCCTCGCGCAGTCGCCCAACACGACGTTCGTGAATCTCATCAAGGACGTGGGCGTCTCGCCCACCGTCGACATGGCGGTCCGCCTCGGCATGCGTTCCTACGACCGTAAGGGCACCGCGCCCGGAGGCGACTCGATCAGCGAGTTCGTCAAGAAGAACAACCTCGGCTCGTTCACCCTCGGGCCCACCGCCGTCAACGCGCTGGAACTGTCCAACGTCGGCGCCACCATCGCCTCCGGCGGCGTCTGGTGTCCCCCCAGTCCCATCGAGTCGATCACCGACCGCACCGGCGCACCCGTCGAGCTGAACGAGCCGGAGTGCGAGCAGGTGGTCGAGGAAGGGCTCGCCGACACCCTCGCCGTCGCCATGTCCAAGGACCACGTGAGCGGCGGCACGGCGGCCGGCGCCGCATCGGGCGCCGGGTGGAGCCTGCCGATGTCCGGCAAGACGGGAACATCCGAGGCCAACCGGTCCTCCGCGTTCCTGGGCTTCACCAACAACTACGCGGCGGCCGTCTACGCGTTCAACGACGGCACCACCACCACCGAGCTGTGCACCAGCCCCCTGCGCCAGTGCTCGTACGGCAACCTCTTCGGTGGCCTCGAGCCGGCACAGACCTGGTTCTCGGCCTTCTCCCCGATCGCCGACATCTACGGCCCGCTCCGACTGCCCGCACCCGATCCCGCCTACCAGGCCGGGACCAGCGGGGCCGCCGCCCCGGACGTCGCGGGCATGAGCCAGTCCGCCGCGACGTCGCTGCTCACCAACGCCGGGTTCGTCGTCAACACGCAGTTCGTCTCCGGCACGGGCCGCCCGTACGGCACCGTCATCGGCGTCGACGGCAGCACCGGCATCCCCGGGTCCCAGCTCACCCTCCGCGTCTCCGACGGATCGGGCGGCGGCGGGGGCGGGGGCACCGGCGCGCAGGGGCAGGGCGCCTCCGGCCCGGGGGCGCCGGTCGGGGACGAACCCATCGTGCTCAACGTGCCGGGCCTGGCCCCCATCACCATCTCGCCGCCGCGGTGACCCCGCCCGGCGTCGGTAGTCTGGACTGATGTCACGCCCTTCACGCAAGACCCGGGTTTCGACGACCTCCCCCGCCCGCGCGGCGGCCGTCCTCGCCGGGGCGGTCGTGGCGGGAACCGTGTACGCCACGGGCTGGGAGCGCAACGCCTTCACGCTGCGCCGCCACTCCCTGCCGCTGCTCGCGCCCGGCTCGCGGCCCCTGACGATCCTCCACGTCTCGGACCTGCACATGATGCCCGGCCAGAAGCGTAAGCAGCAGTTCGTCAACTCGCTGGCGGAGTTGGAGCCCGACCTGGTCGTCAACACCGGCGACAACCTCTCCGACGCCCGGGCCGTGCCCTCCGTGGTCCAGGCCCTCGGGCCACTGCTCGACCGGCCCGGGGCGTTCGTGTTCGGCTCCAACGACTACTACGCCCCGGTCCCCAAGAGCCCGCTGCCGTACATCGGGATAGGCCGCCAGAAACACTCGGCCGTCCCGTTGCCGTGGCGGGATCTCAGGGCCGCCTTCACCGAGCGGGGCTGGGTCGACGCCACCCACCAGCGCGCCGAGATCGCGGTCGACGGCCGTAGCGTGCTCGTCGCCGGTGTCGACGACCCCCACATCGGACGGGACCACTACAACGAGATCGCCGGACCCGCCGGGCCCGCCTTCGACCTGCGGATCGGGTTGCTGCACTCCCCGGAGCCACGCGTGCTGGACCGGTTCGACGCCGACGGGTACGACCTCGCGCTCGCGGGGCACACCCACGGTGGTCAACTCTGCCTCCCCACCGGCGCGATCGTCACCAACTGCGGCATCGACCGCTCGCGGGCCCAGGGTCTGTCCGCGTGGGGCCGGAACCTGGTGCTGCACGTCTCCGCCGGCCTGGGCACCTCTCCGTACGTGCCGGTTCGGACGTTCTGCCGCCCGGAGGCGACCCTGCTGGAACTGGTCGCCGCCCCCGGTGGTGGCGGCGAGGGATCCGAGGTCCCGGTGACCCCGCAACGGGTGAAGGTGCCCCTGCCGGCCTGACCCGGTTTCGCGATTCCGGCGGCGGGGCGCTAGAGTATCCCTCGTTGTCGACCGGGGTGTGGCGCAGCTTGGTAGCGCGCTTCGTTCGGGACGAAGAGGCCGTGGGTTCAAATCCCGCCACCCCGACAATGCGAGGGCCCGGATCACGTCGGTGATCCGGGCCCTCGGTCTTTTCGTGCCCTCGGCCAGTTCGTGCCGTGCCCTCGGGTTCCCCCTGCCGTGGTGCCGCCGACGTGGGGCCGCTCTTCCGGTGCACAGCGGCGCGGACTCTCCGTAGAGTCGTGTCATGACCTCCGAGACCGACGTCCAGAACGCCGCCGCCGCAGGGGACAGTGCACCCGGGACCGGCCCGGCCGTGCACCCGAACTACGGCCGCATCACCACCACCGGGGCGGGGGACGCGGTCCTCGCGGCCTCGCTGCAGAAGGTCCTCGACGGGACCTGGGCCGATGCCCGCGAGTTCACGCGCGAGGCCATGACCCCGGACATGCTCAACCCGATCGGGCTGGGCATGGAGGAGCATCGCGACCATGTACTGGCGCAGCTCCAGCGCCTGGCCGACTCCGGGATGCCCAAGCTGGGGTTCCGCGAGGAGGACGGTGGGACCGGTGTCACCGGCGGGGCGTTGACGTCCTTTGAGATGCTCGGCCACCTCGACCTGTCCCTCATGGTCAAGGCCGGCGTCCAGTGGGGCCTGTTCGGCGGCGCGATCGCCAACCTCGGCGACTCCGAGACCCGTAAGAAGTACCTGCCGGACGTCATGTCCCTGGACCTGCTCGGCTGCTTCGCCATGACCGAGGTCGGCGGCGGCTCGGACGTGCAGAACCTGGAGACGACGGCGACGTTCGATCGTGAGACCGGCGAGTTCGTCGTCAACACCCCCACGCCCAGCGCGGAGAAGGCCTACATCGGCAACGCCGCCCGCGACGGCCGGATGGCCGCCGTGTTCGCCCAGCTGATCACGACCGCGGACGACGGCGGGGAACTCCGCCACGGTGTCCACTGCCTGCTCGTGCCGATCCGCGACGAGGCCGGTAACGACCTGCCGGGGGTGCGCACCTCCGACCACGGCCCCAAGGGCGGCCTCGCGGGCGTGGACAACGGCAAGATCTGGTTCGACGACGTGCGGGTCCCGCGGGAGGCGCTGCTCGACCGCTTCGGCGCCGTCGACGCCGACGGGGAGTACTCCTCCCCCATCGATTCGGTGGGCGCCCGATTCTTCACCATGCTCGGCACGCTCATCCGCGGTCGGGTGTCGGTGGGAGCGGCGGCGGGCGCGTCCGCGCGCACCGCGCTGGCGCTGGCCGTGCGGTACTCGCTGGTCCGCCGGCAGTTCGACCACCCGGAGACCGGCAAGGGCATCCCGCTGCTGGAGTACCGCGAGCACCAGCGTCGGCTCATGCCACGGGTCGCCCGCGCGTACGCGTTCGCGTGCGCCCAGAACGCCATCATCCTCGAACTGGACGAGTTCGAGAAGAACCCGGAGGCCTTCGACGAGGTCCGTCGCCGCGAGATGGAGACCCACGCCGCGGGCATCAAGGCCTCGGTCACCGCGTTCGCCAACGACACGATCATCGAGGCCCGCCTGGCCTGCGGCGGCGCCGGCTACATGGCGGAGAACCTGCTCACGGAGATGCGCAAGGACTGCGACGTCTTCTCGACCTTCGAGGGCGACAACGTGGTGCTCACCCAGTTGGTGGGCAAGGAGCTCCTGAGCTCCTACGCCGCGGACTTCGGCGACATGGACCAGCGCGAGACCGTCGCGTTCGCGCTGAGCACGGCCGTCGACGTGGTGCAGGAGAAGGCCCGCGCCTCCACCCTGTGGCAGAAGCTCGTCGACGCCGTGACGGACCGCGAGCACACCGACCTGCTCGATCGCGGCAACCAGCTCCAGCTCCTCGTCGACCGCGAGGAGCACCTGCTGGAGACGGTCGCGCGCCGGCTGCGTAAGGCGCAGGGCCAGGACGGTTCGGCGGCGTTCAAGGTCTTCAACTCGGCGCAGGATCATCTCCTGCAGGCCGGTCGCGCCCACATGGACAGCTGGGTGTTCGCCCGCTTCGCCGAGGCCGTGGAGGCCTGCGAGGACCCGGAGGCCAGGGAGGTCCTCGGGATGTTGTGCGACCTGTACGTGCTCGACATCGTGGACGGCGACAAGGGCTGGTTCCTCGAGCACAACCGTCTGACGACCGAGCGGACGAAGGCGGCCACCGCGGCCCGCAACCGTCTCTGCACCAAGTTGGCCGGCCGGGCGCGCACGCTGGTCGACGCCTTCGCGATCCCCGAGTTCGTCTTCAGCGTCCCCATGCTCACCGACGGCGGCGTGGACGCGATCACCGACGAGCCCTCCGACGAACACGAGGTCGTCGGCCTGGCCGACTGACCTCGCGCGACCCCTTCATCCCGAAGAGCGTTCCGCACACGTTTCCCGAGAGGGAGGCGTGCGGAACGCTCTTCTCGTCGGCGCGGGAGCGGGTCCGCCTCGGCGCGACGTCTACCGGCGGGCGCGGGGCCGCCCGGCGACGATCACCGCCAGAAGCGAGAACACCGCGACCGCCAGCAGGACCGCCGCGCCGGTCCAGGCGACGGAGGCGGGCCCGGACAGGAGCACGGCGTCGAGCGCCGCGGTGGCCTGCCCGGTCGTGGTCGCCGAGGTGACGGTGACGATCGCCGAGGGCGCACCGCCGGCGACCCACACCCACCACGCCGCGCCGGCCGACGCGGCGGCGAGGATCACCGCCGTGATCCGACCGGGCCACGGGCCGAGCACCGCGACGAGGGCGCGCCACAGGGCGGAGGAGGCGACGACGACGAGGGCGACGAGAGCCACGGCGGCAGTAGCCCCGCCCGCGGTGGGGCCGTCGGCGGTGGCCAGCGCCCACGCGGACAGGCTCGCGGTGAGCAGGGTCAGCGCGAGAACCGACTCGGCGATCGACGAGCCGGGCCGGCGGACGAGCTGGACGAGCAGTGCTCCGAGCATCGCTGCGGCGGCGACGCCGAGGATCCCGGCGGAGGTGCGGCGCTCGGAGTCGTCGGCGGCCGCGGCGGCCTCCAGCCCGGCGTCGCCCTGCTCGACGGCCAGGGCCCGCCCGGTCTTGCCGATGGACTCCTGGGTGCGGCCGGCGGAGTCGGCGACGCTGGCCGCACCGTCGCGGAGCGTGTCGGCTCCCGTGGCGAGCTCGCCCGCGCCGCCGGCGAGTTCGCGGGCGCCACGGGTGGCGGAGTAGACGCCGTCGCGCAGCTCGGCGCCCGGGGCGGAGAGTTGGCGGGCGAGTTCCGCCGCGCCGGAGTCGAGCTGGTCGAGGTTGCTCAGCGTGTTCTGGTCGAGGCCCTGGGTGGCCAGCTGGTCGCGGAGCCCGGTCAGGGCGTTGCGCGCCTGGACGACCTCCGGGGCGTCGCCCTGCAGCCGCGACAGGGCGTCCTCGATCGCGGTGGAGACCTGCCCCTGGATCACGGCGACCCCGCGGACCGCACCCACGACCTGACGGACGCCGCCCGCGACCTCCTCGGCCCCGGATCCGGCCTGCCCCATCCCCGCCTGCAACTGCTCCATGCCCGTGGCCAGCTCCGCGGAGCCGTCGCGCAGCTGCCCGGCGCCGTCGGCGAGTTCGGTCGTCCCGGAGCGCAACTGCTCCGCTCCGGCGACCGTGAACGACGAGTTGGCCGACGCCTCCGCCAGCGCCGAACGCAGGGGCCCGCCGGCGCCGGGGGCGGCGTCCTCCTGCTGGGGGGTCGGCCCGACCACCGCCCACAGTGCGGCCAGGACGAGGGGCAGGACGATCAGCGCCAGGCCCAGCAGCCGCCGCGCGGGTCCCCCGCGGGCGGCGCCGACCTCGTGGCCCGGGGCGTCCGGCGCGTCCGGGGGGTCTGATCGAGGGGAGGTGCCGGGGTCGGTGACGGGCAGGATGTCGGTGTGCGGCGAGGTCTCAGAGGGGGCGTCCGAGGAGGTCATGGCCGGATCGTAGCCCCCTGGAACCGGTGTTCCCGCAGGTCACTCGGCATGCCCCCGCATCGGTGTCCGTGGCTGTTGATAAACTTCCGTGGAAACCTTCGCACCCCTCGTTACCCGCTGCCGCGCAGGAAGGAGCCATGAGCCCCGTCCTCGCGATCGCTGCTGCAGGTCTGGCCACCCTGCTCGCGTGGCCGCTCACACGGTGGTTGGGCCGGGGCGCGGGATGGCCGCTCGCGGCGCTCTACCTACTGGGGGCGTTCGCGCTGCTGGGGCCGCTCTCGCTGGCCCTGTCGGGGAGGCCCACCGAGGTCGTACGCATCCCCTGGGTGCCCGCCCGCGACTGGACCCTGGACCTGTTCGCGGACCCCACGGGCCTGCTCTTCGCGATGCTCGCGTTGGTGATCGGCGCGATCGTGTTGATCTATTCGTCGTCGTATCTCTCCGGCGGCGGTGACCACGGGCACGGGCGTCGGCACGCCCGCGGGCGGCGCCCACAGCACTACGGCTTCTACCAGCTCATGACCCTGTTCACGGTCTCCATGCTGGGGCTCGTCCTCACGGACTCGATGGTGCTGCTCTACGTGTGCTGGGAGCTCACGTCCCTGGCGTCGTTCGCGTTGATCGCCAACTCGGGCCGCCCTGCCTACGCCGCCGCGCTGCGCACCCTCACGGTGACCGTCGTCGGTGGCCTCGTGCTGCTGGGCGCGCTCGTGGCCATGTGGTTGCGCACCGACACCACCTCCATCTCGGAGGCCCTCGCGCACGACGTGTGGTCCACCGACCCCGGCTTCACCGCAGCGATCGCGGTCGCCGTGGCGGTGGCCGCGTTCACCAAGTCCGCCCAGTTCCCGTTCCACTTCTGGCTGCCGGACGCGATGGCGGCGGCGACCCCGGTGAGCGCGTACCTGCACGCCGCGGCCGTGGTCAAGGCCGGGATCTTCCTGTTCATGCGGTTCTCCCCGGCCTTCCACGACGTGCCGGTGTGGAACGCACTGCTCGTGTCCGTGGGCATGGGAACCGCCGTGATGGCGGCCGTGTTCGCCCTGCAGAAGACCGACCTCAAGCAGCTCATGGCCTATTCCACCGTGAGCCAGCTGGGGTGGATCACCGCGGCGATCGGCGTGGGGACGCAGGAGGCGCTCGCCGCCGCCGCACTGCACACCGTCGCCCACGCCCTGTTCAAGTCCGGACTGTTCATGCTGGTCGGCGTGGTCGACCACGAGGCGGGGGCCCGCGACATCCGCGACCTCGGCCCGCTGTGGCGCCGCATGCCGTGGACGTTCGGCGCCACCGTGCTCGGCGCGGGCGCCATGGCCGCCGTGCCGCCCACCCTGGGCTTCGTGTCCAAGGAGTCCATGCTCATCGCGTTCGGCGACGTCGCCGGCGGGAACACGGTGGCGGTGACCGCCCTGCTGACCGCCGCCGTGATCGGGGCGATCCTCACCTTCCTCTACTGCGCCCGGATCGTGCTGGGCGGCTTCCTCGGCGTCTACCGCGACCCGGCCCGGCCGGCGGCCGACCCCGGCCGGGTCCACGAGGCACCGGTCCGGCTCTGGCTGCCCGCGGCCCTGCCCGCCGCGATCGGGTTGCCGCTGGCGCTCGTGGTCTGGGTCTTCGACGTGCCGATGTCCGCGGTCGCCGAGGCCGCGGCCGGGCCGTTCGGCTGGCCCCCGAACGAGCCGGGCACCGCCGTCGTCTACGGCACCGCTCCCGCCGGGACGATCGACGACCTGACCTACGAGGCCCACTTCGTCCTGTGGCACGGGCTGACCCTCGAGGTCGGGCTCACCGCCCTGATCCTCGTCGTCGGTGCCCTGCTGGCCTGGAAGCGCACGCCGATCGACCGCGCACTCGACCGGGAGCTGCTCCCCTTCACGGGCGCCTCCGTCCTCGAGGGCCTGACGTCGGCGGCGACGCGCGCCGGCCGCGCGCTGGTCCGTCCCACCGCGTCGGACTCCCCCGCCCGGCACGCCGGCGCCCTGCTGGCGGTACTGAGCGTCTACGCGGTCGGGATCGGCGGATGGGCCCTGGCGACGGGCAGTTCGATCCCCCCGCGCGTCGGCGGGCTCGAGAACGCGATCGACGTCGTGTTGCTCCTCGTGGTCGCGGTGGGCGTGCTGGGACTGTGCGTCACGCGCTCGCGCCTGTCGGCCGCGGTGCTGCTGTCGGCCGTCGGGATCGCCGTGACCATCCAGATCTTCGGCCTCGGCGCGCCCGACGTCGGACTGACCCAGCTGCTGGTCGAGGCGCTCACGATCATCGTGTTCGTGCTCGTCCTGAGGCGGTTGCCCCGCGACTTCATCACCGCCTCCCGCCCGAGGAACACCGCCGCCATCGTGCTGGCCGTCCTCACCGGCATCACAACCACCATCGGTGTGCTGGTCTTCACCGGGCGCCGGGAACGCTCCCCGATCGGCGTGTACCTGCTGGAGAACGGCCCCGAGATCACCGGCGGGAGCAACATCGTCAACACGATCCTCGTGGAGTTCCGCGCTCTCGACACCTTCGGCGAGGTGGCCGTGCTCGGCGTGGCCGGCATCGCGATCCTCGGCGTCCTCGGCTCGGTCCGGGCCACCGCCCAGACCATGGATCCCGAGTCCGTCCGCGAGACCCTGCCCGGTTCCGCGAAGAGCACCGGCACGGCCGCGGAGGCGTTGGAGGACGCCGCCCGCAACACCGTGCCGTTGAAGCTGCTCGCACGGGGCGTGACGCCGGTCCTCGCCGTGGTCTCCGTGATGCTGCTGTGGCGTGGCCACAACGAGCCCGGCGGCGGTTTCATCGCCGCCCTGGTCGCGGCGTGCGCATTCGCGCTGGTCTACCTGGCCCGCGAGTCGGATCGCCCCGTGAGCCGACCCTCCACCCCGGTCGCGCTCATCGGCGGGGGGCTGGTGGTCGCCGGACTCACCGGGATCGGCGGCTACGCGCTCGGGCAGTTCCTCCAGCCCGCCAACGGGTACTTCCTGGGCCAGCGCCTCTCCAGTGCCCTCATCTTCGACCTCGGGGTCTACGCCGGCGTCCTCGGACTGGTCATGACCGCGTTCAACACGCTCGGCGCGGGCCGCGCCCCCGCAGAGGTCGTCTCCGGCCCCGACGCGCCGGACACCGGCCGCCGGAAGTCAGGCCCGCGGAAAACCAGTGGTGGGGCCGGTACCGGCGTAACCGGGGGCACCCCGGGGACTCGTCGCGGAACCGACGAGGAGGTCGCCCGGTGACCATCGCGATCATGATCGGCGTCCTCACCGCGGGCGGCGTCTACCTGATGATGCAGCGCGGCATGGTCCGTGTCGTGTTCGGTCTCGCGCTCATCAGCCACGCGGTCAACCTCACGTTGCTCAGCGCTGGCGTGGCGGCCTGGCGGGCCGAGCCACTCGCCGACGTCAACGCAGTCGACGTGTCCGCCGACCCGCTCCCCCAGGCGTTCGTCCTCACCGCGATCGTCATCACGCTCGCGGTGACCGTGTTCATGCTCTCGCTCGCGGTGGTGAGCCGCGACGACGACACCCACAACGTCCCGCCCACCGGTGAGGAGTACGCGTCGTGACCGCCCTGCTCCTGCCCCTGCTGGCAGCCATTCCCGTGATGGCGGCCGCCGTGACGGCGATCCTGCCGTCCCGGCAGGCCGGCCGTCTCGTGGCGCTGGCGGTCCCGGCGGCCACCGCGGTCGCCGGGGTCGTGCTCCTCGTACTGCACCGGTCCGAACCGGTGATCGCCGCCTCGGTGGGCGGCTTCGTGCCGGGCGTCGCGATCCCCTTCGTCTCCGACTCGTTCGCCGCGCTCATGCTGGTCACCACCGGTGTGGTGGCGTTGATGTCCCTGGTGTTCTGTGACCAGACCGGGGAGTTCGGCCGGAGCCGCTACTTCGCCCCGCTGGCCCTGCTGCTGCTCGCCGGCGCCAACGGCGCCCTGCTCACCGGCGACCTGTTCAACCTCTTCGTCTTCGTCGAGGTCATGCTGCTGCCCTCGTACGCCCTCATCGCCATGACCGGTACGTGGCGCCGCCTCGGCGTGGGCCGGTTGTTCGTCGTGATCAACCTCCTCACCTCCACGCTGCTGCTCGCGGGCGTCGGCTTCGTGTACGGCACCGCCGGAAGCGTCAACCTCGCCGTGCTCGCGGGAGCGGCACAGGAGGACGGCCGGGTCGCCGCCGCCCTGGGTGTGGTGCTCATGGCCCTGTGCATCAAGGCCGGCGCCGTACCCGTCCACGGGTGGCTGCCCCGCGCCTACCCCGGCACCTCCGCCGGGGTCATGGCGCTGTTCTCCGCGCTGCACACCAAGGTGGCTCTCTACGCGGTCATCCGGATCTGGGCCACCGCCTTCGACCTCGATCCGGCATGGGGCCGCGTCCTGTTGGTCGTGGCGCTGGTGACCGCGCTGTGGGGTGCCGTCGCCTCGGCGTCCCCCGTCGGCGCCCGCGAGATCCTCGCCTGGCAGATGGTCTCCGGGGTCGGCGTCATCCTCGCCGCGCTGGCGGTCGCGCAGGCCCCCGGCGGTGCGATCGTCTACATGATCCACCACATGGTCACCATCGGGGCGCTCGTGATGCTGATCGGTGCCGCCGAGCACGTCTACCGCAGCGGACAGCTGGGTGGGCTGTCGGGCCTCTGGTACCGCGAACGTCCGCTGGGGGTGCTGCTGGTGCTCGCCATCGCGGCCCTCGTCGGACTGCCGCCCACCTCGGGGCTGACCGGCAAACTCGAGGTCGTGACCGCCGCCCTGGGGACGGGTGGCGCATGGGGAGTCGCCACCGTCGTCGTCGTCCTGGTCTCCTCCCTCATCGGGCTCGTGGCCATGCTCCGGTTGTGGCGCGGCATCATGTGGGGCGGACCCGCGCCCCGTCCCGGCGATGACGACGGTGACAGCGACGAGCGCCAGCAGTGGGTTGACGAGCACGGCGACGACGATGACGACGACGACAACGACGTTCGCCCGTCTCCGCGCGTGCCGGCGCGCCTGCTCGTGCCCGGGGGCGTACTCGCGGCCCTGTCGGTGGCCATCTTCCTGGGGTACGGGGCGATCGCCCCGGAGGTGGACCGGGCGGTGGCCGGCCTCGTCGACACCGACGCGTACGTCTCGGCCGTGCTCGACGGCCCCGATGCGATGACAGACTCGACGATCGGGGGACGCTCGTGATCCGCCGGGTACTCCGCGCCCCGGTCGTCCTGGGGTGGTTGCTGTGGAACGTCGTGCTGTCGTCGGTGGCCCTGGCCAAGGAGGCCGTCACCCCCGGACCGATCGGCACCCCGGTGCTGGTGCGCTACCCCATGCGCTGCCGCACCGACGTGGAGATCACGGCCCTGGCCTGGGCGATCACCGTCACACCGGGAACACTGGTGACGGTCATCGGTGACGACGAGATGTGGGTCCACGTGGTGCTCGGCGGGCCCCGGGAGGAGATGATCGAGTTGCTCGGTCAGACCGAGGACCGGGTGCTGTCCGTTCTGCGAGGTGATGACCGATGAGCCCGCTGTTGACGGTGCTACTGGCCGTGTCGACCGTGATCGTCGTCGCGAGCATGGTGGTGGCGGCGGTCCGCGCGGTACGCGGACCGGGCGATGCCAACCGTGCCGTCATGGCTGATCTGAGTTACTTCTGCGCGGTGGCACTGTTCGTGCTGTTCGTGATCCGTCAGGGATCTGCGGTGGCACTGGACGTGGTGATGCTCGGATCGCTCATCGGTGTGCTCTCGACCGTCGCCCTCGCGCGGTTGCTCTCCCGAGGACAGCGGTGACGGGGATGGAGGGCTCGATGATCGCGGACCTGGTGATCGGTGTACTGGCGCTGCTCGGGTCGCTGTGCTTCCTGGTGGCCGCTGTGACGATGTCCCGGGCCGGCGACGCGCTGACCCGGATCAACATCCTGTCCGTGGCGACCGGCCTGGGGATGATGCTGTTCATCTTCTCGGCCTACGGGCACGAGCTGAGATCCGGGTTCTCCTGGGCGCAGCTGCTCATGGCGTTGGTGGCCCTGGGAGCGACGGTGGTGGTGACGACGGTCGCCTCCATGACGCTCGCCCGCGCCGCCTACCGGGCAGACGGCAGACTCGACCCGTTGACCGCGTATGACGACATCGCCGAGGAGACCGGGACATGACCGGGCCGGGTGACGCGCGCGACGGCCGGGACCAGACCCTGCGTGATCCGGCCGACGCCGCCCGACGGATCGATTCCCTGATCGACAGCGGTGACCTGCGCACGGCCTCCGACATGGTCGAGGAGATGCCGCCCTGGCTGATCGTCGACGTCCTCGAGCGCAGCGGCGCCAAGGACCGGGCCGTGCTGTTCCGGTTGCTGTCCAAGAGCACCGCGCTGGTGGTCTTCGAGGCCCTCGACCCGCCGCTGCAGTCCGAGCTGATCCGCGCCCTGCACACGGACCGCGTCAGCCAGATCTTCACCGACCTCGACCCCGACGACCGGGCCGGGCTGATCGACGAACTCCCGGCGCGCGTGGCCACCCGGCTCATGCGGGAACTCGACCACGACGAGCAGGCCCTCACCGCAGCGGTGCTCGACTACCCGGTCGGCTCGGTCGGTCGGCGGATGAGCCCGGAGTTCATCTCCACCCACCCCGACGTCACCGCCGGCGAGACCCTCGACCGTGTGCGCCAGCGGATCGACGAGGCCGAGACGATCTACGGCATCCCGGTGACCGACGACCAGCGTCGCCTGGTGGGGATCGTGGGCCTGCGCGCGATCATGCGCGCCGAGCCGGGGACACCGGTCCGCGACCTGATGAACGACGCGATCACCGCGCGGGCACGCGAATCCGCCGAGACCGCCGCGCGAAGGTCAGCGGAGGAGCGCCTCATCGTGATGCCGGTCGTCGACGACGAGGGCCGGCTGGTCGGGATCCTCACGTTCGACGACGCCCTGCGGATCCTCGAGGACGCCGAGACCGAGGACACCGCGCGCGCCGGTGGTGCGGAACCGCTGCGCGCGCCCTACCTCGCGACCCCGGTGCGATCGCTGGTGCGGTCGCGCGTGGTGTGGCTGCTGGTCCTCGCCCTCGGCGCCGCGCTCACCGTCCAGGTGCTCGAGGTGTTCGAGGGGACGATCGAGCAGGTGGTGGCACTGTCACTGTTCGTGCCGCTCATCATCGGCACCGGCGGCAACACCGGAAACCAGGCGGCCACCACGGTGACCCGCGCGCTCGCGCTGGGGGACGTGCGTCCCCGGGATGGGCTGCGCGTACTGGCCCAGGAGGTGCGGACGGGGTTCACGCTGGGTCTGGTCCTCGGCGGGGTCGGGGCGCTGGCCGCGGGACTGATCTACGGCACCGATCTGGGACTCGTGATCGGGTTGACGCTGCTGGTGTTGTGCACCGTCGCGGCGACCGTGGGCGGTCTGATGCCGCTCCTCGCGCAGGCCGTCCGCGCCGACCCGGCCGTCTTCTCCAACCCGTTCATCACGACGTTCGTCGACGCCACCGGGTTGATCGTCTACTTCCTCATCGCGCGGGCGGTCCTGGGCCTGTAGGCGGAACTCCCCGGCGCGCTGCGGTGCGCTGCGCTGCGTCGCCGACCCGCGACACCGTAGGGCGACCGAGCCGGCGGAGCGAGGGAACCGCCGCTGCCGGACACCACGTGGCGCTAGGGTGACACATGTCACATCCGGCCCGTCCGGAGTCCCTCGCCCCGAAGGTGCCCATGGCCGACGAAGCCGCCGCCCGACCGCCTGCCGCTCCCCCCGCCCTCATGCCCGAGCTCGCCTGCTACGGGCTGGCCGGACACAGCGCCTCCCCGGCGGATCTCATCGCCGAGGCCGCGCGGGCCGAGGAACTGGGCCTGGGATCGATCCTGCTGTCCGAGAGGTTCGCACTCAAGGACGCCGCGGTGATGGCGGGCGCGGCGGTCGCGGCGACCACCCGGATCGGAGTGGGCACCGCCGCGACCAACCACAACACCCGCCACCCGCTGGTCACCGCGACCATGGCGACGACCCTGCACCGGATGTCCGGCGGACGCTACGCCTTCGGCCTGGGCCGGGGCATCCCCCTGCTCTTCGACATCATGGGTCTACCGCACGTGACGTCGGCGCAGCTCGAGGACGCGATCGGCATCTACCGCACGCTGTGGGGCGGTGAGGCCGTCATCGGTCACGACGGCCCGGCCGGCAGCTACCCGTACCTGATGCAGGACGCGTCGTTCGACGAGGACATCCCGGTGCTGATGATGGCGATGGGCGACAACCAGCTGCGGCTGGCTGGGCGGATCGCCGACGGCGTCGTGCTCCACACCTTCATGTCGGATGCGGCGGTGCAGCGCTGCGTCCGCCTGGTCCGGGAGTCCGCGGAGCAGGCCGGCCGCGACCCCGCGGGCGTGCGGATCTGGTCGGTGATGGCGACCATCGAGCACTCGCTGGACGAGACGGCGCGGTTGCGCAAGCTCGTCGGGCGACTGGCCACCTACCTCACCGGCTACGGCGAGGTCCTGGTGCGGGTGAACGGGTGGGACCCGGCGGGGCTCGAGGCGTTCCGCTCGGACGAGCGACTGTCCTCCCATTCCGGCGCGCTCGACGCCACCGACGATCTCGACCTCCTGCGCCACGCCCGCGAGGTCCTGCCCGACGAGTGGCTCGCCACGGCCGCCGTCGGCAGCGCCGCGCAGTGCGCCGACCGGATCGAGGGTCAGCTCGCGCTCGGCGCCGACTCGGTGGTCCTGCACGGTGCCACTCCCGACGAGCTCGCCCCGGTGCTCACCGAGTGGCGCGGGCGCCGGGACCCCGACCGCTTCGCCCACCTCGAGCCCAATCCCGGAAGGATCTCCCGTCATGACTAGTGTCGCGTCGAACCCGCAGGTGGTCTGTACGCCGGAGGAGGTCACCGCGCCGTGGCTGTCGCAGGCCCTGGGCACCGAGGTCCGGTCGGTGCGGACGGAGCTGGTCGGCACCGGTCAGATCGGATGCGGCCTGCTCGCCCACGTCGACGGCGACGGGCTCCCGCCGACGCTGTTCGTGAAACTGCCGAACCCCGACGAGGGCATGCGGCCGCTGTTGCACGGCGTGTACCGGACCGAGGTGCTGTTCTATCGTGACCTCGCGCCGACCGTGGCCGTGCGGGTCCCGCGGGTCCGGTTCGCCGCACTCGGCGAGCGGGAGGGCGAGTTCACGCTCATCCTCGACGACGTCACCCCGCTCGTCCAGGGCGACCAGCTCGCCGGGCTGACGATCGACCAGGCCCGCGACTGCGCCGTCAACCTCGCGGGACTCCACGGCCCGCGCTGGTGCGACCCCACGCTCCGGAGCATCGAGGGCCTCGCGGCGCCGACGGTCGAGGACAACGTCACTCTCCAGGAGCTCGGCGGGCCGGCGCTGGAGGCGTTCCTCTCCGAACTCGGGGGAAGACTCGACGACGACGAGCGCCGCATCATGGCGGAGATCGCCCCGCTGATCGCCCGGTGGGCCAACGGGCGGGCCGAGCGGTTCGCGCTCCTGCACGCCGACTACCGGGCCGACAACATGCTGGTGGACCCGGCCGGGAACCGTCCCTCGCTGGCCTGCGACTGGCAGACGCTCGCGGTGGGCCTGCCCGGGCGTGACCTGGGCGGATTCCTCGGTTCGAGCCTCACCGTGGACGACCGGCGGGCCGCCGAGCGCGACATCGTGGCGGACTACCACCGGGCCCTGCTGGGTCACGGTGTCACCGACTACTCCGCCGACGCCTGTTGGGACGACTACGTCTACGGCCTGCTGCAGACGCCGGTGCTGGGGATCTTCGGCTGGATGTACGGCACCCGGACGGATCGGGGTGACGAGATGTTCGCCCTGCTGATGCGGCGGGCGTGCCGCGCCATCGCGGATCACGACGCGCTGGCGGTGGCCCGGGCCGGCTGACCGACGACGACACAACGAAATCCGCTACCCCGCCCCCGGATTCGCTAGTCCAATCGGAGTAGCGGATCCGTAGGGGGAGTAGCGGATGTCGGCCTGCTACTGGCCTGCTACCGGGGTGTCACTCCTGCAGCGTGTGGTTGCCGCGGGGGCTCGCCTCGACGCCCGCCTTGACGGCCTCGCAGAGGCCCTGGTCGACGGCGGCCCAGTAGGCATAGACGCGGTCGAGCAGCTCGGTCTCCGACGGGTCGATCGCCGAGACGTGACCGGCGATGTTGGCCGCCAGCCGCTCGCGGGCGGCGTCGTCGAGGACCTCGCGGTACAGGATTGAGGCCTGGACCGAGTCGGTGTCCTCGGCGTGCGGGCTCACGTCGCCGCGGTGGATGTCCGAGCCCTTGGTGTCCCAGGCGCCGATGTCGAACGCCTTGGACGCGTCGGCGGTCGGACCACCCAGCGAGTTGGGGTGGTACTCGGCCTGCGCGGGGTGCGGGTACTCGTACTGCATGGCGCCCTCCTTGGAGTAGGAGTTCACCGGAGACAGCGGACGGTTGACCGGCACCTGCTGGTAGTTGGCGCCGATGCGGTAGCGCTGGATGTCCGGGTAGGCGAAGACGCGGCCGAGCAGCATCTTGTCGGGCGAGAAGCCGATGCCCTTGACGATGTTGGTCGGCGCGAACGCGGCCTGCTCGATCTGCGCGTGGTGGTTCTGCGGGTTGCGGTTCAGCGTCATGGTGCCGACCTTGCGCAGCGGGTAGTCCTTCTGCGACCACGTCTTGGTGAGGTCGAAGGGGTTGTACTTGTACCCGTCCGCCTCGTCGACCGGCATGACCTGGACGTGAAGGTCCCAGGACGGGAAGTCACCGTTCTTGATGGACTCGAACAGGTCCTGACGGTGGTAGTCAGCGTTCTCGCCGGCCAACTTGTCGGCCTCGGCCTGCGTGAGGAAGTCGATGCCCTGGTTGGTCTTGAAGTGGAACTTGACCCAGTGGCGGACGCCGGCGGCGTTGATGAACTGGTAGGTGTGCGAGCCGAACCCGTCCATGTGGCGCCAGGTCTTGGGGATGCCGCGGTCGCCCATGAGCCAGGTCACCTGGTGGGTGGACTCGGGGCTCAGGGTCCAGAAGTCCCACTGCATGGCGTGGTTGCGCAGGCCGGAGGCGTTCTTGCGGCGCTGCGAGTGGATGAAGTCCGGGAACTTCATCGCATCGCGGATGAAGAAGATCGGCGTGTTGTTGCCGACCATGTCGTAGTTGCCCTCTTCGGTGTAGAACTTCAGGGCGAAGCCACGCGGGTCGCGCCAGGTGTCCGGGCTGCCCTTCTCACCGGCGACGGTGGAGAAGCGGGCGAGCATCGGGGTCTTGACGCCCTTCTGGAACAGGCCGGCACAGGTGATGTCCGAGATGTCCTCGGTGGTCTCGAACTCGCCGAACGCGCCCGAGCCCTTGGCGTGGGGCAGGCGCTCCGGGACGTTCTCCCGGTTGAAGTGGGCGAGCTTCTCGATGAGGTGGAAGTCGTGGATCGGCTGCGGACCCTGCGGGCCGACCTGGGCGCTGAACTCGTCGTGCGGGACGGGCTGGCCACTGTCGGTGGTGGTGTGGGAGTTCGGCTGGAAGTCGCGCACGCCGCGGTCTGCGGGATGAATGGTCACGTCAGTTGCTCCTCGAGATGGGGTGTGGAGTAGAAGGTGCGGAGTAGTGGTGTGGTCCAGGCCTCAGTATCAGACACGCGAGGCCTGCCCTGCCCGGCATTCGGGGCAAGTTCCCCAGTAGTTGACCTCTGCTTCATCGATCTCGAAGCCGTGGTCCCGGTCGGCGGTGAGGCAGGGGGCGTGTCCGACCGCGCATTCGACGTCCTCGATGCGCCCACACTTCCGGCACACGAGGTGGTGGTGGTTGTCCCCCGTCCGACGCTCGTACAGCGCCGGGGAGCCGGCGGGTTCGATGCGGCGCATGAGGCCGACGTCGGTGCACACGCGCAGCGCGTCGTAGACGGTCTGCGTGGACACCGCGCCCAGCCGTTCCCTGACGAGAGTCGCGACGTCCTCCGCCGCGATGTGGGGACGACCGGCGACGACGGCGAGGACCGCCAGCCGCGGCGAGGTGACCCTCAACCCGGCGTCGCGGAGCGCTGCCCCCTGGTCCTCGGTTGCTGTCGTCATGGGCATCACCCTAGCCCACTTTCTGGAACAGGTCCAGAAAAAGACGGGTTCTGATCTAGGAATCCCTCCGGCCGACCCGGCACGCCTCCGGGGTCCGCGAAGCACGGGCGACCGTCGACGGGCTGCGACTAGGCTGGATCCTGCACCAGGACCCCCGACCCCGGATCGCCGTCACCGCACCGCGGCGGCCCTGACGCCGTGCCCCCGAACCTCCAGGAGGAACCCATGTCGGAGACCACCACCGGACCGGTCGTGTGCGGGTACGACGGTTCGCGTGACGCCCGCAGAGCCGTGGCCTGGGCGGCCGCCTGGGCCCGCGACCACGGCACGTCACTCGAGGTGATCTCCGCCGACCGGGCGGTGGGCCGCGTCGTGGCGTTCGACGAGACCGCCCGCGCGAACGTCGAGGGCGCGATGCGCGACCAGCTCGCCGACCTCACCGCCGACGTGCCGACCACCCACCGGGTGATCGCGGACAGTCCCGTCAGCGCGCTGGTCGGGGTCGGCCGCGACGCCTCGGCGATCGTCGTGGGCAGCCGCGGCCTCACCGCGCGCGAGGACTTCGCGATGGGGTCGACCTCCGCCGGCGTCGTCGAGCACGCGACCTGCCCGGTCCTCGTCATCACCCCGCGGACGCCCGAGAGCCCCACCGGGGGCCCGGTCGTCCTGGCCGCCGACGGTTCGGCGGCGAGTGACCCCGCCGTGGCGTTCGCGTTCGCCGAGGCCGAGCGCCGGGGTGTCACCCTGCGCGCCGTGCACTCGGTGGAGGTGCCCAGATTGCCGGGCACGTCACTGTTCGACCTCGATCAGCTGGCCGAGAGCGTGCTCGCCGAGGACGAGAAGGACATCCTCGACTCCCTCGCCCCGCACGAGGCCCGCCACCCGGAGGTCAGCGTCGAGCTCATCCTCGTCGTCGGCGAGCCCGCCGTCACGGTCGCTGACGAGGCCACGGGGGCGTCACTGCTGGTCACCGGCTCGCGTGGCCACGGCGGATTCGCCGGATTGCTGCTCGGGTCGGTCAGCCGCCGCCTGCTCCAGACAGCGCCGTGCGCGGTCGCGGTCGTCCGCCCCGCCGACTGACCCCCGCCGCCTGACCCACCCACCGCCTGCCCCCACCCGCCGACAAGAGGATTTCGCGTGTATCGCCCGAGAGCGGCCGCGCGTTTTCCTCTTGTCGGCGGCAGGGTCGGCTTGTCGGCGGCAGGGTCGGCTTGTCGGCGGGTGCGCGGGTGCGCGGGTGCGCGGCTCCGCGGGTGCGSGGGKGGGSGGGTGGGCGGGCGTGCGTTGCAGCGGTCGCGCGATCGGCGTCAGGCGGGGCCGATGCGGAGCATGCGCGTGAGGGTGGGTTGCCACATCACGCCGGGCGCGTCGCCGCGGGAGGCGATGGTGCCGGTGAGCTCCATCGGTTCGTCCAGCGGGGCGTGGCCGAGGAAGCTGCGGGCCACCTCGCGGCCGGTCTCCACATCGGTCGAGGTCACGTCGACGGGCCCGAACTTCTGCGCCAGACCCTGATCGAGCGCCGAGGCGAGCCCCGGGTCGGTCGCGGAGCCGGGCGCGGACAACACTCGGGGCGGGCCGTAGGCCAGCGCGTGGATCTGCCCGTCGCCGGTGGTGAGCTTCGGCAGCGACGCCGTCCGGGACAGCGAGGTCCACGCGCGCGAGCACGCGTCGTCTCCGGCGCCGACGCCGACGCCGTCCGGTCCCCCGGCCCCGTCGGATCGCACGTCGATTCGGGTCATCCCGCCCGTGTACGGCGCCGACGGGGGCACCGCGGGACCGTCGACGGCGAACGGCGGGTATTCGAACCCGTACGTGTTGACCAGCACCAGCGCGTTTCCGGTCGCGATGATCGAGTTCTCGGTGGCCGAGGGCCCGTCGATGAGGACCCCGTCGGTGGCGGCCGAGTCGGGCCGCAAGGTCGTGGCGAACGCGGGCATCCGGCACAGCTGCGACCCGTCGTCGCGGCGCAGGACGATCAGCTCGGGGTGCTCGGCGTCGTCGGTGATAGCCACGAGCGAGTCGCCGGGCCCGAAGTAGGTGGGCGTGGTCCCCGACCCGTGGGCGAGCAGGCCCGGTTTCCGCGCCTGCCCCACCTCGTAGCCGCGCCGCCAGCGCACGCTCGGCGTCCCGTCCTCGGAGCTGTCGATCTCGTAGAGGGCGCGGGTGGTGATCACCGATGCGCCGCCGGGCCGGACCGTCAGCCCGTTGGAGATCTTCTCCCCTGCCGGCAGGGCGAGACTGCGGAGCTCGTCGTCGTCGCCCCCGGGCCGCACGGTCCCCACCACCCCGCCGGAGGTGGCGAACCACACCCGCCCGTCGAAGGCGGGCATGAGGCCGGTGACCGCGTCACCGGCCGGGACGGCCCGGGAGAGATCGGCCAGGACGTCGACCGTCATGCGCCACGGGCCGGCGTCCGTGCGCTCGTGCCCGACGGCCAACAGCCTGCGGTTGCCGTCCGCGACCACCACCCGGTCCTGCTCGTCGAGGTATCCGTAGACCCCGCCGAGCAGCGCCCCCTTGGCCAACTGCACCTCCGCCAGGACTGCCGCGGTGTCGGGGTGGAACAACTTGACCGTCGGCGCGAGCGGGGTGGGCGGGGCGAGTCCGACGTACGAGGTGCACAGGGCGACCGGGAGGCCGTCGGTGCCGACGAAGACGGTCGAGCAGGTGGCTCCGGTGAGTGCTGACGCGACTGCCGGGTTCGTGCCGGGACCGCGGCCGGGCAGGGTGTCGGTCGAGGCCGCGTCACCGTGGACCGTGGCCGTGCCCGCGGGGCCGAGCCCGGGCGGGGAGGCCGCCTGCGGCGCGGCGACGGCGGGCGCCGACGGTGCTTGCGCGGTGGCAGACGCGGGCAGCAGGACCGCGCCGGTGCCGAGGCCGACGACCAACGCCGCAGCCGAGACCGCCCGGGCGGCCGAGACCCTCCGGGCAACCCGGACCGTCGCCGCCGGGGGCTTCCGTCTCATCGAGCGCATGGGGTTGATTCCATCACCGCCGGGGCCGCGGTGTCCCCGGATCCCGTCGTGAGACCATTCCAGCGTGGCGCCGAGGCACGGGCATGCACCGGGGTGGTCGAGCAGATGAGCCGACCCCCCGCCCCGTCGCGCACACCGGCCCGCAGCGCAGCCGGCGACTCCCGCCGCGCGCCCAGCGAGCCCCGCCGGGCACCCGCCGAGCCCCGCCGCGCACCGGGCGTCGGCCAGATCCTCGGCGAACTGCTGCTCACCGTGGGTGCGGTCCTCCTGCTGTACGTGTTCTACGAGGCGTTCTGGACGAACCTCGCCTCCGGGCGACTGCAAGCTGAGGCCGCCGCCGGGCTCGAGGAGAAGTGGGGCGACGGTCCCGGCCCCGGCGCGAGCGGCCCCGGCGCAGCCGGTCGGCCCGCCCGCGACCCGGTCCCGCCGCCCGTGCCGACGCTCGGCGACCCCTTCGCCCGGATCCACCTGCCGACGCTCGGCCCAGACGCGGTCTACGCGGTGGTGGAGGGGACGCGCGCCGAGGACCTGCGCACCGGGCCGGGCCACTACCCCGGAACCCAGCTGCCCGGCGAGCCGGGCAACGCCGCGCTCGCGGGCCACCGCAACGGCTCCGGCGCCGTCTTCGAGCACCTCGACCGGCTGGACTCGTGCGATGCGATCGTCATCGAGACCGAGACACAGTGGCAGACCTACCGGCTCCTGCCGGTGGAGCCCGGCGGCGCGGATCGGCTCGCAGCCGCGCGCGAGTGCCTCACCCCGCAGCAGGCCGACCGCGTCGCCGTCGGCGACTACGCCCACGTCCCGGGCCGGCACATCACGACCCCCGACGCGGTCGAGGTGATCGCCCCGGTCCCCGGCGTGGCGGGCGCGCCCGCGGACGACGCGACCGAGGCCCCCGAGCGCCTGCTCACCCTGACCACCTGCCACCCGATGTACAGCAACGCCGAGCGGCTCATCGTGCACGCCGCCCTCGTGGAGACCACCGCGAAGACCGACGGCCGCCCGGCCGCCCTGGAGGAATGAGCCGATGTACGCCTACCTGTGGCGATCCCTGCCCGGCCCGCGGCCGGTCAAGGTCGCGCTCGTCCTCATCCTGCTGACGGCCGTGTTCCTGCTGCTCATGGAGGTCGTGTTCCCGTGGGTGGCGCAGCAGCTGCCGCACACCGACGTCACCGTATAGACAGAACCGCCGCGCAGTCGCCGTGACCGTGGCGGCGACGTCACCGCGGCGGGCCCCCTAGATGTGGACGGTCACGTCCGCATCCGCGCGGAGCTTCTGCGACAGCTCCTCCATCGCGCCGGCCTCCTTCTCGGCCCGCACCTGCTCCTCGACCTGGCCGCGGACCTGCTCCAGCGGCGGCAGCCCGCCACCGCCGGCCGCGCCGCCGCCGGACATCGCCTGCTGCTGCGCGACCTGCTCGTAGGCGGCCTGCACCTCGGCGTCGGTCGCCTCGAACTCCCCGTACTCGTCGATGATCAGCTTCTGGACGCGCAACTGCTTGTCGATCTGGTCCAGCACGGCGTCGCGGTCCAGGCCCTGCCCGCCCATCGCCTCGACGAACTCGTCGGTGCTGACCTGGTTGCGCTCGGCGAACACGGCCAACTCGGCCTGGATCTCCTCATCGGAAACCTCGATCCCCCGAGTGCCGGCCTCCTGCGTGAGCAGTTCGGTGCCGATCAACCCGTCGGTGGTCAGCTCCTTGAGCTGGGCCTCGTCGACGGGCTGGCCGGACATCTGGGCCTGCATGCTCATCTGCTGGTACTGGTTCTCGAACACCGACAGGAACTCGTCGCGTGAGATCTCGGTGCCGTTCACCTCGGCCACCGGGTCGGGGATGTCGGAGGTGTCGGGCCCGTCCGCGGACTGCTCGCCCTCCTGCCCGGGCTCGGTCGCCTGTTCGGACTGTCCGGCCGCTGCCTGCGTCTCCGCGGCGCCGCCCTCGTCGTCGTCGCCCCCGGCGCCGCACCCCGCGACCACCAGTACGAGTCCTGCGGCGGCGACCGCCGACCTCCACGTTCGTGTGCGCACTCGATCTCCTGACGTTGACGTGTGCGTGAAGCCGCGACGCTACACATCCGAGTTGAGCGGGAGCTGTGCACGAGACGCCAGCGGGTGCGGGCAGCGCGCCGTCACGCGCCGCCCGCACCCACGTCGGCGTCGGGGGCCGGCGTCGGGGGTCAGAATCGGAGGATCGCGCCCTCCGCCACGTCCTTCGGCAGGGAGTCCACCACGACCACCGATCCGGACGTGGCCAGGACCTGACCGACCGCGGTGTCCAGATCGTCGGGGCCGTGCTCGGCGGTGCAGCGGCGACGGGTGAGCAGCAGCGTCTCGACGCGTCCCTCGCGGGCGGCGTGCAGGATGTCCGACCCGCCACCGGCCAGTGCGCGACCGGCGCCGATCGCGTCACCGAAGCGTTCCGCGACCGCGTCGGACTGCCGTTGCATCGCCGGCCGGACCACCGCCCACGCGCGCTCGTGCAATTCGGCGGGCGACAGGGCGTCCGGGTTGCCGGCGGCCACCTCGTCCACCAGGTGTTCGTAGTTCAGGTACCCGCGGAACTGCGGGAGATGCTCGGTCACCGCCGCCAGGACGACGGGCCGCCGATCGTTGGGGCGCAGCGCCTCCTGCAGTCCCTTCGCGATCTGCCGCAGGAACTTCTCCCGCTGCACGTCCCCGACCTCGGCGCCCGTGCCGTGACTGTGCACCATCCCCCCGCCGGCCCTGTTCGCCCCGGGGCCGGCGCCGGCGGCCCCGCTGAACCGCTGCTGCTGGTGCGAGGGCGGCTGGATATCGCCGGCCATGTCGTCGATCGAGGACGGGATCGAGCCCAGGTCGAGCTCGCGGATAGTCGAGGCGGTGCCCTCGAGCAGGCGGACCTTGTTCTGACTGCCGGCGAGGACCAGGAACTCGCCGTCACCGACCGCGGCCGGCACGATCGGCCGGACGGCGAACCGGTTGCTCACGTGGACCGCCTCGGCGACGTCCGTGGACAGGCGGTACGCGCGCCAGAACCCCTTCGACGCGAACAGCGCGAGACCGTCGGACAGGCGCTGCCAGTACGCGTCGTCCTCCAACAGGGCGACCAGCGGGCCGAGGATCTCGTCGGACTCCTCCTGGGCCACGCCGTGCGCCTTGAGTCGGGTCTCGGCGTCCTTGATGAGCGACTTGGCGCGGATGGGGTTCTCGCGGACCTCTGCCCCGGCCCGGGCCGTGGGCAGGAAGATCGACACGGCCCGGCCGCTGGCGGTGCCCAGCTCGGCGAGGTCGGTCAAGGGGATCGGATCGACTTCTGCGGTGCGGGTGACATCAGCCATGACCCGACGCTACTGACCGCAGCGGCGCACGGGTAGGTCGTGACAGGGTTGTTGCGCGCCCGTGACCTTCGGGCCCGGGGCGTCCGCCGTGGATACCATCGCGGAAGTGACCGATGCGCCCGTGACCCCCGCGACGACCCGGCCGGTCAGCACCGCCCGGGTCCTCACCACCCTGATGGTCCCGATGTTCATGGCGCTGCTCGCGCTGTCCGTGATCAACGTGGCGCTGCCGGTGATCGGCACCGCGCTGGACTCGGATTCGCAGGGCCTGCAATGGGTGGTGTCCGGGTACGCGCTCGCGTTCGGGCTACTGCTCGTGCCGTCGGGGCGGCTGGGCGACGCGACCGGGCGCAAGCGCCTGTTCCTGGCGGGCGTGGCGGTGTTCGTGGGCGGTGCGGTGGTCGCCGGGTTCGCCCAGTCGATCGAGATGCTCAACCTGGCGCGCCTCATCCAGGGTGTGGGCTCGGGGATGCTCAACCCGCAGACGTTCGGCCTCATCCAGAAGTACTTCAGCGGCGGGGCGCGGGCGCGCGCGTTCGCCACGCTGGCCACGACGGTCTCCGTCGCCACCGCCTCCGGGCCGCTCGTCGGCGGGGTGCTCATCGAGGTCCTCGGCGACGACCTCGGCTGGCGCGCGATGTTCCTGGTCAATGTGCCGCTCGGCGTGCTGGCGCTGGTGTTGGGGTGGCGCTGGTTGCCCGACGACCGCCGCCTCCCGCCCGGCGAGGCGGGGCCCGACGTGGGCGGGTCCGCCGCGCGCGCCGGCGCCATGGCGCGGCTCGCCGCGCAGGGTGACGGTGGAGCGCGGGGTGATGAGGCCGCACGTAGGGGTGAAGCGGCACGTGGGGGTGAGAGTGGATACGACGACGAGGCCAGCCGCGCATCCAGGATCGCGGCCGCCGTGAACGCAGGCCTGCCGAGGCCTCGGCACCGGGGCCGGCGGGATCGCCTGGACCTCGACCCGGTCGGCATCGTTCTGCTCGGCGTGGCCGTGCTGTCGCTGATGCTGCCGTTCCTGACCCGTGGCGGGAACCTCGCCTACTGGGCCCTGGTGCCGGTGGGGCTGGGCCTCATGGCCGCGTTCGTCTGGTGGGAGCGGCGGTACGAGCGGATCGGGCGGCCTCCGCTGGTCAACCCGGACATCTTCCGGGATCCCGCGTTCCGCAACGGCATGGTCATCGTGTCGATCTACTTCGTGGGCGGCACGAGCCTGTGGATCGTCATGCCGATGTACCTGCAGTTCCACCTGGGTTACGCGCCCATCGATTCCGCGTTCGTCAGCCTGCCCGCTTCTGTGCTCGCGGCCATCTCGGCACAGGTGGCGGGGCGGTTCGTGCTCCAGCTCGGGCGGCGGATGGTCATCGGCGGCTTCTGCCTGACGATCACCGCGCTGCTCACGTTCATCCTGCTCGCGGGCGTGGTGGACTCCGGGGCGGTGAGCTATCTGATTTTCATGGTTCCCGCCGCGATGATGGGCACCGCGCAGGGCATGACCATCTCCCCCAACCAGACGCTCACCCTGCGCGCGGTGGATCCCGAATACGGTGGGGTCGCCGGCAGCATCATCTCGCTGGGCCAGCGCATGGGTACCGCGGTGGGCACGGCGATGGTGCCGGGCGTGCTGTTCTGGATCGTCGAAGAACGGGACGACTGGCTGCTCGCGTTCCGGGTGGCGCTCGGCGTGATCGCGGTGTTGGCCGCGGGCGCGTTGGCGTTCAGCATCGTCGACCGCCGCCGCGAAGTGCGCTGCGGCTGACCGGCCTCGGCCCTCACCGCTGACCGCCGTGTGCCCGGCCGGTATGGGTGCTACCCGATTTTTGCCACTGTCAGGAGGACGACCGAGTCCTCTTCAGCCTCGAGTCCGTGCCGACTGTCGGGGATCCGGAGCAGGTCCCCCGGTGAGCCGTTCCACGCGTCATTCTCGACAGTGAGCGACACCCTGCCCTGGAGGACGTAGACGGTGGCCTCCCCGGGGTTGTTGTGCTCGGTCAGGGCCGTTCCGGCGGTCAGCGCGATGAGCGTCTGGCGCATGACGTGCTCATGGCCGCCGAACACCGTGTCCGCACTGCGGCCACTCGTCGACTGTTGCGCGGTTGCCAACAGATTCCGCCCGAGCGCGGTCAGGGAGTTCTTCTTCATGTGGGTTCTCCTGTCTCCTACGACCCACTGTGCCAAGAGGGCGCAGGGTCCGTTGACGGAATGGCCCACTCGGATCACAAGGTTGCTGCCAGCTCCACGCCCTGCTTGATGGCGCGCTTCGCGTCGAGTTCGGCGGCCACGTCCGCGCCGCCGATCACGTGGACCCGTCCGTTCACCCCGCCGCCCAGCTGATCGGCCACCCCCACCAGGTCGCGCACCGATTCCTGGCCCGCACACACCACGACCGAGTCCACGCGCACGAGCTGCGGACGGCCGTCGGCGTCGAGGATGTGCAGCCCGTCGTCGTCGACCTTCACGTAGGTCACCCCTGTGTGCTTCCGCACGCCGCCGGCCTCGAGCTCGGCGCGGTGCACCCAGCCGGTGGTCTTGCCCAGGCCCCGGCCGATGCGGGAGGTCTTGCGCTGGAGCAGGTGCACCTCGTGGGCCGGCTCGGCGTGCACGGCAGTGCCCAGTCCCGCGCGCTCGAGCGCCGGATCGGTCACGCCCCAGTGGCGCCGCCACGCCTCCACATCCGTGGAGTGGCCGCTCGGTTCGCGGCCGTCGACGGCGATCCCGGGCCCGCCCGCCAGCAGGAACTGCGAGACGTCCACGCCGATGCCACCGGCGCCGATCACCGCGACCCGGCGGCCGGGGGTACGCGCGCCGGTGAGCAGCTCGGGATAGGTCATGACCATGGGGTGATCGGCGCCGGGGACCGTGATCTCGCGCGGCCGCACCCCGGTGGCGATCACCACGTGATCGAAGCCCGCGAGATCGTCCGGGTGGGCGCGGCGGCCGAGGTGCACCGGCACGCCGAGGACGTCCAGGCGCCGGCTGAAGTAGGCGATCGACGCCGCGAACTCCTCCTTACCCGGCACGCGCATCGCGTAGCGGAACTGCCCGCCGAGCTCGTCCTCCGCCTCGAAGACCTCCACCGCGAGCCCGCGGGACGCGGCGGCCTCGGCGCACGCCAGCCCCGCGGGTCCCGCGCCGACCACCGCCACCCGACGCCGGGTGGGGGCCACGGTGAGCAGGAGCTCGGTTTCGCGGCCGGCGCGCGGATTGACCAGGCAGGAGGCACGTTTGTTGGCGAAGGTGTGGTCGAGGCAGGCCTGGTTGCAGGCGATGCAGATGTTGATCTCGTCGGCCCGCCCCTCGGCGACCTTGGCGGCGAACGCCGGGTCCGCCAGCAGCGGCCGCGCCATGGACACCAGGTCCGCCTGACCGCGGGCGATGATCTGCTCCGCGATGTCCGGGGTGTTGATGCGGTTGGACGCGATCACCGGGACACCGACGGTCTGCTTGAGCCGGGCCGTGAGGTCGACGAACGCGGCCCGCGGCACGGAGGTGACGATGGTGGGGATGCGGGACTCGTGCCAGCCGATGCCGGTGTTGAACACGTCGACACCAACGGCCTCGAGGCGCTGCGCGAGTTCGGCGGTCTCCTCCCACGACTGGCCGCCGTCGACCAGGTCGAGCAGGCTGATCCGGTACTGCAGCAGGAAGTCGCGGCCCACCTCGGCGCGGATGCGGCGCACGATCTCCTCTGGCAGCCGCATCCGCCTGCTCGCGGTGCCGCCCCACGAGTCGGTGCGGTCGTTGGTCCGGGCGGCGAGGAACTGGTTGATGAGGTAGCCCTCGGAGCCCATGATCTCGATGCCGTCGTACCCCGCGCGCCGGGCCAGGCGGGCGGCGCGGACCCAGTCGTCGATCGTCCGCTCGACACCCCGGGCGCTCAGGGCGCGCGCTTTGAACATGCTGATCGGCGATTTGGTCGACGCGGCCGAGCGGACGAACGGCTGGTATCCGTAGCGGCCGGCGTGGAGGACCTGCAGGAGGATGTGGGCGCCCTCGGCATGGACGGCGTCGGTGAGGCCGCGGTGCTTGTCGGCCATCCGGCGCGAGGCCATCATCGACCCGGCCGGCAGCAGCCACCCCTCCACGTTGGGCGAGTACCCGCCGGTGACCATGAGGGCGGCCCCGCCGCGCGCCCTCTCGGCGAAGTAGGCGGTGAGCTCGGGCAGGTGCTTCGAGCGGTCCTCCAACCCGGTGTGCATGGACCCCATGACCACGCGGTTGCGCAGGGTGAGATGCCCGACGGCGAGGGGACTGAGGAGGTGAGAGTGACTGTGGCCCATGGGGGCTGATTCTGCCCGGTATCCGGTCGCCCGACCCCGCCGTAGAGGAATTTTCGCTCACCGGGGCGTCCGGACCGCCCGTGGCGATGCGGGCCGATCAGGGGCACGCCCGAACATCGATCCGGAGGCGTCGCACGCCTTACTGGACGAACGTCTGTGTGACGGGTCAGCAACTTGGGCGCCTGACCTGCAGTTTTGAGGGTGCACAAAATTGTGTCGCGGGGGTCGATAATGCGGCGATCTCGAAGAACTGACCTTATCCTCAGATTCGTGGCTTCCCTCGGTCACATGTCCTCCCCCGACGTTCCCCCAACCCCTCAGGAATCCCCTCAATGCGAACCATCGTCAGGCGGCGCATCGGCGCCGTCGCCGCCGCTGCCGCCACCTTCCTCGCCCTGGCCGCCCCCGTCACCGCCGCCCAGTCGCTCCAGTTCACCGTTGGCGCGCCCGCCCCCTGTGAGCAGGCGACCCCGGCGGAGACCGAGCAGGTGATCGCGGACATCCACGAGTACACCAACCGCGAGCGCGTCTCCCGCGGCCTCAACCCCGTCACGCGCCTCGCCAGCCTGGACCGGATCGCCCAGGACTGGAGCGAGCAGATGGCCAGCGTGGACAAGATGACCCACAACCCGCAGATCGAGACGCTGATGGAGATCACCTACGACGGATCTCCGCTGAGTGACGGGGACTGGAAGAGTTACGGCGAGAACGTGCTGCAGAACTGGTGCGGCGCCTCGGGCGAGGCGCTCGTCCAGCAGTGGATGAACTCGCTTCCGCACCGCCTCAACCTACTCAACCCGTTGCACACCCACCTCGGTGTGGGCGTGGAGGTCGCCGACAGCCGGAAGTTGTACTCCACCCAGAACTTCGCCCGACTGACCTGACCCCCGCGGCCCCCTCGGTCGTCGCCCCCTCCTACGGCGCCCCCACCCCCGGTCCACACCGGCGGCGGGGGCGCCGTCGTGTCGGCGCCGTCTCGCGCGCCGCCATACGAATGGGAATCGCATCGGTGTAACGCATGTGACTAGAGTGACGACAGAGGCAGGAGTGAACCGGCTCGGGTGGCACCGTCCGATCCGGCACACGCTCCACACGCAGGCCACGGCGCGAGCCGCGGCCCGAGGAAAGGACCATCGCGTGCGTCATCCCCTTCGTTCCGCCGTCGCCACCGGCGCGGCCGCCCTCCTGCTGGCCTCCGGCACGGGCACGGCGGCCGCGCAGGGCTCACTGGAGCTCGCGCTGCCGTTCTTCGCCACCATCCCCGGCCTGGCCTCCCTCACCCCGGACGCCCCCGGGGCACGCTCCGCCCCGGCGGCCGACCCGGCTGCCGCGGCCGCGGACGATCTGCTGCCCGAGGAGATCAGGCTGATGGCGTTCGAGGGCAGCGTGGTGGCCGCCGTCAACGAGGCCCGCCTCGTGGTGGGCGCCGACCGGCTCGTCACCGACCCCCGACTCGAGGCGTCAGCCCGCGAGCGGGCCGCCCAGCTCGCCGCGGGCGACCCCACGACCGGCGAGGTGACCGTCCCCGCGGATGCGCGAGTCGACGCCGATACTCCCGGCGCGGACGCTCCCGGCGAGGCCGCGGACGTCGACCAGTCCGGCGACCGCACCGTTCTCGCGCTGCCCGCCGGCGCGACCCCGCAGAAGGCACTCTCGGCCCTGCTCTCCGACACCGGCATGCGCGAGCGGATGCTGGACGGCCGGTTCGTCCGGGTGGGCGTGGGCGTGGCCACCGCCGAGGACGGCACCGTGCACGTGGTGCAGGACTTCGCCCGCGACTGACTGCCGGACGATCGTCCAGCGGGGGTGGGGTGGATAACGCCCCTCCCCTGCTCACGGTGGTTACGGGGTGATGACGGCTGGCTTAGGGCTGGAGCCGGTTCCTACCGTTGCGCTCGGCGACCCGACAGTCGGGTCCCCAGCACCCGAAAGTTACCGACACTCGTGACCCGAGCCCTCCAGCACCTGCGTCGTGGCCTGATCCTGGCCGCCGCGGCTTCCGCCACCCTCGCCCTGAACGCGGCCCCGCAGGCCTCGGCCCAGGCGCCGCAGATCCAGCTGCCCCAGATCCACCTCCCGGGCCTGACGATCGGTTTCGCCAACCCCGCCCCCGCCGGCACCGCGCCGACGATCGACCCCGCCTCCGCCGAGTACCGGGCCCAGCTCGAGGGCGCCACCAACGCCGCCCGCACCGCACACGGCCTCGCCCCTCTCGCCGTCAACGGCGGCCTCACCGCGGTGGCCACCAACTGGAGCGGCACGCAGGCCGCGCAGAACCGCATGTTCCACAACCCGGACGTGGGCGCGCAGATCCCCGCCAGGTGGGGCCACTACGGCGAGAACGTGCTGCAGAACTACGCGCACGCCACCCCGCAGCAGCTGGTGGACCAGTGGATGGCCTCCCCCGGCCACCGCGTGAACCTGCTCAACCCGGGCCACACCTCGATGGGCGTCGGCGCCGCGGTGGCCGCGGACGGCAAGCTCTATGCCACCCAGGTCTTCGCCCGCTACTGAAGCGCCCAGCCCCCGCCCCGGACGCTCTTCTCGATGGGAGTCGTCAGGCCTGGACGCCGGCGAGCATCGCGTCGAGACCCTGCCGGAAGCGCCGATCGAACTCGACCGTCGGCGTCGCGGGGTCGGCGACCGTGAGGTTGTGGTGGGTCTGTTCCTCCAGGCTCAGGCCCACCACGTAGCCCGTCAGGGCCGTGGTCAACCCCGGCGCGCGGCCCTCGAGTCCGTGGCGGGAGCACGCCGCCTCGACCACCTCGGCGACCGGATTCACCGCACCCGCCGCCAGACCCAGCGCCACGATCTCGGCGCCGTCCGGAACGCCCGTGACGGCCGCGCGCAGCGCCTGACCCACCGCCCGTAGTTCGTCGGCGGCCGAGTTCCCCTCCCCGACGGGACCCATCGTCGCCAGGATGCGCTCCGCGACGACCGTGAGCAGCGCCTGCTTGGACGGAACGTGCCAGTACAGCGCGCTCGGTTGGACCCCCAGCCGGGTCGCCAACGTGCGCATCGACATGCCGGGTAGCCCCGACTCGCGGAGCAGTTCCAGGGCGGTGTCGACGACCGCCGTCTTTGTCAGGGCCACGGGCGCCGATCCTACCGGCCGACACAACCCTCTCCTGAACGCTGTACAAGTCGACGACCGTGCGCTAGCTTGAACGGCGTTCAATGAACGGCGTTCAGGAGGAACCATGGCCATCACGACCCCCCGCTGGCACGAGCTCGCGGATCACGTACTCGACGGCGGAGTCGTCACCGCGGCGGACGCCCTCGCCGTGCTCCGGTCCCCGGACTCCGAGCTCATGGAGGTGGTCGCGGCCGCGTCCCGGCTGCGGTTCCAGCACTTCGGCAACAAGGTCAAGGTCAACTACCTGGTCAACCTCAAGAGCGGCCTGTGCCCGGAGGACTGCTTCTACTGCTCGCAGCGGCTCAACTCCACCGCCGGCATCCTGCGCTACACCTGGCTCAACACCGAGGAGGCCGTCACCGCGGCCAAGGCGGGCATCGCGGCCGGCGCCTCCCGAGTGTGCCTGGTCGCCAGCGGCACCGGCCCCAGCAATCGCGAGGTCGGCAAGGTCTCCGACATCATCGAGGCCATCAAGTCCGACACCCCGGGCGTCGAGGTGTGCGCCTGCCTGGGCGCACTGAAGGACGGCCAGGCCGAGAAGCTGTGCTCCAGCGGCGCCGACGCCTACAACCACAACCTCAACACGGCCGAGAGCCACTACGAGGACATCTGCACCACCCACACCTACGCCGACCGTGAGCACACCGTCGCCCAGGCCCACGGCGCCGGACTCTCGGCGTGCTCAGGCTTCATCGCGGGCATGGGCGAGACGCACGAACAGCTCGTCGAGCTCGCCTTCGACCTGCGCGCCAAGGACGTCGACTCGATTCCGGTCAACTTCCTGCTGCCCTTCGACGGCACCCCGCTCGAGGGCGTGGACACCCTCAACCCGCGCGACTGCCTGCGCATCCTCGCTATGGTTCGGTTCGTCGCCCCCGACACCGAGATCCGGATGGCCGCTGGCCGCGAGCGCCACCTCGGCTACCTCCAGGGCATGGGCCTCTACGTGGCCAACTCGCTCTTCCTGGGCGACTACCTCACCAGCGAGGGCCAGCCCGGCGGCGAGGACCTGCAGATGATCGCCGACGCCGGCCTCGAGGTCCTCCAGATGGACCACCCGGCCGCAGCCAACGGGGACCAGGCCACGGTGGACACCACCGCGCACGCGTCCGCGACCGCCGCCGGGCCGGCCACGCCCGCCGTCGCCACCGGGCGGGACCAGAAGGTGGCCATCCGCACCCGCGGGGCCGGCACCAGCGAGCCCGCGAACGCCTGACATGTCCGCCTCGGTCCACTCTCCCGGTGCCCGGGACCTCGTCGTCGTCGACACTCCCTCCTCCCCCTCCACCCCGGACGACGCCGCGGCGATGCTGGCCGCCGACGCCGAACAGGCCGCCACCACCGCGCTGCTCGCCGCCGACGCCGAGCACGTCTGGCACCCCTACGGTGGGTTCCCGGCGAGCACGCCGCCGCTGCCGGTCGTCTCCGCCTCGGGGGTCCGGCTGCGGCTGGCGGACGGGCGCGAGCTCATCGACGGCATGAGCTCGTGGTGGGCGGCCATCCACGGCTACCGGCACCCGCACCTCGACGCGGCCGCGCACCGGCAGGTCGACACGATGAGCCACGTGATGTTCGGCGGGCTCACGCACGCACCGGCCGTCGAACTGGCGACCCGGCTCGCCCGCATGTCGCCGGGCGAGCTGACCAAGGTGTTCCTCACGGACTCGGGCTCTGTATCCGTAGAGGTGGCCGCGAAGATGGCGATCCAGTACCAGCGTTCGCTCGGCCGCCCCGAACGCACCCGGCTGGCGACGTGGCGCGGCGGCTATCACGGCGACACCCTGTCGCCCATGAGCGTGTGCGACCCCGACGGCGGCATGCACTCGATGTGGCGCGGCGTGGTGGCCGAGCAGGTCTTCGCGCCCGCCCCGCCCGCCGACTACGACCCCGCTTACGTCGCGGAGCTCGAGCGGGTGATCCGTGGGAGCGCCGACGAGCTGGCGGGGATCATCGTCGAGCCGGTGGTCCAGGGCGCGGGCGGGATGCGCTTCCACCACCCCGGTTACCTGCGCGACCTGCGCCGGTTGGCCGACGAGACGGGCATGCTGCTCGTCTTCGACGAGATCGCCACCGGCTTCGGCCGCACCGGCGAGCTGTGGGCCGCCGACCACGCGGGCGTCGCACCGGACGTGATGTGCGTGGGCAAGGCCCTGACCGGCGGGTATCTCACCCTCGCCGCGACACTCACCACCGACCGGGTGGCCGAGGTCATCAGCGCCGGCGAGGCGGGGGGCCTGGCGCACGGGCCGACGTTCATGGGCAATCCGCTGGCGTGCGCGGTGGCGTGCGCGTCGTTGGACCTGGTGGAGGCGGGCGGGTGGCGGCGCGATGTGCCGCGCATCGAGGCGCGCCTGCGCCACGGGCTGGCGCCCGCGCTCGACGTGCCCGGTGTGGTCGACGTGCGGGTGTTGGGGGCAATCGGCGTGATCCAGCTGACCGAGCCGGTGGAGATGACGACGACGACAACAGCCATCACCTCGCACGGCGTGTGGCTACGCCCCTTCCGGGATCTCATCTACACGATGCCGCCATACACCTCTACGGATGACGAGATCGATCGGATCTGTGCGGCGGCGGTGGCCGGGGCTGCAGCGGCGGGAGCGGGCCGATGACCATGCAGACATCCCCCGCCCTGGACTGGCTCGACGACGCCGCCGCCGACCGGGCCGCCCGGCATGTGCGGCGGGTGCTGGCCCCACGCGCGGCCGATGACGGCGTGATCGACCTCGCCTCCAACGACTACCTCGGGCTGGGTCGGCACCCCGAGGTCGTGGACGCCGCCGTGGCAGCGACGCGCCGTTGGGGTGCGGGCGCGACGGGATCACGCCTGGTCACGGGCACGACGGAGGAGCATCTGGCGCTCGAGGACGAGCTCGCCGAGTTCACTGGCAAGCCCGCCGCGCTGGTCTTCTCCTCCGGGTACACCGCCAACCTCGGAGCCGTGGTGGCGCTGTCCGGGCGGGGATCGCTCATCGTCTCCGACGGCGGCTCGCACGCGTCGTTGGTGGACGCGTGCCGGCTCGCGAGGGCGCGTGTCGTCGTCGTCGACCGGGGTGACGTCGCGGCGGCGGCACGCGCCCTGGCCGAGCGCACCGAGGAGCGCGCGCTGGTCGTTACCGACTCGGTGTACAGCGCCGACGGTGAGCTGGCTCCCCTGCTCGCGCTGCACGGGGCGAGCCGCGCGCACGGCGCGGTCCTGCTGGTCGACGAGGCCCACGGCCTCGGCGTGCGCGGGAGCGGCGAGGACGGCAGCGACGGGCGCGGTCTCGTGCACGAACTGGGCTTGAGCAGGCACGAGGACGTGGTGATCACGGCGACGCTGTCCAAGGCGCTCGGGTCGCAGGGCGGGGTGGTCCTGGCGTCCGAGCGGGTGCGCCAGCACCTCATCAGCAGCGCGCGCACCTTCATCTTCGACACCGGCCTCGCCCCCGCCGCGGTCGGCGCGGCCCGCGCCGCTCTCGGCGTCCTGCGCCGCGACCCCGCGCTCGCCTCGCGCGTGGTGGAGGTGGCCGAGCACCTGGCCGCGGTCACCGGCGCCGAGCAACCACGCTCGGCGGTGGTGTCGGTGGTCCTCAGCGACCCCGCCCGCGCGGTCTCCGCCGCCGGCAGGTGCCTCGAGCTGGGCGTCCGGGTGGGGTGCTTCCGCCCGCCGTCGGTTCCCGAGGGCACCGCGCGGCTGCGCCTCACCGCCAGGGCAGACCTCTCCGACGCCGACCTCGCGCGGGCGAGCGACGTGCTGGCGCAGGTGTTGGGCGAGCACGGGCACCCGGTTGGCACGGCCACGCGGCTCGAGGGGGCCCGCGCATGACCGCCGCGCCCGCCCCGGTGCCGATCGTCATCACCGGCACCGGCACCGACGTGGGCAAGACCGTCGCCACCGCCGCGCTGGCCGCCCACGGCCTGGCGGAGGGCCTGGACGTGGGGATCTGCAAGCCGATCCAGACGGGACTGGGCCCGGGCGAGCCGGGCGACGCCCACGAGGCCGCGCGCCTGTCCGGGGTGCGGCGGGTGCTGGAGGTCCGTCGGCTGCCCGATCCGCTGGCGCCCGAGACCGCCGCCCGCGTCGCCGGCCTGCCGCAGTCCACGCTGCCCGAGTTGATCGATCCGATCCGCGCGTGGCTCCGCGCCGACGGCGGGTCGGCGTCCGACGCCGCGGCGACTTCCGGACCTGCAAGCGGCCGCCTGGATCTGGTCGAGGGCGCCGGCGGCGTGCTCGTCCGGCTCGGTACCGACCTCACCGTCCTCGACCTCGCCCGGTCGCTCGACGCCCCGGTCATCGTGGTCGCGAGGGCCGGACTGGGCACGCTGTCGGACACCGAGCTCACCGTCCGCGCGATCGAGGCGGCGGGTCTGCGGTGCGCGGGGATCGTCATCGGGTCCTGGCCGGCCGATCCGGACCTCGCCGAGCGCTGCAACCTCGAGGATCTGCCCCGCCTGACCGGGGTTCCGGTGCTCGGCCGGGTGCCCGCGGGTGCAGGGGCGCTGTCGCAGGCCGAGTTCGGGCGGCGCGCACCGGGGTGGTTCGAGTCGGGGCCGGTGACCGCCCTCCGGCGGGACGACCCCAGCGCGCAGGTCACTCCTGCGGTCGGTACCTGACGGAGGCGGTGGGGCTGGCGGAGGCGGGGCTGGCGGAGGCGGGGCTGGCGGAGGCGGGGCTGGCGGAGGCGGCGGGAATCGGGGTGACGAGAACGGCGGCAGCCACGATGCCGTCGACCATCAACCACAGCTCGAGCCGGTCCCCCGCGCGTCGGCGGCGGACGGTCATCGTCGCCCCCTGTGTCACCGGGCGGAGGTACTCGATGACGACCCGGTGACGGCGCTGCAGCAGGTCTGCGTGCTGCTGGAGCTCGTCTTCGACCACCGCCAGATACGCGGCGTTGTTGACATGCTGCAGCGGGTCGAAGTCGGTGCTGCGCAGGAGGTGCGGCCTGTCCTGCGGCTCGCCGGGCCGCTCAGGTGGGCAGCCCTGCGTCAGGCCGGCCCACCGGAGGCGGTGGATGTCGGTGGTGCCGGCCAGGCTGGCCATGCCGGAGTCGCTGATCCGGGCGGGCAACCCGGCCGCGGTGACGTTGATCCAGAACGCCTCGGTCTCCACCAGCCCGCCTCGGCGAGTCGGGGGGCCGGGTGCCGCGGTGCCGGGTGCTGGCATGCCGTCGGGGTCCTCAGGGTTCTCGGAGTCCTCGACGGTCAGCCGCACGCGCATGTTCGCCCACCGGCTGGACAGGCCGGAGCACCACCGCTGGAGTCCGACGGTGGCCGGCCACGAGATCGGTTCGATCACGTCGATCACAGTTCGGCGCACGATCCAGAACGGGTCGGTCCGGGCATGACCGGTGGCGTCGAGGTTGTCCGCGGCGATGTCCTGGAGGTAGCGGGCGACGCTGTCCAGCCGGAGCCTGCGCTGGGGATCGACGTCGCCCGTCCGCACCCGACGGCGAGTGGAGAATCCCGCCTCCGGCGAGGGCGGCGGTTCAAGGGCGTGCAGTGACGCACCGCGACCGAGATCGTCCATTCGAGGGACCCCTTCCACACCATCGAGCACCACAGCTCGCCGGCCACCGGGCACACAGAGCGGCGGACCGCTGTGCGGGTGAGCTCGGGCGGTGGTGGGAGCAGAGTACCGATCAACGGGCCGTGGCGGGAGCACTCGCTCGCGCCGATCCGGGCTCGTCCGATCCGCGTGCTCTCGGTGAACCTCCCTAGGCTGGTCAGCGTGACGTCTGACAACACCGGCCCAGAAGCCGACCCGGAAGTCGAGCCGGTGGCCGACCGGGGAACCGACCGGGACGGGAACCCCGTCGGCCGGAGCCTGGCACGCAGATCGGTGTCGGCTCTCGCGGTGGCCGGGCTCGCCTTCTTCGTCCCACTCCTGTTCTTCGTCCTGCTCGCGGAGGACGTGGCCGAGCAGGAGATCTTCCCCTTCGACCGACCGGTGATGCTGTGGCTCCATTCGGTGTCGACCCCCTCGCTCACGGCGGTGATGGAGGCGGTGACGCTGCTCGGGGGGATCGTCGTGGTCCCGGTGGCTGCGACCGGAGCGGCGGTGGCACTGTGGTGCCGCGGCTCCCGGCGGAACGCCACGCTGCTGGCGGCGGCGGTCGTTGGATCGACACTGCTCAACACCGCGCTCAAATCGGTATTCCAACGGTCCCGCCCCGATTTCTGGGAACACCTCGTCACGGAGAACTCCTACTCGTTCCCGAGCGGCCATGCGATGGCCAGCATGGCGCTCGCGGCGGTGCTAGTGGTCCTGGCCTGGGGAACGCGGTGGAGGTGGAGGGCCGTGGTCGCGGGGGCGGTGTACGTGCTCGCCGTCGGGATCTCGCGGATGTACCTGGGAGTCCACTACCCGAGCGACGTGATCGCGGGCTGGTGTGTATCCGTGCTGTGGGTCGCGGTGGTCGTCGTGGTCCTGGATCGCATCGTCACGAATCGCATCGTCACGGATCGCATCGAGGCGTGGCGCCACCGGCGGGGCGGCGGCACCGACCGGCTCGCCCGAACACCTCGTCGGGAGCGCTGAGTGCCGGCCCCCCATCACCGGCGAGGTCTCGCCGCACAGTTCGGGTCACAGATGCCCTCTAGTGCCGCTGAGCAGGTAGTATCGGCTGCACGTCGACGCAAGGAGACTGTGTGGCCACCCGCATCCGCCCGACCACCGACCAGGCACTCGCAGGAGCGGCCGCCGGCCATCGCATGGCCGGCATGGAGCCCTCACCCGAGGCCCTCGAGATCACCCGCCGGTTCGCCGACGGGCTCCTCACCCGCGACCGGGCTCTCGCCGAGATCCGCGCCGCGGTGCGTGAGCGCACCGCTCCCTGACGCTGCCCTCACGCCCATGAACCCCCGAGATCCGTACAAGGAACCCTCGGGGGTTCTGCGTAACCGGCTGGGCATCTCCGACCCCGCCGAGCTGGCGGAATACGAGCGCGACCTGGCCTTCTTCCGGGTCGTGGAACTGGAACTCAGCCCGCTGGAGGGTCGGTTCGACTTCGAGCACCTCCGCGCGATCCACCGCTACATCCTCCAGGACATCTTCGACTGGGCCGGCGAGCTCCGCACCGTCGACACCCGCGCCCTCGGCATCCCTCATGCCCGCCCGCAGTTCCTGCCCGACGAGCTCGACCGGGTCTTCCGGCAGATCGCCACCCGACCGCCCAGCACCACCGACCCCGACGCGGCCACCGACACCATCGCCGAGCACTGGTCCGAGCTCACCCTCGTACACCCGTTCCGCGACGGGAACAGCCGCACGCAGCGAGTCTTCTTCGACCAGATGTTCCGCCACGCCGGGTGGGCCGTCAACTGGGCCGGCATCGACGCCTCAGCGGCCCACGCCGCCCGCCACATGTCGGTGTACGGGCGACCGGACTACCTCGCCGACCAGCTCAGACACGCCGTCCATCCGGCCACCGAGCTCGCCGAGGGCCGCCTGGCCACCACCCTGGGCAACCGCTCGCTGCTCGACTCCTCCGCGCACTTCCGCGCCATGCGCGAGCACCACAGGGCCGCGGTCATCACGCCCTACGGTCGCACTGGGTAACCGACTGTCGACCGGGCTACCCACCGGGCTCCCCACCGCGTTGTCGCGCCCGGTCAGGACAGGTCGAGGAAGCTACGCAGGTCGTCGAACGACTCGCGCACCACCGAGTAGTGCGCCCACTTGCCGCGCTGCTCGCGGACCAGCAACCCGGCCTCGACGAGCTTCTTGAGATGGTGGCTGATCGTGGGCTGGCTGATGTCGACCACCTCGAGGAGGTCGCACGCGCACACCGAGTCACACCCCTGCGCCGCGATGTGCGACAGGAGGCGCAGCCGCATCGGGTCCGCGAGCGCCTTGAGTCGCGCCGACATCCGCTCGGCGGTGGGAGCATCCACCGGCCCCGCCGACATCGAGCAACACGCGTCCTGCTCCGGCGCCGACAGGCCGGGTTCCACTGTTGTCATCGTCCACCTCACCTGCCCCCGAAGATACATTGACACTTACCGATATGTCAGCCTAGCCTCCCCATAGACAATCATCGATCTAAGGACGTTCCCCCGGATGAGCACCATGATGACCGGGCCCGGCGTGGCACCGGTCGCCAAGAAGATGTCGTTCCTCGACCGCTGGCTGGCCCTCTGGATCCTCACGGCGATGGCCGTCGGGCTACTGCTCGGACGGTTCGTCCCCGGCCTCGACCGGGCGCTGGACTCGGTGAAGATCGGCGGGATCTCCGTCCCGATCGCCATCGGGCTCCTGGTGATGATGTACCCGGTCCTCGCGAAGGTCCGTTACGACGAGACCCACCGGGTCACCGGTGACCGGAAACTGCTCACGCTGTCGCTGTTCCTCAACTGGATCGCCGGTCCGGCGTTCATGTTCACCCTCGCGTGGGTCTTCCTACCCGACCTGCCGGAGTTCCGTACCGGGCTGATCATCGTGGGCCTGGCCCGCTGCATCGCCATGGTGTTCATCTGGAACGACCTGGCCTGCGGGGACCGGGAGGCCGCCGCGGTGCTTGTGGCGATCAACTCGGTGTTCCAGGTCGTGGCGTTCGGCGCCCTGGGCTGGTTCTACCTCCAGCTCCTGCCCTCCTGGCTGAGGCTGGAGACCACGACGGCCGAGTTCTCGGTGTGGGCGATCGTGCTCTCGGTGCTGGTGTTCCTCGGCATCCCGCTGTTGGCCGGCTTCCTCACCCGAGTGTTCGGCGAGCGGGCCAAGGGCCGGGAGTGGTACGAGGAGACGTTCCTCCCCCGGATCGGCCCGTGGGCCCTGTACGGGCTGCTGTTCACGATCGTGTTGCTGTTCGCCATGCAGGGCGATGCCATCACGTCCCAGCCGCTCGACGTGGCGCGGATGGCCGTGCCCCTCCTGCTGTACTTCGTCCTCATGTTCCTCGTCAGCCTGTTCGCCTCCCGGGCGGTGGGGCTGAACTACGCGAAGTCGACCAGCGTGGCCTTCACCGCGTCGGGCAACAACTTCGAACTGGCGATCGCGGTGTCGATCGGCACCTTCGGCATCGCGTCCGGCCAGGCCCTCGCGGGCGTGGTCGGGCCGCTCATCGAGGTGCCGGTCCTCATCGGGCTCGTCTACGTCGCCCTGTGGGCCGGGCCGAAACTCTTCCCGGGCGACCCGACCCTGCCCGATCGTTCGGTGACCGGGACCCGCTCATGACCGGGGAGCAGCAGGCGCACCGCGTCCCCAGCGTTCTGTTCGTGTGCGTGAAGAACGGCGGCAAGTCCCAGATGGCGGCGGCGCTCATGCGCCTGCATGCCGGTGACGCCGTCGTCGTCCATTCGGCGGGCACCGCGCCCGGCTCGGCGGTCAACGCGCTCGCCGCGGAGGCGGTTGCCGAGGTCGGCGCCGACATGTCCGGCGAAACGCCCACGGCCATCGACCCCGACCTACTGCGACAGGTGGACCGGGTGATCGTCCTGGGCGACGAGGCCGCCGGGGAGATCGACGACGACGACGAGGTCAGCGCGCTCGAAATCTGGCGCACCGACGAGCCGTCGCACCGGGGCATCGAGGGCATGGAGCGGATGCGTCTGGTCCGCGACGACATCGATCGCCGCGTCCGCACCCTGCTCGCAGAGCTGACCGATTCCAGGCCCCGCGTGCTGTTCGTCTGCGTCCACAACGCCGGGCGCTCCCAGATGGCCGCCGGTTACCTGTCCCACCTGGCCGGAGGACGCATCGACGTCCTGTCCGCCGGGTCGGCACCCAAGGATCAGATCAACCCGGTCGCCGTCGAGGCGATGGCTGAGGACGGCGTCGACATCACCTCGGCGACCCCGAAGATCCTCACCACCGACGCCGTCCGCGCGTCCGACGTGGTCATCACCATGGGCTGCGGTGACGCGTGCCCGATCTTCCCCGGCAAGCGCTACGAGGACTGGGAGCTCGCGGACCCCGCAGGCCAGGGACTCGAGGCCGTCCGCCCCATCCGCGACGAGATCAAACGGCGGGTGAGCGCGCTGATCTCCGAACTGCTCGAGACCGAACCGTAGCGGGCGGGCAGGGGGCTGGCCCGCTCCCCCGGGCCACCTCGCCGACCGGGCGGGCTCAGCCGACGTGCCAGTGACGGCGGATGAGCTCCTCCCGGTCGGCGTCGCCGCTTCCGGAGTCGCCCACCTCGTCGTCGTCATCATCGTCGTCATCATCGTCGTCGTCGTCATCGTCGTCGTCGTCGTCGTCATCACCGCGTAGCCCCGCGAGCACCGAGTCGATGAGCGCGGCGGGGAACACACCGTCGGCCTCGAATATCTCCCGCTCGGCCTCCAGCACGTCGGCCGACTCCGCGCACGAGGTGGGCAGGGTCTCGAAGTCCTCGCCGTCGGCGGCGTTGAGGCGCTCGGCCTGCTCCAGGCTGCCCGGGTCGTCGAGCCCGCGCCTGGCCGCCACGGCCATACCCGCCAGGAGCAGGTGCACGTCGGCTGAGCCGTCGCCGAGCCGGAACTCGACGGTCTGGGGGTGCGTGGCGGGCTCGGGGATCGGCTCGGAGCTGCCGGGGTTGGCGTGGGCGACCATGTCGGCCAGGACGTCGCCGCCCCAGGCCAGCGGGACCCGGACCAGGCCGGTACGGTCCTGCATCCCCCAGCAGATGTCCTCGGGCGACTCGTCACCCTCGGCGAACCGCAGGTACGAAGTGGGGACGGTGTTGCCGAACGCGGACAGTGCCCGGGCGGCCGAGAGGTAGCCGGCGATCAGTCTGCGCGCGGTGTCGGTGATGCCGGCGTCGTCGACGATGACGTTGGTGCCGTCGCGCACCAGGCGGCTGTGGATGTGCAGGCCGTTGCCCGCGCCGTCGCCGCTCACCAGCGGGGCGAAGGTCGCCTCGAGGCCGTGGGCGTAGGCGACCTCACGCACCACCCACTTGGTCAGGACGATGGCGTCGGCGGCCTGCTCCAGCGGGACGGGCTGGAGTTCGATCTCGTGCTGGACCAGCTGTCGGTCATCGGTCAGGATGTTGCCGACCTCGCCGTGCACGTACTTCATCGCGACCCCCATCTCGCGGAGGTGCCCCAGCACCTGCTCGCGGACCCGCTCGTGCTTGGAGAAGGGCGCCGACTCCTGGTAGCCGCGCTCGGACTCGACGGGGTAGATCGGCTCGGGCTCGGCGGCGAGGTAGTACTCCAGCTCACCGAAGGTCTCGAGCGTCATGCCGGTCTCCCGCGTGAGCACCTCGGCGGCGCGGCGCACGATCTGCTCGCGCGCGTAGGACAGCGGCGTGCCGTCGGGTGCGTAGAACGAGCAGAGCACGTCGAGGGAGGTCCGCTCGCCGAAGGGGTTGAGGAAGGCGGTGCGGTGGCGCGGGACGATGTAGACGTCGCTGGCCTCGGTGTCGGTGCCGGGGAAGACGCTCGAGCCGTCCACCCGCTCGCCGCGGGTGAGCACCTCGTGGAGGTGCTCGCGCGAATTGACGGGGAAGGCGAGCGTCTTGAGCCGGCCGTCGCCGCCGACGTATCGCAGGTTGACCTGGCTCAGCTCCAGCTGCTCGGCGGCCCGGACAAGGTCGGCTGCGGTGAAGTCGGCCGTCGGTGTGCCGAGTAGTCGGACGAGCGGGTGGGGTTCCAGTGCGTCGATGGCCATGCCCCGTTCTACCAGCGGCAGGGCCGGTACGCTTCCGGTCGACCGGGCGCCCGCGCTGCCGGGGACGCGCCGTCCTTGACGAGCCCGATGCGTCAGTCCAGGTCTCTAGACGAGACCCGGCTCCAGCGGTGCCGACGACGTCCGGGTCGACGGTGCTCGATCTCCTGGTAGTCGAACACCGGTAGTGAGAGTCTGAAGCGGATCGCGGCCACTCGCAGGCCGAACCCCACGACGAGGGTGATCGCCGCGCCCCAGTTCTCCGGGACGCCCGCAGCCGCGAGGCTCACGTAGACGAGCGCGGCCAGGATGGCGACACTGGCGTACAACTCGTGCCGGAACACGAGCGGCACCCGGTCGCACAGTAGGTCACGCATGACTCCCCCGAACACGCCCGTGATGACCGCGGCGGCGACGGCGATGACGACGCCGTGGCCCATCTCGAGGGCGATCCGGGCACCGAAGATCGCGAAGACGGTCAGCCCGAGTGCGTCGAGCCCGAGGAAGAGCACCCTGAAGTGCCGCATGAGCGGGGCGACGAACACGGTCACGACCGCGGCCAGCGCGACCAACGCGAGGTAGGACGGATTCTCCACCCAGATGAGCGGATAGTGGCCCAGCAGGACGTCCCGGATCGAGCCACCGCCGATGGCGGTGACGCACGCGACGATCACCACCCCGAACAGGTCCATGCGCTCGCGACCGGCGGCCAGCGCGCCGGTCATCGCCTCGGCGGTGATACCGATGAGGAACAGTATGGTGAGGAATTCCACGGGTGCGACGCGAGACTAGAACCAGAGGTCGGCGAGCAGCTCGATCGACCGGTTCCGCACGGCCGGATCGTAGGCGTAGGTGACGGTGATGAGCTCGTCGGCGTCGGTGCGCTCGACGAACTCGTCCAGCTGCTTCTTCACCGTGGCCGGCGAGCCGACGGCGCTGATCTCGAGCATCGCGGGCGTGCTGCCGGCGAACTCGGACGGGTCGACGGGCGGCTGGATCTTGCGGCTGCGCCCGGCCCGCAGGTCGAGGAACATCTGCTGCAGGGTGGTGAACTGCCGCTGCGCCTCCTCGTCCGTGTCGGCCACGACCACGTTGATGCCGGCCATCACCTGCGGCTTGTCGATCCGCGCGGTGGGCGCTTCGGTGCTGAACGAGTCGCGGTAGACGCGGATGGCATCGTCGATCTGGTCGGGCGCGAAGTGGGAGGCCAGCGAGAACGGCAGGCCCAGCTGCCCGGCGATGGAGGCGCCGTTGACGGTGGAGCCGAGCACCCAGATCGGCACCTCCGTGTTCTGCGAGACCGACGACAGGATCGGGGTGCTCCGCGCCGTGCCCTCCTCGCCGAACCAGCCCTGCAGGTCGTAGATGTGCCGGGCGAAGGCCTGCGGCTCGGCGGACGAGCGGCTCAGCGCCTGGGCGGTCATGCCGTCGGTGCCGGGCGCGCGGCCGAGGCCCAGGTCGATGCGGTCGCCGTGGATGTTGGCCAGCGTGCCGTACTGCTCGGCCACCATGAGCGGGGCGTGGTTGGGGAGCATGACGCCGCCGGAGCCCACGCGGATCCGCTCGGTCACCGACGCGGCCTGGGAGATGAGTAGCGCCGTGGCGCTGGAGGCGAGGTTGGGGGTGTTGTGGTGCTCGGCGAACCACAGGCGCGAGTAGCCCAGCCGGTCGGCGAGCTGCGCGGACTCCATCGAGGCGGCGATGCCCTCACGCGCAGTGGAGCCTTCCGAGATGGAGACCAGGTCGAGGATGCTCAAGGGGACCGACACAACACACCTTTTTCTACGTTCACCGTTGCATAAGGGCCGTGCTGGCCCACGCCCAGAGGCTACCGATCCGCCCATGTCGGTGACGGATCACCGATCTCCCCACCCCCTGTCGGTCCAGGGAACTACCGCGAAGCACTGCGACGAAGTACGACGACGACGAGGTCCGCCGCCCCAGACCGCGTGGGCGACTGCGAGGATGCGCATTTCGGATCCCCTGGATTGTGCGCTGGGTCACACTGTGCTCATCGCGGGTCCCGCCCGCGCATCAGGTCCGTACGAAGGGTCCGAACCACATGACGACGATCGCATGACCACCGCACGCTCCGACGAACCACTCCACCAACGGGTGACCTCGGGCGAGGCGGACCTGGACGAGTTCCGCGACCGCCTCACCGCCTGGCTCGCGGGCCGCGACGAGGTCGACGCCTCCGCAGGTGTCGAGGTCTCCGCCGTGAGCAGGCCGGGGAGTTCGGGGATGTCGAACATCTCGGTCCTCTTCGACGCCACCTGGACCCCGGCCGGCCCGCCCTCGACAGGGGGCACGGCCGAGCCGCAATCGGCGCAGCTGGTGGTCCGGATGTGTCCGCAGGACGACGCGTTCCCGGTGTTCCCCGACTACGACCTGGCCAAGCAGTTCGACGTGATGCGGGTGGTCGGCGAGAACACCGACCTTCCGGTCCCCGGGGTCCGCTGGCTGGAGCAGGACCCGGCCATCCTCGGCACGCCCTTCCTGGTGATGGACCGCGCCACCGGCCGCGCGCCGGTCGACAATCCCCCGTACGTCTTCGACGGCTGGTTGCTGGAGATGGACCCCGAGCAGCGCCGAGAGTTCCAGCGCGAGTCCGTCGCGGTGCTGGCGGCGATCCACCAGATCCCTCGGCCCGCCGAGTTGGTGTCGTCGCTCGCGCCCGCTCCCGGCATGAGCGCGCTGCGCGCCCACGTCGACGAGCAGCGCGCCTACTACGAGTGGACGATCCGCGAGGACGGGCTCACGATCCCGGTGATCGAGCGGGCCTTCGACTGGATCGAGGCGCACTGGCCCGCCGAGACCGGGCCTGACGTGTTGAGCTGGGGCGACGCCCGCATCGGCAACATCCTCTACGAGGGCACCACCCCCACGGCCGTGCTGGACTGGGAGATGGCGGCCATCGCTCCGGCCGAGGTCGACCTCGGGTGGTTCCTGTACTTCCACGACCTGTTCCAGGAGCTCGCGGTCGCCTTCGACTTCCCCGGCATCCCGGACCTGTTCGACCACCGAGAGGTCGTCGAGCAATACGAGCAGCTCACCGGCTCCACGGTCCGGGACCTGCCGTTCTACTACGTCTACGCGGGGCTGCGGCAGGCCATCATCCTGTCGCGGATCACTCGTCGTCGTATCCACTTCGGTGAGCAGGACGCGCCCTCCCACCCGGACGAGTACGTCCTCCACCACCCGATGCTCGCCCGATTGATCTCCGACTGACCTCGCCCGCCCAACCGGACCGCCCCGAGAGCCCGCCTCAAGCACCGCACCGCGCATATCGTCCGTCCCACCGCACCGCCCGACCGCCTCCCCCGGCCCCGAGGATCCACGTGAAACCCACCCCCCTCGACGAGTTCCCCGTCCACCAGACGCCGCTGCCGATGGCACAGGTCGGCACGAGCGACCGGAACTTCTACGACCGCTACTACTTCAACGCGCACGACCGCACCGGCGACGTGTTCCTGGTGACGGGGTTCGGTGTGTATCCCAACCTCGGGGTCGTGGACGCGTTCGTCACCGTCCGCCACGGCGACACCCAGCGATCCGTGCGGTTCTCCGATGCGCTTGATGCCCGGTCGCTCGCTCCCGCGGTGGGAGGGTTCCGGATCGAGGTGATCGAGCCGCTGCGCACCATGCGGCTGGTGTGCGAGCACCCGGACCTGTCGGTGGACATGACGTGGGAGGGGTCGTTCGACGCGGTGCTCGAGGACCGGCACGTGCTGCTCGAGGGCACGCGCGCGATGCTCGACGCGAGCCGGTTCGCGCAGGTGGGCAGCTGGTCGGGCACGCTCTCGGTCGACGGCCGGGACTTCGCCGTGGATCCCGACGTGTGGCTGGGGACGCGGGACCGCTCGTGGGGCATCCGGCCGAGCGGTGAGTCGGATCCCGCCGGCCGGTGGGCGGCCGAGCCGCGCGAGGGCTTCTGGTGGACCTACATTCCGTTGCGCTTTGACGACTACGCGATGGTCGTCATCCTCCAGGAGAGCCCCGACGGCCACCGGACGCTCAACCACGCGAGTCGGGTGTTCGCCGACGGCCGGATCGAGCAGTTGGGCTGGCCGCGGTTGGTGGTCGACTACCGCAGCGGCACCCGCCATCCCGATTGCGCGCGCCTGCACCTGACCACGCCCCGCGGCGAGCCGCTGCTGCTGGAGGTCGAGACCCTCGGCGGCGTGCCGCTGAGCATGGGCTCGGGGTACGTGGGCGACCCGGCGTGGTCGCACGGCCGCTGGATGGGCCGCGAGTGGAGCGAGTCGGTCACCTACGACATGACCTCCCCCGATGTGGTGGCGATGCTGCCGTTCAACACCATCGACCACGTGGCCCGCGCGACCTGCAACGGTGACGTGGGCTGGGGCCTGTTCGAGCACGCGAACCTGGGCCGCCACGATCCGTCGGGATTCACCGACTGGGGCGACATGGCCCGATGATCCCCTCAACCATGGCCGGTGTCTCCCGGCGGAGTCTCAGCGGGACCTGTCGGGTAGAACAGGGACCGACGAGTACTGACACCTGCCCGAGGACGAGATGGCAAAGACAATTACCGTGGTTGGCGCTGTGTTCAGCACGGAAGACGCAGTATTGGCGTTCCGCCGTTCCCCAGGGCGCTCGGCCGGAGGAAAGTGGGAGTTCCCTGGGGGGAAGGTAGAGCCGGACGAGTCACCGCAAGACGCCCTTCGCCGTGAGATTTCAGAGGAACTAGGCCTAGACATCTCCGTGGGCAGGTTAATTGACCGGTCGAGCACACTCGTCGGCGACAAGGTCATTGACCTCGCCTGTTATTTCGTTAGCGCGGACGAGTACCCCTCTGATAGCTCGGATCATGACAAGATCACGTGGCAGCCATACGAGGCAATTCGCGACCTGGATTGGGCGAAACCAGACCTACCAACAATTGAAGCACTGCTAGAGTCCCGCGAGTGACCGAACCTTTACCGCACGGAGTCTACGAATCCCTAGTCACTCCTCCGCTCGAGCGCCGTATTCATGCAACTGACGCGGTTGCACAGTATGCAACGCCCGATGACACTGAACTCTCGCTTGCACTTTCTCGCTATATCCAGTCGGTGGTCCACGACCGCCTATCTGGTAAGCCCGCCGCGGATCAGCTAGAGCTCGCAAGGTCCGTACTAAAGTCCTTCGGCGATGAGCATGAGATTACGGCTTCCCGGCTGCTTCACGCTCTCACAGCCCACGGCAATCGCCATCCGAATAGACCCTCACATCCGTTCACCTCCGGAGCGCTGCTGACAAACGCTCGTGACGAGCCAAATCTCGGCAACGAGCTATCCCTCGAGATGGAGACAGCAGACCGAGTCGACTTGCTCTGTGCGTTTGTAAAATTCTCCGGTGTTCGAGTTATTGAGAACCAACTTGCCGGGCTGAAACGTCGCAATGTACCACTCCGCGTCCTTACCACGACTTACATGGGCGCTACGAACCGCCCAGCGCTAGACATCCTCGTCCGAGAATTCGGAGCGCAAGTTCGCATCAAGTACGAGATATCGTCGACGCGGTTGCACGCAAAAGCCTGGCTCTTCCACCGTTATTCTGGCTTCAACACCGCCTACGTTGGTAGCTCCAACCTCTCGAAGCCAGCCCTTGTGGACGGTCTAGAATGGAACATTCGACTCGCGGAAGCGGCAAGTAGCACAGAAATTGCCAAGTTCTCCAAGGTCTTCGACTCGTACTGGAGTTCACAGGAATTCGAAGAGTACGACCCAGATCGCGATGCAGCACGGTTAGATGCCGCCCTCGCGTCGGCCGGGCACTTCTCTAAGCGCGAACACTCCGCCAGACCGCATGAAGCTGCGGGAGATCTGGACCTCGAGCACTCCACGGCTTCCGCCCGCGGCAGCGACATGCACGAAGAACCAACTGCTCCAGGTGTCTCGCCGGACGGCCACCAACACACCGATCTGACTAACGACACTGCCCTCCTCGCTGCACCCACAGCCATTCACTTCACGCCCTACCCTCATCAGCGCCACATGCTGGAAGCGCTGGAGGCAGAGCGGAGGGTCTTCGGCCGACATCGCAATCTGATCGTCGCCGCCACCGGCACCGGCAAGACAGTCGTCGCCGCACTCGACTATCAGCGGATGTGCGATCCATCGGCCGGCCTTTACCCCACCCTCCTCTTTGTCGCCCACCGGAAGGAGATTCTGACTCAGGCGCTTGCAACGTACCGAAGCGTTCTCGGCGACCAGAATTTTGGAGAACTACTTGTGGGCGGCGAGCGACCGAGTCGAGGCACCCATGTATTTGCGAGCATCCAGTCGATTAGCCGCGGAGCACAGGCCGGAATCTCTTCGTCATGGGACGTCATTGTCGTCGACGAGTTTCACCACGCAGAGGCAGCTACCTACCAGCATTTATTAGAAAACTACGAGGCATCGGAGTTACTAGGACTCACAGCGACGCCCGAGCGAGCCGACGGGGTAGACGTCAGCAAGTTCTTCGGTGGACGAACCGCGGTTGAGCTCCGCCTGTGGGACGCCCTCAACCAAGATCTTCTGTGTCCCTTTCACTACTACGGAATCTCGGACGAGACGGATCTCAGTACCGTCAAATGGACGTCGTCCGGATACGACCCCACTCAGCTGTCGAACTTGTACACCGGCAACGATGCTCGTAGCGCCCTCATCTACCGGGCACTTCGAGAGAAGGTGCTCGACGCGAGAGCTATGCGTGCTCTCGGTTTCTGCGTGACCATCGAGCACTCCGAATACATGGCTAAGTGGTTCACAGACCGTGGGATTCCTGCAATCTCGATCAGCGCTAAAACCGCTCGCGAGGATCGCGAACGCGGCATCAGTGACCTTAGAGCAGGTCGCATCAACTGCATTTTCACGGTGGACGTATTCAACGAGGGCGTTGATATTCCCGAGGTTGACGTGGTGCTTATGCTCCGGCCGACTCAAAGTTCGACCGTCTACATCCAGCAGCTGGGCCGCGGGCTGCGTAGGTCACCCGCCAAGTCAGTGCTCACCGTTCTCGATTTCGTGGGCCATCACCGCGCCGACTTTGACGTATCCGCCCGGTACCTGTTAATGACCGGCCGCACCCGGAGGGAGCTCGGACAAGACCTCGAGAAGGGATACCCCACCTTGCCAGGTGCGTCCCGGATTGTTCTCGACGAGATTACCCGCGCCGAGGTGCTGGAGTCCGTCAAGCGCGCAGCCAACAACTCGAAGATGACCGCGCTAGTGGCTGACCTACGAACAGTTGGAGTGGAGAAAACGCTGTCGGCTTTTCTTCGAGAGACCAACCGCACGCTAGATGACGTCTACAGGGCGGATCGGTCGTGGCACACAGTGGTCGTCAAGGCCAAGGGAGATCCCGCGGTCCCAAAGGATGAGCACTCCCTCCTCAAGCGCCTCCACCGACTGCGAACTGTGGACGACCTCGACCGTATCGACGGGTACACACACGTCGCGAGGGCCATCCGCAACGGCGATTCAGTAAGTGAATCCGATCCATGGGCACGGATGCTCATCGACTTCATGTTTCCCCGCGACAAATTCGACCGATTCGATGACGCGGTGGAGCTTCTGTCCCGATACCCGAGCGTTCTCGATGAAATTCCCGAACTGATGGAAGCCGCTAGGGACAACATCGAATTGCTGCCGCTGCCTCTCGGTGGTTCTCTAAGCAACCTCCCGCTCCGCTCCCATGCGCGCTACCAGCGCGAAGAGCTACTCTCCGGTCTCAATTGGACGTCGATGGACCGCCGACCCGGCACCCACCGCGAGGGGGTTCTATGGTCCCCTGAAGTCGAAACTGATCTCTTCCTAATCAACCTGCACAAGGACGAGAAGACGTTCAGCCAGACCACGATGTACCGCGACATCCCGGTAACAAAGGACTTGTTTGACTGGGAGTCCCAGTCCACGACAAGACAAGCATCGCCCACCGGCAGGCGATACATCGCACACAAAGAAAACGGCACGAACATTCTCTTGGCAGTCCGAAATTCGCCGGATGACGAAGTCGGCACGGCGCCTTTCCTCCTATTAGGGGGAGCCGATATCGAGTCGTACGGAGGTGACAAGCCTATTCGGTTCCGCTGGCGGCTTCACCGCTCCATGCCAGCGGAAGTGCTCGCGGAAGCGTCGGTTATCGGGGCGTAGCCGCATCGGAACCGCCGCCCGATCAGCGTGACCCGGCGGCGGCTTCCTCCGTGCAATGGCTAATCCTCGTCGTCGCCGCCCTGACACCCCCCGCCCCACCTGCACCTTTCCCACCCACCGGAATCGAGTGGTGATGCGCGCCACAGCGCGGTCACAGTGTCCTCACCCTCCCTACGGCGCGCGCGGCGCGGCGGACGGCGGTACCCCGGCACGCCGGGACCCTCATCGGCGAAAGGACACTCCATGGGCGACATCCGGGCCCTCGGCTACCTCAGAATCGACACCACCGACCTCGACCGCTGGCGCACCCTCGCCCACGACGTCCTCGACCTGGGCGTGGGCGCCGGTGGCGACGATGACACCCTCCACCTGCGCCTCGACGAGCGCGCCCGCCGCATCACGCTGCGCCGCGCCGAGAAGGACAACCTCGCCGCGGTGGGCTGGGAGGTGCGCGACGAGATCGCCCTGGACCGCGTCCGGGCCACCCTCACCGAGCACGGCATCGCCTACCGCGACCTCACCCACGACGAGGCGCAGGCCATCAAGGTCGACGGCGCGATCACCCTGGAGGACCCCTGCGGCCAGCGCCTGGAGATCTTCCACGGCGCCGAGCTGGACCACTCCACGGTCTCCACCAAGTACCGCACCGAGTTCGTGACCGACGAGCTGGGCCTGGGCCACCTCGTGGTCCCCACCACCGACTACGACGCCACCATCGGCTTCTACCGCGACGTGCTGGGCTTCCACACCCGCGGCGCGTTCCCGTTCCCGTCCGCGCCCGGCATGCCTCCGCTGCGGATCCAGTTCATGGGTGTCAACCCCCGCCACCACAGCTTCGCCGTGATGCCCGCCCCGCACATGGGCCCCGGGATTGTCCACATCATGCTCGAGGTGGCCGAGATGGACATGGTCGCCCAGGCGATGGAGCGCACCACCGAGCACGGGTTCGGCATCTCCTCCACCCTCGGTCGCCACACCAACGACAAGATGGTGTCCTACTACCTGCGCGCGCCCGGCGGCTGGGACATCGAGTACGGCTACGACGGCCTCATGGTGGACGAGAACCAGTACCTGCCCCAGAACATCACCGCCGACAGCTACTGGGGCCATGACTGGTCCGGCAGCGAGCCCCTGGCCTGCACCATCCCGCTCGAGGAGACCGCCGCCGAGGCCGCGGCCGACTCCCTGTCCGAGCCCGTGGTGGAGACCGTCTGACGCACTGACGCTTCCTACGCGCCCCTGACCTCGATCAGCTCCCACCACCGCGCGGGCATGGTGCTGGGCGCTCTGCACGGCCGCCGAGCGGCTACTGTGTCCACGCAGGTACCGCTCGTCGACCCGCTCCTCGGTGTAGGCGGTGACGATGTCGGCCGGGTCCTCCGCCTGGTCGACGCGGCCGTAGAAGAGACCGTGCGGCAGGACGAGCATCGTCGCGGCGAAGCGGTCGCCGCCCGGCTACTGAGCCGGATGCGTGGTCCTCGGCCGGTGCTCACGGACCGGGAGTCCGAGGTCCTGCGCGCCGTGGCCGAGGGGGCTCGAGCAACCGGCAGCCCGCCGAGTCGCTGCACCTGTCCGAAGGCACCGTCAAGACCCATCTCGTGCATGTCTTGAGAGAGGGCGCTGTGAGACCGGCGCCGTCATCGTTCGGCGCAAGAACTCGGCCGTGATCCTGCCGGCGTGGCGGCTGTGCGGGGTCAGGCCGGCGAGCACCGGGAACGCGTGGACTGCCGAGTACCACCGATGGGTCTCGACGGGCCGCCCGGCCGCGTGGAGGCGTTCGGTCAGCTGGAGCGCGGCCGATTCCACGAGTTCGCCCGCAGCCAGGGTGATCAGCGTCGGCGGGAACACCTCCGGATCGCAGGTGAGCATCGAACGGCTGCTCTCCAGCCCGTCGGCGTGGTGCTGCCACAGCCTCTGGAACCGCTGCACCGTGACGGCCGGTTGGTAGGAGTCGCGCGTGGCCCACGGCCCCTCACGCACCTCGCCATCGACGTCGAGCAGGGGCGAGTAGCCCACCATCGCGGCGGGCTGGCGGACGCCATCGCGGGCGGCCAACTCGCAGATCGCGGCGGCCAGGTACCCGCCCGCCGAGTCCCCGGCCACCACGATCCGGTGATCCGCGGGCAGTTGCTCGGACAGAGCGCGATACCCGGCGTAGGCATCCGCGACCACGGTCGCCAGGTCGACCTCCGGCAGCATCCGGTAGTCCAGCGAGTGCACGGTCACGCCGAGGTCCATCGCCAGCCGGCCGCAGAGCCCACGGTGGGTGCCGGGGCCGCAGAAGACGAACGCGCCGCCGTGGAGGTAGAGCAGGGTCACGTCGGCCAATGCGTCCGGGCCGACGGAATCGGGGGTCGACGTCTCGGCCGCCGTGCCGCCGAGCACGGTCCGTTCCACACGCACCCCGGCGGGGCCCGCCAGTCGCGAGAACCCGCGCTCGACTGCGGCCAGCCCCCGGATCCCGGCGCCGGTCATGGGCCAGAAGCGGTACACCTGACGGAGCGTCGCCCGCCCGGCCCAGTAGAGCAACCGGGACTGCAGGTCGACCTCACGATGGATGGTCACGGAGGGGTCTGTCCGAGTGGTCAAGAGCGGGACGATCCTTGCGTTCGTAGGAGAGTGCGCTGCTTCCGGCGACCCTTGGCGGCCATCAGCGGCAGGAGGGCGGACGCCAGGCGGGGGAACGCGGCACCCAGCCTGGCCAGCGCCCCGCGCCTAGCCGGGACGGCCGTAACCGGGCGCCGCGACTCCAGCACCCTGCCCACCGCGCGCACCACGTCCTCCGACTGCAGGAGGACACCCGAGAACGACAGCGCCGCCTGCGGGTCCTCGAGTTTGTCGAAGAGCATCGGGGTCCAGATGCCGTCCGGGCAGATGCACGAGATGTCGATATCGTCCACCCCGGCCAGCCGCAGGTCGGCGGCCGTGCTGGAACTGAAGCCCATCACCGCGTGTTTGGACGCCGCGTAGACGGCCTCGCCCGGGACCGCGGAGATCCCCGCCAGCGAGACGATGTTGACGATGTGCCCGCCACTGCCGGTCGCGCCGGTGCCCGGGATACCAACGCTGCGGGCGCGCATGGCCTCGATCGCGGCGACCGTGCCGTTGATCGTCCCCAGCGCGTTGACGTCCAGCATGAGCCGCCGCTGGTCGTCGGTCTGCTCCCACGCCGGGCCTGTGAGCAGGACGCCGGCGTTGTTGACCCACACGTCCACGCCCCCGGTCTCCGCGACCAGCCGGTCCCGGGCCTCGTCGACCTGCCCGCGATCGCGGACGTCGACAGCGGCCCAGAGCGCGCCCCGCCCGATCTCCGCGGCCGCCGTCCGGGACGACTGTTCGTCCAGATCGGTGATCATGACGCGATATCCGCGGTCGGCCAGCAGGCCCGCGATATCTCGGCCCAGGCCGCGACCGGCCCCGGTCACGAGCGCGCTGCGGGTCCTCGTCGTCGTCACTTCCCGTCCCTCAGTCCGGCGCGGATCTCGCCGTAGGAGATCCCACCGTGGCAGTACGTCGGCACCACCGGCCAGAAACGCTTCCACGGCGCCAGTTCGGTGGAGGGCAGGATCTGCAGCCAGCGCGGGTCGGTCGGGCACGGGTCGGCGAGGGTCTTCTCCTTGATCATGGAGTCGTACTGGTCCAGCGCGTCCTCGAGGGTGTTGGCGTTGGGGCAGATCTCGCGGCCATACTCGCGGTGGTAGCGGCGCACGCCCGGGATCTTCGACAGCTCCGGCTGCCAGTTGTCCAGGGAGATGCCGTTCTCGGAGGACACCCACACGCCGTCCGGGGTGTTGATGACCAGCGAGTGGTTGCCGTCCGTGTGGCCGGGCGTCCACAGCAGGGCGATGCCGGGGCCGAGCTCGATGTCGCCGTCGAACACGGCGAACTTGTCCCGGGGGACGCCGTCGAGGCCGTCCTCGACGTACCAGGCCCATTGCATGGGGTGCAGGTCCTCCAGGGTGGCCAGTTCGCGGCGGTGCACGAGCAGCTGCGCGTCGCCGAACAGGGCGGTGCGCGGCGTCGGCTCGCCCGCGATCACCTCGCTCGAGCCGAGAATCATCCGGGGGTCCTGCACGTGCAGGTGGTCGAACGTGAGGAAGTCCACGTGCTCCGGCCGCAGCCCCACCTTCGCCAGGGCCTCGCCGGGCTCGTTGAAGTACTTGAGAATCGCCTTGCTGGCCAGGCGGCCGCCGGGGACGGCGTCGACCAGCCTCTCCAGATTGGCGTAGAACGGCGCCTTGGCGGAACCGGCGGGGACGGTCGGCTCGAACACCAGGGTGCGGGGCCGACCGTTCCAGTCGTCGTACTGGACCACCACCATGCGGTTGATCATGGTGACCAACGGCAGGCTGGGCACCGACACCGCGTTGTCGAAGGCGTACTTGACCGGGTACGGCGCCCCGGCCACGTCGACTGACCGCACCGCCCGCACCTGCCCCTGCTGCACAAACCGCTTCTTGTACTCGGCGGCCGCCGAGCGCACCGCCCTCAGCCGCTCGCCCCGCGGCCACACGTCGTGGACGCCGTCGAATTCGGGGATCGGCCGCGCTCCGATCTGCTCGAGCATGGGTCCGGACACCTGGTCCGAACGCGGTGGATCTTCGCGCAGCATCGTTCGCTCCTCCTCGCCGATGGGGTGGCCGCCCGGGGGGCGCCGGTCGTTCCCGCGGTCGACACCAGCATCCGGTGTCCGGCGGCGGGAAACTTGTGTCAGGGCGACAGGTTGGTGGTCCGCCTCAGCTCCCCGGGGGACATACCGAACCACCGGCGCGCCGCGTGGCTGAGCGTGGCCTGCTCGGCGAAACCGACCAGGTCGGCGATCTGGGTGAAGGACAGGTCGCTGGTCGTGATGAACCGGTGCGCGCGATCCCGACGCAGGTCGTCGACGACCCGGCCGTAGGTGGTGTCGACGGCGGCGAGGCGACGTTGCAGCGTCCGCGGGTGGAGCAGGAGCGCCCCGGCCACCTCGGCGAGGGTGGGGACGCGGCCGGGAAGGCGCTCCCCCACGAGGCGGCGCACCTGGTGAGCCACCGAGTCCGACGGGTCGGAGTACGAGCCCGTCAGGTGATCGAGGGCCGCGCGACGGAGATCCTCATCTGCGGAGGCGAACGTGGCATCCAACATCCGACGGTCGACACACAGCGCGGCCGCGGGCCGGTCGAACTTCACGTCGACGCCGAAGAAGCCCAGATACCGGCCGACCGGCGAGAGTGGTCCGTGCGGCACCTCCACCGACCGCAACCCGGTGGACTGCCCGACCAGATGCACGGCCACCCGGTAGAACACCCCCAGCCCCAGCTCGGCGGCCTGCGGCGAGTACGGCGACTCGGTCAACTCCTTGCGGTAGGTCAGGGCGATCACGCCGCGCCGGCCCCACGGGTCGTCGGCGACCTCGATCCTCAGCGCGGGGCTGTGCACGAACATGAACCGAGCCGCGCACTCCAGCGCCTCCGCGGGGGTCTGCGACGATCCGATCGCGCGCGCGATGGGGCCGAGAATCGTCACGTCCTGCCGTTCGGCCAGCCGCAGACCGAGGTCCGGGCAGCGCAGGTGGGCTGCCGCCACATCGAGCATCCGGTCGTGGTCGGTGATCGACAGCAGCCCGTCCTCGTCCGCCAACGTCTCTGGCTCGATGCCGAACCGCGCGAGCAGCCGATCCGGATCCCCGCCGAGTTCGGTGACGAGCTCAGCGAACCCGCGCAGGCTCGCGGCGCGGATCAACGGCTGCATCGACGTCGCCTGTCCTTTCGCGTGCGGAGTCCCCGAGGAGCCGCGGTCGAGGACGTCTCCGCGGAGCCACACGTGGTTCGACCATCCTCGCTCCACCTCGCCCCGACGTCCGGCCCTACCCGCCGCCCCTGACCTCGATCAGCTCCCACTGCCGGACCGGCCCGGGGGCGTGGGCCCGGCACATCGTGAAGATCGGCTCCGAGTAGGTCTCCCGCAGCCACACCTCGACCGGACCGCGCGGCCCCTCGAGCGTCACCTCGACGTGCTCGTCTCGTTCGACCACGCGCACGGGGGCGAAGGCGTCGATGCGGTCGTCGGGCTCCACCGCCCGGGCGTGATGCTGCGCGCTCTGCACGGCCGCCGAGTGACTACTGCGTCCGCGCAGATACCGATCGTCGACCCGGCCCTGGGTGTAGCGGGTGACGATGTCGGCCGGATCCTCCGCCTGGTCGACGCGGCCGTAGAAGAGTCCGTGCGGCAGGACGAGCATCGTCGCGGCGAAGCGGTCGCCGCCCAGGTGCGAGCACTCCCAGGTCGCCTCCGGATGCCGCTCGGCGATCCGCGCCGCGGCGCTGCGCCCCCGCACCGCGCAGCACTGATCGTGCTTGCCGTGCGCGCACACGGCGACCAGCGGGTCCGCTGACGGGGTGCCGGCGGAACCGTCGAGGGGGATCTCGGCGTACCCGACCGGGCCGTCGACCTCGCCCCACCGCAGCGACTCATGCCCGGGCCGAGCGTCCGCGAGCGCCCACCGCCAGCGTTGCTCATCGGTGTGACGACGACGACCCGGCCTGCGGATCGCGGCAACCCGCACATCAGCCTCCTGGGCACGCCCGGCGATCTCGCGACCCAGCTCGGGCGGAAGGAGTGACGGCGAGTCGAGCAACGCCGAGTATCCCCACGGGCCGGCCAGCTCGACCATCAGCCACCGCAACCCCCGGGAGCCCGACCCGTCCAGGGGATCGCCGCGGCGCAGCGACGAATCACTGCACGGCTCCCAGTCCGCAGGCCTGCTCATAGCGCCACCACCACGCCCTCCCGCAACAACCGCCGAAGAACCACCAGGCCATCGTCGGCATCGAGGCCGGGCAGCGAACCGGCGCTCACGGGGTCACCCTCGAGGACAGCGCGCAGGGCGGAAGCGCATACCGCCGGGAACGTCACCGACTTAGTGGGCAGCCTCAACACCACCGTGCCGGGATTGCCGGCGTCGGCGTCGGAGTCGGTGCAGTCCACCCGTGCGTGGAGTCCCTCGCGCAACTGCAGCTGAGTGTCGGCGTCGAGGGCGGCCACGGCATCGAGGGTGGCCAGCGGGCGGATCGCGGCGGGTCGTGTGAGGTCGAGGTACTTGCCAGCCAGCGCGTCGCCGGCGAGAGCGCTGAGCTGGTCCTGTTTCTCGGCGATCAACCGGGCCAATACGTCGAGGACCTCGCGGGCGTGAGGCTCGGCCCGGGCGGCATCGACCGGGGCGAGCCCGAACGGCAACGACGCCCGCAGCTCCTCCTCCGAGGCCAGTGCCTCGATCATCGCCGTGGCGACGTCGTGCCCGGTCAACGGGGCCACGCCCACGGTGAGGTGGATGGAGGTCTCGCCCTGCGCCTCGGCCGAGTGGACCCAGCCGCGCGGCAAGTAGAGGCAGTCCCCCGGCTCGAGCACGGTGTCGATCACCGGCTCGTTCTTCGCCCGTTCGGCGATCGCCTCGCGGTGATCGGTCCACGGCTGATCCGCAAGCGGATGGTGGTGCACGGGCTCGTGGACCCGCCACCGCTTGGTGCCGGACACCTGGAGCACAAAGACGTCGTGGACGTCGTAGTGCGGATCGAACCCGCGATTGGCAGGCGGGGTGATGTAGGCGTTGGTCTGCACCGGATGCCCGATGTCCGAGGTCATGCCCCGCACGAAGTCGATGATGGGCGGCCAGAACCGGTGCAGTCCCTGCAGGACGAGCGTCGCCCCGGCGGCGTACTGCGTGAGCACGCCGTCGGGATCGAGCTGATCGGCGATCTGCGCCCCGAACCCCGCGGAGCGGGTGAAGCACGCCCGGTCGACGAGCGTGCCCTCCCGCGCCATCCGGACGAACGGCGTGCGCACCCCGCGCTCGGCGACGATCTCGTCGACCATCCCGGGTGAGAGCAGGTCGGAGTAGTCGCGTGGCAGCTCGGCCGCCCGGGTCAGCAGGGGCCGCTGCCCCCACACCCCCGCAGCGAACTCATCCGAGCTGCACGCGACGCACCGATGAAGCGCCCGCAATTACTGCGTGCCGTCAGCGCCGCCGTCGGCACCATCCGGGTTGGAACCGCCGTCGGCCACCCCTTCGCCGGTGTTCGCGGATCCATCGGCGGAACCGTCCGCGCCGCCGTCGTGACCGTCCGGGTTCGAACCGCCGTCAGCCAAGCCCTCGCCCTCGCCCTTCATGTGGTGGGCGGACCCGTCGGCGCCGCCGTCATGGCCGCCCGGATTGGAACCGCCGTCGGCGATGCCCTCGCCCTGAGCGCCGGACGTGGTGATGTCGTCGTCGTTGATCGCCATCTGCGTTCCTCTCGTCGGTGCAGGCGTGAACCTGCAGGGAGTCGTGCGAACTGGCCACGTGTTCCGGCAGCATGCCGGGACACGAGGGGCGTGCAGTTCCACTATGGCACTGGACCGGCCTCTATACGACCGAAGCCGCCGCCGGTTCGGCGTGACCGGGCGACGGCATGGTTTCCGAGCGGCGGCGGGCCTCGTCGTCGTCGTCGATCTATCCCCGCGCTACCCCGAACTCGCGGTCGACCCGGGACGGGTGGGCATCAGAGGCTGACGCCGCCGGGGCCTCGGCCCAGCGCCTCGGTGACGGAGGCGAACATCGTGGACTTGATGGCGCCGAGCGTGGTGCGGTCCTTGCCGAGGATCGGCTGGAGACGCCCGAGCGCCGCGGTGACGATCTCGGCCTCCGCAGCGGTCGCGTCGACGAGGCCCGCCCCCTTCGCCTCGGCCCCCGGGTAGCGGTAGCCCGTGCTCATCGCGGTGATGGCGGTCTGCGGGGTCGTCTTGGCCTGGATCAGCGCCGCCATGCCCGGTGTGAACGGGATGTTGATGTCCACCTCGGGGAAGCAGAAGTAGCCGCGGTCGTCGCGCATCACCCGGTAGTCGTGGGCCATCGCGAGCATCGCCCCGCCGCCGAAGGCGTGCCCGTTGACCGCGGCGACCGTCGGCAGGGAGAACGTCAGGATGCGGGAGAACAGCTCGTGGATCCGGCCGACGTACCAGTCGAGGCGGTCGGAGTTGGCCATGAGCCAGTCGAGGTCGAGACCGTTGGAGTAGAACTTGCCCGACCCCACGGTGACGAGCCCCTTCGCCGACTGCTCGACCTCATCGAGGTGGGCATTGATCGCGTCGAGCCGGTCCGGGGTGAAGCGGTTCTCGTCGTCGCCGAGCGTGAGAACGGCGATGTCCTCGTGGTGGGTCAGGGTCGGGGTCATGGGTGGTCCTCTCGGGTGGTGGGTTGTGGGGTGTGGGTGGGTCGGGGTCGGGGTTCGGCGGTCGACCGCTACTCGTCGAGGAAATCCTGGATCCACCGGCGAATGTCTGCCAGGGTCCCCGCATCCACCTGGCCGGCATGGCCGACAACCCGCTGGCGCGAAAGGGTGCGCACCTGCTCGGTCATCGCCCAAGAGTCGCGGTCGAACACGTCTCCGCGGAGCAGGACGTGGTTCGACCATCCGCGATCCACCGACGTCACCGGCACCACCATCACGAGAGTATCGGCGAGGGAGATGTGCGCGCGCGACGAGACCACCACCGCGGGCCGGCGACCGCTCTGCTCACGACCCGCCACGGGATCGCGGACTACCCATACGACCTCCCCGGGAGTCGGGTCAGGCATCCTGCGCCCGCTCCCACCACTCGGACTCCTCGCGGTAGGACGCCAGATCCTCAGGCGATGTCGCGTCTATCTCCGCACGCAGGCGCTCGAGCCGCCGTTGCTTCTCGGCGAGTGAGGCGAGATACGCCAGATGATCGCCCAGCGTGCGGTGCTCCTCGGCGGCCTGCCTCTTCAGGAGATCCCGGAGGTCGCGACTCACCTTGATCGTCGTGTGGGACATACCGAAAGTATACCCACGGTCATACCGCCGAGATAGCGAACTCCTCGCGAGCCCTGTGCACAAGAGCCGCCGCCCGGTCTGCGTGACCGGGCGGCGGCTCTCGTCTGGGTGCGACTGCGGGGCCTCGTCGTCGTACTCCCGACCGGCTGCACTCCCGACCAGCACAGCCCGCGACTGGCCACCCGACCAGCAGGTGCGCTACTTGACCAGCAGTTCCGCGATCTGGATGGTGTTGAGCGCCGCACCCTTGCGGAGGTTGTCGCCCGCCACCATGAGGTTGAGGCCCTTGTTGCCCTCGATCGACTGGTCCTGGCGGATGCGGCCCACCAGCGACTCGTCGATGCCCGCCGCGTCCAGCGGGGTCGGCACGTCGACGACCTTGACGCCCGGCGCCTTCGACAGCAGCTCGCGCGCCTGCTCCGGCGTGATGTCTTTGTCGAACTCCGCGTTGATGCTCAGCGTGTGACCGGTGAACACCGGCACGCGCACGCAGGTGCCGGCCACCCGCAGCTCCGGCAGGTCGAGGATCTTGCGCGACTCATTGCGCAGCTTCTGCTCCTCGTCCGTCTCCTCGGACCCGTCGTCGACGAGCCCACCCGCGAGCGGCAGCACGTTGAACGCGATCGGCGCGACGTACGGCCCGTGGTCGTCGGTCTTCAGCGCCGAGCCGTCGTGCACCAACTCGTGGCCCGCGCCGACGTTGCCGGTGATCTGATCGTTCAGCGTGTCCACGCCGGCGAGCCCGGAGCCGGAGACCGCCTGGTACGTCGACACGACCAGGCGCTTGAGGCCCGCCGCGTCGTGCAGCGCCTTGAGCACCGGCATCGCGGCCATCGTGGTGCAGTTGGGGTTGGCGATGATGCCCTTGGGCGGGTTCTTCGCCGCGTCCGGGTTCACCTCGGAGACGACGAGCGGGACGTCGGGGTCCTTGCGCCACGCGCTGGAATTGTCGACGACGACGGCGCCGGCCGCGGCGAACCGAGGGGCCTGCTCCTTCGACATCGTGCCGCCCGCGGAGAACAGGGCGATATCGATCCCCTCCAGCTCCTCGTCGGGCGTGTTGGCGGTGTCCTCGACGACGATGTCCTCACCGCGGAACGGCAGCGTGGTGCCGGCGGACCGGGCGGACGCGAAGAAACGGACCTTGTCAGCCGGGAAGTCCCGCTCCTCCAGCAGGGCACGCATGACGCGCCCCACCTGGCCCGTGGCTCCGACTACGGCGACAGTGGTCATCGAAAAGGTCAACTCCTGAAAGGTTGGTCCCGGCCCGCCGCGGACGGGTTCTCCGCCCTGCGCTCGACCGACCGGCAGTACCCCATCCTACCGGGGTCGCCCAGCTCGGACAGCGGCGTGCGTCACACCCGGCCGCGCTTCGGGCACAGACACCACGCAAGGCGAGGCCGGGAGCGGAGCGCGGGCGGCGGGGCACGCCCCGCCATCCGGTCGCTCGCCCCCGGCCTCGCCGTCCGGCCTCGCCGTCCGGAGGAATTCGCCTGTATCGGCCGAGTGGCGTTGCGCGAATTCCTCTTCTCGGCGAGGACCGCGGTGCTCGCCGAGGGGGTCGACGTGCTGGGCCAGAGGCCGTGGCATCGCTATCCACACCCCTCGGCCCCATCCACAGGTCGACGCGGATCCCTGCTCTGCGCCCCTGCCAGTCAACGTCCGCTTGGCAGAGTCACGGTCCGTGAGCGCAGAATCCCGCACCGCCCCCATCCGCACAGCCCCCATCCGCACCCGCGACCTGCGGCACCTGACCGGAAGCCGCGTCACGAACCGCGGTTACACCCGCCTGCACCACGGACTGTGGGTCCGGAACCACGTGCACGTCGACGCCTGGGCACGGGCCGAAGCGCTCATGACGCTCTACCCGGACGCAACGTTGACCGGGTGGATCGCAGCCACGCTCTATGGGCACGACTTCCCGCCGCGCGAGTTCGCGGACGATGTGGTGGCGCCGGGCCGGCGGATCGAACGGCCCGGGCTGGCGGGCTGGCAGTACCGGATCCCGCCCGAGCACATCCACGTGCTGACGTCGGGACGTTCCCCCGACATCCGCATCGCCAGCCCCGAGTGGGTCTTGTTCGACATCGCTCGTCGCGAACCGCGCGTCGAGGCCATCTGCGCGCTCGACGCCTCCACCACCATGGGCGTCCTACCGATCAGCCGCCTACCGGCCCTGGTGGAGGACATGCACGGCGTCCGCGGTCGCCGGACTGTTCTCGAGAGGCTCGAGGAGGTCGACACAGATGCCGAGTCGCCCTGGGAAACCCGGACGCGGCTGTTCCTACTCGAGAACGGTCTGACCGGATTCGTCCTGCAGCACCGGGTGCCCGAGTTCAGGTATCGCCTGGACATCGCCTGGCCGGAGTTGAAGGTGGCGGTGGAATACGACGGAGGGGACCATCGCACGAAAGAGCAGCAGGCGAAGGACGAGATCCGACGGAACCGGCTTCGGGCGGCCGGCTGGTACATCGAGGTGGTCACCGCGACCTCGCTCGTCCGCACCCCCGGCGAGATCCTGGCCCACGTGCGCGCAGCCCTCCACCGCCGCGGCTACGGGAGCTTTCGCGGCTGAACCGACCGATTCGGACGACGAGCCGCGGCGGGTGATCGCCGAGCAGAGGATTTCGCACTGAGCCACTCGGGCGATACAGGCGAATTCCTCTGCTCGGCGGGGCGCCGGGTGCGCAGGCGGGCGCCGGGTGCGCCGGCGCCGGGTGCGCGGGCGCCGGGCCGGCCTGGCTTGGGGCGGGCCGGGCGAGGGTCAGGTCAGCGGCCGGTGCCGGCGTAGACCTGCGCCTCCTCGTCGCCGCCCAGCTCGAACGCCGTGTGCAGCGCGCGGACGCTGTCGGGCAGCTCGTCCTCCCGGACCAGGGCCGAGATGCGGATCTCGGAGGTCGAGATGAGCTCGATGTTGATGCCGGCCTCGGACAGCGACTCGCAGAACGTCGCGGTGACGCCCGGGTGCGACTTCATGCCCGCGCCGACGAGGGAGACCTTGCCGACGTTGTCGTCGTAGAGCACCTGGTCGATACCCAGATCGTCCTTGGCCTGCGAGAGGACCTCAACGGCCTTGGCACCCACCTCGCGGGGGCAGGTGAAGGTGATGTCGGTCTTGCCCTCCGCCTTGGAGACGTTCTGCAGGACCATGTCGATGTTGATCTCGGCGTCGGCCACCACGCGGAAGATCTTGGCCGCGTACCCCGGCTGGTCGGGGATGCCTACGACCGTGATCTTGGCCTCCGAGGCGTCGTGAGCGACTCCGGTCAGGACTGCGTCTTCCACGGGGATGTCCTCCACTTTTCCGGCCACGAGCGTGCCCGGGTTGGTCGAATACGAAGAGCGGACGCGCAGCGGCACGTGGTAGCGGCGGGCGAACTCCACACTGCGCAGGTTGAGGATCTTGGACCCGACGGCCGCCATCTCCAGCATCTCCTCGTACGAGATGGTGTCGAGCTTCCGGGCATCGGGCACGATCCGGGGGTCGGCGGTGTAGATGCCGTCCACGTCCGAGTAGATCTCGCACACGTCCGCGCCCAGGGCCGAGGCCATCGCGACCGCGGTGGTGTCGGACCCGCCGCGACCCAGGGTCGTGACGTCGCGGGTCTCTCGGGACACCCCCTGGAAGCCCGCGACGAGGGCGATCTTGCCCTCGTCCAGCGCCTCACGGACGCGCCCCGGGGTGATGTCGATGATGCGGCTGTTGCCGTGCCTGGTCGTGGTGATGATCCCGGCCTGGGATCCGGTGAAGGAATAGGCCTCCATCCCGAACGAACTGATGGCCATCGCGAGCAGCGCGTTGGAGATGCGCTCCCCCGAGGTCAACAGCATGTCCATCTCGCGCTGCGGAGGCGAGGGACAGACCTGATCGGCCAGATCGAGTAGCTCGTCGGTCGTGTCGCCCATCGCCGAGGCCACGACCACGACGTCGTTGCCCGCCTTCTTGGTCTCCACGATCCGTTCGGCCACCCGACGGATTCGTTCTGCGGACTCCACGGAGGAGCCGCCGTACTTCTGCACTACGAGTGCCACGCGGTCACACCCTTCCGGTGTTGATCGGCTTACCGCAGACCTACTTTACGGGAGGTGTTTACTCATCAGGGATGAGTGAAATCTGGGCGGCAGTGATTCTCGCCCTCGCGTCCGCCCTCAGCCAGGCATTCGGAACCGTCATGCGGCACCGATCGCCCCAGCGCGCGAAGGGTCGACACGAGGGTCACTTCAACGTGCTCGCCAGCCGGTACTGGTGGACCGGCATGGCCATCAGCCTCGCCGGATTCGCGTTCCAGGGCCTCGCGCTCGCGTTCGGATCGCTCATCCTCGTCCAGACGATCACCGTTCTCTCACTGACCTTCGCCCTCCCCCTCGGCGCCTGGGTCACCGGCCGACGGGTCACCAAGACCGAACTCTTCTGGGGGTACGTCCTGACGGGATGCGTGATGGTGCTCGTCATCTACGGACGGCCCACCGGAGGGGACGCCCACCCGCCCTGGTGGCAGTGGGCACTCGCGTGTGCGGGCGGACTCCTCGTCGTCGTCGTCCTCCTCGCCGCCTCCCGTAACCGCCGCTCCAACGGCAACCGTGCCCTCCTGCTGGGCGTGGCCGGCGGCACCGCGTTCGCCTACGTCGCACTGTTGACGAAGGGCGTCGCCGAACGGTTCCACGACGGCGGACTGCTCACCGTGGCCACGACCGGCGAGGTGTACGGACTGGGGGTGGCCGCAGTGGCCGCACTGACGCTGCAACAGATGTCGTTCTCCGCCGGCGCCGTGCACCAGGCCGTGCCCGCCTCCACGGTCACCACCCCGGTCGTCTCGCTCGGGCTGGGGGTCGTGGTGCTGGGCGAGTGGTTCTCGGTCGACGGCGCCGCGCTCATGCTCCTCGGCGCCACCCTCACCGTGATGGTGCTCGCGACGGTGCGACTCGCGCACAAGGACGTCGACGCAGCGCGATCGGCATCGAAGTAGCGCCCCGGGCGTGTCGGGTCGGCGGTAACGCGCCCGACGCGCGCCACGACGTCATCACCATGAGGACCCACGCCGACCGGCCCGCGCCATCCCTCCGATCGCCTAGGCTGAGTCCCATGCGCCTCACACGCCACAGCAGCACCGCCTGGCCCGGTCGACTCGCCGCCGCGGTCACCGCCATCGCCGGCACGGTCGCCGCGTCGCTCGCGGTCGCGGCACCCACGGCCGGCGCGGTAGTGAACGGCGCCCCCTCCGGCCCCGCCCCGTGGGCCGTGCAGATCACCGTCTTCGACGGCGTCCTCGGCGCGCCGTGCTCCGGCGTCGTCATCCACCCGCACTGGGTCGCCACCGCCGCCCACTGCGGGCCGACGAACCCCAACGCGTACACCCTCGGATTCGGCAACCTCGCCACCGTTCCCGGCGGCTTCACCGCGACCGCCTCCCTGGCCAGCCCGAGCATCGTCGGCGCATTCGGATCTCTCGACACCGGCAGCCTCGGTCGCCACGCCCCCGAGGCGGTCTACAAGGCCCCCGCCGGGGACTTCATGCTCCTCAAGCTCCGCCACCCCGCGCCGTCGCCCGCCGTGCGGCGCGCCGGGGTCGACCCCGCCCCGGGCGACGTCCTGCGCTTCCACGGATTCGGCGAGACCACCCCCCGCGGCCTGCGCTCCCCCGAACTCCGCACGGGCCTCACCCGCCTCGACCGGATGGAACCCCGAGCCGGTTCACGCATCGGCCGCTCCCACACCATCCAGGGCGGATACGGGTACGGAGACTCCGGCGGACCCGTCTTCCAGGGCGACCGACTGGTGGGCGTCCACTCCGGCTCCGACCACGACCGCCGGCAGCCCGACGGCACCAACCCGGCCCGGTACGAATCGATCCCCGCCCAGAACGGCTGGATCGACTGGATGATCGCCAACCGATGACCCAGGGCAGTCGGCGATGCCGAACCCCCTCGATTTTTGCCACACTGGACAGATGACCCCGCCGGAGCTCGTCATCCGCCGCGCCGCGCGCGCGGATGTTGACCTCGTGCTGTCCGCGGGTGACCTGCTCAGCACCCCGCCCACCCCGGAATGGACCACGGACTTCCTCGACCGAGGTTCCAACCTGCTCGTGCTGGCGCTGCAGGACGAGGTGCCGGTCGCGATGCTCGTCGCGGTGGAGACCGGACACCTCGGCGCCAGCCCCGACCTGTTCGTCTACGGCATCCGGGTCCGTGAGGACCTGCGCGGCCGGGGCATCGCCCACAAACTCGTCGAGAAGGCGGTGGAGGTGGCCGAGGAGGCCGGCTGCAGCAAGGTGTGGGGGTCCATGCAGGTGCCCGACGAGCTCACCCAGGACCCGCCGTCGGTACCGCCCGAAGGGACCACAGCCGAGTCCTCGACGTTCGTCATTCCGATTCCGTGACGGCCCGCAGGGATGTGTATGATGACCCGCATGCAGCGCGTGCTCCTTCTTGGGTGCCGCGGCGGGGCCCGCTGAGACGGACCGGCTCCCCGTCGCGGGATCTCGTCGCGCCGGTCCGATCCCTGCCGATCGCCCCCCTAGGAAGTTGAGCCACTGCAATGAATCCCGCTGATGCCTTCGTCTCGTCGTCGTCGACCCTGACTCCCCCCTCCAAGCCCGGCCGCCCCGACCAGCCGTCGTGGAACAAGCAGCGCGGCTCCTCCATGCCGGCGCACCGGTACCGGCCGTTCGCCGAGGAGGTCGAGGACGTCTCCCTGCCCGACCGCACCTGGCCGGACAAGATCATCACCCACGCCCCCCAGTGGTGCGCCGTGGACCTGCGCGACGGCAACCAGGCCCTGATCGACCCCATGAGCCCCGCGCGCAAGCGCCGCATGTTCGACCTGCTCGTCCGCATGGGCTACAAGGAGATCGAGGTCGGCTTCCCGTCCGCCTCGCAGACGGATTACGACTTCGTCCGCGAGATCATCGAGGACGACGCGATCCCCGAAGACGTCACCATCCAGGTGCTGGTCCAGTGCCGCGAGGACCTCATCCGTCGCACGTTCGAGGCGTGCGAGGGCGCGTCCGACGTGATCGTGCACTTCTACAACTCGACGTCGATCCTGCAGCGCAAGGTGGTCTTCCGTAAGGACCGCGACGCCATCAAGAAGATCGCCACCGACGCCGCCGAGCTGGTCACCACGATCGCGCGCGACTACCCCGACACCAACTGGCGCTGGGAGTACTCGCCCGAGTCCTTCACCGGCACCGAGCTGGCGTTCTCCAAGGAGGTGTGCGACGCCGTCACCGAGGTCGTCGGCGCCACCCCCGAGAACCCGATCATCCTCAACCTGCCGGCGACCGTCGAGATGGCCACGCCCAACGTGTACGCCGACCAGATCGAGTGGATGCACCGCAACCTGGCGAACCGCGAGTCGACCATCCTGTCGCTGCACCCGCACAACGACCGCGGCACCGGCGTCGCTGCCGCCGAGCTGGGCTACCAGGCCGGCGCCGACCGCATCGAGGGCTGCCTGTTCGGCAACGGCGAGCGCACCGGCAACGTCTGCCTGGTGACGCTGGGCATGAACCTGCTCACCCGCGGCGTCGACCCGCAGATCAACTTCTCCGACATGGACGAGATCCGTCGCACCGTCGAGTACGCCAACCAGCTGCGCGTGCCCGAGCGCCACCCCTACGGCGGCGATCTGGTCTTCACCGCGTTCTCCGGCTCGCACCAGGACGCCATCAACAAGGGCTTCGACGCCCTGCAGGCCGAGGCCGGCACCCGCGGCGAGGACATCACCGACATCACGTGGGAGGTCCCCTACCTGCCCGTCGACCCCAAGGACGAGGGCCGCACCTACGAGGCCGTCATCCGCGTGAACTCGCAGTCCGGCAAGGGCGGCGTCGCCTACATCATGAAGAGCGACTACGGCCTGCAGCTGCCGCGGCGCCTGCAGATGGAGTTCTCGCAACTCGTCCAGAACGTCACCGACTCCGAGGGCGGCGAGGTCACCCCCAAGGCGATGTGGGACATCTTCTCGCTGGAGTACCTGGACCGCGTCTCGCCCATGGAGCGCATGTCGCAGCACCTCGTGCCCGCCGAGACCGATGACGGCGAGGACGCCATCGAGGCCGTCATCAAGTGGAAGGGCGAGACCCGTGAGCTGGCGGGGTCCGGGAACGGACCCCTCGCCGCGTTCGTCGCCGCCCTGAACGAGATGTTCGACGACGAGGTACGCATCCTCGACTACTCGGAGCATGCGATGACGTCCGGGGATGACGCCACCGCGGCCGCGTACGTCGAGGTGCAGTTCGGTAACCGGGTCTTCTGGGGTGTCGGGCGGGCCGGTTCCATCACCACCGCCTCCCTGCGCGCCGTGGTCTCCGCCGTGAACCGCGCCTACGCCGATGAGGCCGAGGGCGCCGAGGCCGTCGGTTCGGTCGAGGGCGCCCGCACCTGGGCCCCCTGACCGGCTGACGTCGGCTGGCCCGCCGCCCGGGTGGGCGGGCCGACCGGACATCGACAAGACCGTTCCGCGCACATCGCCCGAGAGGTGAGTGCGCGGAACGGTCTTCTCGTCGCACGTCGTGGCCGCCCGAATCGTGGGGCGGCACAAGCCGTTTGGTCTCATCGTCCGGGCGTACGCCGCCACATCAGTCACATCACCCTCAGATATCCCTCCGGTAACGAGGGTCTCGATTCGGTCACGTCAAGCGCGTAATGTAGCGGCGGGCCGCGCCGATAGGTATGGGTCGGCCCTTCGCAAACCTCAGTCTGGAGCCCGTATGTCCGTGACACGCCGTGGATTTCTCACAGCCGCATCCGTCGGCGTGGGCGCCGCCGTCGCCTCCACCGTCCGAGGTCCCGTCGCCGGGGCCAATCCCTTCACCACCGGCTCGCTCGGCGTCGCCCAGGACCTCATGCAGTCGGTCTCGACCGGCAGCGGGATGATCCAGCCCAACGGCCCTCTCGGCTACGTCGGCGTGACGTTCCCCAGTGCCGAGGAGATCGTCGGCCGGATCCGCTTCGCATTCCCCGACGGCTCGGTCGGTGACTGGCTTCCGCTCGAGGGGATGGACTCCGCCCCGGACGCCGGCAGCACGCCCGCCTCCGAACTCGTCGGCGCGCCCGATGGTGCCGTGGGGTACGAGGTCGATGCGCCCGCGGGGGCCGAGGCGACCGTGTTCGACGACGGCCGCGGCACCCCGCGCAACTACAGCCTCGGCAGCGTCGGCCTGGCGGGCCTACCGGTCATCCCGCGCGCGGCGTGGGGTGCGGGCGATGTCGGGGGCTTCCGCTGGGCCCCCTCCTACTTCCCCGCGCAGTCCATCACGATCCACCACACCGCCTCCCCGGTCGGGCCGGACCGTGCGGCCAGTGTGCGGGCGATCTACAACTATCACGCCAACACCCTGGGCTGGGGCGACGTCGGATACCACCTGCTCATCGACCCCGAGGGCCGGATCTACCAGGGTCGCGGCGGAACGCCCGTCGGCAACCCCGTCTTCCAGTTCCCGCCGGTCGCCGGGATCGCACCGCCGGTCGTCACCGGTGGCCACGTGGGCGGATTCAACAACGGCAACATCGGCATCAGCCTGCTCGGTGACTTCACCGGTGCACCGCCGACCTCGCGCGCGGTGGGCGCGGCCATCGACTGCGTCCGGGCCCTGTGCAACGCCACCGGCATCAACCCGCGCGCCGGCATTACCTACCGCAACCCGCAGGGTGGGGCCACCCGGCCGATGATGGCCGTGTCGGGCCACCGCGACTGGGGCGGGACCGCCTGCCCGGGCAACTCGTTCTACCCGCAGATGCAGTTCATCCGCGACCAGGCAGCGCGGGGTTGGGCCCCGACCGCCGTCTCCTCGGCGGTGTTCGGCTCCTGACCTGAACGGGGCGGGGCCGCCCGCCCCTCGCGGCGTAGCCGTCGCCGCCGAAGCAGAGGATTTCTACTGCATCGCCCGAGTAGCGGGTGCGCGAATTCCTCTGCTCGGCGGGCGGGTGCCCGCCCGGGCGCCGCTCAGCCGCCGCCGCCGCTCGGTCGCGGGCGGGTGCCGGCCCGGCGCGTGCCCGCCCGGGCGGCCGCCGCCGCTCGGTCGCGGGCGGGTGCCGGCCCGGCGGGTGCCCGCCCGGGCGGCCGGCGCTGGGCCGGGCCGGGCCGCCGCCGCTCAGTCGCGGGCGCGGCTGGGGACCAGCATGCCGAGCACCCAGTTGACCAGGCCGATCACGATCGCGCCGAAGAACGCCGCCCAGAACCCGCTCACCACGTACTCGGCCCCGAAGGGCTGGAACGTCGTGGTGATCCAGCCGGTGAGCATGAGCATCAGCGCGTTGACCACCAGCAGGAACAGGCCAAGGGTGAGGATCGTCAGCGGCAGCGACAGCAACTGAACGATCGGTTTGATCACCGCGTTGACCAGCGTGAACACCACCGCAACGACGAGCAGCGCCGTGATGGTGGGGACGTTCACCTCGTTCTCGATGTCGCCGGCGCCAGAGGCTGCGGCCCCGGAGATCTCGTGCAGGGTGATGCCCGGCACGATCAGCGTCGCCACCCACAGGGCGACGGCGTTGACGATCAGCCGCAATATCAGCGCCATCGAATGGTCAGCTCCTCACGTACTCGTCGGCCACGTCGAGTGCGCGGTCGAAGATGTCGAGGCCCTCGTTGGCCTCGTCCGGGGTGATGATGCACGGCGGCACCACATGGAATCGGTTGTAGTTCATGAACAGCAGCAGGCCGTCGGACTTTGCCTTACCGAACGTGCGGGCCATGGCCTCCGATGATCCACCGTAGGGCGCGAGGGGCTCGCGTGTCTCGCGGTCGGCCACCATCTCCACGGCCCAGAACACGCCGAGGCCGCGGACCTCGCCGATCGACGGGTGCTTTTCGGCGAGCTCGCGCAGGCGCGGGCCGATGACGTCCTCGCCGATCTTCTTCGCGTTCTCGACGATCTTCTCGTCGCGCATGAGGTTGATCGTCGCGACCACGGAGGCGCAGGCCAGCGGGTGCCCGGCGTAGGTCAGGCCACCGGTGTAGGGCGTGGTCTCGAAGGAGGCGGCGATGCGGTCGTGCAGGATGACGCCGCCGAGCGGGACGTAACCCGAGTTCGAGCCCTTGGCGAAGGTGATGAGATCGGGCGCCCAGTCGTCGTCGCCGGAGCGGAAGTGGTCCAGGGCGAGCCACTCGCCGGTGCGGCCGAAGCCGGACATGACCTCGTCGCAGATCATGACGATCCCGTACTTGTCGCAGATCTCGCGCACACCGCGCAGGTAGTCGGCGGGCGGCACCATGATGCCGACCGTGCCGGGCACCGACTCGATGATGAGGGCGGCGAAGTGGTCGGGGCCCTCGAGGCCGATGAGCGAGTCGAGGTGCTCGAGCGCCCGGTCGCATTCCTGCTTGTCGTTCTCGGCGTAGAACTGCGAGCGGTACAGGAACGGGGCGTGGAAGTGCACGGCGCCGGTGTTGCCCATGTCGTTGGCCCAGCGGCGGGTGTCACCGGTGAGGTTCATCGAGGTGGTGGTGGCGCCGTGGTAGCTGCGGAACGCCGACAGGGTCTTGTGGCGGCCGGTGTGGCGGCGGGCCATGCGGACGGCGTGCTCGACGGCCTCGGTGCCGGCGTTGGTGAAGAACACGCGGTTCATCCCGGCGGGCGCGACCTCGGCGACGAGGCGGGCCGCCTCGGCGCGGGCGGCGTTGGCGTGTGCCGGATTGATGGTGCACAGCTCGGCGGCCTGGTCCTGGATGGCCTTGACGACCACCGGGTGCTGATGGCCGATGTTGGTGTTGACCAGCTGCGAGGTGAAGTCGAGCAGCCGGTTGCCGTCCCCGTCGGTGAGGTGGCAGCCCTCGGCCGCGGTGACGACCATCGGGTCGCTCGAACCCCAGGCCGACCACGGGGTCAGGACGTGGGCGCGTTCCTTCTCGTAGACCTCACGGGCGGCGGCGTTCTGGGGTGCGGGCACTTGCGGTACTCCTGTGGTCGACGACGGTGGCCGTCGCCCATCATGTCAGTTCCGCCGCGCCGCCTCGGGCCAGCGCCCCACGATGCGGAACGCGGGGGTCTGGAGGCGCGGAACGCGGGCGCCGAGCAGCGCGGAGCGCGGGGTCAGAAGAGCGCCCCCTGCGCACTGTCCACGGCCTGGGCCCCGGCGACGGGCCGTCCGGGGGCGACGGCGGCGAGCATCTCCTCGAACCGCGCGTACGGCACAAGCTCGAGCCCCTTCTTGCGGGCGAACGCGGTCCGACCCCGCACGGCACCCGGTGCGTCGCACACTGCGAGGGACGTGCGGGACGAGATGCGGTCGGCGACGTAGAGACCGGAGTCGACGACGAGGCCGGCGATCTCCTCCGGATCGCGGTCCACGTCCTGGGTGAAGACCACCTCCATGCCCTGCACCAGCCCGCCGCCGCGCTTGAGCCGCCCGGCCGGCCGCCACAGCCTGGGGGCGGCGAGGGCCTCCGCCCACACCGTGGACACGAGGTAACCGGTCTCGGGATGCGCCACCATCGCGTCGAGCTCGCGCAGCTTCGGCTGCACGTCCTTGCCCCCGGCCACCTCGAGCAGTCCGGCGAACACCCCGGCCAACACGAGGGCGTCATCGTGGGCGTCGTGCGCGGCCCGCTGCTCCACCCCGAAGTGGGCGGCGAGCGTCGACAGTTTGAGGTCGGCGGTGGACAGGTGCAGCCGACCGGCGAAGTCCAGGGTGCACAGGAACCGCTCGAGCGGCGCCGGGAGTCCTGCCCGGCGGGCCTCGGCCGCGAGGAACGACGCGTCGAAGGCGGCGTTGTGGGCGACGACCGTCCTCCCGTCGAGCACCCGGTCCAACTCCGCGGCCACGTCCGGGAAGCGTGGTTTGCCCGCGAGGAGTGCCGGTGTGAGGCCGTGCACGTGGACCGGCCCCGGGTCGACGCCCGGATTGAGCAGGGTCGTGAACTCCTCGACCACCTCGCCGTCGTCGTCGATCACCACCGCGGCCACCGACAACACACGGTCGACCGCCGGCGTCATCCCCGACGTCTCGACGTCCACCACCACCCAACCTGCCATGCCCACCATCGTCCCAGACCCCTCCGACATCCCGGCCGTCACCGTCGCAGGTCACGGCGTTCACACCGTGGTGAACACCGCGAGCGGCCGCTACGCGCTGGGCGGTGCGGTGCGGTTCTGAGGCGGCCGTGCTGCCCGGACGCCGCGCTGCCTAGACTCTGCGGCATGAGTTCCCCCGCGATCACCGCACTCACCCCCCGCGGCCGGGTGGCCGTGGCCGTCTCCCGGCTGGCGACCTGGGCGTCCCGGGTGTCGGGGCGCGGGTCGGGCGGGATGATCGGCGGCCTGGTGGCGCTGAAGCTCGATCCTGACCTCATGCGCCAGCTCGCGGCGGGCCGGAAGACCGTGCTGGTCACGGGGACCAACGGCAAGTCGACGACGACGAGGATGGTCGCCTCCGCCCTGTCGACGGTGGGCCGGGTCGCCTCGAACGCGAACGGCGACAACATGGACGCCGGGATCGTGTCCGCTCTCGGGGCCGACCGGGTGGCCGGGTTGGCCGCCATCGAGGTCGACGAGCTCCACACGCCCGCGGTCGCGGAGAACACGGCGCCCGAGGCGATCGTCCTGCTCAACCTCAGCCGCGATCAGCTGGACAGGGTCGGGGAGATCAACGCCATCGAGCGCCGGCTGCGGGCCGGGGTGGCCGCGCAGCCGCAGGCGACGGTGGTGGCGAACTGCGACGACGTGATGATCACCTCCGTGGCGTACGACAACCCGTCCGTGGTCTGGGTGGCCGCAGGGTCCGCGTGGGCGGGCGACTCGGTGAGCTGCCCGCGCACCGGCGAACCCATCTCGCGGACAGTGGACTCCACCGGGGCCGTGCGGTGGCGGTCCGCGGGCACGCTGCCCGACGGCCGGACGTTCGAGCGGCCCGAACCGGACTGGTGGGTCGACGACGAGGCCATCCACGGGCCCGACGGGTTCAGCGCCCCCATGACTCTGGCCATCCCGGGGCGGGCCAACCGGGGCAACGCCGCGCAGGCCGTCGCCGCCGCCGTGGCGATGGGCGCCGACCCCGCCGCCGCCGTCCGGGCGGTGGAGCAGGTCGACGACGTGGCCGGACGCTACTCGACCGTCGACGTGGACGGGCGGGCCGCGCACCTGCTGCTGGCCAAGAACCCGGCCGGCTGGCAGGAGGCGCTCGGCATGATCGACACCTCCGCCGACGGCCTGGTGATCGCGGTCAACGGGCAGGTCGCCGACGGCGTGGACCTGTCGTGGTTGTGGGACGTGCGCTTCGAGAGCTTCGAGGGCGTGACCGTGTACGCCTCGGGCGAGCGCGCCGCCGACCTGTCGGTGCGGCTGAGTTACGCCGGGGTCGAGCACCAGCTGGAGCCGGACCCGCTGACCGCGATCCGCCGCTGCCCACCCGGGCGCGTGGAGGTGCTGGCCAACTACACCGCGTTCCGCGATCTGGGGCGGGCGATCGCCGCTGTCGGGCCCCGCACCGGGGCCGGGGCCGACCGGAAGGAGCAGCAGCGATGAGCGAGCAGAACACTGGCGCGGAGATCCCCGGCGCGGGCGGTTCCGGGACGAATCCCGACCCGCGCAACGCCGGGGGCCGCGACGCCGGCGCCTCGGCCTCACCGCTGGACACCGTCGCCGCGGATTCGGCCCGGCCCTCCGAGTCGACCGTGCGGATCGGCCTGGTCCTGCCGGACGTCATGGGGACGTACGGCGACGACGGCAACTCGCTGGTCCTGCGCCAGCGCCTGAGGTGGCGCGGATACGACGCCGAGATCGTGCGGATCACCCTGGAGGACGAGGTCCCGGACTCGTGCGACCTCTACACCGTGGGCGGTGGCGAGGACGCGGCGCAGAAGCTCGCGTCCCGGCACCTGACCGCGTCGCCGGGGTTGCAGCGAGCGGTGGAGCGCGGCGCGCCGGTCCTGGCGATCTGTGCCGGGATGCAGGTGTTCGGCGAGTGGTTCGTGGTCTCTGACGGATCCCGTGCGCCCGGCCTCGGCCTGCTGGACGTCACCACGACGCCGCAGGCCTCCCGCTCGATCGGCGAGTTGGTGGTCGCGCCGCAGGTCGCGGGCCTGACGCAGCCGCTGACGGGCTTCGAGAACCACATGGGCGCCACCGTCCTGGGCCCGGACGCCGCCCCCCTGGGCCGCGTGACCTCCGGGGTCGGCAACGGCGTCCCGGCCGGGCAGCAGGTCCCGGCCGGCGGGCTGGTCGAGGGCGTGGTGCAGGGGTCGATCATCGCCACCTACATGCACGGGCCGGCGCTGGCCCGCAATCCCGAGCTGGCCGACCTGCTGCTGTGCCGCGCGCTGGGTGTGGACTCGCTGCCGCCGGTCGAGGTCCCCGCGGTGGCGCAGCTGCGCCGCGAACGGATCGCGGCCGCTCGCCGCTGAGCCGTCCGGCGGTCCGCTCGCCGGATCGCGATCTGCTCCCCGGTTCGCGATCCGCCCTCCGATCTGCCCCGAGCCGCCTCGATCTGCCCTCCGAATTTTGATACGCGCTGCGGCGCCCGCGGGCGGATCGCATACCGAGGGGCGGATTCGTGTCGTGACCGGGAGGTCGTCTGCGTCCGGGGGTAGCGATGGCCGTGGACGCCCGATCGCCCTGCGGGTCGGCGCCTCTGACATACCCTCGGTGACATGTGTGAACACCACGGCGCCGCCACCCTCACCGGGACCGTGTCCCCGCCCGATCCCGCCGTCGAGGCAGCGCAGGTCCGCGCGTTGTGGGAGCCGCTGGGGCTGCCGGGGGTCATCGACGTGCACACCCATTTCATGCCGACGCGGGTCATGGACAAGGTGTGGAACTACTTCGACGCCGCCGGCCCCAAGATCGGGCGTCCCTGGCCCATCACGTACCGGGAGGCCGAGGACGAGCGGGTCGAGCGGCTGCGCTCGTACGGGGTGCTGGCGTTCTCGTCCATGCTGTACCCGCACAAGCCCGAGATGGGGGCCTGGCTCAACGCGTGGGCCGCGGAGTTCGCCTCCCGGCACCCGGATTGTCTGCACACGGCGACCTTCTATCCCGAGCCGGCGGCGGCCGACTACGTCCGGGATGCCGTCGATGCCGGGGCACGGGTGTTCAAGTCGCACATCCAGGTGGGCGAGTACGACCCCCGTGACCCGCTGTTGGAACCGGTGTGGGGTGTGCTGTCCGAGGCGCAGGTGCCCACGGTCATCCACTGCGGGTCCGGGCCCGTGGCGGGCGAGTTCACCGGACCTGAGCCGGTGTCTGCGGTGCTCGAGCAGTTCCCTGAGCTGCCGCTGATCGTCGCCCACATGGGCATGGGCGAGTACCCGGAGTTCCTCGATCTGGCCGAGCGGTACCAGAACGTCTACCTCGACACCACGATGGCGTTCACGGACTTCGTCGAGGAGACCATGCCGTTTCCAGAGGACGAGCGCGGTCGCCTGGCCGATCTGGGCCACAAGGTTCTGTTGGGGACGGACTTCCCGAACATCCCGTACCCGTACGCGCACCAGCTCGAGGCCCTCGCCGGGCTCGGGATGGGCGACGACTGGCTACGGGCGGTGTGGCACGGAAACGCCGCGAGGCTGTTCGGACTCTGACTCCGCGCCCGGGTAGCCGATCTCCGGGCTCGGTGCGGGGTCGGCCGGGGCCGGGGCCCACGCGTCCGGGGCAGGCGGGGTGTCCTGGGCGGGCGCCGAGTTCGGCGCGGGTACGGCGGGCTGCGCGGGGTCGATCTGCTCGGGGCGCAGCACGCCGCCCGACCGGGGGGCCTGGGCGGGCCCGCCCGAGAGGATGCGGCGCCCCGACAGTGCGCTGCCGAGGGTGAGCTCGTCGGCGAACTCCAGGTCGGCGCCCATCGGCAGGCCGGACGCCAGGCGGCTCACCACGAGATCGGGGAATGGCCGCAGCAGACGGGCCAGGTAAGTGCTGGTGGCCTCGCCCGTGGTGTTGGGATCGGTCGCGATGATGATCTCGGCGATCTCCTCGCCCTCGGCCTCCCCGCCGACCCGCCGCATCAGGCCGGCGATGCGCAGCTCGTTGGGTCCGATGCCGTTGATGGGGTCGAGCGCCCCGCCGAGCACGTGGTAGAGCCCGCGGAACTCCCGGGTGCGCTCGATGGCCTCGATGTCCTTGGGCTCCTCGACCACGCAGATGAGCGTGGGGTCGCGGCGCGGGTCCGAGCAGATACGGCAACGCTCGGCCGCCGCGACGGTCCCGCAGACCTCGCAGTAGGTGACGCCCTCGACCACGGCCTGCAGCGCGGAGCGGAGGCGTTCGACGGAGTCGGGCTCGGCCTGCAGCAGGTGGAAGGCCAGGCGTTGCGCAGACTTCGGACCGATGCCCGGCAGCTTGCCGAACTCGTCGATCAGGTTCTGGACCGGTCCCTCGTACATCGCGCTTTCCTGTGCTCTTGCTGTCCCGACGACGGCTGCGTCGACGGGTGGCGGGTCCGATTCCTGGTCGGAACCCGGTGGCGGGGCCCGGAACGTGCCGGGCCCCGCGGGCTCACATTCCCAGTCCGCCCATCATGTCGCCGAGGCCGCCACCGGAGGCCAGCGGGCCGAGACGGGACTCGGCGAGCTCCTGCACCTTGGTGTGGGCGTCGCCGAACGCGCCCACGAGGAGGTCCTGCAGCGTCTCGATGTCCTCGGGGTCGACGACCTTCGGGTCGATCGTGACGCCGGTGACCTCACCGGTGCCACGCATGGAGACGGTGACGAGTCCGCCGCCTGCCTGACCGTCGACGGTGCTCGCGGCGATCTCCTGCTGCGCCTCGGCGAGCTGGGCCTGCATCTGCTGTGCCTGCTGGAGCAGGGCGTTCATGTCGGGTCCGGGCTGCATGGCGGGGTCCTTTCGGCGGTGTGCGGGGCAGTGCTGAGTTCATGGCTGGTGTTCAGGCCTGACCCTGCCGGGGCGGCCCCGGTCGGTCGGTTCCCAGCGTAACCGTCCGGTAGGACACCGTGCCCCGGCGCGCGGCGGGGCGGGTGGGTCAGCGCTCGAGCGGGCGGGCCCCGAGGTGCTCCTTGAGCAGGGCCAACGCGATGTCCTCGCCGGTCCGGTGATCGAGGTTCTGGGGGCCGCTGCGGGCCTCGTCCACCATCTCCTCCTCGCTGACCGGCTGCGGGGGCGGACTGTTGGGCTCGCCCGGTTCCGGTTCCGGCTCCGGCTCCTCGGGCGGCGGCGGGATGTCGTCGTACCCGCCGCCCGAGCGACCGCCGCCCTGGCCCTGCCCCGCGTCCGCCCCGCGCAGGCGACGCTCCCAGCCCCGCGGCTCGCCCTGTTGGGGCGTGCCGGGGGCGTCAGTAGGGCCCGCGGCGGATCCCCGTCCGGGTGCTGGAGGAGACGCGTCGGCGGGAGCCGCGGCGTCCCCGGCTGCCGCGGACGCGGAGCCCGACGTGCAGCGGATGGTCCAGTCGCCGCCCACGACCTCGGTGATCGAGTCGGTGATGGCGGTGGCGTTGTGCGGCTGCGAGAGTCGCTTGGCCAGCGGCGCGTAGTCGTGCACCAGGTGGATCACCCGGCCGTCCACCCCGGCGACCGTCGCGCCGGCGAGCATGACCTCCACGGTGCGGGTGCGGGTGCGGACGGCGTCGCGGATGGCGGGCCAGGCCCGGCGGATGTCCTCGGCCTCGATCCCGGGGGCGGCAGCCGCGGGCGCGGACGCCGCCACGGGCTGTGTCTCCGGGTCCGGCTCGGGCGCCGACTGCTCCGGATCCGATGTTGGCGGTACCGGTGCGGACGGCTCGGTCGCGGTTGCGGGCTGTTCGCGCCACGGGTCGTCGGTCTGCGCCGGCGCGGGTGCGGGTGGGTCCGACGCGGCGGTAGGAGTCGAGTCGGCGCCGGCCGAGGCTTCCTGCGCAGGCTCCGGAGCGCCCGCTTCGGCGGCTGGCGCTGTGATCGCCGTGCCGGGATGAGCGGCGGGAGCGGACGGCGCGGCGGTCGGCGTGTCGGGACCTGCGGCGGGCTCGGATGCCGGCCCGGGCAGTACGTCACCTACGGGTTGCTGCTCGGAGGTCGGCGGTTGGGCCGACTGCGGGGGCTGTGCCGACTGCCGCGACTGAGTGTGATGCGGGGACTCCGACTCGGGAATCTGGTTTGCCGCGATCTGCTCCGCGACGGACCCGGCGGGCACGGCCGGGGCGGCGGGGTCGTCTGCCACGGCGGGCTGGTTCGGCGCTGTGTTCCCAGTCGGCGCTGAGGGCTCAGTCGGCGCGGCGGGTCGGCTCGGCGCGGGTTCGGCGGCGGCGTGCGGCGGCTCTGGCGCGGACGCCTGAGGCGGAGTCGGAGTCGAAGCCGGCGTCGGAGTCGGAGGCGGAGGCGGAGTTGAAGGCGCAGCTGCAGCCGGAGCCGCAGCCGGGGGCGCACCCTGGCCCGCCGGCGCGGGGGTCTGCGGCGCCGGCTGCTCTGCGGCGGGCGCGGCCTGCTGCTGCGACCGGCGCACGAACTTGGGCCGCCCCTCGGACTGGCCGGCAGCCTGCGGCCCCGGCCCGCCGGCGGTGCCGGGGCGGGGCTCGTCGTCGTCTCCCCGAGGCGACCCTCCCGGTGCGGATCCACCGCCACCGACGGCACCCGCCGCGGCGGCCGGCCGCACGGCGCCCGACTCGAGCGACTCGACACGCTGCAGCAGCGCGATCATGGAGTCGTCCGCCGAGGGCAGGAGCAGCTTGGCGCAGAGGATCTCCAACAACAGCCGCGGCGAGGTGGCGCCGCGCATCGACCCCATCCCCTCGTGCACCATGTCGGCGCAGCGAGCGAGAGTGGCGGGCCCGATGTTCTCGGCCTGACGCCGCATGGTCTCGGCCTGCTCCACCGGCGCGTCGACGAGCCCACGCTCGATCGCCTGCGGCACGGACTGCACCATGATGAGGTCGCGCAGCCGCTGCAGCAGATCGGCGGCGAACCGACGCGGGTCGTGCCCGGCCTCGACAACCTTGTCGACGGTCCGGAACAGCGTGGCCCCGTCGCCGGCGGCCAGCGAATCCACCGTGTCGTCGATGAGCGCGACCTCGGTCGCCCCCAGCAGGCTCACCGCGCGCGGGTAGGTGATGCCCTCGTCACCGGCGCCGGCCATGAGCTGGTCCAGCACACTGAGCGTGTCACGCGGCGATCCCCCACCGGACCGGATGACCAGCGGGAACACGGTCGGCTCGACCTGCACACCCTCCTGCTCGCAGATCCGCTCGAGCAGCCCGCGCATCGACGTGGGCGTGAGCAGCCGGAAGGGGTAGTGGTGCGTGCGCGAGCGGATGGTGGGCAACACCTTCTCCGGCTCGGTGGTGGCGAAGATGAAGATGAGGTGCTCCGGCGGCTCCTCCACGATCTTCAGCAGCGCGTTGAAGCCCGCGTTGGTGACCATGTGGGCCTCGTCGATGATGAGCACCCGGTACCGCGAGGACGCCGGCGCGAAGAACGCCCGCTCGCGCAGATCACGCGTGTCATCGACACCGCCGTGGCTGGCCGCGTCGAGCTCGGTGACGTCGAGGGTCCCGTGGCCGCCGGGCGCCAGCGCCACGCACGAATCGCATTCGCCGCACGGGTCGGCGGTGGGCCCCTGCACGCAGTTGAGCGAGCGGGCGAGGATGCGGGCGGACGAGGTCTTGCCGCAGCCGCGCGGGCCGGAGAAGAGGTAGGCGTGGTTGATACGACCGGAGGACAACGCCACCGAGAGCGGTTCGGTGACGTGCTCCTGGCCCACGACCTCGGCGAAGGAGGCGGGGCGGTACTTCCGATAGAGAGCCACGCCTAGAGGGTACCCAGGGGGTACGACGACGAGGACTTCCGCTTCCGAAGGCGATCACGCGTGATCCGGGATGGGCCGAAATGACCGGAGGGGCCGCGTCATACGCAGCCCCTCCCGACGTCCCTCGCGCGCGGATCGGGCCCCCTCAGACCCCCGCAGCACGGTTCCCGAACCGATATCGGACACCGGCCCCTCACAGCCCCTCAGCTGTCTCCGGTGTCCGCATCCCTCTAGCTCGGACAACTCCGATACAACCAGACGGGACTGGCCCGGACAAGACCACACTTGCATTGACACTTGCTCAACAGGCCCGGCGAATTACATTCATGCAGGTGACAGGGTTACCTAAGCTACGGACTTACACATTCACACTTTGGGAATGTGGCGGAGATCACGGACAGGCAGACGTGCTGGTCACCTGACGATTCCCGGGGATGAAGAGGCGAGATCGGGAGCGCGGTCCGTTAATGGCCGCCGTTAACGCAGATGACGCAGTTGTTACACGCCGCCCGAGCCGAGCGATCGCTCAGTCGGCGAGCGCCCCCCGGCAGGCCGCGAGAAGAGCGCACAGGCCCACGACATCCATGGCGGTCTCGACCTCGGCCAGCGGCGGGAGCGTGGGCGCCAGACGGATGTGACGATCCTCGGGATCCTTGCCGTACGGGTACGCGGACCCGGCCGGCGTGAGGGCCACCCCGGCCTCCTTGGCCAGGCGGACGGTCTCGGTGGCGGTCCCGTCGACCACCTCGAGGTCGATGAAGTACCCACCCTCGGGCCGGGTCCAGCGGGCCACGTCGTACTCGCCGAGCCGGTGGGCCAGGGCCGCGGCGGCGGCCTCGAACTTCGGCGCGATGACCTCGCGGTGGCGGAGCATGTGGGCGCGTACCCCGTCGGCGTCGCCGAAGAATCGGGCGTGCGCGAGCTGGTTGACCTTGTTCGGCCCGATGGAGCGCACGGAGGTGTGGCCGAGGTACCAGTCGAGATTGGCCCGCGAGGCGGAGAAGAACGACACACCCGCGCCGGCGAAGGTGATCTTGGAGGTCGAGCACACCTGCCAGAAGCGGTTGGGGTGACCCGCCTCGGCGGCCAGCGTGTCGACGTCCGGGACCTTGGGGAAATCCTCGGTGAGCGTGTGGACCACGTAGGCGTTGTCCCAGACGATCCGGAAGTCCGGGGCGGCGGTCGCCATGCGCGCGAGGCGGGACACGGTGTGGTCGTCGTACACCGCGCCGGTCGGGTTGGCGAAGATCGGAACGCACCACATGCCCTTGATGGACGGGTCGTTCGACACGAGACGCTCGACCTCGTCCATGTCCGGACCGGTCGGCCCCAGCGGCACCGGGATCATCTCGATGCCCAGCGCCTCGGTGATGTTGAAGTGGCGGTCGTAACCGGGCACCGGGCACAGCCAGCGCAGGACCGGCTCGTCCTTCCACGCACGCTGGGAGTCGGGCGTGCCGAAGAGCATGGAGAACGTCAGCAGGTCGTACATGATCGACAGGCTCGCGTTGTCCTGGGCGATCACGCGGTCGGTCTCCACCCCGAGCAGCTCGGCGATGATCGACCGCAGTTCCGGCAGTCCCGCCCCGCCGCCGTAATTGCGGACGTCGGTCTTACCCGCCGCGTGGTCGCCCTCCCCCGGCAGCGACAGCAGCCGCTCGGACAGGTCCAGCTGTTCGGGCGAGGGCTTTCCGCGAGTCAGGTCCAGGGCCAGGCCCTTGTCGGCCAGCGCGTCGTACTCGGCGGCCAGTTGCGACTCGAGTCGGGCGAGTTCGTCGGCGGGGAGATCGGACAGTGCCACTGTGGCCTCCGGCGGGATCGACAACTTCGGTGTTGGTGCCCTAAGACATGTCCCAAGACATAAGGGGACCCCGCGCACCCGCCAGAGCCCGCTGACCCTTGCTGCCTTCCGGCCCTGGGGGAGTTCACAGGATGGACGCCGCGCGGGGTCCACGGACGAGTCTAACCGCCCCGCCTCCCGCGCCGCACCCCACCCGCCTCCCGGGCCGCGATCCGAGGCCGCTCGGCCCCGCGGTTTGCCTCTGCTTGCGCGTCCTGGGTATTGTCCTCCCCGGAGGATTCGCCTAGTGGCCTATGGCGCTCGCCTGGAACGCGGGTTGGGGTTTATAGCCCCTCAGGGGTTCAAATCCCCTATCCTCCGCCGCAGACGCGGCCCGGAGCTCTCGAGCCCGGGCCGCGTCGCTCATTTCAGCCACGCCCGGGCCGACCGGAGGCCCGCTCTCGCTCCCGCGACCACCCACGCTCGGTAGGCTCGCGATCGTGACCGAGACCACGGGCGGCCGGACCGTTGACGACGACGTCGCCCTGCGGGTGCTCGTCTACAGCCACGACGCCGCCACCCGCAGCCGCGTGATGTCCGCCCTCGGCACCCGCCCGCACCCGGACCTGCCCCGGCTGACGTACCTCGAGGTCGCCACGGCCCCGGTCGCCCTCGAACACCTCGACGCGGGCGGGGTCGACCTCGCGATCCTCGACGGCGAGGCGACGCCCACCGGCGGACTCGGCCTGGCCAAGCAGCTGCGGGACGAGCTCGGCCGCTGCCCGCCGGTGCTCGTCCTCATCGGCCGGGCGGACGACCGCTGGCTCGCCGACTGGTCCCGCGCGGACGCATCGGTCCCCCACCCGATCGACCCGCTGCGCCTGCGCGACGCGGTGAACGGGCTCCTCGCCCCCGCCTGACACCGGCCCCCGCGGCCGCGCGCACTCTTCCCCCCGCCCGCGGAGCACGACCGAGACGCCATCTGTCCGAACCCCCGACGCACGTCAACACAGTGTGAGTAGAGTCACAGTTGCGGGCCGCACAGTGAACGGCCCGCCGGGGAGACGGACGACCGGACCCCATCAGCGCCGGTCGCTCGAACCCCCTGCGGTTGCAGTAGAGGCCCGCCTACAGGCGGCTTCTCATCACAAGCGCGAGGAGTGACGCCGACGTGAACGAATACGTGCCCATCCTGGTACTCGGGGCCCTGGCCGTCGCCTTCGCCGTCTTCTCCTCGGGCGTGTCCTCCTTCGCGGGGCCCAGCCGGTTCAACCGCGCCAAGCTCGAGGCCTACGAGTGCGGCATCCAGCCCACGCCGCAGCCGGCGGGCGGCGGCCGCTTCCCGGTGAAGTACTACCTCACCGCGATGCTGTTCATCATCTTCGGCATCGAGATCCTCTTCCTCTATCCGTGGGCCGTCCACTTCGACCAACTCGGCGTGTTCGGGCTGGCCGCGATGGCCCTGTTCGTGTTCAACGTCTCCGTCGCCTACGCCTACGAGTGGCGCCGCGGCGGACTGAGCTGGGACTGACCCGGCGAGTCGGAGAGGAGCGCCGAGATGGGACTCGAGGAGAAGGTGCCGGCCGGCTTCCTGCTGACCACGGTCGAGCAGCTGGCGGGCTACATGCGCAAGGGCTCGCTGTGGCCGGCGACGTTCGGTCTGGCGTGCTGCGCGATCGAGATGATGTCCACGAGCGGCGGCCGCTACGACCTGGCCCGATTCGGCACGGAGGTCTTCCGCGCGTCCCCCCGGCAGGCCGATCTCATGATCGTCGCGGGCCGGGTCTCGCAGAAGATGGCCCCGGTCCTGCGCCAGGTGTACGACCAGATGGCCGAGCCCAAGTGGGTCCTGTCGATGGGCGTGTGCGCGTCGTCGGGCGGGATGTTCAACAACTACGCGATCGTGCAGGGCGTCGACCACATCGTGCCCGTCGACATCTACCTGCCCGGATGTCCGCCGCGGCCGGAGATGCTCATGCACGCGATCATCACGCTGCACGACAAGATCCAGAACATGCCGCTGGGCGCGAACCGGGCCGAGGCGATCCGTGCCGCGGAGCAGGCCGCGCTCGACCAGCGTCCGCTCATCCCCGTCGAGGGGATGTTCCGATGACCGATCGTCGCCCGGACTCCGGCGCCACGGACCGCGACCGGGCGCCCGACGCACCGAACACACCCGACCGCACGCACAGCCCTGACCCGGACACCGTCGGCGTGCGCCACGGCATGTTCGGCGTCCGTGGCTCAGGGGACACCTCCGGGTTCGGCGGCCTCGTGCGCCCGACCGAGATGCCCGGCAGTACCCCACCGCCCTACGAGGACGACGACGACGAGGTCATCCGCGGGCTCACCGCGGCCCTGCGCCAGCGGGGTGGGCCGAGGTTCTCCGAGGCCGTCGAGAAGGTCGTGGTCCACTGCGGGCAACTCACCCTGCACGTGGAGCGGGAGCACCTACCGGCGGTGGCCCTGACCCTTCGAGACGCCCCCGACCTGCGGTTCGAGATGTCGTTGGGCGCGAGCGGGGTGCACTATCCCGACGCCGCGGGCCGGGAGCTGCACGTGGTGTATCCGCTGCAGTCCATCACCCACAACCGTCGCGTGATGCTCGAGACGTCGGCCCCGGACGCGGACCCGCACATCCCCACGCTGACCCGCGTGTATCCCACGACGGACTGGCACGAGCGGGAGACGTACGACTTCTTCGGCGTCATCTTCGACGGCCATCCGTCGCTGACGCGGATCGAGATGCCCGACGACTGGGAGGGCCATCCGCAGCGCAAGGACTACCCGCTGGGCGGGATCCCGGTGCAGTTCAAGGGTGCGACCATCCCGCCGCCCGATCAGCGGAGGGCGTACTCATGACCGCCGATCGCACCCGCGCGAGGCGCTCGGGCCGCTCGGCCCGTGCCGACCGCGCCGCGGACTCCGACACGATCCTCACCGCCTCCGGACAGGACTGGGACGCGATCAGCGAGGCCGCGCGCAACGCCGACGACGATCGCATCGTGGTCAACATGGGCCCGCAACACCCGTCCACGCACGGGGTGCTGCGGCTGATCCTGGAGATCGAGGGCGAGACCGTCACGAAGGCCCAGTGCGGGATCGGTTACCTCCACACCGGCATCGAGAAGAACCTGGAGTACCGCTACTGGACCCAGGGCGTCACCTTCGTCACCCGCATGGACTACCTGGCGCCGTTCTCCAACGAGGTCGCCTTCTGCCTGGGCGTGGAGAAGCTACTCGGGATCTCCGACCGGATCCCGCCGAGGGCGTCGGTCATCCGGGTGATGCTCATGGAGCTCAACCGCATCTCCTCGCACATGGTGGCCTTGGCGACCGGTGCTCTGGAATTGGGGGCGAGCACACCGATGCTGTTCGGATTCCGCGAGCGGGAGCTGGTCCTGGATGTCTTCGAGGTCATCACCGGTCTGCGGATGAACCACGCCTATGTCCGGCCCGGCGGCGTGGTCCAGGACCTGCCCGACGACGCGGTGCCCAAGGTGCGCGAACTGCTCGAGGTGATGCCCGGGCGGATCCGCGAGATGGAACTCCTGCTGCGCGAGAACCCCATCTGGAAGATGCGGCTGCAGGACGTCGGCTACCTCGACCTCACCGGGTGCATGGCCCTCGGCGTGACCGGCCCGGTCCTGCGGGCCACCGGTCTGCCCCACGACGTGCGCCGGTCCGACCCGTACTGCGGATACGAGGACTACGAGTTCGACGTCATCACCGGGTCGGCGAGTGACTGCTACGACCGGTTCGTCATCCGGGTAGACGAGATGAAGGAGTCGCTGAAGATCGTCGAGCAGTGCCTGGACCGGCTCGAACCGGGACCCGTGATGGTCGACGACCCCAAGATCGCCTGGCCCGCCCAGCTCAAGGTGGGACCAGACGGGCTCGGCAACTCCGCCGAGCACATCCGCGAGATCATGGACAGCTCCATGGAGGCGCTGATCCACCACTTCAAGCTGGTCACCGAGGGCTTTCCGGTCCCTCCGGGCCAGGTGTACGTGCCGGTGGAGTCCCCCCGCGGCGAGCTGGGGGTGCACATGGTCTCCGACGGCGGGACCCGCCCGTACCGGGTGCACTACCGCGACCCGTCGTTCACCAATCTGCAGGCCGTGGCAGCGATGTGCGAGGGCGGGATGCTCTCCGACGTCATCGCCGCGGTCGCCAGCATCGACCCCGTGATGGGAGGGGTGGACCGATGAGCAGCACGGAGTCGACGAGTAGAGAACCGGTGTTCCTGCAGTTCGGGCAGCAGCCCGACGAGCCGGGGGCGATCGTCCGGCCCGACGCCCGCCGGCGCTACCCCGACGACGTCCTGACGCGACTGCGGGCCGACGCCGAGGTGATCATCGCCCGCTATCCGCAGGCCCGGTCGGCGTTGCTGCCACTCCTCCACCTCGTCCAGGCCGAGGACGGGCATCTCACGCCCGCCGGCATCGAGTTCTGTGCCCTCGCCGTCGGACTCACCTCCGCCGAGGTCATGGCCGTCGCCACGTTCTACTCGATGTACCGGCGCACGCCCACGGGCGACTTCCTGGTCGGGGTGTGCACCAACACCCTGTGCGCGGTGATGGGCGGCGACGAGATCTACGCCGACCTGCGTGACCACCTGGGGCTCGACGGGCCCGGCACCACCGACGACGGCCGGGTGACGCTCGAGCGCATCGAGTGCAACGCGGCCTGCGACTACGCCCCGGTGATGATGGTCAACTGGGAGTTCTTCGACGACCAGACCCCCGCCTCCGCCCGGCAGGTCGTCGACGACCTGAGGGCCGGCCGGACGGCGACCCCGACCCGCGGCGCGCCGTTGTGCACGTTTCGCGAGACCTCCCGCCTCCTCGCCGGCTTCCCCGACACCCGCCCCGGCGCGAACGACGGAGCCCCCGGCGACGCGACTCTGGTGGGCCTGCGGATCGCCCGCGAGCACGACATGCGCGCCCCCGCGGGGCCGGACGAGTCCACTGAGCTGCCCTCCACCGAGCCGGACGAGGAGGCCTGACATGCCGCTCGCGCCGTACCTCAGCCGCTACTGGGACGCCCCCAACAGCTGGACGCTCGAGACCTACCTGGAGAACGACGGCTACACGGGTCTGCGCAACGCCCTGGCCACCGGACCGGACGAGGTCATCTCCACCGTCCTCGACGCCGGCCTGCGGGGCCGCGGCGGCGCCGGGTTCCCCACCGGCCGCAAGTGGGGCTTCATCCCGCAGGAGACCGGCGAGTCGGCCGGCGGCTCCGACTCCGGCTCGGGCGCGCAGGCCTCCGCGGCCGCCAAACCCCACTACCTGGTGGTCAACGCCGACGAGTCCGAGCCCGGCACCTGCAAGGACATGCCGCTCATGCTGGCCACCCCGCACGTGCTCATCGAGGGCATCATCATCGCCGCGTACGCCATCCGCGCCTCGCACGCGTTCATCTACCTGCGTGGTGAGGTGGTGCCCGTCCTGCGCCGCCTGCAGGTAGCGGTCGCCGAGGCATACGAGGCCGGGTACCTCGGCCGCGACATCCTCGGAAGCGGCGTCGACCTGGAGCTGATCGTCCACGCCGGCGCCGGCGCCTACATCTGCGGAGAGGAGACCGCCCTGCTCGACTCGCTCGAGGGACGCCGCGGCCAACCCAGACTGCGGCCGCCGTTCCCCGCCGTCGCGGGCCTCTACGCCTGTCCGACGGTGGTGAACAACGTCGAGTCCATCGCCAGCGTCCCGTCGATCCTCCAGCACGGGCCCGAGTGGTTCCGCTCGATGGGCTCGGAGAAGTCCCCCGGCTTCACCCTGTACTCGCTGTCCGGGCACGTCACCCGGCCCGGCCAGTACGAGGCCCCGCTGGGCATCACGCTGCGCGAGCTACTCGACCTGGCCGGCGGGATCCGCCAGGGCCACACCCTGAAGTTCTGGACCCCGGGCGGCTCCTCGACCCCGCTGCTCACCGACGCCCAGCTCGACATGCCGCTCGACTACGAGGGCTGCGCCGCCGAGGGCACCATGCTCGGCACCAAGGCACTGCAGATCTTCGACGACACCACCTGCGTCGTGCGAGCGGTGCTGCGGTGGACGGAGTTCTACGCCCACGAGTCGTGCGGCAAGTGCACCCCCTGCCGCGAGGGCACGTTCTGGCTGGAGCAGATCATGCACCGACTCGAGGACGGCACCGCCACCGCCGACGATCTGGACCGACTGCTCGACATCTCCGACAACGTCGCCGGCAAGTCGTTCTGCGCCCTCGGCGACGCCGCCGCGACCCCGATCATCTCGTCGATCGCGCTCTTCCGCGACGAGTACCTCGCGCACATCCCGGGTGGCTGCCCGTTCGACCACAGCCGCTCCACCCTCTTCGACCGGACCGACCGTGCGGGTGCGGGCTCCCGGCGACCGCCCGTACGGCCGGCCACTCGACCGGATCCCACACGACCCGAGGAGGTGGCCCGATGACCTCCGCCCAGTCAGGTGTCCCCCGCGACGCCCGCGGTCCCGACCAGGAGCCGGACCATGGCCGCGCCAAGTCAGAGCGCACGGACGATCTCGTCACGCTCACCGTCGACGGCCGCGCGGTCTCTGTGCCGCCGGGCACGCTCATCATCCGCGCCGCCGAGCGGTTGGGCGTGCAGATCCCCCGCTTCTGCGATCACCCGCTGCTCGAGCCGGCCGGGGCGTGCCGCCAGTGCATCGTCGAGGTCGAGGGCGCGCCCAAGCCCGTCACCTCGTGCACCACCCCGGTCACCCAGGACATGCAGGTGCGCACGCAATTCACCTCCGAGATGGCCGACAAGGCCCAGCGCGGGGTGATGGAACTGTTGCTCATCAACCACCCGCTCGACTGCCCGGTCTGCGACAAGGGCGGCGAGTGCCCGCTGCAGAACCAGGCCCTGTCCAGCGGCCACGGGCGGTCGAGGTTCACCGAGGTCAAGCGCACGTTCCCCAAGCCGATCGCCATCTCGTCGCAGGTGCTGCTCGACCGCGAACGCTGCGTCATGTGCGCCCGGTGCACCCGCTTCTCCGAGCAGATCGCCGGGGACCCGTTCATCGACCTCTTCGAGCGCGGCGCCCGGCAGCAGGTCGGGGTGTACGGCGACGAGCCGTTCGAGTCCTACTTCTCGGGGAACACTGTCCAGATCTGCCCGGTGGGCGCCCTGACCGGCGCGCAGTACCGCTTCCGCGCCCGCCCCTTCGACCTGGTCTCCAGCCCGGCGGTCTGCGAGCACTGCGCCAGCGGTTGCGGGCAGCGCACCGACCACCGTCGCGGGAAGGTCCTGCGCCGCCTCGCCGGCGACGACCCCGAGGTCAACGAGGAGTGGAACTGCGACAAGGGCCGGTGGGCGTTCACCTACGCCACCCAGCGCGACCGCATCACCACCCCGATGGTCCGCGGCGAGGGCGGCGGGCTGGTTCCGGTCCCGTGGTCCACCGCCCTGGCGACCGCTGCCCAGGGGTTGGCCGCCGCCCGCGGACGGGCCGGGGTCCTCACCGGGGGGCGGCTCACCGCCGAGGACGCCTACGCCTACGCCAAGTTCGCCCGCACGGTGCTCGGCACCAACGACGTGGACTTCCGCGCCCGCCGCCATTCGGCCGAGGAAGCGGACTTCCTGGCCGACCGGGTTGCCAGGCGCGGCCCGGGCGGCGGGTCGGAGCAGGGATCCGGCGACGGTCCGGGTCAGGACAGCGGGCCGGGCCAGGGCGGCGGGGCCGTGACCTACGCCGACTTCGAGACCGCACCCGCCGTGCTTCTCGTGGGCTTCGACCCGGAGGAGGAGTCGCCGATCGTGTTCCTCCGCCTGCGGCGGGCCGCGCGCGACCACGGGCTGAAGGTCTTCTCGATCGCGCCCTTCGCCACCCCGGCCATCCGCAAGACCCGCGGCGCTCTGCTGCCGACCGTCCCCGGGGCGGAGCCCGAGGTTCTGAACGCCCTCGCCGTCGTCCCCTCCGACCCCGGCGGCACGGACTCCGGCGGCGCGGCTCCCGCCGGCGAACCGACCTCCGACGCCGCCGGGTACGACCCCGCGACCGACCCCACCCGCGGCGCTCTGCCCACTCTGCTGCGCGAGCCCGGCGCGGTCATCCTCGTCGGCGAGCGGCTCGGCGCGGTGCCCGGCGGGCTCACGGCCGCGGCCGCCCTCGCCGACACCACCGGCGCACGGCTGGCGTGGATTCCCCGGCGAGCGGGTGAGCGCGGGGCGCTCGAGACCGGGTGCCTGCCGGGACTGCTGCCCGGTGGCGCTCCCGTCACAGACGACGACGCCCGGCGGACCCTCGCCGAGCTGTGGCGCTGCGACGATCTGCCCGCGACGCCCGGCCGGAGCACCGCCGAGCAGCTGGCCGCGGCCGGCTCCGGCGAGCTCGGGGCCCTGGTCGTCGGCGGGGTCGAGGCTGCCGACCTGCCCGACCCGCGCGCCGCGCTGGACGCGGTCGACGCCGCCGGCTTCGTCGTGAGCCTCGAGCTGCGCCGCAGTGAGATCACCGATCGCGCCGACGTCGTTCTGCCGGTCGCGGCAGTCGCCGAGAAGGCGGGCACGTTCGTGAACTGGGAGGGCCGGACCCGCCCCTTCGCCGCCGCCCTGACCGGTACCGATGCTCTGCCCGACCACCGGATCCTCAATGCCCTGGCCGAGGAGACCGGTGCCTGGTTCGGCCTGGCGGACGTGGAATCGGTGCGCCGCGAGATGCAGGCCGTCAGCCACGCGCTCCGCCCCGCATCCGCCTATTCGGATCCGCAGCCGCGCCCCGGCAGGGCGTCTCGCACCGACCGGAGCGCTGGCGAGACGCCATCCCCAGGAGCGGCTGCGGGGTCGGCGGCGTCGGCGGGAGCGGCTGCGGGGTCGGCGGCATCGGCGGGAGCGGCTGCGGGTCCGGAGCCCGGCGCCGGGCAGGCCGTCCTGGCCACGTGGCGGATGCTGCTCGACGACGGTCGCATGCAGGACGGGGAACCCCACCTCGCCGGCACGGCCCGCCGCCCCGTCGCCCGCCTGTCGCCGGACACCGCCGCCGAACTCGGAGCCGTCGACGGCGAGCCGGTGACGGTCTCCACCGACCGCGGGGCGATCACCCTGCTGCTGGCCGTCACCGAGATGCCCGATCGCGTGGTCTGGGTGCCGCAGAACTCGCCCGGGTCCGCCGTGAACGCGACTCTCGCCGCCGGCGCGGGCGACGTGGTGTCCATCGCGGCCGGGGAGGTGGCGTCATGACCGGGGTCGCGGTGAGCGGAGTCGCGGTGAACGGGCCCGCCGTGCTCGCCGCCGGGGCCTCGTCGACCACCGGCGCCGACCTCACGGCCTTCGGTACGGACCCGTGGTGGCTGGTGTTGGCCAAGGTCCTCGCGGTCTTCGTGTTCCTCGTGGTGACCGTGCTCGCGGCCATCTACCTGGAGCGCAAGATCCTGGCGTGGATGCAGATGCGCATCGGCCCCAACCGCGTCGGCCCCGGCGGGATCCTGCAGAGCCTGGCCGACGGCGTGAAGATCGCCCTCAAAGAGGGATTCATCCCGGCCGGGGTCGACAAGCCGATCTTCCTGCTCGCACCGGTCATCGCGGTGATCCCGGCGTTCATGGCGTTCGCGGTGATCCCCTTCGGGCCCGTGGTCTCCGTCTTCGGCCACTCCACGCCGCTGCAGCTCACGGACCTGCACGTGGGAGTGCTCTACATCCTCGCCGTCACCTCGATCGGCGTGTACGGGATCGTGCTGGCGGGCTGGTCCTCCGGCTCGACCTACCCACTGCTCGGCGGCCTGCGCTCCACCGCCCAGGTGATCAGCTACGAGATCGCGATGGCGCTGTCGTTCGTCGGGGTGTTCCTCTTCGCCGGCACCATGTCGACGTCGGGGATCGTCGCCGCCCAGTCGCAGGTGTGGTTCGTGTTCCTGCTGCTGCCCTCGTTCGTCATCTACGTCATCTCGATGGTCGGCGAGACCAACCGCGCCCCCTTCGATCTGCCCGAGGCCGAGGGCGAACTCGTGGGCGGGTTCCACACCGAGTACTCATCGCTGCGCTTCGCGATGTTCATGCTGGCCGAGTACGTCAACATGACCACAGTCTCCGCGCTCGCGGCCACGCTGTTCCTCGGCGGCTGGCAGGCCCCCCTGCCGTTCTCGCTGATCGACGGCGCCGACTCCGGCTGGTGGGCGCTGCTGTGGTTCGTGGCCAAGGTGTGGGCGTTCATGTTCCTGTTCATGTGGCTGCGGGCCACCCTCCCGCGACTGCGCTACGACCAGTTCATGGCCTTCGGCTGGAAGGTGCTCATCCCCGTCTCGCTGGCCTGGGTCATGGCGGTGGCGACCATCCGGGTGGTCGTGGGCCCCGGGTCCGCTCTCCTCACGCCCGCCATGGTGATCGCGGGCCTGGTGGCGGTGGCGGTCATCGTCGTCGTCCATCGGTCCCGCTCCCGGCGCGGCGGCCGGGCCACGCCCACCCGCGGCGACTCCCCACCCGCGTCCGTCACGCGGGGCGCGCCCGTCGGCCCCACGTCCGTCGACCATGCGCCCTCCGACTCCGCTTCCTTCACCCCCGCGCCCTTCGACGCAGCGCCCTTCGACCCCACGGCCGGAGGGTTCCCCGTCCCGCCGCTCCCCCACCAGCGCGTCGCGCTCGACCGCGCTATATCTGCAGACTCGCCCCGCAGTCAGGAGTCCCGCCATGCCTAGGCAGTCACGGTCCCGGGTTCCCAGGTTCCTCGAACCGCTCGCCGGGTTCGGGGTGACGTTCTCCACGATGTTCCGCAAGGCCCACACCGAGCAGTACCCGGAGGAGAAGGTCCCCACCGCGCCCCGCTACCACGGGCGGCACCAACTCAACCGCTACGCCGACGGGCTGGAGAAGTGCATCGGCTGCGAGCTGTGCGCCTGGGCGTGCCCGGCGGACGCGATCTACGTCGAGGGCGCCGACAACACCGCCGAGGAGCGCTTCTCCCCCGGTGAACGCTACGGGCGGATCTACCAGATCAACTACCTGCGCTGCATCGGCTGCGGCCTGTGCGTGGAGGCGTGCCCCACCCGGGCGCTGACCATGACGAACGACTACGAGATGGTCGACGACAACCGCGCCGACCTCATCTACGAGAAGCACGACCTGCTCGGACCGATGCTCGCCGGGATGGTCCCCGCCCCGCACGACATGTACCCGGGCGCCGACCACTTCGACTACTACCGCGGAGAGATCACCGGCTCCGCGCCCGAACAGGGTGAGCCCTACGCGCCCGGGGCGGCCGAAGCGCGCGGTGCGACCGCAGCCGGCTCGCGCTCGCGCCGCGGGAAGGGGGCCTCGTGACCACCGGGGAGTCCGTCCTGTTCTGGGTGCTGGCCATCATCGCCGTGGCGGGCGCGCTCGGCGTGGTCTCGGCGACCAAGGCGGTCTACTCGGCGCTGTGCCTGGCGGCGACCATGGTCTCGCTCGCCGTGCTGTACATCGCGCAGGGGGCGGTGTTCCTGGGCGTGGGCCAGATCGTCGTCTACACCGGCGCCGTGATGATGCTGTTCCTGTTCGTGGTGATGCTCATCGGGGTGGAGTCGTCGGACTCTCTGGTCGAGCGGATCCGGGGGCACCGGGTGGCGGCGATCGTCGCGGGCCTGGGGTTCGGCATCCTGCTGGCCACCGGGCTGGCCCGGGCCGAGCTGCCGCCGTTCGCCGGGTTCGCCCCCGGGTACTCCGACGTCCCCGCGCTGGCCGAGCTGCTGTTCTCCCGGCACGTGTGGGCGTTCGAACTCACCGGGGTACTGCTCATCATCGCCACTCTCGGCGCGATGGTCCTGGCGCACCGCGAGCGCTTCACCGGACGCCTCACCCAGCGGGAGATGTCGCAGCAGCGTTTCCTCGACTGGCAGGCCGACGACACCGCCCGCGTGACCCCGCTGCCCAGCTCCGGCGTGTACGCGCGCCGCAACTCCGCCGACATGCCCGCCCGACTGCCCGACGGGTCCGACGCCCCCGACTCGGTGAGCGAGGTGCTGCGGCGCCACGCGGCCGATCGCGCGGACGGCCCCGACGAACTCGGCACCGGCGGAGGTGAGCGGCCGTGAACCCCGAGTACTACCTGTACCTCTCGGCCGTGCTGTTCACCATCGGCGCGGCCGGGTTCCTGCTGCGTCGCAACGCCATCGTCCTGTTCATGTGCATCGAACTCATGCTCAACGCCACCAACCTCGCCCTGGTGGCGTTCGCGCGGATGCACGGCGACGTCACCGGCCAGCTCTTCGCGTTCTTCATCATGGTCGTGGCCGCCGCCGAGGTCGTGATCGGCCTCGCGATCATCATGGCCATCTACCGCTCCCGCCGATCGGCGTCCGTCGACGACGCCAACCTGCTCAGGTACTAGGGGGGACGACGATGACGACGACCGTGATGACGACGACGACAACGACCGCAGCCGCCCTCGCCCCCGCCGTCGCCGGGCCCGCGCTCTGGCTCATCCCCGCACTGCCGCTGTTCGGCGCGGCGGTCCTGCTGCTGCTCGGTCGCCGCGCGGACAGGTGGGGCCACCTGCTCGGGTGCGCGACCGCGCTGGGCTCGTTCGCCGTGGCGGTGTGGCAACTCGTCGCCATGACCGGCCGCGACGCCGCCGACCGCGCCGCGGGGCAGACCCTGTTCGAGTGGGTCTCGGTCGGGGAGTTCGAGCTGGACTTCGGCCTGCGTCTGGACGAGCTGTCCATGGTGTTCGTCCTGCTCGTCACCGGCGTCGGGCTGCTCATCCACGTGTACTCGATCGGCTACATGGCGGCCGACCCGGCGCGACGCAAGTTCTTCGCCTACCTCAACCTGTTCCTCGCGGCGATGCTGCTACTGGTGCTGGCCGACAACTTCCTCGGCCTCTACCTGGGCTGGGAGGGTGTCGGTCTGGTCTCCTACCTGCTCATCGGGTTCTGGCAGTACAAGCCGTCCGCCGCCACCGCGGCGAAGAAGGCTTTCGTCGTCAACCGCGTCGGCGACATCGGTCTGGGTGTGGCGCTGATGGTCATGGTCACCCAGCTGGGCACGCTGTCCTACGAGGGCGTGTTCTCGGCGATCGGCAGCGGGGCGGCGGGCGGCGAGGGGGCGGTAGCCGACGGCGGGGCGGTGAGCTCGGGGCTGGTCACCGCGCTCGGGCTGCTGTTGCTGCTGGGCGCGTGCGCCAAGTCCGCCCAGGTGCCGCTGCAGTCCTGGCTCGGCGACGCGATGGAGGGCCCCACCCCGGTGTCGGCCCTCATCCACGCCGCGACCATGGTCACCGCGGGCGTCTACCTCATCACCCGGTCCAACCCGATCTACGACGCCACCCCGACCGCGCGCGCCGCCGTGATCGCGGTCGGCGCCGTGACGCTGCTGTTCGGTGCGATCGTCGGTTGTGCCAAGGACGACATCAAGAAGGTCCTCGCCGCCTCCACCATGAGCCAGGTCGGCTACATGGTCATGGCCGCCGGCTTCGGACCCGCCGGATACGCGCTGGCGATCATGCACCTGCTCACCCACGGTTTCTTCAAGGCCGGACTGTTCCTCGGCGCCGGCTCGGTGATGCACGGGATGAACGACGAGGTCGACATGCGACGCTACGGCGCCCTACGCGCGGTCATGCCGGTCACCTTTGTCACCTTCGGACTCGGCTACCTGGCCATCATCGGCGTCCCACCGTTCGCCGGCTTCTACTCCAAAGAGGGCATCATCTCCGCGGCGTTCGACGTGGGCAGCGGGTCGGCTGCGGGTGCGGGCGCGTTCGGCTCAGGATCGGCGGTCGGCTACCTCCTGGGGGCGGTGGCCCTGCTCGGCGCGGGCCTGACCGCCTTCTACATGACCCGTGTGATGATCCTGACCTTCTTCGGGCCCGGGCGCTGGGCCGACGACGCCCACCCCCACGAGTCGCCGGCGATCATGACGGCGCCGATGATCGCGATCGCCGTGGGCTCGGTGCTCTCGGGTCTGCTGCTGTCGCTCGGCGGGCGGCTGCAGGACTGGCTGGCACCGGTCGTCGGCGAGCACCATCCGGAGCACGTCCTACCGGTGTGGTTGGTCACCGCCGCATCCCTGGTCGTGGTGGCCGTCGGCATCGCCCTCGCCGTGCACCGCTACACCCGTAGTGAGGTCCCGACCACCGCCCCCGCCGGCTCCGCGCTCACGCGGGCCGCGCGCCGCGACCTGTATGCCGACGACCTCAACGAGGCGGTGTTCATGCGACCCGGCCAGGCCCTGGTCGCGGGCACCGAAGTGATAGACCGGCGGGTCGTGGCCGGGACGGCGACAGGCGTCGGCACCACCCTCGGGGAACTGTCCGCCCGGACGAGGCTCCTGCAGTCCGGGCTCACCCGCTCCTACGCGCTGTACATGCTGATCGGCGCCGTTCTGGTGATCGCCGCGATGTTGGGGGGTGGCGTGCTGTGACCGGCCCCGGACTGCTCACCGCGCTGTGGCTCACGCCCCTGGTCGGCGCACTCGTCGTCGTCCTCCTCCCCGCGAGCGCGCGCCGCGCGGCGAGGCCCCTCGCCCTGGTCACGTCACTGGTCGTCCTGGGGGTGGCCGTCGCGCTGGCTGTCGGGTTCGAGCCGGGCGGCGACACCCACCAGTTCGTCGAGTCGCGGCCGTGGATCCCTGCGTTCGGCGCGACGTACACACTCGGGATCGACGGCGTGGCGCTCGTGCTGGTGCTGCTCACCGCCGCACTCATGCCGTTGCTGCTGCTCGCCGGGTGGCGTGACACCGACGGGCCCGGCGGCGACCGCCCCGCCCCGAACGGTCGGCGGACGCAGGCGTACCCCGCGTTGATGCTCGCCACGCAGGGGCTCGCGCTGGTGGCCTTCACGAGCCTGGACGTGCTGCTGTTCTACGTGGCGTTCGAGGCCATGCTCATCCCGCTGTACTTTCTCATCGGGGGATTCGGAACAGGCGCGTTCGGGGACAGCGGTGCGGACCGGGCGCGGGCGGCCGTGCGGTTCCTCCTCTACAACCTGCTCGGCGGGCTCGTCATGCTGGCCGCGGTGCTCGGGCTCTACATGTACACAGACCGGGCCGGACTCGGGCCCGACGGCCGCGGCACCTTCGACTACCGCCTCATCACCGACGCTGTCGCCGACGGTCGACTGCAGATCCCGCCCGGCGCAATGCTGCTGCTGTTCGCCGGGTTCACGCTGGCCTTCGCGATCAAGGCCCCGCTGTGGCCGTTCCACACGTGGCTGCCCGGCGCCGCCGTCGCCGCGACGCCCGCCTCCGCGGTGCTCATGATGGCCGTGGTGGACAAGGTCGGCACCTTCGCGATGCTGCGCTACAGCCTGCCGCTGTTCCCCGAGGCCGCGGCGACCGCGGCGCCCGTGATGGTGACGCTCGCGGTGATCAGCATCGTCTACGGCGGCATCATGGCCATCGCCCAGACCGACCTCCTGCGCCTCATCGCGTACGCGTCGATCTCCCACTTCGGGTTCATCGTCCTGGGCGTGTTCGCCGCGACCGAGCAGTCGGCGGCCGGGTCCACGCTGTACATGGTCAACCACGGCATCGCCACGGCCGCGCTGTTCCTCGTGGCCGGGTTCCTCGTCCGGCGGCACCGGATCCGCGAGATCGGCTACTACGGCGGGGTGCAGCAGGCCGCGCCCGTGCTCGCCGGGGTGTTCCTCATCGCCGGGCTCGCGACGCTGTCACTGCCCGGGCTGGCCCCGTTCATCAGCGAGTTCCTGGTGTTCGTCGGCACGTTCGAGGTCTACCCCGTCGCCGCCGTACTGGCGACGGCGACGTTCGTCCTGGCGGCCGTCTACATCCTGTGGACCTACCAGCGGGTGATGGGCGGGCCCCTCGCGCCGGGGTTGCGGTCCACGCCCGACCTCACGACCCGCGAGCGCGTGGTGCTGGCCCCGCTGGTCGTGGCGCTGATCGTGCTGGGCTTCTACCCGCAGCCGGCGCTCGACGTGATCGACCCGGCGGTCGCCGAGACCGTCGCCCACGTGGAAGGTGCCACCCGATGACCCCGGACATCGCCTACTCCTCGCTCCTGCCGCTGCTCGTGGTGCTCGGGACGGCGATCGTCTCGGTGCTCGTCGAGGCGTTCGCCCCCGCCCGACACCGCTACGCCGCGCAGCTGGTGCTGTACCTCGGCGGGCTCGTCGCGGCGCTGGTGACGGTGGTCCTGCTCGCCGGGACGCGGCTGGTGACGGCTGGCGGCGCCGTGGCCGTGGACGGGCCGGCGCTGTTCCTGCAGGGGGCGACGGTCCTCGTGGCGATCGGGGCGGGGGTGCTCATCGGGGAACGCTCCCGGGTGGGCGCGGCGGCCGGGGCCTCGTCGGGTTCGGTGGGCGCGTCGGCCGCGGCCCGTCGCCCGGTGCTCGCGGGTTTCGCCCCGCAGGCCGCCCTGTCCCCGGGCGGCGATGCCGAACGCGAGGCCGAGCGCACGGGCGTCTCCCAGACCGAGGTCTTCCCGCTCGCACTGTTCGCCACGGGCGGGCTCATGTTGTTCCCCGCGGCCAACGACCTCATCACCCTGTTCATCGCGCTAGAGGTGCTGTCCCTGCCGCTGTATGTGATGTGTGGCATGGCCCGCCGGCGGCGGCTCCTCTCCCAGGAGGCCGCGGTGAAGTACTTCCTGCTGGGGTCCTTCTCCTCGGCGATCTTCGCCTACGGCGCCGCGCTGATCTACGGGTACGCCGGAACCGTCGAATTCGGCGGCATCGCAGCAGTGGTCGCCGCCGAGGGCGGCAGCTCGCTGGCGCTGATCGGCGTGGCGATGATGTCGGTGGGCCTGCTGTTCAAGGTCGGGGCCGTGCCGTTCCACACCTGGACCCCTGACGTCTACCAGGGCGCGCCCACCTCGATCACGGCGTTCATGGCCGCCGGGACCAAACTCGCCGCGTTCGGTGCGATCCTGCGGTTCTTCCACACCGCCGTCCCCCGCCTCGAGGACGACTGGGCGCCCGTGCTCTGGGTGATCGCGGCGCTGACGATGATCGTCGGCACGGTCGCCGGTGTCACGCAGAACGACGTCAAACGGCTGCTGGCCTACTCCTCCGTCGCGCACGCCGGATTCCTGCTCACCGGAGTGCTCGGGCCTCCGGCGGCCGGGACCTCCGCCGTGCTGTTCTACCTCGCGGCGTACGCGGTGAGCACCGTCGGCGTGTTCGCGGTGGCCGGGCTGGTCCGCGCGCCCGACGGCGCTGAGATCACCGACCTGCAGGCCTGGGCCGGGCTCGGCCGACGCCAACCGCTCGTGGCGGGGGCGTTCGCACTGCTGCTTCTCGCACTCGCGGGCATCCCGCTGACCAGCGGGTTCATCGCCAAGTTCGCGGTGTTCTCCGCAGCCGTTGCCGGCGGCGCGGTGAGCCTCGTGGTGATCGGCGTGCTCACGAGCGCGATCGCGGCCTCGTTCTACGTCCGCGTGATCGTGGTGATGTTCTTCCGCGATGCGGGCGAGGTGGACTCCGGAAACGAGCGTTACGGCTCTGCAGGCGCCGGCGAGGTGGCGTTCGCGCGCAGGCCCGTCACGTACGCGGTCGTCGGCGTCGCGGTCGTGGTGACGATCCTGCTGGGGATCGTGCCGCAGCCACTGCTCGACCTGGCCACCGCGGCGGCCGCGTTCGCGGGGTAGGAGTTCGCGGAGAGGAGGCCGAGTTGGCGGAGTTCGCGGGGTAAACAGCCATCCGGCCGTCAGTAGCCGCGTCGACAAGAGTCTTTCACCCGTATCGGTCGAGTAGCAGTGCACGAAACACTCTTCTCGACGACTGCCGCCCGCCGCCTGCCGCCCGCCGCGCCCCCGGAGCCCGCCGCGCCCCCTACTCCCCCAGGCCCAGCGGGGTGGCGTCGAACTCCCCGGACAACGCGGAGACCGACCGAGCCAGTCGGAGGTCGCGCTGGGTCACCCCGTCGACGTCGTGGCTGCGGAGATCGAGGGTGACCTCGTCGTAACTCCACAGCAGGTCGGGGTGGTGGTCCTGCGAGTTCGCGGCCTGCCCGATCGCGGTGACCAGGTTGATCGCGGCCTGCGGGGTCTCGCACACGGCCGTGTAGGTCAGCGACCCCTCCGAGAAGGCCCAGCCGGGCAGATCGGCGAGGCCTTCGGCGATCTGCTCCTCGGTCAGGCGGGTGTTGTCGTCGGCGGCGGGGCGGGCGTTGTCGGCGTCTGCGCTCATGCCGTCCAGTCTGGCACCTCCCGCCGCACCCGGCACTCCCGCCGGGGCGCGGGAACTCATCGCCGCGCCCGCTGCTTCCCGCCGGGGCGCGGGAAATCTCCGCCGCGCCCGGCGCTTCCCGCCGCGTCGGCCCTTCCTGGTGGCGCGGCCTACCCTGTGGGAGTGAAATCCCCCGCCAGCTCCCTGCCCCCCGGCGCCGGCCGGTACGCACCCAGCCCGTCGGGCGACCTGCACCTGGGCAATCTGCGCACGGCGGTGGCGGCGTGGGTGCTGGCCCGCGATTCGCGCCGGGCGTTCCGGATGCGCGTCGACGATCTCGACGCCGCCCGAGCGCGCCCCGGCGTGGCCGAGCGTCAGCTGGCGGACCTGGCGGCGATCGGCCTCGACTGGGACGGCGAGATCATGTGGGAGTCCGAGCGGTCGCACGCCTACGCCGCGGCGGCGAACCAGCTGTCCGACCAGGGCCTGGTCTACGAGTGCTACTGCTCGCGCCGCGAGATCGCCGAGGCCCCGCGCGCGCCGCACTCCCCGCCCGGGTCGTACCCCGGCACGTGCCGTGACCTGTCGGAGGCGGAGCGGGAGCGTCGCCGGGAGGCGCTCGGCCCGGGGCGGGTGCCGGCGCTGCGACTGCGCGCAACGGTCGACGAGCTGACGATCACCGACGGCGTCCACGGGCCGTACACCGGCGTCGTCGACGACGTGGTGCTGCGCCGCGGGGACGGCGTGTGGGCGTACAACCTCGCCGTCGTCGTCGATGATGCCGAGCAGGGCGTCGACCAGGTCGTGCGCGGCGAGGACCTGCTCTCCTCCACTCCCCGCCAGGCCCACCTGGCCGACCTGCTGGGCCTGCCGCACCCGGAGTACGTGCACGTGCCGCTTGCGGTCAACGCCGCCGGTGAGCGTCTGGCCAAGCGGAACGGCGCGGTGACCCTGGCCGATCTGGCGCAGGAGGGGACGACGACGAGGGCCGCGGTCGCCCGTATCGTGGCCTCACTCGGTGGGCCGGAGGGCGCGGACTCGATCGAGGCGCTGCGGGGGGTGGTCACCGCCGAGTCCTTGCGGGCCGGCCCCTGGGTGGTGGCCTGATCGGCCGACGCGCGCCCAGCCCGGCCCGACCGCCTCATCGAAAAGAGCGTTCCGCGCAGGCCCACTCGCACAACGCGTGCGGAAGCGACTTGTCGATCAACGGTGACGCGGCGCGACGCGACCTACTCGGCAGGCAGGGATTCGGCATCGCGGCGGGCGGCGCGGATAATCGTCGTTCGTGACCACTTCATCGCAGAATTCCGACCAACTGGGGACTGGGCGGCCGGACGGGAACACTCCCGAGCCGGCGCCCAGTACCCCTTCCACCGCGTCCGCCGCCTCCGCTGGTCTCCCCGGCCGCGCCGTGTTCGCCACCGTCGCCAGCCCGTACTACGGCTATCTCATCGCCCTGTTCGTCGGCGTGATGCTCATCAGCAACGTCACCGGAACTAAGGGCGTCCTCCTCTTCCCCGACCTGAGCTTCGAACTCTGGTTCCTCTCGATGGACGGGCTCGTCACCGACGGCGCCTTCCTGCTCTTCCCGCTGGCCTACGTGCTCGGCGACGTGATCAGTGAGGTGTACGGCTTCAAGGCGATGCGCCGCGTCGTGCTCTCCGGTTTCGCCGTGCTGGCGCTGGCCGCGTTGAGCTTCAGCCTGACCGTGCAGTTGCCGCCGGCCGACTTCTACGAGAACCAGGACGCGTTCGAGGCCGTCGCGGGGGTCATCCCGCAATTCTTCCTCGCCGGCCTGGCCGGGTACGTCGTCGGCGAGTTGCTCAACTCCTACGTCCTGGTGTGGATGAAGCGCCGCACCGGTGAGCGGAGCCTGTGGGCGCGGCTCCTGGGGTCGACCGTGGTGGGCCAGCTCGCCGACACGCTGGTGTTCTGCACGATCGCGGCTCCGGCGCTGGGCATGGTGCTCGGCTCGGGCGACTACTGGAACTACGTCGTCATCGGCTTCGTCTGGAAGACCCTCGTCGAGGCGGTCCTGCTGCCGGTGACCTACGTGGTGATCGCGTGGATCAAGAAGCGCGAGCCCAGCTATCAGGCCGCCCTGTCGGGTTCCGCCCTGTCACACTCGGCGGTATGACCTCCGCTGACCGGGACGCAGACGACGGTCGCGACGCCGCTCGACCCGCCGCGGTAATGGTGCTCGGCGAGACGGTCGACGACCAGACCAGGTGCATCCACTACCACGGCCCGTTGGACGTCATCGCGATCCGCTTCCACTGTTGCGGCGAGTTCTATCCCTGTTTCCGCTGCCACGCCGACGCCACCGACCATGCGCTGTCGGTGTGGCCGCGGGACGAGTTCGACACCGATGCCCTGCTCTGCGGCGCATGTTGGAGCACGCTGACCATCGCCGAGTACCAGACCGTCGACGCCTGCCCGGCCTGCGGCACGGCGTTCAACCCGGGCTGCTCGCTGCACTACCCGCTCTACTTCGAGTCATAGGTCGAGTTCAACGGCGCGCGAAACTCCTCGACCATGCGTGCTGCCAGGACCAGGTGAGCCCGGATCACGCCCGCGAGTTCGTTCTCGATGCGTTCTCGGGGCAGGTCCCGAGCTCTGGCCCCCTCCGGCAACCTGTCAGCCACCCGTTGTAACCCGTCGTTGTGGACCCCGCCGCGTCGCTGTCTCCACGGGTCGGAGAGCACGTCGAGGATCGATGCCCGGAGCGTCGCGAATGCCACTGGGTCCGCCCCGTACGCGGCGCTGTAGATCCCAGTCGCCACCGGGACCCGGGGCTCCTCCTCCTCTAGTTCGGCGATCAGTTCGTCGTCTTCGTCGAAGTACGCCGCCTCGTACAGATCCTTCTCCTCCTCGAACTCTTCTACACCTTGCTCGAGCACCCCGGAGAGAATCTGGTCGGCGGCCACCAGCTGTGGCCACCTAACCATGAGCTCGTCGAACTCCAGATCCGCCATTCTGCTGATCAGTCGCCGAACCGCGGCGTCATCCCCGGCCAGCGCCTTTCGTAGCGCCTTCTCCGCGAGGTTGAACGCGGCGGTCTGCCACGTCTCACTCTTTTCTGAGCTATCGCGTACCGGACTATGCAGGAGGACGCCCAACGGCGAGCGCCTCTCGAGGTCGTCGTGGGGGTGATCGTTTCTGGTCTGGTTCGTCATGCGCGCAGCGTCGCACGCAGCACCGACACCTACGAGTCGCCTGGTCGTGCGGAGCTCATCAGCTGGTCGACCAAGACCGACGTGTAGGCCCGCCTATGTCGGTTCCTGCGTCATAGTGACGTATGGCCTCACCCCGCGTACCCGCCGCACTCGCACTCCTCACCGCCGCACTGCTCCTGGCGGGTTGCTCGGGTCAGAGTGAGGATCCGCCGGTCATCAGCACGCAGGGAACCGGCATCGTCACCGGTTCTCCCGATACCGTCACCATCGTGCTCGGCGTCGAGACCCGGGCATCTGACGCCAGCACAGCGCTGACCGACAACGCGGAACGCGCCCGATCCCTTATCGAGACCATCAAGGCCCAGGGCGTCGAAGAGGAGGACATCGCCACCAAGAACCTGTCGGTGCAGCCCAATTTCCTGCCCAGCGGCAGCATCGACGGATACATCGTCACGAACCAGGTGACGGCGACCTTGCGCGACGTCGACAGGAGTGGCGATCTCATCGATGCAGCGGCGGGCGCCGCCGGCGACGCGAGCCGGGTTCAGCAGTTGACGTTCTCCATTGACGACGACAGCGACCTCAGGGCCCAGGCCCGGGCGCAGGCGGTCACTCGAGCTGAAGAACAGGCCCAACAGATCGCCGAGGCGGCCGGGGCGGAGTTGGGGGCGGTGCAGTCGATCACCGAGGTACCGGAGACCGAAGCGACTCCGTTTCCGGTCTCGAGGTCGTTGGCAGACGGCGCAGCTTCGACGCCGATCGAGGCCGGTAGCCAGGACCTCACTGTGTCCGTCTCCGTGACCTACGAGATCAACTAGCTGATCCCGCCGACGGATACGGGCGGCCGGGCGCCCTGGCCGCGCGGCCAGGGCGGCCAGGGATCAACGTCCCGAGTAGTACCGCCCCAGGAACTGCTCCTTGTAGGCCACGTACTCGTCGGGCCCGGCCGCCATCGCCGCGCGCACCTCGTCGACCAGCCGCACCACAAAGGCCAGGTTGTGCACGGTGAGCAGGGTGGAGCCGAGGAACTCCTTGGCCTTGAAAAGGTGATGCAGGTAGGCGCGGCTGTACTCGCGCGACACCTCGGACGGGCCCTCGGCGTCGAGCGGGGTGTGGTCGTGGCGGAACTGGGCGCGGGTGATGTTGACCCGCCCGTCCAGGGTGTAGATCCCGCCGTGGCGGGCCAGCCTGGTGGGCGCCACGCAGTCGAAGGTGTCGGCGCCGTTCTCCACGGCGGTGAAGATGTCGTCGGGCTCGCTGATGCCCAACAGGTGTCGCGGACGGTCGTCGGGCAGTTCCTCGGTGCACCAGCCGACGATCGTTCCGAGGTTCTCCTTCTCCAGCGCGCCGCCGATCCCGTAGCCGCCGAACCCGCGCCGCCCCTCGGCCTCGGCGCGCTCGCTCATCTCCACGAGCCCGCGCACGGCCTGCCGCCGCAAATCCTCGAACTGTGCACCCTGGATCACGCCCCACAGTGACTGCCCCGGCCGGTGCCCCCGCTCCAGCGACAGCCGCTCGTGCTCGTCGAGGCAGCGCTGCGCCCACCGCCGCGTCCGCTCCACCGAACTCTCCTGGTACTTCCGCGTGTTCATCAGCGTGGTGAGCTCGTCGAACGCGAACAGGATGTCGGCGCCGAGCGAGTGCTGGATGCGCATGGCCACCTCGGGCGAGAAGCGGTGCCGGGACCCGTCGAGGTGCGAGGTGAAGGTGACGCCGTCCTCGTCGACCTTCGCGAGCCGGCCCTGCCCCTTGTTGGTGGCCGCGTCGTCCGGTTTGGCGGCCGCGCCCGCGGACATCTCGATGACCTTCTTGAACCCCACCCCCAGGCTCATCACCTGGAAGCCGCCCGAGTCGGTGTAGGTGGGCCCGGACCAGCGCATGAACTCCCCCAGCCCGCCGGCGGCGTCGACGATCTCGTGGCCTGGCTGCAGATAGAGGTGGTAGGCGTTCGCCAGCACCGCCTGGGCGCCGGTGGAGCGAACCTGCTCGGGGGTCAGCGTCTTGACGGTGGCCTTGGTGCCGACGGGGATGAACGCCGGGGTGGCGATGTCACCGTGCGGCGTGTGGATGACACCCGTCCGCCCACCGGCCGTCCCGTCGAGGACCATCCGCTCGCCCACGTCGAAGGTGGTCGCGCGGGTGGTGGGCGTGGCGTTGTCCGGCATCACTCCATCGTGGCATGGCGGTCGCGGATTGCGGACGTGACCCTAAGATGGGGAGGTACGTCGGCATGGGGGGCGTAGTCGTCGGCGTCGGAGGGCGCGACGTGCGCGCCCGAGAGTACGACGACGAGGTGGGGCGATGACCACATCAGGTGGCCGTAGGCTCTCCAAGCACGAGCGCCGTTCACAGCTGATCGTGTTGGGGATCCGTTTGCTTGAGACCGTGCCTTTCCATGCCCTGTCGCTGGACGACGTCGCCGAGCGGGCCGGGGTGTCCCGCAGCCTGCTCTTCCATTACTTCCCCACCAAGCTGGATTACCTCACGGCGGTCGTGCGTGCAGCGGCCGACCACGTGCTGTCGCTGACCGAGATCCCGGTGGGCGCGCACGCCGAGGACAGCACGCGCGCGATCATCACGGCGTTGGTGCGCTACATCCAGCGGCGGCGGGACAACTACGTGGCGGTCCTGCGTTCGGGCCGCGCGGTGGATCCGGTGCTGGAGAAGGTCGTCGACGGCATGCACCGCACGATCAGTCTGCGAATCCTCGACAGCCTCGGGGTGCACGACCCGGACCCCCTGGCACTCGCTCTCACGCGGGCGTGGCTGGCCGGCACCGAGGAGTTGGCGTTGCTGGGCGAGGAGTCGGGCCTGCCGCAGGCCACGGTGATCGACGCGTCACTGTCGACCCTGAGCTCGGTCGTGACGCTGCCGGACTTCGCCGAGGGCACCTCCGGTCACCCCTGAGAGCGGGGCTTGCCTGCGCCCGCTCCTGCCCCACACACAGCCGCCCGCCAGCATGGCGTCTCGCACCTGCCCCACACACAGCCGCCCGTCGCCATGGCGTCTCGCACCTGCCCCACACACAGCCGCCCGTCGCCATGGCGTCTCGCACCCACCGCGGGGCAGGCGAGACGCCATCGTCAGGGGCGGCTGGCGCGGGGGCGGCTGCCGAGGGGGCGGCCAGGCGCGGGAACGGCTGCCACGGGCGAGGGGGCGGAATGACGAGAGCCCCGGACCTCTCTCGAGATCCGGGGCTCTCCCCGTGGCGGTGGCGGTGGGATTTGAACCCACGGTTGGGGGTTACCCAACACAGCATTTCGAGTGCTGCACCTTCGGCCGCTCGGACACGCCACCGCCGATTAGGCTACTTCACGCATGGCCCCAGACGAAAATCGCCAGGCCAGAGGCGAGGAGTCAGCTGCTGCAACTCACTTGTCGTTGCCGGTGAGCTTGCTCGCGGCCTCGTTGGCCTTGTCCTTGAGCTTCTCGGCGCCCTGCTTGACGTTGGCTGAACCCTGGTCCGCCTGGCCCTCGGCCTGCAGGTCACGGTCTCCCGTCGCGGCGCCGGCCGACTCCTTGGCGCGGCCGCCCAGCTCCTCGGCCTTGTTCGAGAACTTGTCTCCCACTCCCATGTGGTGCTCCTCTCGATCGCGGCGCCGGGGTCCGGCACCTCTCACGACCCACCGTACGGAGATGCCGGACCGGCCTCCACCGCGAGCGGGTCACGATCGGGTCACCGACGGGCGCCCCGCCGCGGACCCCGGCACAGCCGCCGTCATCGACGAGCGCGGAAGAAACCCTCCAGGACGGCCGCACACTCGTCCTCGAGCACACCACCCCGCACCTCTGGACGGTGGACCAGACGTCGGTCGCGGACGACGTCCCACAGCGACCCGCACGCCCCGGTGCGCGGCTCCCAGGCGCCGAAGACGATGCGGCCGACCCGGGCCGCGACCGCCGCCCCCGCGCACATCGTGCAGGGCTCCAGGGTCACCACGAGAGTGCAGTCCTCCAGCCGCCAGCCGTCACCCAGGACCCGCGCTGCCTCGCGGAGCGCGATCACCTCGGCGTGCGCGAACGGGTCACCGTCGGCCTCCCGCCGATTGGTGGCGGCGGCCAACTCCCGACCGTCGGGGCCCAGCACCAGCGCGCCGACGGGCACGTCCTCGGCCGGGGTACCGCCCGCCACGGTCAGGGCGCGCCTCACCAGCATCTCGTCGGCCACCCGCGCGGAGCCCCGGTGTTCGGGGTGCGCCGATCCGGGATGCGCCGGACCTGCCGGGCTCACGAGTCGGGCTGGTGCCGCTCGAACTCGTCGCCGAAGCCCATCCGCTCGGCCACCGACTGCAGCTGTTCGTCGGCGTACAGGTCGGTCTCGGAGACGATGATCTCCAACACCCCGGCGGGCAGGCCCATGTCGTCGAGGATCGCCATGTCGCCCTCGCCCCACGGGTCGGTCTGCTCGAGCTCCTCGTCGGTCATGTCGGGCACGTCCACGTTGAGCTCGTCGAGCACATCCGCGGCGAGGTCGTAGTCCAGCGACGCGGTCGCGTCCGAGAGCATGAGTCGCATCCCGGACGGGCCCGGGCGCAGGATCACGAAGAACTCGTGGTCCACGTCGACCAACCCGAACGACGGCCCCTCCGCGCGCAGCGACCGGACCTGCCGGGCCGCGTCGTCGAGACTGGTGAGGGCGGCGTCGTCCAGACGGGTGACCTGCCAGGAACCGCCGTCCTGGACCACCCCGAGTGCGATGCCGGTGACCGAGTCGTCGTCGGAGTCGCGGGAGAGTCGGTCGGAGCTGCTGGGCATGGGCTCAACCGTAGTCTGCTGTGAGAACCTTGTCAGGTGACGGTGACGGCGGACGTGTGCGTGCTCGGGGTCGGCCTGATCGGCGGCTCACTCCTGCGGGCCCTCGGCCCCGATAGGACCTTCGGCTGGAACCGCTCCCCCGCCGGCGCCGAGGCGGCCACCGCCGCCGGTTTCGACGTCACCACGGATCTGCCCACCACACTCCGCCGGGCTGCGGAGTCGGATGCCCTCGTCGTCGTCGGCGTCCCCCTCCCCGCCCTCGAGTCGGTCCTGGGCGCGGTGGCCGAGCACGCACCCACCGTCGCCCTCACCGACGTGATCAGCGTCAAGGGCCCCGTGCTGGAGGCGGTACGACGTCACGGACTGGGGGCGCGGTTCGTCGGCGGGCACCCCATGGCCGGCACCGCCCACTCCGGCTGGGACGCAGGCGACCCCGACCTGTTCCGCGGTGCCACGTGGCTCATCGCGGCCGACGACGACGCCGATCCCGACACCTGGGGACGGGTGGCGCGGCTCGCGCTGGACAGCGGCGCACGGGTGGTCGCGGCGACCTCCGCCGACCACGACGCGGCCGTCGCCCGGATCTCCCACCTGGGGCACGTGCTGGCCGAGGCGCTCGCGCTGGCGGGCGGCCGGGGCGGGGACCTCGCGCTCTCGTTGGCGGCGGGGTCGTTCCGCGACGGCACGCGCGTCGCCGGGACCGCGCCCGATCTGGTGCGCGCGATCTGCGAACCCAACCGGGACGCGCTGCTGGACGTGCTGGACGAGTGCCTCGCCGACCTCGGGGCCGCGCGGGCGGCGCTGGCCGAGCGGGGAACGCTGGGGCCGCTCGTCGACGACGGCCACCGCGCGCGGCGCTCCTACGAGGACGCGCAGGCCGATCGCACCGGCGGGGATCGCCGACCGGCGGAGGTCACGCCGGGGGCGGCCGGGTGGCTCGAGGCGCTCCGCGAGGCGGGCGCCGCGGGCAGGGAGGTCCGGCTCGCCGACAGGCTCTAGAGGCCCGGCGGCAGGCCGTTCAGGCCCTTCGGCTGGCCGTTCAGGCTCTTCGGCTGGCCGTTCAGGCCCTTCGGCTGAGCCCCGGCACGTCGATGATCACGCCGTCGGCGTCGACCGTCGCGCTGGTCGACGCGGTGGCGGTGATGCCGTGGACCTGCTCGTCGTCGCTGGAGAGGGTGACCGTGTCCTCGGTGACGTCGAGAGTCAGGGAATCCACCGACAACACCCGCACGTCCTCGGAACCCGGCTGTGCGTGCAGACCCAGGCGACGGATCATGACGCTGGCGAAGAAGACGCTGTAGGTAATGTCCACGTCCACAACGCCGTCGCCGCCCACGCGGGAGCGGGTGCCGGAGGAGTCCTCGAGCAGCCAGGCCCCCTCGTCGTCGCAGACCAGGTCGATCGTGCGCTCGTACTCCTCCGTGGTGAGGGTCAGCCACACCCGGCGCAGGGTCGTGTCGGCGCCGAGTTGAGCCTCGTACTCCACGGTGAAGGCGGGGTTGTCCGCGCCGGCGGCGGCGACGATCCGACCGCGGGCGCGGGTGGAATCACCCTTGGGGACGACCCTGACCTGCTCGATCAGTCTGCCGTTCTCGGATATCCACGTGTACATACGGGTGACCGAGGCGCGGTGCGCTTCGGCCTGCGGCGAGGACGTCTCAGAAGCGTTCACAGCCTCCACGGTAGGAAAATCCCCACCAAAACGCACATCTGAGTCCCGTTAACCTCCTGCCCACCACCCGTCACACAGGCGGATCCGGCCCCCGGGCGGCCCTGAGGAGGAACTGAGGGCCCACGGAGCGCTGCGGGCCCGCAGGCCCGCAGGACGGGCTCAGCGCCGCCGCAGGTCCACCCGCGCGCGGCGCCACGGGTACAGGGTGACGTTGCGGGACCGCGGCCACTCGCGACCGCTGCCCACCGGCTCCAGGCGGTACCGCTCCAGCAACTGGCGCAGGATGACCTGGCCCTCCATCATCGCGAACGACGCCCCGATGCAGCGGCGTGCGCCCCCGCCGAAGGGCAGCCACTCGGTCGGCGTGGGCACCTCGCCGAGGAACCTCCCCGGGTCGAAGTCACGGGGTCCGGCGTAGGTGGCCGCGGAGCGGTGGGCCAGGACGATCGACGGCGAGATCGTCACTCCCCGCGGGTAGGTCCGCCCGCCGACGGTGGCCGGCTCCTGCAGCTCCCGCATCACCATCGGCACCACCGGATGCAACCGCAGGACCTCCTTGAGCACGGCGTCGAGGTACTCCGACCCGCCCTCGGCGATCTCGGCCACACACCGGTCCTGGACGTCCGGGTGGCGGGCCAGTTCCAGCATCGACCACGCCATCGCGGTGGCCGTGGTCTCGTGCCCGGCCGCCACGAGGGTCATGAGCTGATCGCGCAGCTCCTGGTCCGACAGTCCCTGCGCGTCGGCCGCCGAGGCGCGGACCAGCAGCGCCAGGAGGTCCCGCCGCTCGGACAGGGCCGGGTCCAGGCGGGCCGCGGAGATCTCCTCACCGAGGAACTCGTGGATGGTCTCCAGGTCCCGCACCTCCCGGCTCCACGGCCACCGCCGGCGCAGCGCGGGGATCCCCAGGCCGATCATCACCACCGGGCCGGCATCGACCGCCCGGGCGACGATCGGCCGCATCCGGTCCAGGCGCGCCGAGTCCGTCACCCCGAAGACCACCCGCAGGATCACCTCGAGCGTCAGCTGGTTGAGCAGCACGTGGGCGCGGACGCGGCCCGACCGCGGCCAGTGGTCCAGCTGTTCGCGGGTGACATCCTCGACGAGCGTGCGGTAGCCGTCGATCTCGCGCCGCCCGAACGCCGGCGCCAGCAGCCGCCGGGCGCGCGCGTGCTCGTCACCGTCCTGGAGGAGCAGCGAGTGCTCGCCGAGGAGGGGGCGGAGCAGGTCGTTGCCCTTGCCGGCGTGGAAGACCGACGGCGAGCCGGCGAACACGTCCTTGATCTGCTCGGGCTCGGACACCGCGACGACCTTGCGCCCGGCGGGCATCAGATCGAGCGTGAACGGCACCCCGTAGCGCCGGGCCGCCGCCGGGAAGACGACGGCGGGAGCCGACAGGGCGAGCACCGCCTGCAGGATCCGCGGGAGCCGGGGGCCGGGCGGGAGCCCGTCCCGCCCGATCCCAGCCTGCGTGGTCGGGCCGGGGCCCGCGTGACCGTGAGCCGGGCCGGGGCCCGCGTGACCGTGTGCCGGGCCGGGGCCCGCGTGACCGTGTGTCGCCTCGCTGCGCATGCGCTCACCGTACGAGTCGGCACGCCCCCGCCGCAGCGGGATCGGTGATGCCCGGCGCCCGCCCGCGCACCCCTGCGTCACCCGCGGGTGGCCGGACGTTCACCGGTATCGCCACCTCGTCGTCGTCGATCCGGTCTAGCGTGGACCACATGGCCGTGCTCCCCGTGGACCTGGACTCGACGCCCGACGACATCGCCTCCCTCCTCGCCGTGGACGCCGCCGTCCGCGCGGCGGTGGGCCTCGACCACCACGCACCCGCCACCGGCGCCCTGCACTGGTCGGCGGACGAGGGGATCTGGATGGCGTTGCTGCGACCGGGGCCCGGGCGCGCACTCCTCGCCGGCTGGCACCACGAGTTCTCGCTCACCGAGGGCAGCGGCACCGCCGGCGAGGCGGGCACCGACCTGGTGGGCGACGCCCCCGGGTGGTGGCGCCGCGGCGTCGAACACGCCCGCACCCACGACGCGTGCCTGGGCTTCCTGTACGGGTGGGACGGGTCACGGTGGTGGCGACTGGACCAACCCGCCGACGACGGCTTCGACCCCGAACTGTTCCCGGTGACGCGGGCCGCCCTGCGCGACATCGTCGACGAGCTGGCCGACGACACCCTGCTCGACGCCCCCGACCCCGATGCCGTGGAGGCACTGCTCACCGCCGGGTCCGCCCTCACCGCCGTCGAGCTCGGCGCGGTGCTCCACGCCCCCGACGGCTGGCCCGAGGTCGACCTCGACGCCGGCGCCCGGGCCGCCCGCGAGTTCCGCTCCGCGGTCCCCGCCTGAGCCGGCGGACCGTCCAGCGCTGTAGAAAAAACGCTGGTAAGGATAGCCTTTCGAGGCTTGTCGGCGACTCCGGGGAGTCCTACCGTAGGGGCATGAGCGTCCCCGGTCCGGCACCACACAGCACGGTGGAACCCCACGATTCATCGGTCGGCAGCAAACTCAACTGGCTGCGTGCCGCGGTCCTGGGTGCCAATGACGGACTGCTCTCGACCGCGGGCCTCGTCCTGGGCGTCGCCGCCGCCACCACGGATCGCCCGGCGATCCTCGTCGCCGGCATGGCGGGGCTGGTCGCGGGCGCGAGCTCGATGGCCATCGGCGAGTACGTGTCCGTGAGCACGCAACGCGACACCGAGAAGGCGCTCATCGAGAAGGAGACCCGCGAGCTCGAGGAGGCACCCGAAGCGGAGTTCGACGAGCTCGTGGGCCTGTACACGGCCAAGGGGCTCAGCGAGGAGACCGCCCGGCGGGTGGCGGAGGAGCTGCACGCCGACGATCCCCTGGCGGCCCACCTCGATGCGGAACTGGGCATCGACGCCGAGTCGTTGACCAACCCGGTCAGCGCCTCGATCTCGTCCGCGATCTCCTTCGCGCTCGGTGCCGTCATCCCCCTGCTCGCCGTCCTCGCCCCGGCCACGCTGAGGGTTCCGTTGATCGGCGTCCTCACGGTGGTGGGGTTGATCCTCGCCGGGTACGTCTCCGCCCGACTCGGGGACGCGGATCCCCGCCCGGCCGTGCGCCGGCTCGTGATCGGGGGCGTCGCGGCCATGACGGTGACCTACGGGATCGGCCTGCTGCTCGGGACCAGTGTGGCCTGAGCCGTGGGGCGCCTCCGCTGTTCGGGCCCGGGACGCGGGGGGATCGCCTGCATCGGAGGCGCGGACTCTGTAACCATGGTCCGGTGAAGAGACTCGGCTACGTGGCGGTGAGACGCCTCGCGCTCGAGATCATCGGGTGGACGCTCATCGTTCTCGGCATCGCCGCACTGTTCCTCCCGGGTCCCGGGCTCCTCATGCTGTTCGCCGGGACGGTGGTGCTCTCGCGGCAGTACGAGTGGTTCGACCGGCGACTGCTGTCGATCAAGCGCGTCGCCATGGAGGGCGCCTCCCGCGGGGTCCAGTCGTGGCCCAAGATCGCCGGGTCACTGCTCGGCGTGGCCTGGCTGATCGGCCTGGGGATCTTCTGGGGGATCGGCTCGACGGTGCCGACCTGGTGGCCGCTGTCGGCCGACCTCTGGCTGATCGGCGGCTGGGGCACCGGCGGCACCCTCATCTTCTCGGGCCTCGTCGGGCTGGCGCTGCTCGTCTACGCACTGCGTCGGTTCCGCGGCAGCCCGTACGACCACGAGGCGGAGGTGGTGCACGAGCACCAGCGCCGCGAGGAGCGGCGCCGGGCGCGGGCCGCGCGGCGGCACGCCCACGCGGCGGCGCGCCGCGCCGATCCGGGCGTCACTCCAGGCTGAACCTCTCCTCGCCGCCCACCTCGACCATCCGCTGCTCCCCACGCACACACACGCACACCGGGGTCTCGTCGATCACGCCGTCGCGGTGACGTATCACCACCTCGTCCCGCATCACCGTCACCGTGAGCGGCGAGCGCAGGTAGGTCATGTTGAACGAGACCCCGTCGATTCCTCCGGGCAGATTCGGGTCGAACTGCAGCATCCCGCCCTCGACCCGCATCCCGGCGTAGAAGCGCTGCACGAGGTCGACCGTGCCGGACATGACCCCCATGTGGATGCCCTCGCGGGTCGTCCCGCCCTGGATGTCGTGCACGTCGCTGCCCAGCGCGACCTTGAACCGTTCCCAGGAACTGTCCGGGTCGAAGCGTGCGAGGACGCCCGCGTGGGTGATGTACGACAGGGTCGACCCGTGGGAGGTGCGGCGGTCGTAGTACTCGATGGTGCGCCGCGCGGCGTCGTCGGGGAACTCGTACCCGAGACGCCCGAACACCCGTCGCAGCTCGTCGTCACTGAAGAGGAAGAACAGCATCACCGCGTCGGCCTGCTTGGCCAGCTTGTACCGGTCCGGGGTGTCGCCCTCGGCCTTGAGGATCCGGTCGAGCCGCTGGATGTTGCCGTACCTGGCCCGGTATCCCTCCCAGTCCAGCTCCTCCAGCTCCTCGTAGCCCTCGAACTGGCTGATGATCCCGTCGTGGAACGGGACGAACATCTTTCGGCTCATGTCCTTCCACCGGGCGATCTCCTCGTCGCGCAGTTCGAGCCGGGCGCGGACGGCACCCGCCTGGGGCGCCGGCAGCAGGTCGAGCAGGTGGGCGGCGATGTCGCAGATCCACGCCACGAAGACGTTGGTGTAGGCGTTGTTGCGCACTCCGCCCTCGGACGCGCCCGGGTACTTCTCGTGGTACTCGTCCGGCCCCATCACGCCGTGGATCTCGTAGCGCTGCCGCTCGGGCGAGTAGTGCGCGATGGATGACCAGAACCGCGCGATGCCGAGCATCATCTCCGCGCCCCGGAACTCGAGGAACATCGTGTCCTCGGTGAGGGTGACGTACTGCCAGACGTTGTAGAAGATCGCGGCGCTGACGTGGCGTTGGTTGTGCGACAGGTCGATGTCCCACCGCCCGGACATCGGGTTGAGGTGGAGTTCCTGGGTCTGCTCCGTGCCGAGCGATCCGCTCTGCCACGGGAACATGAACCCCTCGTAGCCGGCCGACGCCGCCGCCACCCGCGCCTCGGACTGCCTCCGGTAGCGGTACATGAGCAGGCTGCGGGTCACGGCCGGGAGCCGGAAGGTCAGGAACGGGAAGACGAACAGCTCGTCCCAGAACACGTGGCCCCGATAGGCCTCGCCGTTGATCCCGCGGGCGGGCACGCCGGCGTCGAGGTCGGAGGTGTTGTGCGAGCACGTCTGCAGGATGTGGCTGATGTGCACCCGCAGCAGGTGCTGGGCCTCGTCGTCGCCGAACACGTGCAGGTCGCACGCCTGCCACAGCCGCTCCCACGACTCGCGGTGGTGCGCGTACGCCGCGTCGAACGGTCGCGAGCGCGACGCCGACCGGGACGCGCGCAGGAGCGTGTCCCCCGTGGCCGGGTCACGAGAGGTGAACAGGGCCACCGATTTCTCGATCGTCGTGGGGACGTCGCGCTCCAGTTCCACGTGGAGGGTCTGCTGGATGTAGTCCGCCGTCCGGAAGTCGGAGCGGGGCACCTCGCGTTCCCGGCCGCCGGTCGAGACGAGGGTGCGTGCCGCGACGCCGACGTTCACCTCGGACTGCCGGGTACGCACCTTGAGCGCCATCACCTCGGGCTGCGGGAACACCGTGCTGCCCGGCCGGAGGTGATCGCTCTCGAGTTGCCGGTAGCGGGGCACCCCGTCGTTGGTGACGCGCCCGTCGAGCGCGCTCACGATCTCCGCCTGGCCGGACCAGTTCAGCGGCGTGATCGTCCACTCGAGGTAGGCGTGGTGCATGCTGGCCATCGACGCGAACCGTCGGCTCACCAGCTCGGTTTCCCGTCCCTCCCGGTCACGGAAGCGGATCTGGCGGGTCATCAGCGCCGAGTGCAGGTCCACCCGGTGGCGGTACTCGAGGATCTGCACCTCCGAGAGCCGTAGTACCTCGGCGCCGCCGATGCGCAGCTTGAGCGGCAGCCAGTTGGGGAGGTTGACCAGGTCCTCGTTGTGCACCGGCACGCCGCCGAGCATGGTGGTCGCGCGGTTGTAGAGGCCGTGCACGTAGGTGCCCGGGTAGTGGACCCCGTCGTTCTCCTCCCATTCGGCGGTGCCGCGGGTGGACATGTACCCGTTGCCGGTCGAGGTGAGGGTCTCGCGCAGGCCCTCCTCACCGGGGTCGAACCCGTCGTAGGACAGCGAGAAGGCGTCGTCCTGCCCGCCCGGGGAGGCTGCACGTCCGGTCTGTGAGGTGGTCACACGCCCGACCCTAACCAGTCCGTCGACTCCTCGGTGGCGATCCGGCCGGACGGCTCGGCGAGATCGTCATCCCGCCGAGACCCGCCCCGCACGTGTTTACGATATGATCTACGTCACAGTCGGGACGGTTCGGGGCCGCGCCGCGATCCCTCTTGTCGACCGTCTCCGTCCGACAGGGGTTCATCATGACCGTTCAGCTCATCGAGATCACCGAGGACGTCGCCGACCGGCTCCAGGTCCTCACCACACCGACGGCCTGTCAGGTCGGCGATGCGCGCATGATCATCATCGATCTGCTCGGTTCCGGGCCGTCGTGGCCATTGTCCGTTCTGATCAACCACGTCTGCACCTCCTACGAGGCCCCGGACGGCGAGCGTCTCATGGTCGACCTGCGCGACCGCGAGGGCCTGGCCGACCACCTCCTGCGTGACGAGCCCGCCCTGCGCCACGTGACGTGGGTCCGCGCCACGCGCCAGGCACTGCGCGAGTTGACCGACGCCGGCGAGGTGGTGTGGAGCCTGCCGTCGGACGATCCGGACGAGGTCGACCATCCGGAGGTCGAGGTACTGATGTCCGGCGCCCAGCCGCGCGCGTTCCGCGTCTACGTCGGCGATCCGCTGCCCGACGGCTCGGTCTCCCTGCGGTAGCGGACGGCCACCGCGAGCATCACCGCGCCGACGGCGATGAACGACAGCACACGGAACAGTCCCGGCAGGGTGGCCAGGTCGAGCAGGAGCAGCTTCGCCAGCGCGAGGGAGCCCAGGACGAACCCGAGTCGACGCGCATCGGCGATCCGCGGGTTCGCGGTGAGGACGAGCCAGGCCGCGCAGCAGATCCACAGCACCGTCACCACCAGGTGTGCGGCGAGGAACCCGTTCCGCGCCACCCCGGTGAGGTCACCGATCACGACGCCCGCCGCGACCACCATCACCGAGAAGGCCGCCAGGGCCACGACGGCGCCCACCATCATCACGCGCGTCGACTCGCGGGGCAGGCGGCGGCGCGCCCACCACGTCACGGCGACCGCCAGCGCCGTGATGGCGAACGCGGAGATCACGTCCCAGTAGGTGAACTCGCGGACCGCGAGCCGGTCGCTCAGCGCGAGGTGCGGGTGGTTGACGGCCGCGTAGACGAGCACGGCGATCACGGAGGCGGCCGCGGCCACCAGGTCCACCCAGCGTCGTCCCCACAGGCCGGCGGCCACGACGTAGGCCAGGGCGCTCAGGGTCAGCGCGAAGCCGGTGAGCTCGCGCCCTCCCAGTTCGACCCACGTCAGCAGCAGCAACGCGCTCCCGACGAACCCCGTGACCGCGGCCAGCAGCACGTGCGCCCTGTCGCGGCCGGTACGGCCGGCGAGAACCGCGACGGCGAGGTAGGCGGCGGCGAGGGCCAACCCGACGGGCCAGCCGGGCCGGAGGAGGTGGGTGGCCGGCAGGAGGGCGAGGGGCAGGGCGGTGGGGACGACGACGAGGGCGGCATTCTCGAGTGCCGGGCGGCGGCGGGCGGTGTCGAACCAGGCCACCCCGACGCCCACTGCGGCGAAGACGAGCGCTGTCGCGATGAGTGCGATCTGTTCGCCGCGGCTGTGGAGTGCGGCCTGCGAGAGGTAGCCGGCCAGCAGGAACCCGGGCAGGACGGACCACACCACGCGGACGGCCGCCCCGAGTTCGGCGGCGAGTATCGCGGTGGCGATGCCGACGATCGCGACGAAGATCGGCAGTTCGACGCCGGTGGAGATGAGGGGTGCCAGGATCATGGTGCCGGCCGAGACCAGGCAGGCCAGCAGTCCGGAGGACCAGCGCCCCGCGAGTGCCATCCCCCCCAGGGCGAGCCCGCCCACGAACATGTACGCGGCCGGGACGGGGATCCACAGGTAGAGCGTGGTGCTGGCGATGACGTCGAGCATCGCCGCTGCCAGGCCCGTGCCGACCAGGGCCAGTGCGCCGGGGTTGACCGGGGTGCCGTCAGGGTCGGAGGCGGCCCGGGGGTCGGTGTGGGCCGTGGGGTCGGTGGTGGCGGATTCGTGGCGGGACTGCAGTCGCAGGCCGAGGCCGACGAGCACCACCGCCAGGACCGCGGCGGCGACGACCCGCGCGAGCGGCGGGAACAACCCCGCCTGGATGGCCACGACCAGTAGGAACGCGATGCCGGCGAGCATGACCGACCCGCCGATCGCGGCGATGACAGTGGCGGCCGTGATGCGCGGCCTCCGCCGCGGCGACTGGCGCGGCGCCGCATCCCACGGTTGCCGCCACGGCCGGTCGGCCTGTTGCCACGGCCGGTCGGGGTGCGCGGGCGGCGGCCCGTACCGCCCCGCGGGGTCGTCCTGTCCGGGTGGCCGCCAGGGCCCGCCCGGACGTGCCGGGGCGGGGACAGGCTGCGAGGGAGCGCCAGCCGGGGCCGGGGCGCCAGACGGGGCCGGCGTCACCGGGTGCGGCGTCCCCTGAGGCGGCGCGCCCGCACGCCACGGCGACTCCGCCGGCGACTCCCCCGGCGACTGTCCGCCCACCGCCGGACCGGACTGTCGGGCGAGTGCCGACAACCCGGCCCGGACCTCCCCGACCTCTGCGGTGATGCGTCCGAGACGGGCGTCGAGGTCGGCGAGGGCGCGCTGCAGGTCGGACTGCTGGGGGTTCACCCCTGAATCATCTACCGCTCCGTTGCCAGCGTCCATGCCCCTCTCCCCTGACACCTCGACACGGAGCGCCGTCCCGGACTAACGACTCCGCCCGCCGGGCCGATAGATCAGAATGAGCTACGGGCCCGGACGGAGCAGGCATGAGTGAGAACATCATCGGCGTCGAGGGCGGAACCCCGATGCACTTCATCTCCGAGGGCGGCACCCTCTCTTGGCACCACCAGTCGGCCGAGACCGAGGAGACCACAGCGTGGTGTGGCGAGGTCGTGGACGTCGATACCAGCGCGGTCACTGCGTGGGAGCCGATCTCCCTCAAGGGAACACTGTCCTGCCCCCGGTGCGGTCTGGCCGGCGGGGTCCTCGAGGGCACGTTCATCCGCGTCTTCCGGCTGGAACCGGGCCAGACCCGGGCTGAGGCATTGGCGGCCTACCACAGGTACCGCCTGGGGCCTCGCAGGATCTGGTCCCCGAGCGACCCCCGATCCCCGGGGGCCACACGCTGGTCCGTCAGCGCGCGGGGCCGGGAGGGACGGGTTCATATCCAGGATCCGTCCGAGAACATGGATCCAGACCAGACCGAGGAGTTCGCGAAAGCGCTCCTGGCAGCGGCCGAGCAACTACGCGCGTGGAAGGCAGGCGTCGATCGATAGCCGCTCGAGTTCGCGTGACCCGATACCCGGGTAGCCGTGGCAGATGTCCCGCCACTGCGCCGGCACGGCCGACGCACCCCAGCGCGCGCCCAGCAGGCCCCCGGCGATGGCGGCGACCGTATCGGTGTCGCCTCCGATCCCGATCGCCGTGACCAGTGTGTCGGCGAGGTGCCGCCCGGGATAGGCGGCGGGGATCGGCGTGTGGTGGATCGCCGACCACGCGGCCTGCAGCGCGGCCACCACCCAGCCGTTGCGGCGGAACCGTTCGGGCGGCCGCTGTTCGGCCTCGTCGATGCAGGCCTCCCAGTACTCCCGGTCCGGCCCGTCGAGGTGCGCCAGTCCGCCGCGGAGGTCCAGAACCTGCTCCCGCACGGCGCGGTCGATGGCCGACGACCACAGGACGCACGCCTGGGCGGTGCGCGGGTCGGAGTGGGTCAGGTCGCTCACGGCCGTGGCTGCCCGGACGATCGCCCCGGTGTCGCCGAGGTGGGCCAGGGCGACGGGTGCGGTGCGCATGAGGGAACCGTTGCCCGCGGAGTGGTGACTCCGCCTGAAGTGCTCCTCGGCCGCCTCCCGCGCGGCGGCGGCCGTCGGCGCGGGCCCCGCGGCCCGCAGGACCGCGGCGGTCTGGTTGCCGATGTCCGGCGGGCCGGAGTCGTACCACCGCCCGAAGTTGCGGGTGACCTCCGAGAGCGCCTCGTCCGTGAGCAGGCCCCCACCCCTGGCGGCCACGTCGAGCACGCACCACGCCATGGACGTGTCGTCGGTCCACTGTCCGGGCGCGAACCCGCCCAGTCCGCCGCCGATCATCCGCGGCCCCTCGGGACCGAGCCGCGCGGAGCCGTACTCGTATCCGGCGCCGAGGGCGTCCCCCACGGCGGTACCGAGCATCACCCCGGCGACCCGGTCGTCCCACCCCCGGTCTCCACTGCCCGTCATCACGCCACCTTCCCTCCGAGCCGGTACGCCAGCTCATCCCGGTTCTGTTCGAGGTCCTTCGCGAACGCGCGGAGCATGCCCTCGATGTTGTCCGCCGAGAGCGGGCGCGCGGGGAGGGTGATCCGCTGGAACACGTCGCGCCCGCTGAGGTACCAGGTGCTCCACATCCCCTTGCTGCCCGAGCAGATCCACCTCGACCGCGGTGGTGCGACGGCTGTACACCCCGCGGACCACGAGCGCCCAGGCCTGGACCAGCCCGCCGTCGGGGCTGAAGATGACGAATACCGTGGTGCCGGCGACGGTGAAATACACGTCGCCGTCGTCGTCGACGCCCGGCTCCTGCCCGAACATCCTCCCCACGGCCTCCACCACCACCGGACGCAGCGCGTCCGGACCGCCGCGGACCCCACCGTCCGTACGGCCGTCCGGCCCACCCGGCGCGTCCGCGTCCGCGAGCCCCAGGGACTCCGCCAACTCGGCTGCTCCGTGTCCGCTCGCGCGGGCCGTGAACAGCTGGGGGTGCGGCAACCGCAGGTCCTCGCGCGCCACGCGGACGATCGCGTCCGCCAGTGCGAACGCCCCGTCGGCGCCGGCGCTGGCCACTACCTCCTCGGCCGCCGTGCTGCCGGCGATCCCGCGGGTGACCCACATGAATCCCCGACCGCGGTCCGACCGGACGACGAGCTGCTGGCTCCACCCCTCCGGCCCGGGCGGGGCCACCAGCGCCAGCGCGTCACCGTCCCCGACAGCGCCGATCCGCAGGATCAGCGTGTCCAGGAACACGCCCCATGCGCACTCGGTGGCCTCGCCGCCGACCCCGTCCATGCCGTCGTCTCGTCGACTTCCCATGACCCCTCCACTCCTTTAGCACTCCAGGCGCGCTAAACATTAGCACGCCAATCGCGCTAAAGTGAAGGCCATGTCCGATCTCGATAAGTTCCCCCGGCCCGCCGTGGCCGTGGACCTGGCGATCCTCACCGTGACAGGGGCCGGCGGCACCGACCCCGAGCTGCGGGTATTCACGCAATCACGCCGGAATCCGGACGGTCGCGCGCTCCCGGGCGCGTTCCTGCGCGAGCGGACGACCGTCGCCGAGACCGCGGACCACGTACTCCGCGAGAAGGTCCGGATCGCGCCACACGGGACCATCCGTCCGCGCCTGCTGCGGCTCTTCGACGACCCGGGGCGGGACGAGCGGACGTGGGCCGTCTCCGCCGCCCACGCGCTCCCCCTGCCCGAGTCCGCGCTGGCCGGAGCGAACGGCGAACTCACCCGCGTCACCGCGGACGGCCGACTCGACGGCATCGAGTCGCTACTGTTCGACCACGACGCGATCGTCGACGCCGCGATCCGCGACGTCCGCGAGCTCTACGAGATCCGCCTGCGCTACGTCGACGTGGGCCCCGACCCCGACGGCTTCCTGGCCGAACCGTTCACGCTGCTCCAACTACGTCGCGTGCACGAGGCCGTGATCGGCGAGGAACTGCACAAGGACAACTTCGCGCGCCGGATGCGACCGCACCTGGAACCCGTCCTGGACGACGACGGCGAGGTGGCGCTGTCCACGGCCCTACGCGGTCGCCCGGCCGCGCTCTTCCGGCGCGCGCGCTGAGGCGTCCCGCGCCGCCCGCGACCGCAGCACCAGGGTCACGCCGACCGCACTGATCGCCATGCCGACCACGGCCGGGAGGGTGATCGGGACACCGAACATGAGCCACACCCAGACCATGGTCGTGGGCGGGGTGAGGTAGAGCAGCACGCTCGCGACGGTGGCGCCACGGGTGCGGGTGACAAAGACGAAGAGGACGTACCCACACAGGGTGGACAGGAACACCAGCCAGGCCACCGCCGCCCAGAAGTCGGGTTCGGCCACGGGCGCCGCCTGGCCGGTCACCAGAGCCGCGGACATCAGGGTGACCCCCGCGACGACGGACTGCATGGTGATCGACTGCAGCAGCGTCTCGGAGGGCCGCAGCCGCTGCGTGAGAACCGTGCCCGTGGCCAGACTGAGCATGCCCGCCGCCGGGAACAGGTACGCCCACCACGGGGCGGCGCCCGCGTCGAGACCGCCGGAGACCACCACCACGACGCCCGCCATCCCCAGCACCATGCCGACCCACATGCCGGCCGTCGTGCGCTCGCCGAGGACCCTGCCCGCCACCGTCGCCACCAGCAGTGGCTGGAGCGCGGCGATGAGCGCCGCGGTGCCGCCGTCGACGCCCCGGGAGACCCCCTCGAAGATCATGAACAGGAAGAACGCCTGACTGAACAGGCCCAACACCGCCTGCCGCGTCCACGCCGCGCGATCGTTCAACCGCACCCCCAGCACGAGGCAGACGGTCACCAACAGCACGCCGAGGATCGAGAACCGCCAGCCCAGCAGCTGCAGCGGGGTCCCGTCGGCCCGGATCCCGAGTTCCGCGCCGACATAGCCCGAGCTCCACATGAGCACCAGGGCCACCGACGCCAGATGGCCGGCGTTGCGGCGGAGCGCCTCTCGCGCGGGCTGAGCCATCGGCACAGCCTACGAAGCGGCCGACCTCGTCGTCGTCGTACTCTCGCGTCCCACCCCCGGCCCGTGGCCGTTCACCCCTCCGCGCTCACTCCTCCGCGCTCACCCCTCCGCGTCGACGATCACCGTCCCGGCCTCGAGCCGGGTGTTCGTGGGGCCGCCACCGCCTCCTCGAGCGACGACGGCGCGCGGTCAGAGGTCGGACTGTGGTTTCTGTCGCGGCTCCGGGACGGGCCCCACTCGTCGGGCGTGGGGGAGGCGGTCGGGTCCATGGGATTCGCACTCGCGGTCATCGGGGTGTGCATCCTTATCGGCGGGACGCGGCTGCGGTGGCTGTTCCGGCCGGTACGGGTGCTGGGCGCGATGCCCCTGACCGCGTACACCGCACATCTCCTCGTCTGGGCGGCGTGGATCGCCATCGCGCGCGCCGAGGGCCGACAGTTCGACCCGATGGGCGACTTCCGCGCCCTGGACCCGTTCTGGCCGATGACTCTCGGGGTGACGGCCGGGTGCGCCCTCTGGGCGGTGTTCGTCGGGCGAGGCCCCCTCGAGACAGCCGTTTCGCGGCGCGCGGTCGCGGACCTTCCTCACCGTCTGCGCCGGCACGAAGTATGAAGGACTTATTATCGACGGTGTCGGTCGGGCTCTCACCGACCATTCCCCCCCGATCCACCGAACCCGAAGGTGACTCCATGACCGACACCCGCGTGCCCTTGCGGCTCTCCGACGCCCCTCGCTCCGACGACGGCCACTACGGCCCCGACAGCATCTCCTGGCGGGTGTTCTCGGACCCGGCCTCGGGGCTCGGCGCCAAGAACGCGCTCTTCCTCCAGATGCTCGAACCGGGCATGATGACCCACTTCGATCGGGTCTCGCTGACCAGCGAGGGCGCCGACGAGATGGCCGCCCGGTTCGACCGCACGGCCGCCTACCTGCGGGACTCGGTCTTCGCCGACACCGCCCACGCGGACGCGGCGACCAAGCGCGTCGACCACCTCCACGAGATGGCGACCTGGACCAACCCGGAGACCGGAGAGGCGGAGGAGGCCAAGCAGCCGGAATGGATGCGGTGGACGTGGTGGACGTACATCTGGTCGGCCGTTCGGGGCTACCAGGAGTTCGGCCCCGGCCTGAGCGCCGCGGACGCGGACCGCCTGGTGATGGAGTCGCACATCGGCGCGGACAAACTGCACGTCCCCGGCCCGCACCTCGAGACCTTCGCAGCGGTCGACCAGTACGTCACCGAGGGCCTCGACACCAAGGCGTTGACCATCTTCGCCGCGATGGCCGGCCACTCGCTCCGACACCCGGACGCGAAGGGCCCGGTGGCCAGGTGGGTCACCCGCCAGATCCTCAACGGCGTGCTGTCGCTACTCCCCGACAAGGCCAAGCTGTTCTTCGCCGTGGAGGACCGCAGCGCCAAGGAGTTCGCCCGCGGGGCCCGGTTCACCAAGCTCGTCGCCACACTCGCGCGGAAGAACCGGACCGCCGAGGACCTCATCGCGCAGGCGATCGGCGAGTCCGTCGCTGCCCCCTACCAGCGGGTGCGGGTCAAGAAAACCAAAGCCTCGCCGGCTTCCTGACGCGTCGACCGCGAGACCCCACGCAGTCCCGCAACCCGGCAGTGCGCCGGGCCGCGGCCTCCCGACCTGCGGTGCCCTGCACACCGTCTTCAGGGCACCGCAGGTCAGGGCCGGTCAGGGCCGGTCGATGGCGGAGTGTCGCGGTGCAGCGGGTGGAGCGAGAGGGCCCGCGCCGAGGCTGTGCGCCATTTACATAGTGTGTGCCACACACTAACGTGTGCCGCATGGGCGACGACGCGGACGCGGCACTGGGCACCCACCTGCAGGAGCTCCGGCGCGGGTCGGTCGTCCTGGCGAGTTTGCTGGCCTGCCGGACGCCCAGGTACGGGTACGCCCTGCTCACCACGCTGGCCGAGGCGGGAATCGCCACCGAGGCCAACACCCTCTACCCGTTGCTGCGCCGCCTCGAGGGACAGGGCTTGCTCACCTCGACGTGGCGGACCGAGGAGCCCAGGCCCCGCAAGTACTACGAGACCACCGCGCTCGGCACCGAGACCGCCGAGCGCCTGCACGCCGAGTGGCTGGCATTGGGTGCCGGCTACACCGATCTGCGGAAGGCGGACGCGTGATGTCCACACTGACCGATCGCTACATCTCCGAGGTGGTCCGCCACCTCCCCGAAGACCAGCGTGGCGACATCTCCTCGGAGATCGCCGCGACCATCGCCGACATGGTCGCCGCCGAACCCGACGCCGTGAACGACGCCAGCGGGACCGAGCCGGCCGGGACCGCCGACCGCGATTCCGCCGAGCGCGCCGTCCTGGTGCGACTGGGCGACCCGGCCGAACTCGCTCGCCGCTATGCCGGCGCCCGCCAGTACCTCGTGGGGCCGGAGGTCTACCCGGTCTGGGCTCGGGTACTGCGGTGGCTCCTGCCCGTCGTGGGTGTCATCGCCGCCCTGGCCGGCAGCATCCTCTACGTCTCGACCACCGCGGAGCCGGAGCTCGGCGACCTCATCGGCCAACTCGTCAGCTCCGTCGCCGCCGCCCTGCTGTGGGCCTTCGCGGCCTGGACGCTCGTGGTGGTGATCATCGAGCGGACGACCCCGGAGGGCGAACGCAGTCCGTTGACCCTGACCCCCACCTGGGACCCGGCGCACCTCGACGGGCCCCGTGGCGGGGCGGACACCCGCGTCGACGCGGTCGTGTCGCTGGTGATGCTGGCCATCCTGGTCGCGGTGCCGTTCGTCCCGTCGACGTTCCTGTACATCGGCCATCTCAACGGCGGCGAACCGCTCGTGAACCCCGCCATCCCCACCAGGTGGTTCACGGGGTACGTGCTGCTGATCGGAGCGCTGGCGCTCGTCCAGGTGTGGCGCCTGGTGAGGCCGGGCAGGTCACCGGCGCGGCTCGGCATCGACGTGGTGGTCGACGTTGTCTTCGGCGTCTTCCTCACGGTCCTGGTGCTGAGCCACGACTCGGTGATCCACCCCGATCTCGTCCCGGACGACGGCGGCACGGCGACCACCGCGATCCGCTGGAGCATCATCGCCACGATCTGGGTGATCGTGGTCTGGGATCAGATCGAGACCCTGCGCGCATACCGGCGGGGGGCCGCGAACGCCGCGTGAACACCGCAGGCCGGAAATGGCGAACGCCCCCGTCCGCGTGGACGGGGGCGTTCCTTCTGTGCGCCCGAAGGGACTCGAACCCCTAACCTCTTGATCCGTAGTCAAGTGCTCTATCCATTGAGCTACGGGCGCAATATTCTTCTGTCGTGCCAGCTATCCGGTCACCCGGATCCCCGGCATGGCGGAGGCGAGAGGATTTGAACCTCCGGTCCCCTTTGAGGAGGACAACTCATTAGCAGTGAGTCCCATTCGGCCGCTCTGGCACGCCTCCTGGAGGCTCTGCTGAGCCAACGAGGAATTACAGTACACACAGGCCGGGCCGGTGCGCAAAACGGCCGGACACCGGGCCCGCAGGGGGTGGTCCTACCCTGTAGTCATGTCCCCCGACGTGCGCAGCGACCTCGACGCCATCCCCGCCTACATTCCGGGCGCCTCCGTGCCGGGCGCGGTCAAACTCGCGTCCAACGAGACCACCGCGGGCCCGCTGCCGAGCGTGGCGGCGGCCATCGCCGAGGCCGCGGCGGGCGCCAATCGCTACCCGGACATCACCGCCGGCGCGCTCGTCGACCGGCTCGCGGACTTCCTCGACGTGCCCACCGGGAACGTCACCGCCGGCTGCGGCTCGGTCGCCCTGTGCCAGCAACTGGTCCAGGCGGTGTGTGCACCGGGCGACGAGGTGGTCTTCGGCTGGCGCTCCTTCGAGGCGTACCCGATCATCGCCCGCATCGCCCACGCGGTCCCGATCGCGGTCCCCAACCGGGACGACGGGTCGCTGGACCTCGACGCGATCGTCGCCACCGTCACCGACCGGACCCGGCTGATCTTCGTCTGCACGCCCAACAACCCGACCGGCCCGGCGGTGACCCGCGCCGAACTCCTCGCTTTTCTCGACCGCGTCCCCGAACGGGTCACCGTGGCGCTGGACGAGGCCTACTACGAGTACATGCGATCCGAGGACCCGGTGGACGGCGTCGCCGAGGCGATGTCGCGGCCCAACGTGGTCTCGCTGCGCACCTTCTCCAAGGCCTACGGTCTGGCCGGCCTCCGTGTCGGCTACCTCGTCGGACCCGCCGAACTGGTGGTACCGGTGGCGAAGATGGTCGTCCCGTTCTCGGTGAGCTCCCTGGCGCAGGCCGCCGGAATCGCCTGCCTCGAGGCCGGGGACGAACTGCGGGCCCGCACCGACGCGGTCGTCGCCGAGCGCTCCCGCGTACGGGCTTCCCTGCTCGACATGGGGCACGCGGTCCCGGACACCCAGGCGAACTTCGTCTGGCTACCCCTCGGGGACGCCGCGGCTGATTTCGACGCCCACTGCCGCGAGCACCTGGTCGTCACCCGGTGTTTCGCCGGCGACGGAGTGCGGGTGTCCATCGGGGATCCCGAGGAAAACGACCGATTCCTCACTGCTGCCCGGCATTTCGTGACCAGAACGTAATGCTTCCGGCGGGGTCCCGTGACATCGCGAGGGCAGCATGGGCCGGGTTTGGGAGAGCAGGTCACGATCTCGCGACCCCCGGATCGCGGAACGTGCGAGCCCCCACCCCCCCTAGGAGACGATGTGCAGCAGAAGAGTTCATGGCACGAGGTGAACTCCGCAGCTATCCACACGTCCATAACGGGCCGCGTCGGGCCGGTCGCTTTCGCACTGTTCGCGGCCGTGGTCCTCGTCGCAACCCTCGCTTCCCCTCCGCGTGCCGACGCGCAGATCAGCAGTCCCTGGAGCCCGGCGGCGGAGACCCGGTCGGTCCGCATCCTGGGGATCGGGGAGTTCTCCGGTGCGCTGTCCCGGCCCGTGGGGTTCCAGGGCGAGCTCCGTGACGGCTCGGGCAACGTCCGCCCCGCCGGTGGCGGGCCACACCTCGCGGCCACGGTCGGAAAGTTGCGCGACCAGGCCGAGGATTCACTGCTGTTCGCCACCGGCGACTCGATCGGCGGGACCGCCCCCGAGGCCGCGTTGCTGGGTGACCGAGCGACCATCGAGTACTTCAACCGGCTCGGTGTGGACGGGGCCGGCGTGGGACGACGCGAACTCGAGAAGGGCGCCGACCACGTCCGATCCCTGGTGACGCCGGGGTGCGTGACCGAGCGGGACTGCCGCGTCGACCCCCCGCTCCCGCCGTTCCGTGGGGCGGCGTTCCCGTTCCTCGCGTCCAACGTCATCCCGTCGCCCGATTCGGCCCCCACCTTCCCCTTCGCCATCCACCGCGTCGGTGACGTCCTGGTGGGGGTCGTGGCGGTGACCGCCCCGTCGACGTCCGTCCCGGAGACGACCACGCGGTTGACCGACCCCGTCCGCGCGATCGACGAGACCGTGGAGTCACTCCGGTTCCTGGGCGTGGAGGCGATCGTCGCCATGGTCCAATCCGACACCGTCCACGCCAACCTCGACCCGGCGGCGTGCCCCGACGAGCTCACCGAGATGGACCTGGTCAAGCAGCTCAATCCCGCCGTGGACGCCCTCATCGTGGGAGCTTCCGGCGGCCCGGCCACCTGCCGTGTCTTCGACTCGGACAACGACGAGCGCGTCGTCGTTGCCCCCGCGTCCCACGGCCGGTCCGTCACCGTCGTCGACCTGGCGGTCGACCCCGCCACGGGCGACGTGATCCGGCCCCAGACGTCGGTGTTCAACCAGACGGTCAACCTCGACATCGAACCCGATGCCGGGACCGAGGAGCTCGTACGCCAGGCCCGGGCCGCCGCGGCGCCGCAGGCCCGCGAGGTCATCGGCACCGCCGACGAGACCATCGAGCGGGACATGGACGCGAACGGCGAGTCACCACTGGCAGACCTCATCGCCGACGGCCAGCTCCACGCCGCCCGGGGGCGGGGCGCCGAGCTCGCCCTGTCCAACCCGGACTCCCTGCGCACCGACCTCCCCGCCGGTCCCCTCGACTACGCCGACCTGCACACCGTGCAGCCCTACGGGGATCGCCTCTACCTGGTCACCGTGACCGGGGAGGAACTCCGCGCGGCCTTCGACCACTTCGCCGACGACATCGGCCGCAACGGCCCGGCGGTCTCGTCGAACGTGCGCTACACCGTCGACCTCCGCCGCCCGCCCGGAGCGAGGGTGTCGGAGATAATTATCGACGACGAGCCCGTCGACCCCCGGCGCGAGTACACCGTCGTGGTGAACGAGTTCCTCTCCTCCCCCGAGTGGCACGGCTCGGTCCTGGCCGAACGCGGGGACCGCCGCGAGGCCGGGGTGACCGATCTCGACGCACTGCGTCGCTATGTGGGCGAGGAGGGCCCGCTGAGCGCCCCCGAGACCGGCCGGATCAGCGTCGTCAGCTGACGAGGCCCGACAGCCGCACCGGGTCGCCGCAGGCCGGGCTCGGCACGGCACGCCGGGGGCCGACACGGGGGGGGCACCTCTCAGCGCCGCGGGCCTATCAAAGAGTAAGATCAGCTTCACTCTCCGCGATTCCGGACGCCCCCGCCCCTGTGCACCGTGCCCACCCAAGGAGAAAAAAGGTACTCCGCCTTATTGACTCCTGAGGAAGTGGTGGCCATGTCGTCGCGAAGACCCGTCGTGGGACCGGGGCACCTCCTCATGCGTGGCGCGGCCCTGGTGGGCGGCGCACTCACCCTGGTCGGCTGCATGACGACGACCGCCATTCCGCAGGTGGACCCGACCTATGCGGGAACCGTCCGACTGGACGAGGTCACGGTCCAGCGCTTCGAGTACCCGACCCGGGATTCCGACGCCGATCCCGAACAGAACTGGGCGGACCTGTACCTGCCGTCCGGGGCCCAGGAGGTCGACACCATCCCGCTCGCGGTCCTCATCCACGGAGGGGCGTGGCAGAACCAGCTGGGTGCGGACATCTTCGACCCCCTGGCGCGCGAACTGGCGAGCCGAGGGATGGCGGTCTACAACGTGGAGTACCGCCGGGTCGGTTCCGGCGGCGGCTGGCCCGGCACCTTCCGGGACATCGCGGACGCACTCGACCACGTGGTCGAGGTGGACCGGCGCTTCCCCCAGATCACGACCGACGACGAGGTCGTGGTGGGCCACAGCGCGGGCGCGCAACTCGCCGTGTGGGGCGGCACCCGCCACCTGCTCGAGGACGACGAGGTGGGCGCCGAGCCCGCATTCCGGCCCACGCGCGTGATCTCGATCGCCGGACCACTGGACATGGTCTATGCCGCGAACCACGGGGACGACAGGATCGTCACGGCGATCGGCGGGACGCCCTCCGAGTTCCCGTGGCGGTACGCGTCGGTGGACCCCATCCAGAACATCGACACCGGCACACCGGTCGTCGCGATCCACGGCAACCGGGATGCGACCGTCTCGGCGGAGAACTCCCGGCGCTACGTCGACGAGGTCACCCGCCGGGGAGGACGCGCCAAACTGGTCCTGCTCGAGGGTGAGGACCACGTCTCGATCGTGTCGGGGAAGTCCCGCTCGTACCCGCGGGTGCTCGAGATCATCCGCTACGTCGCGGCAGCGGACCTGCAGGAGACGACCGCCTGAGCGGGCCCTCGGTGACGAATTCCCGGCATCTCGGCCCCGTGCGGTGACCAGCCCGAGCGGCGGGGGCTGACGTCTGCCCCGGGTCGGCGTAAACTTCTGCCGATGACCGTTCGAGTGACCACGCACGACGTCACCTGTCAGCGGTGCGGAGCGCCCATCCCCGCTGGCACCCCTCAGCGGTTCTGGCTAGGCCCTCGCCCCAACTGCGTCGAATGCGACGAGCGGGCTCTCGAGAACTACGGCAACTACAGGCGTCGGTGCATCGAGCACAACGAACGCCGCCGCCGGGAGCTCGAAGATCGAGGCCTCTGACACGACAGTGACACGAGACCAGATACCGGTTCCGTAAACGCCCCTGAACTGGAAGTTCTCTGAGCTAAGGCGGAAGTGGAGGGATTTGAACCCCCGGTGCTGTTTAGGCACGCTCGCTTTCAAGGCGAGTGCATTCGGCCGCTCTGCCACACTTCCCCGCCGCCTGCCGCGACACGCACGACCGCGTGGTTCCACGTGGAACCCGCGTTGACGACGCCGTTCATCGTAGTGGACCGCGGGCGTACGCACCCAGCCCGCCCGCCCTCGGGTCTCATCCCGGCTACCGTCGGAGGACATGAAGGCAATCGCATATGACAACGGCCCCGACACCCTGCGCCTGACCGAGGTCGACGACCCGGTCGCGGCCGCCGGCGAGGTACTCATCGATGTCGCGGCCTCCGCGGTGAACCGGGCCGACCTGCTGCAGTCCAGGGGCCACTACCCGCCGCCGCCCGGCGCCTCCGAGATCCTCGGCCTCGAGTGCTCGGGCCGCATCTCGGCGGTCGGCGAGGGCGTGGAGGGCCTGGCGGTGGGCGACGAGGTGTGCGCGCTGCTGGCCGGCGGCGGGTACGCCGAGAAGGTGGCCGTCCCGGCCGGGCAGGTCATGCCGGTCCCCGCCGGGGTCTCGCTCCACGAGGCCGCGTCGCTCCCGGAGGTGGCGTGCACCGTCTGGTCGAACCTGGCCATGACGGGCGGGCTCGGCCGCGGCGTCCTGGCCGCGCAGGCCCGCTGGGGCGACACCGACCTCGGCGCCCCGCGGGTGCTGATCCACGGCGGTGCCGGCGGGATCGGCTCCCACGCGATCCAGGTGTGTCGCGCGCTCGGGGCCCGCGTGGCCACCACCGCTGGCGGGCCGGAGAAGGTGCAGATGTGCCGCGAACTGGGCGCGAACCTGGTGATCGACTACCGGGACGAGGACTTTGTCGAACGGGTCAAGGACTGGACCGACGACGACGAGCGCGGCCGCGGCGTCGACCTGGTCCTGGACGTGATGGGCGCGAAGTACCTGGAGAAGAACATCGCGTCCCTGGCGCCGGACGGTCGCGTCATCGTCATCGGCCTGCAGGGCGGGGTGAAGGGTGAGCTCAACCTGGGCCGGTTACTGCCCAAGAGGGCCGGCATCCTCGCGACCAACCTCCGGGCCCGACCTGCGGACGGCCCCGGCGGCAAGACCGGCATCTGCCGGGAGGTCGTGGACCAGGTGTGGCCGATGGTCGCAGCAGGGGACGTCACCACCCGGGTCTCCCGCGAGATCCCGCTCGACCGGGCCGCAGACGCACTGGCCCTGCTGGAGTCGGGCGAGAGCCACGGCAAGATCCTGCTCACGGTCGACTGATGCGATCCAGCACGTCGAGGGTCTCGTCGCACCAGCCCACCCACGCCTGCTCCGCCTGGATGCCCAACTTGAGCACCTGGTGCTGGAGCGCACCCCGGACCTCGACGGGGTCGCGGTCCGCGAAGTCCTGCTCCTCGATCTCCCGGTACCGCCGTAGGTTCTCCACCCGCTGGCGGCGGTGGTACCCGAGGGCCCGCCGAAGGTCATCCACCCTGCCCGTGGCCGCGGCCGCGCGGACACGGACCGCGAGGCTCGAGCGCATCGTTTCGGGCTCGTCGTCCTCCCCGATCCACTCCACCAGCAGGTCCCGGCCGGTGTCGGCGACGGCGAACCTCCTGGGTTGCCCCCGCCGCGGCGGTCCCTGCTGAGGCAGCTCGTGGATGAGGCCCGCGGACGCCAGCCGATCGAGCTCGCGGTAGATCTGCTGGTGGGTCGCGGGCCAGAAGTACCCGATCGACTTGTCGAACCGGCGGGCGAGTTCGATGCCGCTGCCCTCCCGCTCGGTGAGGGAGGTGAGGATCGCGAACTTCAGCGACATCGGGTCAGCGGGTCGCGGGCAGACCCGCGGTGAGAGCCGTCACCGCGTCGTCGTACTCGGACCGCAGCCGCTCGACCAGCTCGCGGACGGTCCCGACCGAGTCCACCGCGCCCACGCCCTGACCGGCGCCCCAGATGTCGCGCCACGCCTTGGAGTCGGTGGTCCCCCCGGAGCCGAAGTCCATGGCCGAGGGATCGGACTCGGGCAGATCGTCGGGGTTCAGGCCGGCGGCCTCGATACTGCCCCGCAGGTAGTTCCCGTGGATACCGGTGAAGAGGTTGCTGTAGACGATGTCGCCGGCGCCGCTGTCGACGATCATCTGCTTGTAGGCGTCGGTGGCGCGGGACTCCTCGGTCGCGAGGAACGCCGAACCCACGTAGGCGAGGTCGGCACCGGCCGCCTGTGCGGCGAGGATCGAGCGACCGTGGGCGATGGCCCCGGACAGCAGCAGCGGGCCGTCGAACCACTCGCGGATCTCGCTGACCAGCGCGAACGGCGACTGGGTGCCGGCGTGTCCCCCGGCGCCTGCGGCGACCGCGACGAGCCCGTCCGCGCCCTTCTCGACGGCCTTGCGGGCGAACCGGTCGTTGATCACGTCATGCAGGACGATGCCGCCGTACGAATGGACGGCCTCGTTGACCTCCTCGCGCGCACCGAGGGAGGTGATGACGATCGGCACCTCGTGCTCGACGACGGTGGCCAGGTCCTGCTCGAGCCGATCATTGGAGCGATGGACGATCTGGTTGACCGCGAACGGGGCGACGTACCGGTCGGGGTTAGCGGCGGCGAACGCCTCGTTGCTCTCCCGCACCTGCTCGATCCACTCGGCCAGCGCCGACTGCGGCCGAGCGTTGAGCGCCGGGAACGACCCGATCACCCCCGCCTGACACTGCGCTGCCACCAGCTCGGGGCCGGAGTAGATGAACATCGGCGAGGCGACCACCGGGACGGTGAGCGGGCCGGCGAGCACTGAGGGAAGGGCCATGAGCAGTCCTGTCGTGAGCGGGGCGGAGCAGACTTCTCCCCCGACCGTACGGTCGCGCCGACTTTTGTGCAACTAGTTGCACAAAAGTCGGCGGCCTCGCGTCAGCGACAGAACCCACACCTCACGGACGGGAGTCGCGGTCTAGGACAGCTCCGCGAAGCGTTCGGTGTCGCGTACCTTGCCGGAGACGATGATGGTGTCTCCGGGGTGCAGGATCGTGTCGGCGGCGGCGTAGGTGAAGCCCTCCCCGGGACGCTTGATCGCCACCACGGTCACGCCGTGGTCCGTGCGGATCGACGTCGCACCGAGACTGCGACCCGTCGCGAACGCGGGGGCGGTCGTCTTGACCATGGCGAATCCGTCATCGAACTCGATGTAGTCGATCATCCGGCCGCGGACCAGGTGGGCCACCCGCTTGCCCATGTCGTGTTCCGGCCGCACGACATGATGCACACCGATCTGCGTGAGGATTTTGGCGTGAGAGTTGCTGATCGCCTTGGCCCACACGTTGGCCACGCCCATATTGATCAGGGCCGAGGCGGTCAGCAGGCTGGCCTCGAGGTCGGAGCCGATCCCCACCACCGCGCGATCGAACTCGTGCACCGACAACTGACGTAGGGACTCCTCGTCTGTGGTGTCGGCCACCACCGCGTGGGTGAGGCGGTTGGCGATCTTCTGCACGACCGCATCGCTCGCGTCGACGCCCAACACCTCCGCGCCCTGGGACATCAACTCCAGGGCGAGCGACTTGCCGAACCGACCCAGACCGAGCACTGCCACGGCGTCCGGCGCTGATTTCCTAGCCAATGAGAGGCCTTTCTGCGGGAAGGTCGTACCGTCGTCCGCGCTGGCGAGCGGCCAGGGCACTGACCATGGTGATCGGGCCGATCCGGCCCAGGTACATCAGTCCGATCAGTATCCACTGACCCCACTCGGGAAGCCGCGCGGTGATGCCGGTGGACAGCCCCACCGTGGCGAACGCGGAGGTGACCTCGAACAGCAGTTCATTGAGCCCGAACGGCGTCCCCGCCAGGAGCACGATGGTCGAGACCGTCACCAATCCGATACCGATGAGGGCCACGGCCAACGCCTGGCGCTGGACGCGGGTGTCCACACGACGGTCGAAGATCGTGACCGTCTTCTCGCCCCGCACCTCAGCGACCATGACGAACAGCAGCAGCGCGAAGGTCGTCACCTTGATCCCGCCCGCGGTGCCTCCGCTGCCGCCTCCGATGAACATCAACACGTCGGTCACGAGCAGGGTGGCATCGTCCATCTGCGCGTAGTCGACGCTGTTGAAGCCGGCAGTTCTGGGCATCGTCCCCTGGAACGCGGCCACCAGGACCTTGTCGGCGAAACCGAACGATTGCAGCGTGCGGGTCCACTCCAGCGCCAGGACCGCCGCAAACCCCGCCAGCAGCAGGATCACCGTGACGTGCACGGTCAGCCGGGTGTGCAGGCTCCACCGCGGGTGCTCCCGGGCCGCCGACCCGGACCGGCGGATGCGCCGCCCCACCTCGAACAGGACCGGGAAGCCCAACCCGCCCAGGATCACGGCCACCATCAACGGCACACAGATCCACGGATCGGTGGCGAAGCCGATCACATTGTCGCTGTACAGCGCGAACCCGGCGTTGTTGAACGCCGAGATCGAATGGAACACGCCCAGCCACAGCGACCGCAGCACCGACTCGTCGTACCCGACCGCGAAACGAACCGCCAGAACCGCCGCGGTGACCGCCTCGATCAGCAGACTCATCCGGACCACGCCCACGACCACGCCCCGCACGTCGCCGAGTTCGGCCGCCCGGGCCTCGGCCGCGGTGTTCAACCGTGCCTTGAGCCCGATCCGGTGCGCCAACATCAACCCCACCAACGAGGCCATGGTCATGATCCCCAGGCCACCGATCTGGATCAGGCCCAGAATGACCGCCTGRCCGAATCCCGACCAGTGCACAGGGGTGTCCACCACGATCAACCCGGTCAAGCACATCGCCGACGTCGCCGTGAACAGCGCTGCGGTCACACTGGTGGCGCCCCCGGACGCCACCGCCGCGGGCAGCAGCAGCAACCCGGTCCCCACCGCGATCGCCGCAGCGAAACTCAGGGCGACGACCCGGACCGGACTCAACGTCGCCCAGCCCGCCCACCGCCGCATCACAGACGGTGACACCCGCCCATACGCAGTCACGAGGTCGAACAGTAGACCTCGGCGCCACCGATGAACAGTAGGAGTTCGCCCTCCGTGAACCGGCTGCGTATCACCGCAGCGTGCGGCCCACGACCCCCGCGTAGATCTCCTGCGCCAACCGCTCCGCGCCCTCCACGAGCGCGGCGACGGCTGCCGGATCGACGCCGCCCGCCGCGGGCACCCGGGGAACGACGGTGCGCGGGCCGTCGTCGGCCGCCACAGAACTCCACCGCGATCCGGCCGCGAGCAGCGACCCGTGCTTGACGTCGTAGTAGACCGACCCCGACCGGAGCGCCACCCCGGAGGCCCCGCGGGCCGCCGCGAAGAGATGCGGATGGAAACGGGTGGTCAGCCAGACCTGCCCAGGCCGGGCGGGCAGACCCGTGGCCCACAGTTCCTGGAAGGGCACGAAACGCGCACGGGGCAACCGCAGATCGGCCAGGGCGCGGCCCACCTCGTCGTCGTCGCCGTCTCCGCCCCGGCCACCGCCGGCACCGGACGCGGCCGCGGCGCGCGCACACACCCTGTCCCACACCACCCGGTCCCCACCGGGGATCGACTCGACGACGGTGATCCGCTCGCCCGGCACCGCCCACGCGGCGAGGATCCGCGCGACGGTGGCGGCGAGGACCTCGGGTTCCACCAGGTCGGATTGGGCGCAGAGCACCAGGTCGCGGCACGCGTCCGGGTCGGACGAGTAGACGGGGTGGTCGCCGGCCTCGACGCCACCCGCCGCCGACAGGGCGAGCCAGCCGTCGTCGGCCACGTGACGGACCGGCACCCCCGTGCCCGCGAGGAGCTCGAACGAGTCGGCGTCACGGACGGTGACCAGGTCGTAGTCGCGCAACGCCCCCGCCAACCGTCCGGCGTCCCCGCACGGCACGAACCCCTGACCGGTGGCCACCACGCGCGCGCCCGCCGCCCGGCCGGCCTCCCCCGCCGCTGCGACCACGCCCAGGTGATGCGGCCACAGGTCGTTGACGAAGCCCCCGCCGATGAGGTGGACCACAGACGCGCTGCGCAGCAGGTCGATGCCCGTGGCCAGCGCCGGACGCAGCCCGGGGTCGCCCACCGCGGCGCGACAGAACCCGATCGCCTCGTCGGCGCCGGTGTGCTCGGAGGCCAGGCGCCACAGGGTGTCGGTGAAGAGCACGTCCGGGTGCTCGGAATGGTGCAGGACCGCCGCCTGGCCGGGCGTGTGGCAGTCCACCACGACGGGCGTCCCCGGCAGTGCGTGCCGCAGGTAGCGCAGCCACCCCGCCAACAGCTGCTCGTCGCCGTGGTTGGGGTGACCGGCCGGAGCGACGAGGTACACGGGCCGGTGGCCCTCCCGCGGCCGGCCCCACCGCGCGTCCGCGGTGGCGCGCACGCCGTCGAGCCGGCGTCGGGCCCGTCGTCTCAGGCGGGCGGCGGGCGCGGCTCGGCGAGTCGGCGTCATGACGTCAACCCTGCCGCACCCCCGTGGGGCCACGCCCCCCCGGGTCAGACCGCCGCCGGCCGCCGGACCGGACTGAGGGTCAGATCGGTGGGATCAGATCCGCACGAGCATCTTGCCCACGTTCGCGCCCTTCATCAGATCGAGGAACGCGTCGACCGAGTTGTCGATGCCGTCGACGACGGTCTCGTCGAACACGATCTCGCCCGAGGAGACCCACGGGCCGACCTTCTCCGCGAACTCCTTGAACAGATGCATGTACTTGTTCACCGTGAAGCCCTGCAGGGTGAGGCCGCGGGTGATGGCGTGCCACATGTTGTCCGGCCCCGGCGCACGCTCGGTGGCGTTGTACGAACTGATCGCGCCGCACAGGGCCAGTCGGCCCCCGTCGTTCATCAGGTCGAGCGCGGCCTCGAGGTGGTCACCGCCCACGTTGTCGAAGTAGACGTCGATACCCTCACCGTCGCGGGCGCCGAAGTGCCCCCGCAGGAGCTCACGGACCGAGCCGTCCTTGTAATTGATCGCGGCGTCGAAGCCATAGCGCTCCGTGCACGTGGCGACCTTCTCCGCGCTGCCGGCCGAGCCGATGATCTTGGACGCGCCCTCGAGCCTGGCGATCTGGCCCACCGCGGAACCGACGGAACCCGCCGCACCCGAGACGAACACCGACTCGCCCGCCCGGAACCGTCCGATGTGCATGAGCCCCACGTACGCCGTGAGTCCGGTGGTGCCGAGGATGCCCAGGTACGCCGAGACCGGCACGCCGTCGATCTCCTCCACCACGCGGAACTGCCGACCGTCGGCCTGCGCGACGTCACGCCACCCCAGGTCGTGCAGGACCACCGCACCGACGGGGTGGGCGTCGGACCGCGACTCGACGACACGCCCCACCGCGGCACCGGTCATGGTCTCGTCGAGCTCGAACGGCGGGATGTAGGAGCGCCCCTCGTTCATGCGGCCACGCATGTAGGGATCCACGGAGACGTACTCGTTGGCCACCCGCACCTCGCCCTCGGCGAGCTCGGGCAGGTCGACGGTGACCGTGCGGAAGTTGTCGTGGGTCGGCCATCCGCGGGGGCGGCTCGCGAGCTGGATCTGCGTACTGGTCGTCATCTCTACTGTCTACGCGCACTCGCTGCGGGGCTGCCACCGCCGGCCGCTCTAGTAGGCTTCCCGATCGTGCAGGACCAGCCCCTCCCCGATCCCACCTCGGCGACGCTCCCCGACGAGCGCGTACGCGGCGAGATCGTCAACGACTCCCACACCTTCCGCCGGGCCGTCGCCGACCTGCGGCAGGGGCTCAGCCAGCGCGAGCTGTGGTTGTCCCTGGGCTGGCAGGACATCAAACAGCGCTACCGGCGGTCCACGCTCGGTCCCCTGTGGATCACCATCGCCACCGGCGTCATGGCCGTCGCGCTCGGCCTGCTGTACTCGATCCTCTTCCAGATCCCGCTCGCCGAGTTCCTCCCGCACGTCACCGTGGGCCTCATCATGTGGGGCTTCATCTCCGGGTGCATCAAGGAGGGCTCCGAGGTCTTCATCGCCAACGAAGGCCTGATCAAGCAGTTGCCCAGCGCGTTGAGCGTCCACGTCTACCGCCTGGTCTGGCGGCAGTTCCTGTTCCTGTGTCACAACCTGGTGATCTGGGTGGTGCTCATGCTGGTCTTCCCGCGCCCCCTGGGCTGGGACCTGCTGCTGTCCGTCCTGGGACTGGCGGTGCTCATGATCAACGGCGTCTGGGTGGCCATGCTGTTCGGCATCCTCGCCACCCGGTTCCGCGACATCGCGCCGCTGCTGGACTCGATGGTGCAGCTGCTGTTCTACATGACCCCCATCGTCTGGACCACGCAGACGCTCTACGAGCAGGGCGGGGAGATCGCCGAGCGGGCCCGGATCGCCGAGCTCAACCCGCTCTACCACTACCTCGAGATCGTCCGCGCCCCCATGCTCGGGGAACCCACCGCCGCCTATCACTGGTGGATCGTCCTGGGCTGCACCGCCGTCGGTCTGGTCCTCGCGTTCGTGGCCCTGCGCCAGTTCCGCTCCCGAGTCCCGTACTGGGTGTAGGAGATATATCCCATGAGCTCCGCTGTCCCCACGCCCGGCGGCGTGTCCATCGACTGCGTGGACGCCTGCGTCGACTTCCCGATCTTCGACGCCAAGTCGCGATCGCTCAAGAAGGCCGTGCTGGGATCCGCCGGCGGCGCGATCGGCCGGAACGCGTCCAACGTCGTCGTCGTCGAGGCCCTCAAGGACATCACCCTCTCCCTCCGGGAGGGCGACCGGATCGGGCTGGTCGGCCACAACGGGGCCGGCAAGTCCACGCTGCTGCGCCTGCTCTCCGGGATCTACGAGCCCACCCGCGGGGCCGCCCGGATCCGCGGTCGCGTGGCGCCGGTCTTCGACCTGGGCGTCGGCATGGACCCGGAGATCTCGGGCTACGAGAACATCATCATCCGCGGGCTGTTCCTCGGGCAGACGCGCAAGCAGATGAAGGCGAAGGTCGAGGAGATCGCCGACTTCACCGAGCTCGGCGAGTACCTCGACATGCCACTGCGCACCTACTCCACCGGCATGCGCGTCCGCCTGGCGATGGGGGTGGTGACCTCCATCGACCCCGAGATCCTGCTGCTCGACGAGGGCATCGGTGCCGTGGACGCGGAGTTCATGAAGAAGGCGCGGGTCAAGCTCGCCGAGCTGGTCTCCCGCTCCGGCATCCTCGTGTTCGCCTCACACTCCAACGAATTCCTCGCGCAGCTGTGCGACTCGGCCATGTGGGTCGACCACGGCCGGATCCGCCAGCGCGGCAGCATCGAGGAGATCGTCACCGCCTATGAGGGCCCCGAGGCCGGGCGCTCGATCGGCGAGTACATCGGCAGGATGCACCATGAGGACTGAGCGGCAGGGCGCGGGCCGCCCGGGCGGTGCGGGCGACACGCCCGGGTCGGACGCCCCTGCGGTGATGGGCTCGGACCTGCGCGCCCAGAATGGTCCCGACACGCAGCACAACCCCGCCGGAAGCGAGCATTCCGCCAGCGCAACCCAGCGGGGCGGCGACGGGCGGCGCGTCGTGGCCGTGGTGGTCACGCACCGCCGGCTGGAGCAGCTGCGCGCCTCGCTCGAGGTGGTGTGCGGCCAGACCCGCCCGATCGACCACCTGGTGGTGATCGACAATGCCGACGAGCAGGCCGTGCGAGAACTGGTCGAAGCCCAGCCGGTCGAGGCCACGTACATCGGCTCAAAGCACAACCTGGGTGGCGCGGGCGGGTTCGCACTGGGGATGCTCCACGCCCTGGCCACCGGGGCGGGCCTGGTGTGGTGCGCCGACGACGATGGCCGCCCCGAGGGGCCCGAGGTGCTGGCGACCCTGCTGGGCTGCATGGACCGCCACGGGCTGGCCGAGGTGTCGCCGGTGGTGTGCGACCTCGACGATCCCGACCGTCTGGCGTTCCCGCTGCGGCGCGGCCTGGTGTGGCGACGACACCGCTCCGAGCTGTTCACGGTCGGCGGGGCCGGTGGGACGGGCGGGGCCGGTGGGACGGGCGGGCCCGCGGCACCGGCCGAGGACCTGCTGCCCGGCATCGCGTCGCTGTTCAACGGCGCGCTGTTCACCGCCGACTGCCTGGACCGGGTGGGCGTTCCGGATCTACGGCTGTTCATCCGCGGCGACGAGGTGGAGATGCACCGCCGCCTGGTCCGCTCCGGCCAGCCCTTCGGCACCTGCCTGACCACCGCCTACCTGCACCCGCAGGGCTCGGACGAGTTCAAGCCGATCCTCGGCGGCCGGATGCACACCCAGTTCCCCGACGACCCGGTCAAACGCCACTTCACCTACCGCAACCGCGGGTACGTGCTCACCCAGCCCGGCAATCGGCGACTCATCCCCCAGGAGATCCTGCGCTTCGGCTGGTATTTCCTGGTGACGAGGCGCGACCCGGCGGGCCTGCGCGAGTGGCTGCGACTGCAGCGGATGGGCGCCGGCGAGCGGTTCGACAAGCCCGGCGGCTGACCCACGAAATCCGCTACCGCGAATCCGGATCCGCTATGCCGATTGGACTCGCGGATCCGGAGGTGGAGTAGCGGATTTTGGCAGGATGGGTCCATGACCGACTGGATCGCCCTGCAGTCCCGCGCCGCCGACCTCTACGACGAGGTCCTGCCCGCCATCACCGACTGGGACGCCGCCACCCCCTGCAGCGACTGGACGGCGCACGAGGTGCTGGCTCACGTGGTCGACGAGCAATTGTGGGTGCCGGGGTTGCTGGCCGGCGGCACCGTCGACGAGGTGGCCGACGATCTGGAGGACCGCCTGCGTCGGCTCCACGAGGCGACCGGGCCGGAGCTGGTCACCGACTGGCACGCGATCCGCCCGCCGGTGGCGGCGGCGTGGCGAGGGACCCCGGACGACGACGAGGTGCACCTGTCCTACGGGCTGGCGCCCGCGAAGCACTACCTGGCGCAACAGGTGTTCGACCTCGCCGTCCACGCGTGGGATCTCGCCGTCTCCCAGCGGATCGACCTGCGGTGGGGCGACGAGCTCGATCGGGCCGTGCTGGAGTTCGTCCGGGCAGATCTCGCCGACAACCCGGCCCCGGAACTCTTCGATCCCCCGGTGCCCGGCTACGAGGGGCCGGACGTCCCCGCCCGGGACACGGCGCTGGCGCTGACCGGACGCGATCCGGGGGCGTGGCCCGTCAGGCCTCTCTGAGAGCAGCCATCGGGCACTTCGCGACGGCCTTCCGTGCCCGCTTCTCGTGCTCCTCGGGGACCTCATCGACGATGACGCGCACCACCTCGTCGTCGTCCCCCAGCTCGAACACTGCGGGGGCGAGCCCGACGCACACCGCCTGGCCCTCGCACCGGTCCGGATCCACGATGATCCTCATGACGTGCCTCCTCGTCGTCGGCCACGATCGGTTCCGTGGTCGGACCCCTGAACTTAGACAAATCGGTGCTTTTTGTCTAGGGAATTCGTGTTTTCGTCACCGGATCGCAGCCGCCCCGAACTGATCCGCCGGTAAGTTAAGCTCGCCCCGTGCCCAAGACGCTGCTGCACCGATACACCTCGAGCCCCCGGGCGTTCCCGGTCCTGGCCTCGCTCTATCCACCCCTGCTGGGCTCGGGGATCCGCATCCGCCACGTCGCGCCGGACTGGACCCGCGGGGAGCTCGACATGCACGTGGCCCCGTGGACGGCCAACACCAACGGCACCGCGTTCGGCGGCGCGCTGTTCGCCGCCACCGACGTGCTCTACGGGGCGCTGCTGTCCGGGCAGCTCGGCACCGGTTACCAGGTGTGGACCAAGTCCGCGACGATCGACTTCCGTACCCCCGGACGCGGTCGTCTGCGGTGCGTCGTGGAGGTCCCCCGCGTGGAGGCCGACTCCATCCGTGAGCAGCTGACCGCGCGGCCCCGGACGAGCATCGTCCACACGGCCCTGGTCACCGACGCCCGCGGCGGGACGGTCGTGGAGGCCCGGCACACGATGTCGATCCGCCGCAGGGATTGACGGGCAGCGGTCAAAACCTCCGCCGGGGGTCTCCCGCCGCCGGACACGGGTAGGATAATCCGGTCCCAGGCCCTCCCCGGAAAGGAACCCCCGTTGGGAGCCACCCCGCTCGCATGGTCGTTGTCAGTCGGCCTCATCATCGCCCTGTTGCTGTTCGACTACTTCTTTCACGTGCGCAAGGAGCACATCCCCACCCTCAAGGAGTCGGCCATCTGGTCCGCGCTCTACGTGGGGATCGCCCTGATCTTCGGCGGCGTGGTGTGGATCTTCGGCGGCACAGACATGGGCGTGGAGTACTTCGCCGGGTACATCACCGAGAAGGCGCTCTCGGTGGACAACCTGTTCGTGTTCCTGCTGCTGCTCACCAGTTTCAAGGTGCCGCGTGCGGGCCAGCAGAAGGCACTGCTGTTCGGCATCGTGTTCTCGATCATCGCGCGGACCGCGTTCATCTTCGTGGGCGCCGCGCTGCTCAACAAGTTCGCCGTCCTGTTCTACATCTTCGGCCTGTTCCTCATCGTCACCGCCGGACGTCTGCTGGCCGAGGACGACGAGGACGACGACGCCGACAACGTGGTGGTGCGCCTGGCCAAGCGATTCATCCCGGCCACCGACCACTACGACCACGACAAGCTGTTCACCATCGAGAACGGCAAGCGCGTCATGACGCCGATGATGATCGTCATGGTCGCCATCGGCGGCACCGACATCATGTTCGCGCTGGATTCGATCCCCGCGATCTTCGGTCTCACCCAGAACGTCTTCATCGTCTTCACCGCCACCACGTTCTCGCTGCTCGGCCTGCGCCAGCTGTACTTCCTGCTCGACGGCCTGCTCGACCGGCTCGTCTACCTCAAGTACGGGCTGGCCGCGATCCTCGGCTTCATCGGCGTCAAGCTCATCCTCCACGCCCTGCACGAGAACAACCTCCCGTTCATCAACGGTGGCGAGCACGTGGACGTGGTGGAGGTCCCCACGTTCCTCTCGCTGGGCATCATCGTTGGTGTGCTCGTGGTGACGGTCCTCGGCTCCCTGCTCAGCCCGGCCGGCAAGGCGCTCACGGTGCTCGGCAACCTCAAGCGACACTCGCTCGAATACCTCGACAAGGACTTCGTCGACGATCCGGTCGAGCGGGCGAAGCTGTGGGCGAAGATCGTCGAGAACGAGGACAAGCTCAAGGACATCGAGCGCAGGTACTTCGGCAGCGAGGGCGACGTGTGGGAGCTTGAGCAGCTCCTGCGGAGGGTCTGGGACGAGCAGGGCCGCTACGAGAAGGCGACCGACTACACCCGCTGACGCCGGCGGCGGGGCCGGGCCTTACCGGGGCTTCCTCACCGGGGTTCCTGACCCGGGCTCCTCACCAGGGGCTGCCTGACCACATGCCGTGCGGATCCACCGCGCCGTCCTCGCGCAACGGGGACCGGACCTCCGTCGATGGCCAGCGCGACCTCAGCACCGCCGCCGCGCGGTGCCCTTCCCCCCGACCTCCCGGAGGCGTGAGCGCGGCTGGCCCGGCAAACGGAGCGGGCACAGCGGACGGAGCGGGCGCCGCGGCCCCCTCCGGAGAGACGGGTCCTCGGACGACGATCACCGTCCATCCGGCCCGACGCAAGTGCTCCCGGTAGCGCTCGGCGGGTCTCCCGAACGACGGGGCCCGCCCGCCGGGCGTGAACACCACGCACCGGTCGAAGGGATCGGCGAGCGGCAACTCCACCGTGAAGTGCCCCAGCCGGACCGTGTGCCCGTGCCCGAACGTCCCGCACCCCGCCGCCGCCAACTCGAGCCGGGCCCGGGTCGACGCGACCGATCCCGAGAGCGGATCCGCCGCCCCGGCGACCTCACGGAAGGCCCTCGCACCACGCCCGGCGGGATGCCCGGCGGCGCCCGACAACTGGCCCGGCAGTTCGGGCAGCATCCCGCACAGCCGCTCCACCGCGACGACCGCGTCCTCGAACGACAGATCTCCGGCCAGGTCCCGGCAGGTCCGCAGCGGGGTGGTCACACGCAACCCGTCGATCTCCGTGACAGCGGACGGGGGCATCGAACCGTAGCGGTACACCCTGCCCGGACGCGACCTGCGCGTCGACGGCAGCCAGATCTCGGGTGGCGCGTCCGCGGGCGCGGAGTCGTCGCCCCACAGCAGGGCGGCGCTGCGCCCGCGCAGCACCCCTCCGGGCCAGGTCCGCGCCAGCGCGACGCTGCGCATGCGGAGATCGTCCCGTTGGTCCTCCCGCCGGTACATTCCGTGCCAGATCCGCCGATAGCGCGCGCGGTCAGCGGGATCCGGTACCGCGACGGCGAGTTCGGCCGTGGTCAGCGGGCCGGGTGGCAGAACGCCCCGTGCACCCCGTGTTCCCTGTGCGCCGCGGCGGATTCTGCCCGGTGGTGGCGGGTCGCCGGCCACCGTCTCCGCACCGCGTCCTCCCGCATCGAGGACTCGGGCACGGGACGCATCTGGGATCTCCATACCCGTCACTGTGGCGCACGGAGCCGTTGCTCTAGGGCCGGGAAGCCGCCTTCCGGGCGGCGTCTGTGGAGAACGCCACACCTGTGGAATCTCACGACCCACCGCTGTTACACGCAGCTAGCTAACTCGACTCATCGTCCGCCGAGGATCAACCTGTCACACCGACTCACAGACGGAGGAAAAGATTCAGAAGGAAATCGTCGTTCCCGAGGACATGGCCCACTTGGTGGAGCGGTTCAACTACTCACCGGCAGTGAAGGTCGGCAGCCTGATCTACTGCTCGGGCCAGGCCGGGCGGGACTCGGAGATGAACGTCATCGACAGCAGCCTCGAGGATCACTTCGTGGCGGCCTGGGAGAACCTGGGCACGGTACTCCGGGCCGGCGGGTCGGATTTCGAGCACATCGTGGAGATGACCACGTACCACGTCGGTCTCCAGGACCACCTGCCCCTGTTCCTCGACGTCCGCAGCCGCTACATCCCCCGGACGGACGTCCCCACGGCGTGGAGTGCGATCGGCGTCAGCGAGCTGACGTTCCCCGGCCAGCTCGTCGAGTTGAAGGCGGTGGCCCTGGTGCCGTGATCGACCGCCGGCCCCCTAGGGGTGGTGCTCGCGGAGATAGGCGGAGAACACCTGCTCCGGCAGACCACCGCGGTGCAGGAACTGCTGGTCCAGCGTCACCGCGAGCCGCTCCAGCGCCACTGCGAGCTGGCGGCGACCCAGCTCCACGGCGGCCGGCGACCCCGCCGGGCCGGGTTCGGACAGTCGCACCGCGCCGGCCAGCTGTCGTGGCAGCGACAGGTCCGCGAACTGCTCGCGGAAGTAGAAGCCCTCGGAGTGCTGGAAGAAGTCGATCCGGACCTCCTCGACCCTGTCGGCCACCGCCGTCAACTGCGCACACACCGGCTCCGTCGGCAGGTCCGGGATCCGTCCCTGGAAGTCGACCTCGTCCAGACGCGACAGTTCCTGCGCCAACGCCCGCCGCCGCAACAAGAGCGGATACACCTGGTTGAACCAGGTAAGGGCCCCGGTGAGCAGGGCGAACCCCGTCAACGCCTGGAACGGTGTGATCCACCGGACCCACGAATCGGAGGGGACCATGTCACCGAACCCGAGGGTGGCCAGGGTGACGAACGAGAAGTACAGGGCCTCGACGAACGCCGGGAGCCTGTCCGGATCGATCCCGTCCGAGTAGGTGAAGTCCGCGGGCAGGTGCGGGTAGTAGATCAGTCCCCAGCCCAGTCCCTGGAGCAGCACCCACAGCAGGATGACCGTCACCAGGGCCGCCGGACCCACCGCGCTGCCCACCCGATGGCCCGTCGCCCGGGACACCCGCCAGATCCCCGCGAACACCCAGGGACTCAGGTACCCGGTGCCCCCGGGGTGCATCAGCGTGTGGAACACGTCCATCAACACCACCACGATGAGCGCCACGCCCACCACCGTCAGCACGATCTCGACCATCAACCCACCCTAGGCGGCGAGCGGACGGCGGGTCAGAGTCCGTACAGCCGCGCCCAGTTCTCCCGCGCGGTGAGCTCGGCCTGCGCGGCACGCCACCGCTCCTGGGCGGCCGGGGCCTCCCGGACGAACCTGGAGAGCAGTGCGACCAGCCGCTTCTGCAGCTCGGTGGCCCGCGCCGGGTCCACCTTGCGGTGGTGCACCCCCGTCTGCGAGGCGTCGGTCACGTACACCTCGTCGAACAGGGAGACGTGCCACCAGGCCGCGTCCTCGTAGGGGATCGCCACCACGCCGCGGCGCTGCCGGCCCAACTTCTGCACGAGCAGCCGCTTGGCGAGCACCTGGTCCTCGCGGTCCTCCCTCGGGATCCCCACCTTGCGCTGGACACCGACCCCGGCGGGCAGGGCCTCCACCCCGAGCTTGGCGGTCTCCGGGTACCGCGCGCGCTCGGCGCGGATCGCGGCCAGCGCGGCCTGACCGCCGTCACCGACGCCGTGGGTGCCGTCGGGCCCGTCGAGGAACGCCTCGATCCCGCGCAGGCGGGTGGCGGCGAGCCCGTACTGCATGGCCGCCACCGCGCGCAGGACGCTCCGGGCGAGGTTCTTGGCCATGTCCTTGGGGTCGATCCCCTGCCGGACCGCCGCTGTGGTCAGCGAGTTGCGCAGGGAGAAGAACTGGCCGAAGTCGTCGCCGTCCTTCCAGTAGAAGTCCGCGTGCCACACCGCCGCACCCTGCAGGGTGCACGTGGGCATCCCCGCCTGGCGGCAGCGCAGGCCGTACTCGATGTCGTCCCACTGGAAGAAGTACGGCATGGGGAGTCCGACCCGCTCCACGGCCTCGCCGGGGACGAGGCAGGACCACCACGCGTTGTACTCGGCGTCGATCCGCCGCTCCTGCCGGCCCGCGACCACCGACTCGTCACGCAGCGCGAACTCGTCGGCGTCCAACCCGCCCCGGAGCTCGTCGAGCTGCGTCCGTTCGGCCGAGACCAGCAGGTAGTCGGGGTTGAACAGGTAGAGCATCTGGGCGCCCACGAGCATCGGCTCACGGGTGACGGCGGCGAAGGCGAACAGCCGCAGCACCGTCTCGGGCTCCACCCGGACGTCGTCGTCCATGAGCAGCACGTCCACCGGCCCCGGGCCGTCCGGTGCGGTGGCCTCGAACAGCCCGCGGCTGAAGCCGCCGGCACCGCCGAGGTTGGGCTGGCGCAGGTAGTGCAGCCGGTCGCCGAACTCCTCCGCCGCGTGCCGGAACGGATCGCGGGTCTCCACCAGATCGGTGCCCTGGTCCGTGACATAGAGGTCGTCGATCAGGTCCGCGACGAGGGGATCCGAGGCCAGCGAGTCGACCGTGGCCGCACAGTCATCCGCCCGGTTGAACGTGCAGATGGCCACGGCGGCGCGGCGGGCGGGCCTCGTCGTCGTCGTACTCCATTCCACCTCCGACACCGTCGCCGGCGCGTCGACGGCGTGCACCTCCAGCCACATCGCGCCACCGTCGGTGAACGCGTCCACCGGCACGTGCACCACCGCCATGCCGTCGCCGTGGTGGTGGACCACCTCCACCGTCCGCACGTGGGAGCCGATGTCCGAGGCGCGCACCAGCACGTCGACCTGCCCGGCGGTCTCCACCGACACCCGTACGGTCAGCTCCGTGACGACGGTCCAGCGCTGCCAGTAGGACGCCTCGAACCGGCCGAAGTAGGTGTTGGTGTCGACGATCGCGCCGGGCTCCAGGTGCAGCTCGGTGCGTGTGCGGCGCACCACGCCCCGCGTGATCCGCGAGTACAGGTCGTCGTTGACCCACCGGCGCGGGCCGGAGAACAGGGTGCGCTGGAGCAGCAGATCGCGCTCGGGCCGGTCGGTCCCGGTGTCGGCGTCTGCGGTTGTCACGGTGGTGGCGTCCATGGGGCGATGCGCTCCTGGGAGTCGGTTAGGCGGTGCCGTCCAGGCTAGCCCCCGGGCCGGGGGGCGCCGCCTCGACGACCGGTGAGTCGGTGTTCGGGGGCTGCCCCGGCGGCGTCACCGGGGGGATGCCGGGTGGCGGGGGCAGCGGCTGGTGGTCCGCGGGCACCGGCAGGACCTCGTACAGACGGGCGCCCGGAGTGGCCTCCACCAGCCGCAGGTTCGGGTTGAGGTGCAGCCCGATGAACCCACCCGGCCGGCCCGGCCCGCCCACGGACTCCGTCCCGACGATCACCCAGCGCACGTCCCGGAGTTGCATCTCGCGGGTGACGGTCGGGTCGAAACCGTAGCGGTTGACCGAGGTGTACAGCGTCATGCGGTCGGCGCCGACCTGCGCGACCGGGTCGTCGGCGAGCGGCGCCCCGAACACCACCGGCACCCCGTGGAGCGCGTAGACCCAGGCGGTGCCGTCGAACGGGTCGTTCAGGGCCACCCCGCCGTCGTACCTCTCCCCCAGCGCGTCCAGCACGAGCCGCTCGTCGGCGGTGACCGCGGGCCCGTCGGCGTACCCCCAGGCGGTCAGGTCCCGCGCCATCACCGCGTGCCCGGAGGCGGTGAGCAGGGCCAGCGCCGCCGCCACGGCCACGCCGACCCGGGCCGCCGGCCGGCGCAGCGACCCGCGCGGAACCAGCGCCCGCACGCCGGCCCCGGCCAGCACCGCCGAGGGCAGGACGAGCAGCGACGCGAACCGGTAGAAGTCGTCCCACCAGAAGCCGGTGAACGTCCGCACCCAGTCGCCCCGGACGGCCGCGGCCAGGACGTACAGGGTCCCGTAGACGAGGAGCGCGGCGACGGGGGCGGCGAGCGGGCGACGCCGCCGCGGGTCGGCGACCGCCGTCGCCAGTCCCACGATCACCGCCACGGCCATGCCCACCGAGGCCACCGCCGTGGGACCGAGGTCGAGCACCGCGGCGACCGCCCGCGCCACACCCGCCTCCCGTGGCCACGAGAACCCGGCGAGCGACTGGGTGGTCCCGGACGACACCATGCTCACCGACCACCCGACGTACGCCCCCGCGGGCACGGCGGCCAGGACGAACGCGCCCAGCACCGTCAGCCGCGGGCGCAGGCCGGGAGCGGCGGCCAGCCCGGCGAGGGCCTGCGCGGCGAGCGGGATCGCCGCGGCCAGTGCCACCGACGGGTGCACCGACCACGCCCCGGCCATCCCGGCGCCCAGGAGCAGCGCGTGCGCGGGCATCCGGGACCGACGGGCGGCGAGGTGCTCACCCAGCAGGAGCAGTCCGGGGATCACCGCGACGCCCAGCGCGAACGGCAGTACGGGTCCGCGCACCAGGGCGAGGTACGGGAACGTCCACGCCGACGCGGCGACCGCCGCGGCCGCCACCGCCGCGAGTCGGGACCCCCCGCAGAGGCGGGCCGCCAGGACCGCGACCCCCAGCACGAACACCACCCCGGTCGCCGCGGAGACGGCGCCCAGGGCCTCCGGCAGGCCGCCTCCGGGCAGCCCGACCAGCAGCGACGCGAACGCGTGATAAGTGTCCGGGTAGAAGAAGTGCGGGTTGGCGGGCTGGCTCACCGGCGCGAGGTCGGTCAGGCCGGCCCGCCCGGTCTCGGCGATGAACCGGGTGGCGCCGCCGTGGAAGATGGCGTCCCAGCCCTGGGGAATGGCGGTGAGACCGCGGGTGGCGACGAGGATGTGGGCGACCGGGATCACCGCGAGGACGACGACGACGAGGTCCGCCACCCCCGGGCCCGGCCCGCCGCGGCGGGGGTCGTCGTCGTACTCCCCCTCGCCACGCCGCCACGTCCCCCGATCGGTGACCCGGGACGCGATACCCACGACGACGGCGCAGACCAGCGCGGCGAGCGCAGTCACCCCGGCCGAGACGACGCCCCAGCGCAGGTCCACCGCGGCGGTGACCGCGCTGCCGACCGCCACCACCGCGAGCGTCAGCGCCGGCCCGGCCGCCACCGCGTCCCGCCACCGGGTGCCGGCGGCCAGGCAGACCACCGCCCCCGGCACCACCACCAGCGCCACCGCGGCGAGCAGGACGAGCGCGACCGTCACGGTGCTCAGCGCACCCGGAAGATCACGGTCCGTTGGACGATGAAGTTGGTGACCGTGGCGACGCCCTGGGCGATGACGTAGGCCACGGTCGTGGCCCAGAACGGGCTCCAGTCCATACCGAGGAACCACGGTGTCAGCACCATGAACAGGCCCCACTGCACGCCGAACATCAGCGCGTAGAGGCCCATCGTGGCGATGAACCGGGCGCGCGACGGCTCGGCCTGGAACGTCCACCGGCGGTTGAAGGAGTAGGCGGTGAGCGTGCCGGCGACGAAGGACAGCGCCTTGGCCGTGCCGTAGTCCAGGCCGAGGACCCTGAGCAGCTGGAGGAGCCCGTAGTCGACGATCGCCGACAGCACGCCGGTCAGGAAGAACCGGACGGCCTGCGTCTTCAGGTCGGTCGGGCGGGCCGGGTCGGACTCGTGGCGGGCCTCGAGGGGGTCCACGGCGCCCCGCAGGGAGTCGAGGACGGAGTCCTCCGGCGGGTCCGCCGGGCTGCCGTGGATGGGTCCGCCGCTGGATGTCGTCACGCGACCAGGGTAGATCGCCGGCCGAGGGCACGGCGTCACGCACTGCCGAGGGGGACACTGGAGGCGTGAACTCCCCCGACCCCGCCGCCCGCCGCCGCGTCCTGGTGGTGGACGACGAACCCCACATCCGCCGTGTCCTGCGCGGGTATCTGGAGGCGGACGGTTTCGCCGTCGACGAGGCCGGTACCGCGGCCCAGGCCCGGGAGCTGGTGGGCGCCGCAGACCTCGTCCTGCTCGACATCGGACTGCCCGACGGGAACGGCCTCGACCTGCTGCGCGACCTGCGGGCGGTGTCACCGGTGTACGTGATCCTCGTGACCGCCCGCGCCGAGGAGGTCGACCGGCTGATCGGCCTCGAGGCCGGGGCCGACGACTACGTGGTCAAACCCTTCAGCCCCCGCGAGGTCACGGCCCGCGTCCGCGCCGTCCTGCGCCGGGCACGCGAGACGGGTCCGGTGGTGGTCGCCACGCCGCCGCTCACCGTCGGTGCGCTGACCGTGGACGTCGGGGCGCGCGAGGTCGCCGTCGACGGATCGGCGGTCCCGCTCACCCCGATCGAGTTCGATCTGCTGGCCACCATGACGGCCGCCCCGGGGCAGGTGTTCAGCCGCCGACAGCTCCTCGACGCGGTGTGGCAGGACGGGTACTTCGGGGACGAGCGGGTGGTCGACGTCCACGTGCGCGGGTTACGGCGGGCCCTCGGGGACGATCCGGCGGCACCCCGCTTCGTGGCCACCGTGCGGGGCGCGGGCTACAAGGTCCTCCGGCCGGCGGGTCACGGGGGTGCGCGATGATCCGGACCCTGCGCGGGCGATTGTTCCTCTCCCACCTCTCGGTGGCCGTGGTCGGTGTGATCGTGGTGCTGGTGGTGGTCCGGCTGACGGCTCCGATGCTCTTCGACGACTCGCTCCGGCCCGGCGGTCCCGGTGGGGTCGGTGGGGTCGGAAACCGCGGCGCCGGCCCGGGTCTGCGCTCGACCGTCGCCGACGCGGTCACCACGGCCACGGTGTGGGGGGCGGTCGCCGGCGTCGCGGTCGCGCTCCTCGCCGCCGGGATCGTGGGGAGCCGCATGCTCCGGTCGCTGGCGGAGGTGGGGGCCGCCACCACCGCGATAGCCGCCGGGGACTACACCCGCCGCATCACCCGTCCCCCCGAGCGGGAGATCGCGGCCCTGGCCGACGACGTGACGACGCTCGCCCGGACGATCGACCAGACCGAGGCGCGCCGGATGCGTCTCATCTCGGAAGTCGCACACGAGATGCGCACGCCGCTCACCGTGATCGACGGGTACGTGGAGGGCATCGCCGACGGCGTGTTCGGCGTGGAGGAGTTGCGTCACGTGCGTGCCGAGAGCGCCCGGCTCCGGCGCCTCTCCGAGGACCTGTCGACGCTGTCCAGGGGCACCGAGGGCCGCCTCGACCTCGCGCCGACGGTCACCGACCTGGCCGAACTGGTGCGCCTCACGGTCGAGCGGCTCCGGCCCCGGTTCGCCTCGACGGAGGTCGACCTGCGGGTGGAGTTGCCCGACGACGAGGTGCGCCTGACGGTCGACCCGGACCGCGTGGCGCAGGTCGTCGAGAACCTGGTGGTCAACGCACTGGCCGCCACCGAGCGCGGCCGGGTGACGGTCTCGGTGAGCGGCACCTCCGGCGGGGCGGAGATCACCGTCGCCGACACCGGCATCGGCCTGGACGACGACTCGGCCGAGCGCGTCTTCGAGCGGTTCCATCGCGGGCCCGGCGGACACGCCGGCGGATCCGGCCTCGGTCTGACCATCGGACGCCAACTGGCCCGGGCCCACGGGGGCGACCTCACAGTCGCCTCCCGGGGCCCGGGCCAGGGGTCCACCTTCGTGTTCAGCCTCGCTCGAACGCCGCCAGGTGCTTCTCCGATCCGTCCCTGAGGTGCTCGTACACCGCGTCCAGATCGGGTTGCTCGGTGGCCGCCATCGCGGCCTCGAGATCGGCGATGTCGCGTCGCTCGAGCTCGGCGCCCACCGCCAGCGCCTCGGACTTCGAGGTCAGGCCCCGCTCCAGCCAGTCGTCGTACAGCTCCTGGAGCTCCGGGTAGTCGTACACTCCCGGGGTGGAGCCGACCGACGGGTCGGGCAGGTCGTGGTTCGCGAGCAGGGTCGCCGTGGCCTCACCGTGCCGGGCTTCCGCAGCCGAGATGTTGTCGAACCGGCGGTCCGGCCACGCCTCGCCCAACGCCACGTACAGGTCGTGGGCGAGCCGCTCCTCCTCGCGCATCATCGACAGGGTCTCGGCCTCCTCGGCCGACAACGTACCGGCGGGCGCGGGGACCTCGAGCCCGTGGCCCTGCTGGCCTGGCTGGTCTCGCTGGTCTCGCTGGCCGTGCTGGCCGTGCTGGCCGTGCTGGCCGTGCTGGCCGTGCTCCTGCCTACCCGGGCCCTCTCCCTGGCGGCCCTGCCCGGGCACGCCGACTCCCTGGGGCCCTCCGGTCTGTTCCTGTGTCGCCACCGTCGCGACCCGGGTGCCCTCCGTGGGCCCGTCGGACCCGGCCAGCGCATATCCGCCGACCCCCGCCACCGCCAACGCACCGACGGCCGCGACCGCGCCCATCGAGCGACGGATCGTCCTGTTCGAGTTCGCCATCATGATCCTCACCTCGTCCTGCCCCGCGGGTGGGGCCTCGTGTGTCGGTTCGTCCGACACCTCGATTCCACCGCCTCCGCGTGAAGCACCCGAGGGGTCTCCGTGAGGATCACGTGAAGATCGTCACCCCCCTTGCGATCAGGTCTGCGACGTGCAATTCTTTCTCCACTGCGGGCACACAAGCCCGCTTCTGGTCGAACCGGAAACGGCACATCCGCCGACTGCGTTCGATTCCGCGGGAGCGATCCGTTCCGGCCACCCCATCTCACCCGGCGCCCTCACCACCAGGTCCGCGCCATTCCCGGGTAGCCGTCGTCGCCTCCACCCAACGCATCCGAGCACGGCTCGTCGTCTCGTCACCAGTGGACGTGGCGGCTGTGCAGCTCGCTTCCCGACCAGGAGGAATCCCCATGTCGCAGTACCGAAATCCCGCCATGAACAACGCGCCGACCGCGTTCTCGTACACGCCGACCGGCCGGGCCATCCCGCCGTCATCGCCGCTGCGGACTCCGAACCGTCGCCCGGTCTCGCCGTCGTACACGCCCACCGGCCGCGTCGTCCTGTCGACGCCGGCCACCCGCGGCTCCGCCTGAGCGCGAGCCCACCGCACCGCTACTCGCGCGCGGCGCCCACCGTCCGGCCCACCGGCCGACAGTCGGGCGTCGTGCGCGAGGCGTCTCCCGGCTACAACCGGTCGGCGGCCACGAGACGGGTGGTCACCACCAGGGCTATCGCGCCACACGCGAGGATCCCGGTCGAGACGAACAGTTGCATCACCCCGGCCTCCCACGGACGGGCACCGCCGAGCACCATCCCGACGAACGCCCCGGGGATCGTGACCAACCCGATGGTGCGCGTCTGGTCCAGCGAGGGCTGCAGGGAAGTCGCCGCCGCCTCGCGGCACACCATCATCCGCGCGGGGATGTCCGTGAAGCCGAGCGACAGCGCGGCCTCCACCTCACCGTGACGGGTGGCGAGTTCGTCGTGCGCGCGGCGGCCGGACAGGCCCGCCACCGCCATGGCGTTGCCCAGGAAGATCCCCACCACCGGGATGACCGACAATCCGTTGGGGCGGACCACCCCGGCCGCGAGCAACCCCAGGACGATCACCGCCGCCGGCAGAGCCACCGCCACCGCGCACCACAGCGCATCACGCACGGTCACCCGCGCCGCACCAGCCTGAGGCGCGCTGCGCTGCGCCAGCCTCCGGGCCGCGGCCCACGAGGCGACGGACGCCATCACCACCGCGAATGCCGCCACCAGCCACGGCCGGTCGGCCACGTACCCGATGATCAGCGAGAGCGCCACGAGCTGGACGGCCGCGCGGATCGACGTCCACGGGATCTCCCACTCCTGCCCCGTGCCGCCCAGCCACGCCGCCGTCGCGCCGATAACCACGAACAGGACGACGGCCACCGCCAACGCCGGCCCGATCTCGATCATCGTCGACCCCACGTGGGAGAGCCTACGACCGACCCGCCCCGACCGGGAGGGTCCGGCGAGGTCGATGTGCCGACCGCCCGGTGGCCATGTCCGAGGCGCGCGATACCGTACGCGCATGAGGTCGCGGCGTCCCCTCCGTCCCGCCCGCGCAGTCGCCGCGGCAATCGTGTCCCTGGCCTGCGCGGTGGCCGGGGTCCCGTCCACCGCCGCGATGCCGGCACCGGCGCCCGGGTCCTCGCCCGCGGCACCGCCCGATCCGCTGGCGGCGTTCCGACCGGCACCCCCGCACGAGCGCACGCCGGAGCGATATCTGCCCAGCCCGTCACCGGATCCCTGGTACTCCGCACCGCCCGAGGTCGATCCCGCCACGGCCCCCGGGACGATCCTCGACACGAGGCCGGTGACGATCCCGCCGCACAACGTCCGCAACTTCGGCCGCGGCTGGCAGGTGCTGGTCCAGAGTCTCGACTCGCACGACCGGCCGCAGCAGATCGTCTCCACCATCATCGAGCCGGCCACCCCCTGGACAGGGCCGGGTCCGCGACCGCTCGTGTCGTTCAACGTCACCATCGATTCCCTCGGCCTGACGTGCATGCCGTCGCACACGCTGCCGCACGAGCTGAACCTCGAGATGCCACCGTTCCTGCAGATCCTCGCCGACCGCGGGTACGGGCTGGTCGTGACCGACTTCCAGGGACCCAAGGCCGCGTACGCGGCCGGACGGGCCAACGGCCGGGCGGTCCTCGACGGGATCCGAGCGGCCCGCGCCTTCGTCCCACCCGGTGAGAGCGGCCCGATGTTCGTCGACTCGCGGGTCGTCCAGGTCGGTTACTCCGGCGGCGGTATCGCCACCGGCTGGGCCGCCCAGCTGCAGCCCGTCTACGCGCCCGAGTTGACCGGTGTGCTCGTGGGGTCGTCCGTGGGCGGTGTCCCCGCCGACTACTCGGAACTGTTCGACACGATGGACGGCAACCTCGCCTCCGGGCTCTACCGAGCAGCGGTACTGGGGATCGCGCGCGAGTACCCCGAGCTGTACACACTGCTCAGCGACGCCGGGGACGTCGCCGCCCACGGGCTCCGCGACTCGTGTGCCGCCGCCAACACCGCGTCGGGGCTGTTCCCCGTCCCGCTGGCGACGCTGATTACCACCGACCCGCGGACTGACCCGACCGTGTCAGAGGTGCTCGCCCGCAACCGGCTGGGCACCGCCGACCCGGCCCACGGCGCGGACCCGCGCGAGGTGCCGACCGGCCCGGTGCAGGTGTGGCACGGGGACGCCGCCGCGCCGATCGGGCCCGGCCCGGGCTCGTCGCGGGGTCCCGGAGACCCGTTCGTCCCCGAATGGACGGCCCGGCAGCTGGCCGACGAGTGGTGCGCGGCCGGTGCCGACGTCGAGTACACGCCCGTTCCGGGCGAGCACATCCTGGCCGCCTACACCGCGGTGGGCCCGGCGCTCGACTGGGTCGACGACCGCGCCCGCGGGGTCCCGTTCACCACCGGCTGCCGATAGCGTCACCAGCGGTCGGGCGCGCCGGGGGCGTTGCGGACGTCACGCCGGGGCCGTCGCGGGGTGGGTCGGGAGCCGCTGAGCGGTACCCTCGACCCTGTGAGCACCGCCCAGAACTCCTCCCCGGCCCAGTCCGCCCTGGACACCGAACTCAAGCGCCTCACCGGCTGGGGGCGCACCTCTCCCGCGATGAGCCACGTGCTCACCCCACGGTCCGTGGAGGAGATATCGGCAGCCGTGGCGGCGGTCAACGACGCCAACGCGTCGAGCCCCGCCCACCTGCACCGCGGCGTGGTGGCCCGCGGGCTCGGTCGCTCCTACGGCGACAGCGCCCAGAACTCCGGCGGTCTCGTGCTGGACATGAGCCACTTCAACCGCATCCACGAGCTCAACGCCGAGAAGGCGCTGGCCGTGGTGGACGCGGGCGTGAACCTCGACCAGCTCATGCGCGCGGCCCTGCCGTTCGGCCTGTGGGTTCCGGTGCTCCCGGGCACCCGGCAGGTCACGGTCGGCGGCGCGATCGGTCATGACATCCACGGTAAGAACCACCATTCGGCCGGGTCCTTCGGCAACCACGTCACCCGCATGGAACTGCTCGTCGCCGACGGCCGGGTGCTGACCCTGGAGCCGAGCGGTACCGCCGACGACCCGGAGGGCACCCTGTTCTGGGCCACGGTCGGCGGCAACGGCCTGACCGGCGTGATCCTCAAGGTGTGGATCGCCATGACCCGCACCGAGACCGCCTTCTTCCTGGCCGATTCCGATCAGACCGGGTCGCTCGACGAGACGATCGCCCTGCACACCGACGGTTCCGAGTCGAAGTACACCTACTCCTCGGCCTGGTTCGACGCGATCAGCGCGCCGCCGAAGCTCGGCCGGGCAGCCGTGTCCCGCGGGTCGCTGGCCACCCTCGCCGAACTCGAGGAATACGCGCCCAAGCTGGCGAAGAACCCCCTGGCGATGGACGCCAAGCCGCTCATCACCTTCCCGGACATTTTCCCCAACGGGCTCGCGAACAAGTACACCTTCGGCCCCATCGGCGAGGTGTACTACCGGCTCGGGGTCACGTCCCGGAACCAGATCAAGACGCTGCCGGCGTTCTACCACATGCTCGACCTGTTCTCCGAGTGGAACCGGGCCTACGGGTCCAAGGGATTCCTGCAGTACCAGTTCATCGTCCCGCCCGGCGAGGTCGAGGGCTTCAAGGAGATCATCGGCGACATCCAGCGCTCGGGGCACTACTCGTTTCTCAACGTCTTCAAGCTCTTCGGCCCGGGAAACCAGGCGCCGCTGTCCTTCCCCATGGAGGGATGGAACGTCTGCGTGGACTTCCCGATCAACAGCCGGCTCAACACGTTCGTCAACGAACTCGACGCCAAGGTCATGTCGATGGGCGGCCGCCTGTACACGGCCAAGGACTCCCGCGTCCCGGCCGAGCGCTTCCACGCGATGTACCCTCGGATCGATTCGTGGATCGCCACCCGCCGGGGGATCGACCCGAACGGCGTGTTCGTCTCCGACATGGGGCGTCGCCTCGAGCTGATCTGACGGTCGACCGGGGCGGGGCCTCCCCGCCGCCGCCGCCCGGCTCCACGGCCGCGACGCGCCTCCGCCGGGGGACCGCCGGCGGGGGCTACACACGACCCCGGCCCGGCGTCACACTGGAGGATGTCCTCGGACCACGAGCGTCTACCGACGCGTCCGAAATGGAGCCCGCCATGATCCTCCGCGCCGCTGTCGCCGCAGTCGCCCTGATCGTGACCACCCCGCCCTCGGCGGTGTGGGAACGGTCCCCGAGCAGACCGGCCCCGTCACCCACCTCGGTACGCCCACGGCCACGCGCACCGCGCCGAGCCGGGCCCGGACGACCTCGATTCATCTGATCCGGGCGGCCGGGGGCCGGCCGGACCGGGCCACCGCGCAGCGGCGCACACCGCCTCGCGCCCGTCCCGATCCACCCGCCACCCGTGAGGGGCGCAGCAGCGTCGGACCCCCTCGGTAGACTCCTGCCCATGATCAATGCCGTCGGCGTCCCCCAGACCCTGCTCCTCCTCGGTGGTACCTCCGAGATCGGCCTGGCCATCTGCGCCGAGTACCTCCAGCAGGGCCCGATGCGCGTGATCCTCGCCTGCCTGCCCGGAGACCCGGGGGTCGACGACGCGCGCGCGGAGATGACCGCCGCCGGTGCGAGCGCGGTGGAGGTGGTCGACTTCGACGCCGCCGCGACCGAGTCCCACCCGGCCGCGTTCGAGCAGATCTTCGCCGGCGGGGACGTGGACGTGGCGATCGTCGCGTTCGGCCTGCTGGGTGAGAACGAGGAACTCTGGTCCGACCAGCGCAAGGCCGTCCAGATCGCCCAGATCAACTACACCGGCGCGGTCTCGGTGGGCGTGTTGCTCGCCGAACGGATGAAGTCGCAGGGTTACGGCCGGATCATCGCCATGAGTTCGGCCGCGGGTCTCCGTGCCCGCCGCTCCAACTTCGTCTACGGCTCCACCAAGGCGGGGCTGGACTCCTTCTACACCGGCCTCGGGTACGCGCTGGCCGAGCACGGGGTGGACGTCCTGGTCATCCGGCCCGGCCAGGTCCGCACGCGCATGTCGGCGCACGTCAAGGAGGCGCCGCTGACCATCAACAAGGACGAGGTCGCCCGCATCGCGGTGAAGAACGCCGGAGCCGGTAAGGGCGCGGTCTTCGCACCTGCCGCGTTCGGCGGGGTCATGGCCGTGCTCACGCACGTCCCCCGCCCCATCTTCCGCAAGCTCCCCTTCTAGGGATGCCGGTGGCGCTCCGGGGGCTCGGCCTGGCCGGCGCGGCGACGCTGCTGGCCGCCGTCGTCACCGCGGTCGTCCTCGCCGGGTTCTCCCTCGTCTCCTTCCCCGCCTACGGCAACTCCAACGTCCTGCGGGCGCTGACGGTCGTCGGTCAGGTCGCCGCCATCGCGCTGGTGGTGCTGGGGATACTGTCCGTACGCGCCGGCGAGCAGCCGGGCGGTCGGTCCGCGCTGGTCCGTCTGGGTAAGCTCGCGGCCCCCACCGGCTCCGCGTTGCTGGTCGCCGCCACACTGGGGATCCCGCTCGCCGCATCGCGGTTGTACCTGCACGGCGTGAGCGTGGACCAGGAGTTCCGCACCCAGTTCCTCGGTCGCTCGGCGACCTCGCTCGGACTGCCCGACATGGCGTACGCCGACCTGCCCTCGTTCTATCCGTCCGGCTGGTTCTGGCTGGGCGGGCGGTTCGCCAACCTCGCCGGCCTCGAGGGCTGGGCGGCGTACAAGCCGTGGTCCATCCTCTCGCTCGCGATCGCCGCCGCGCTGGTCACCGTGCTGTGGACCCGCCTGTTGCGCACCGACCTCGGGGCGGCGGTGGGACTGGCGTCGACCTCGATCATGCTCGCCTACGGCAGCCCCGAGCCCTACGGCGCGATCGTGGCGCTGTTCCTCCCGCCTGTGCTCATCCTCGCGTGGCACGCCGTCAACCCCACGGCGCGGCACGCCGGTCGCGGTGCGGCCCTGACCACCACCCTGTTCCTGGGCGTCTCGGCCAGCATGTACACGCTCTACACGGGTCTGGCGGCGGGCACCGTCGTACTCATGGCGCTGGTCGCGACCGTCACCGCCGTGTTCGCCGGCCGCCGCGCCGACCGTGCGGAGGACCGTGGGACCGACCGCGCCGACGGGGCACATCCCGCCCGTGAACCCCTCCCGCTCTGGCTGCCCGCGGTCCGGCTCGCGGCGATCGGGTTCGGCTCCATCGCGATCGCGCTCATCGTGTGGGCGCCCTATCTGCTCGCCGCCCTGCGCGGAACCCCGGCCGACTCCGGGACGGCGATGCACTACCTGCCCGACGCCGGCGCCCGCCTGCCGCTGCCCATGACCGCCGGCGGCCTCACGGGCTGGGTGTGTCTGGCCGGTCTGGTCTGGATCGTCGCCCGAGCGTGGACCTCGCGCCGCGCTCAGGCGCTGGGCCTGGGCGTGGTGGCCGTCTACCTGTGGTGCCTGGCCTCGATGGCGATCACCGTCCTGGGCACCACCATGCTCGGTTTCCGCCTCGAACCGGTGCTCATCGGTCTGCTCGTGGTGGCGGGCGTCTTCGCGATCACCGATGTCGCCGGCCTCGCCGTGCGCCTCGCCGGGCGCCAGAACGGCACCGACCGGCCCGCTGCGGAGGCGGCCGACCGGCGTCGCCGGGCCACCGCGGTGGTGGGGGTCCTGGCCTCACTGGCCGCACTCGCCCACGCTCAGGGCATCCCCGATCACCTGCACGAGGAGATCCGGCTGGCCTACACCGACACCGACGGTCACGGAGAGCGGGCGGACCGCTACCCGCCCGGGCCCGAGTCCCACTACGCCGAGGTCGACGAGACCATCCGGGAGGCGTTCCCCGGCCGGAGGCGGACCGACCTCGTCGTCGTCAGCACCGCCGATGCCTTCCTCGCCTACCACCCGTACCTGGCCTACCAGGCCGTAACCTCCCACTACGCCAACCCCCTGGGGCGGTACGCCGACCGCAACGAGGCCATGCTCCGGTGGGAGGACGCCACCAGCGGCGCCGAGCTGCACGCCATGATGGACCAGACCCCGTGGCGCGGCCCCGACGCGATCGTCACCCGCCGGTCGGGCGACGGATACGCACTGCGCCTGGCCGAGGACACCTACCCCAACGACCCCAACGTGCGACGGTTCGGCGTCACCATCCCCGCCGAGGCCGTCGAGGGCCCCCACTTCGAGGTCCACGACGTGGGCCCGTTCGCCGTGATCGTGGTGCGGTGATCACGTGGTGACGACGCGGGGAGCGGGTGACGGCCGCGGGTCCGGTGACGACCCGGGAGCAGGGACCGTGCCAGGGGGTGACGACGACGAGGTGCGCGACACCGACCGTGAGCGTCCCCTCGGACTGCACCCCTACCCCGGAATGGCCCGCCACCGCCGGTGGGCGATCATCACCGGGTTCCTCGGTGCGTTCCTCGCCGTCCTCGCCGGGATACTGCCCGTCGACCAGGACACCACCCGTGTGCAGTGGACGGCCGGGCCCGACTACGCCCCGGTCACCGCGCCCCTGGTCTCCGGGCGGCCGCTCGACCTGACGATCACCGCCCCCTGCGCGCCGCTGGCACAGGTGCCGGAGAACACGATCGTGTTCTCCACCCTCCCGCAGGACGCCCCCGGGCGGATCTCCGACGGGCTGGTCGTCCAACGCGTCCGGGACGCCGCGGGCGATCCCGTCATCGAGGTCGCGGTCCGCAACATCACGCTGCTGTCCGTGCCGTTGTCGACCCTGCGCGACCCCGCGTGCGAGACGCTGCACGTGCGCGCCGAGACCGGGATCCTCACCGCAGAGTTCACCGGCCTCGAACGGGACCCCGACGACGCCGACGACGACGTGCGCGCCGCCGTGCCCGGAAGCATGCGGCCGCAGGTCACCGGCGTCTTCACCGACCTCACGGCCGCGACCGCACCCGACGGGCTCGGTGAGTCGACGGTGGAGGTGACCGTCGACTCCCGCTACTCGTCCAGCCCCACGCTGCTCAAGCTGGTGCTGATGGTGATCGGCGTCCTTGCCACCCTCGCGTCCGTGGTGTTCCTGCACCGCCTCGACGGCATCGACGGCCGCTCGGGTCGACGGTTCGTGCCCCGGTCCTGGTCGCGACTGTCCGGGGTCGACGGCGTGGTGATCGGCGTCCTGGGTTTCTGGCACCTCGTGGGCGCCAACACCTCCGACGACGGCTACCTGCTGACCATGGCCCGCTCCGCCGGGCCCAGCGGGTACATGGCCAACTACTACCGCTGGCTCGGCTCCCCCGAGTCCCCGGTGGGGTGGTACTACGAGATCCTGCGGGTGTTCGCCGAGGTGTCCACGGCCAGTCCGTGGATGCGCCTGCCCACCCTGGTGTGCGGAATCCTGTCGTGGCTCATCATCAGCCGGGAGGTCGTCCCCCGGTTGGGCAGACTCGCCCGCACCTGGCGCGGACCGCGCTGGACGGGGGCCGCCCTGTTCCTCGCGTTCTGGATGGCGTTCAACAACGGGCTGCGGCCCGAGCCCGTGATCGCGCTGGGCGCCCTGCTCACCTGGTCGCTGGTGGAGCGGTCCATCGCCACCCGCCGCCTCGTGCCGGGCGTCGCGGCGATCGGTGTGGCCGCGTTCTCCCTCGGTGCCGGCCCGACCGGGCTGATGTGCGTGGCGGCGCTGGCCGCCGGCGCACGCGAGTTCGTCCGCATGGTGCGCCGCCGCGCGCAGGTGGTCGGATGGGCGGCGATCCTCGGACCCGTGCTGGCGGTGGGCCTCGCACTGCTCTACACCGTGTTCGCCGACCAGACCCTGGCCGCGGTCCTCGAGGCCACCCGCATCCGCACCGAGCTCGGTCCGAGTCTGCCCTGGTACGGGGAGAAGGAACGCTGGGAGGCACTGTTCGGGGTCTCCGCCGACGGCGGGGTCGCCCGGCGCTTCCCCGTCCTGCTCATGCTCATGTGCCTCGTGCTCGTCTCGGCCGTGATGCTGCGGCGTGGGCGGATCCCCGGCGCTGCCGCGGGGCCGTCCCGCCGGCTGATCGGCGTGATCGCGGGATCGTTGCTGTTCCTGGTGTTCACGCCCACCAAGTGGACCCACCACTTCGGGGTGTTCGCCGGACTGGCCGGAGCCCTGGCGGTGCTGGCCGTGATCGCGCTGCGCTCCTCGACGGTGTCGCTGAGCCGGAACCGCTGGCTGGTGTGGGCGGCGCTGTGCCTCGTCGTCGGACTCTCCACCGCCACCGACAACACCTGGTGGTACGTCTCCGACTACGGCATCCCCTTCTCGGACTCCTTCCCCGCCATCGGCGGGGTGCAGATCCAGTACGTCGCGTTCGTCGGCGGATTCGTGTGTCTGCTCATCGCCGGGCTCATCCACTCCGGGATCCTGCCCGACGACCCCGGCGCCGCCCTCCGCGTCCGCATCAGACAGGCGGTGCCCTTCCTGCGCACGCACGCCGACACCCCCGCGTCGCGACGGCGGGACGGGGGCTCCGGGGACACGGCCCGCCCGCGCCGGCGCGCCGGGATCGGCGGCGCCCCGCTGACGGTCGTCGCGTTCTCCGTGGTGATCTTCGAACTGTCCTCCGCGGTCATCGCCGTGTTCGCCCAGACCCCGGCCTACACGGTCGGGCGCGGCAACATGCGCGCCCTGGCCGGCGAACCCTGCGCACTGGCCGACTCGGTGCTGGTCGAGGAGGACTCCAACGACGGCCTGCTCGGCGCCATCGGGGCCGGGCCGGAGATCTCCCTCGGAGCCGGCGTGGTCAACGGCTTCGCCCCCAACGGTCTGCCGGACTCCATCACCGTCGACAGCACCGAGGCCTCCGGCTCCCTGGCGACGTCCGAGACCGGTGAGCGCGACCCCGGCGACGGCGTGGACGCCGGCACCACCGGTGGCCGCGGCGCCGTGACCGTCAACGGCTCCACCGTGGCCCTGCCCTTCGGCCTCGACCCGGACACCACTCCCGTCCTCGGCTCGTACCGGCGCGGGCCGCAGGTCGCCGCCGAACTCACCAGCGCCTGGTACCAACTGCCCGCCCGCAGCCCCAACCGGCCGCTACTCGTCATGGCCGCCGCCGGCCGGATCGGGAGCGGCGACCTGCGGATCGAGTACGGACGCCCCGGCCGGGTCGGCCCCGCCGGACCCACCGATTTCGAGGTCATGGGGTCCATGTCCCCCATCGACATCGGGCCGGCCCCCGCCTGGCGCAACCTGCGCATCCCGCTCGAGTCGATCCCCGCCGAGGCCGAGGTCGTCCGCGTGGTCGCCACCGACGGCAACCTCGATCCCGACCAGTGGCTCGCTGTGACCCCACCACGGAACCCGCGCCTGCGCACCCTCGACGAGGTCGTCGGCCACACCGACCCGGTGCTCGTCGACTGGGTGGTGGCACTGGCGTTCCCGTGCCAGCGACCGTTTGTGCACAACGGTGGCGTGGCGGAGATCCCCCGATACCGCATCCTCGCCGACCGGGAATCCTCCTCCGCCGCGAACTGGTGGCAGAGCGCCGGCGGCGGCGGACCCCTGCTGTGGACCACCCAGACGGTCGAGGCGATCACGGTCCCCACCTACCTCGACCACGACTGGTCGAGGGACTGGGGTTCGCTCCAGCGGTTCGAACCACTGGACCCGCAGGCGAGTCCGGCCGAACTGGTCCGCGGCAGCGAGTTGCGGTGGGGCTGGACCACGCCGGGTCCGATGAAGTGATCGTCGCCTAGAATCGGTCGTCGTGTCAGACTCCTCGCCGGCCCCGTCCCCGGAAACCGCCCCGGCCACCGGCCCGGTGGCCGGCTCGGTCGCCGCCGACTCCCGCGTCAAGCGACTCCGCCTCATCTCGATAGTCAGCGGACTCCTGGGGACCCTGTGCTTCCTCTCCCTGCCGTTCCTGCCGGTCGAGCAGACGACCTCGACCGTGCAGTGGCCGCAGAACGGGTCCGTCGACTCGGTCACCGCCCCGCTCATGGCGCACTCCCCGCAGCGGTTCACCGCCTCCGCACCGTGCACCCTGGTCGCGGATCTCCCGGAGGACGGGGGCATCCTGCTGGCCACCGCGCCCGCCGGCGGCGAGGAGGCCGGCGACCGCGCACTGTTCGTGCGCGCCTCCGCCGAGACGGTCGACGTGATCTCGCGCAACCGGGTGATCGTCTCCGCACCGCGAGACCGCGTGGAGGCCGGCGACTGTACCCGGCTCAGCGTGGTCGCGGCCCCCACCTACGTGGAGGCGGCGTTCGAGGGGATGGACGATCCCGCGGCCACCCGCAGGGTGGACGCCGAGGACCTGCGCCCGATGGTGGTGGGCGTCTACACCGACCTGCCCTCGGACACAGCCGTGCCCGACGGTCTCGGCGCCACCGTGGAGGTCGACTCCCGGTTCACTACCGACCCCACCGCCCTCAAGTGGGCCGCCATCGTGATCGGCCTGCTGGCCACCGCGGTCGCCCTGTGGGCCCTGCACGCACTCGACCAGACCGACGGCCGGCGCGCCCGCCGCTTCCTGCCTCGCGGCTGGTTCAAGATCCGGCCGCCCGACGTCGTCGTGATCGGCACACTCGGCATCTGGCACTTCATCGGCGGCAACACCTCCGACGACGGCTACATCCTCACGATGGCCCGCGCCGCCGACCCGGCCGGGTACATGGCCAACTACTACCGCTGGTACGGGGTCCCCGAGTCGCCCTTCGGCTCCCCCTACTACGACCTGCTCACGCTGTTCGCACAGGTCTCCACCGCCAGCCCGTGGATGCGCCTGCCCGCGCTCGTCGCGGCCATCCTCTGCTGGCTGGTCATCAGCCGCGAGGTCCTGCCACGCCTCGGCCGGGCCGCCCGCACCACCCCGGTGGTGCTCTGGAGCGCCGCCGCCGTGTTCCTCGCGTTCTGGATGGCGTTCAACAACGGCCTGCGGCCCGAGCCCGTCATCGCGCTGGGGGCCCTGCTCACCTGGGTCTCCGTCGAACGGGCGATAGCCACGCGCCGGATGCTCCCGTTCGCGATCGCGGTGATCATCGCCTCGTTCTCACTGGCCACCGGCCCCACCGGCCTCATGGCCGTCGCCGCCCTCATCATGGGGCTGCGGGCGGTCGTCCGCACCGTGGTCGTGCGCGGCCGCCGGATCGGCTCGTACCTCGCCCTGATCGCCCCGGTGCTGGCCTCCGGCACCATGGTGCTCATCGTCGTCTTCGGCGTCCAGAACCTCGCCGCCGTCCTCGAGGCCATCCGCGTCCGCGGCGAGATCGGCCCCAACCTCAACTGGTTCGAGGAATTCGTCCGCTACTACTACCTGATGATCCCCACGGTGGACGGGTCCCTCGCCCGCCGCCTGCCGGTCCTGCTCGTGCTGCTGTGCCTGGCGCTGGTGATCGGCACCATGCTGCGCCGCGGCAAGGTGCCCGGCGCAGCCTCGGGACCGGTCTGGCGCCTGGTCGGCGTGGTCGTGGGCACCGCCTTCTTCATGATGTTCTCGCCCACCAAGTGGACCCACCACTTCGGTGTGTACGCCGGCATCGGCGGGGCGATCGCCGCGTTGGGCGCCCTCGCGATCTCCGCGTCCGCCGTCCGGACGGCCCGCAACCGCACGTTGTTCCTGGGCGTCATCCTCGTGGTGGTCGCGCTCGCCTTCGCGGGCCCCAACGGTTGGTGGTACGTCTCCAGTTACGGCATCCCGTGGTGGGACAAGGCACCCAGCGTCCGCGGCATCGACGCCGCCACTGTGCTGCTCGCCCTGGCCGTGCTCACGTTCGCCTACGCCGGCTGGCAGCACCTCCGTCGTGACTACATCGGTGAGCACGCGCCCCGCACCTCGGCGGGTCGTCGCCGGGTGCGGACCTTCGCCGCCGCCCCCATCGCGGTGGTCGCGGGACTGCTGGTGGTCTTCTCGTTCGCCTCGTTCGCCAAGGGGATCCACAAGCAGTACCCGGCCTACACCATCGCCGCCGGGAACGTGTCCGCGCTCGCCGGCAACCCCTGCATGCTCGCCGACCGCGTCCTGGTCGAGCCCGACGCGAACGCCGGCATGCTGGACCCGCTCGACGCCACCCCCCTGCCCGACGGGTCGATCGACCCGCGGGACCGGGCCGCCGCCATCGAGGCCGGGGAGAACACCGCGTTCACCCCGGACGGTGTCGCCCCGGACCTGTCGGCCGACGCGGTGGTGGCCGACCCCGGCGCCGCCAACACCACCTCCGAGCCCGGCGGCGGCCCGTCGGTCAGCACCGGGGAGAGCGCCGGCACGGCCGGCGGCCGCGGGGCGGAGGGCGTGAACGAGTCCACGGTGGCCCTGCCGTTCGGGCTCGACCCCGCCACGACCCCGGTGCTCGGGTCGTTCTTCGTGGGCCCGCAGCGGGAGGCGAGCCTGGAGACCGGCTGGTACCGCCTGCCCGAGAACCGCGAGTCCCACCCGCTCCTGGTGATCTCGGCGGCCGGCCGGATCGGCCGCTACGACGCCGACGGGCTCTACGAGTACGGCCAGGAGGTCGTGGTCGAGTTCGGCCGGTCCGGCGACGCCGGGGTCGACACGGTGGGCGAGCCGGTGGTGCCGTTCGACATCGGTCCCGCGCCGACGTGGCGCAACCTGCGGGTGGACATGCAGGACGCCCCCGCCGACGCCGATGTCATGCGGGTCCGGGTCGACGACAACGACCTCACCCCCGAACAGTGGACCGCCATCACCCCGCCGCGCGCACCCGAGCTCGTGACGGTCCAGGAGATGGTCGGGTCGGAGTCGCCCGTCCTGCTCGACTGGGCGGTGAGCCTGCAGTTCCCGTGCCAGCGGCCGTTCGAGCACTACGCGGGTGTGGCGGAGTTGCCGGAGTTCCGGATCCTGCCCGACCGTCCGCTCGCCGTGAGCGCCACCAGTACGTGGATGTCCTACGAGGCCGGTGGGCCGCTCGGGTGGATCGAGACCGCCCAGCGTGCCCGGACGATCCCGTCGTACCTGCGCCACGACTGGAACCGTGACTGGGGTTCGATCGAGGCGTACACGCCGCTGGGCACCTATCAGGAGGACCCGCCGGCGCCCGCGGAGGTGACCACCGGGAACGAGACCCGTTGGGGCTGGTGGCAGCCCGAGGGGCCGATCCTGGTGACCGACCCGGAGTAGGCCGCACCGCGGTACCGGGAGAATGTGGTGTGCCGACACGCCCACCGTGGGTACCGTGTCGGCTATGAGCATCTCAATGACCCGGTACGCCGCTTCGGCCGCGATGGTCCTCGCCCTCGGGGTGTCGACCGCATGCTCGTCCGACGACCCGGAACCGGATTCGACCAACCGCGGCGGAGGAGAGACGGACGGTCAGACCTCGGTCGAGAACGTCTTCATCGCACCCGCCTACGCGATCGACTGTTCGCTGCAGGTGGACGCACCCGCTCAGCTGAGCTTCACCGCGGTCAACGACAGCTCCACCGAGGCGGAGACTCTCTCGGAGATCACCAGCCCCGCCGCGGAGCGGGTCGAGATCGACGCCCCCGCGGGTGCCCTCGAGATCGCCCCCGAGTCGTCGATCGCCGCCGGTCAACCAGTGGAGAACGTCGAGGACGCCGACGCACCCGACCGGCCGTTCAGGTCCTTCATGTTCGGTCTCGACGACAGCGCCGAGCCGGGGAAGTCGATCCCGGTCACCTTCACCTTCGAGCGGGCGGGGGACATCACCCTCCAGGCGGCCGTCGACGCCTGTCCGAACCAGTCCGAGTAGCCGCCCAGTCGACCCCGCCCGCGGCGGTCACATGGGCGCGATGGGGTGCTTACGCGGCGGCTCGTTGCTGATCTTGTCCCGCAGCTGGTTCAGCGCACCGCGCAGCACCAGGCGGGTCTGCGACGGCTCGATCACGGCGTCGATGTACCCGCGCTCGGCGGCGGTGTACGGGGTCGCGATGAACTCGTTGTACATGTCGATGAGCTGCTTGCGGAGCTTGGGACCCTCCTCGGGGCCCGCCTCCTCGATCTGCCGACGCTGCAGCAGATCGACCGCGCCCTCGGCGCCCATCACCGCGATGCGAGCGGTCGGCCACGCGAAGTTGAGGTCGCCACCGAGGTTCTTGGAGCCCATCACCGCGTAGGCCCCGCCGTAGGCCTTGCGCACCACGAAGGTCACCTTGGGCACCGACGTCGCCGCCACCGCGAAGCCCATCTTGGCGCCACGGTGGATGATGCCCAGCTTCTCCTGCTCCACACCCGGGAGGTAGCCGGGGGTGTCCACCACGAAGACCAGCGGGATCGAGTAGGCGTCGCACAGCATCATGTGCCGGGTCGCCTTCTCCGAGGCGTCGATGTCGAGTGCGCCGGACAGGTGGAGGGGCTGGTTGGCGATCACGCCCACCGGCTCACCGTCGACGCGCGCGAAGCCCGTGATGATGTTGGAGGCGAACTGCCCCGACGTCTCCATGAACTCGCCGTCGTCGAACATCCGGATCAGCACGTCGTGCATGTCGTACGCGGCGTTGTCCGAGTCCGGGATGATCGTGTCGAGCTGCAGGTCCGACTCCGTGGTCTCCGGCTCGAGTCCCGGGTTGATCCGCGGGGCCTTCTCGCTGGCCGACGACGGCAGGTAGCTCAGCAGGTTACGCACGTACATGAAGGCGTCTTGCTCGCTCACGGCGACGTGGTTGACGTTGCCGTTCTTGGCCTGCTGCAGGGCCGAGCCGAGCTCGTCCATGGTGACGTCCTCGCCGGTGACCTGCCGGATCACGTCGGGCCCGGTGACGAACATGTACGCCTGGTCCTGGACCGCGATCACGAAGTCGGTGGTCGCGGGGGCGTAGACGGCGCCGCCCGCGCACTTGCCCAGCATGATCGAGATCTGGGGCACGTACCCGGAGGCCGGATACTGCCGCCGGGAGATCTCGGAGTAGTAGGCCAGCGAGGTCACGGCGTCCTGGACTCGCGCGCCACCGGAATCGTTGATGCCGATGATGGGGCACCCGACCTTGATCGCGAAGTCCATGATGGCGCAGACCTTCTTGCCGAAGCCCTCGCCGACGGACCCGCCGAACACCGTGTTGTCGTGCGCGTACACGGCCACCGGGCGGCCGTCGATGGTGCCGCGGCCGGTGACCACGCCGTCACCGAACGGGTTGTCCGGGCTACCGGGCGCCTTGGCGAGCTGGCCCATCTCCACGAAGCTGCCCGCGTCGAGGAGTTCGGCGATCCGCTGGCGGGGAGGCGTCTGACCCGCGGCGTCGCGGCGGGCCTTGGCCCGTTCGCTGCCCGGATCCATGGCCTGCTCGGTCTTGACCCGCAGTTCAGCGAGCTTCTCCGCGGTCGTCTTGGCCGTCACGCGTCTGTCCCCTTCCGTACGCCCGCGTCGAGCTCGGTGAGCCGACGCGCCAGATGCTTACCGACGGTACCGACCACCGGTTCGTCGACCATCGCGAGGTGGTCCCCGTCGAGCTGGACGACCTCCAGGTCGCCGACGATGCGGGCCCAGCCGCCGTCCGGGTCGATGTGTGCGTAGCGGGGCTCGAGCTCGATCGCCCCGTCGTGCATCCGCTCCGCGCGGTACAGCACGAACGGCACCTCGGCGCCGACACCGGCCCAGGTGGACAGGTCCGCGCTCTGCAGGATCCGGTTGTCGACGAAGCTGGCCCGCTGGTGTTCGATGACACCGCCGCCCATGGCGTTGGCCTCGGCACCCAGTGCCCCGAGCAGCATATCCAACACGCCGTCCTCACCGTGCTTGGCCAGGAAGTCCCGCGGGACCTCCACGTCCAACCCGTAGGTGCGCTTGGCGAACTCCGAGTACCGACGCCACCGGGCCTCGGCCTCGTCGAGGGTGTCGGGGATCGGCTCCGACGGCTGCACGGTGTCCAGCAGGACCACCAGCGCGACCTCGTCGCCAGCGGCCCGCAGTTGCCGGGCCACCTCCACGGCCAGCGCGCCGCCGAAGGACCAGCCCCCCACGGCGAGCGGACGGCCGGCCGCGATCTCGCGGATGCGGTCCAGGTAGCTCGCGGCCCGCTCCTCCAGCGGCCCCTCGACGCGCTCGACGCCGTACACCGGGGTGTCCACGCCGAGTCGGTCGACCAGCGGCTCGTAGACGAACGACGACCCGCCGGCGGCGTGGAAGAGGAACAGCGGGGTGGCCTCGGTCGACCCCTCGGCCAGCACGCGAATGTTGCCCTCCACCGCGACCTCGGTGAACGGCCGGAGCAGGTCCGCGACCTCGGCGATCGTCGTGGCACCGGCGACCTGCGCGGCGGTGATCTCGCCGCCCGAGCGGGCCGAGAGCCGCTCGGCGAGAGCGACCCGGGTCGGCTCGTCGACCGGGGGCAGCGCGCCCGTGACGCCGGGTGCCGCGGCGCCGGTGACCACGGCCCACGCACCGAACGCCATGCGCTCGGTGTCATCGCGCGGCGCGATGGCGACCGAGGCGTCATCGCCGCCGGAGCCCTCCTCGGACGCCGGCGCGTCACCGCGCAGCGCGGCCACGTCGACGGCGCCCTCACCGCGGGCCTGCTGGGCCGCCAGGTCGCCGACCCGGTCCGGGTTCTCGACGGCGAACCGCACCATGTCCGCGACATCGTCGAGCGACGCGTCGCGCATCGCCTGCAACTCGAGCGGCGGGATGGCGAACTCGTGCTCGACACGGTTCTTGATCCGCACCGCCATGAGCGAATCCAGGCCGAGATCGAGCAGCGGGAGCTCCCTCGGCAGGTCGTCGGGGCTGTATCCCATCGAGGAGCCGATGATCCGGGCCAGGCGGTCACCGATCGCTTCGCCGGAGTCGGGGTTCCAGCGGGTGTCGACCTCGTCGTCGTCGTCCTCGTCGTCGACCACCGGCGCGTCGGACTCACTCGACACGTAGTGCTGCTCGGGCGCGGAGTCCGGGGCGATGGGGGCGCCGCCGGTCACGGCGCACTCGGCGACCAACACGAACGCCGCGGTGGCGTCGCCGGCGCGGGCGTGGACCTGCACCGACGCGCCACCCGGGTGCGGGGTCATGGTGGTGGTCACGGAACCGGCGGCCGGCAGCATGCCGGGCCGGTTCACGGCGGTGAGGGTCGCACCCTCGAGCACCGACGCCGCGGCGGCGGTCATCAGCGCGTCGACGCTGGGCACCACCTCGGCACGGACCTGCCACGCGTGGCGACCGTCGGGCAGCGCGACGTGCGAGCCCGGCATCCGGCCCTCGCCCGACCCGCCCCCGGCGGTGACCTTGGGCCACAGGGTGCGGCGCTTCCACGCAGTCCCCGGCACCGGCGCGTACCGGCCGGGGCCCGTGACGTAGCCGTGGATCATCTCCACGACGCTGGGCACGTCGATGGTGTGACCGTGCACGTACAGCTGCGCGACGGCGTGCAGGAGCGTGTCGGCCTCGGACTCCTTGCGCTTGAGCGCATGGAGCAGGTTGGGCTCCATGAGGCCGGCGTCGAAGCACGTCGCGGCCACCGACATCGCGGCCACCGGGTTGGGGGCCAGCTCGAGGAACGTCACGTACCCGGCGTCGACGGCCTTGCGTACGGCGTGGGTGAACCACACGGAGTGCCGCATGCCCTTGACCCAGTACTCCTCCGCGTGGACCGGCTCGTGACCGGCGCGGTAGAAGGTCTCGCGGTCGACGGAGGAGAACAGGCCGGAGGTGAGCTCGCGCGGCTCGAGACCCGCGATCTCCGCGGCCAGCTCACCGAGGAGCATGTCCACGTCCGAGGTGTGGCCGGCGCCGCGGACCTGCAGCTGGCGGGCGAACTTGCCCTGCTCCTCGACCCACGCGACGAAGTCGGCGACGGGCTTGGCACGGCCGCCGACCGTGGTGTGGGTGGGCGCGGCGTAGACGGCGGGCTCGACGGAGGCGAACTGCGGGTTGTCGGCGATGATCTGCGCGATCTCCTCGGCCGAGTACTCGACCAGCGCCATCGCGCCGGCCTCATCCTCCGAGACCTGCCCCTCGGCGTCGCCCATGAGACGCGAGCGCACGCAGATCACGCGGACGGCGTCCTCGAGGCCGAGGCCACCGGTCGCGTAGGCCGCGGCCACCTCACCCATCGAATGCCCGATCACGGCCTCGGGCTTGGCCCCGAGCGCGCGCAGGGTGTCGACCAGCGCCACCTGGATGGCGAAGATCCCGACCTGGGAGTTCTCCAGCTCGTACGTCTGTGAGTCATCGAGGATCAACTCCGCGATCCGGTAGCCGGCCTCGAAGTCGATGAGCTCGTCCACCGCGTCCAGGCACGAGGCGAACAGCGGGTTGGACAGGTAGAGCTCCTTGGCCATCTTCCGGTGCTGGGACCCGAAGCCGGAGAACACCCACACGTCGCCGGTGCCGGCGGGGGCGTCGGCGCTGAACACGCCGGGACCGGGGTCGCCGGCGGCCAGCGCGCGCAGGCCCGCCACGAGCTCATCGCGGGTGTGGCCCACGACGGCTCCGCGCGAGCGACCGTGGTTGCGGGTGGCGAGGGTGCGGGCGACGGCGCCCAGGTCGACCGAGTCGTCCTGCGCCTCGAGCCAGTCCGCGATCTGACCGGCCGTGGACTTGCGGCGCGACGGCAGGGAACCGGAGACGACGAGCACGGTCGCGGGGGCGCCGGGCACGGAGGTACCGGTGGTGGCCAGCTCGTCGGCGTTGCGCTCCACGGCCTCGGCCACGCAGCGTGCGATGTCGTCCGCGGCGGCCGGGGTCGCGGCGGCCGGGGCCTCGGGGGCCGGGGCTTCGGCGGCAAGGGCGTCAGGGGTGGCGACCTCGCCGGCCCGGACGTCGGAGACGGAGTCCTCGTCGACCGTGGTCTCCTCCGACGCGCGCACCGGCGCCGGCTGGTACTCGGCCACCACGACGTGCGCGTTGGTGCCACCGAACCCGAACCCGGAGATGCCGGCCAGGGCGCGCCCGCTGTAGCGCGGCCACCCGGTGGTCTCCGTGACCACGCTCAGTCGCGCGGCGTCGAAGTCGATGTACGGGTTGGGGCCCGCGAAGTTGATCGTCGGCGGCAGGGCGTCGTTGGTCATCCCTAGGATGATCTTGGCGAGGCCGGCGGCCCCGGCGGCGGACTCCATGTGGCCGAAGTTGGTCTTGGCCGAGCCGAGCAGCGTGGGGCGGTCGGCCTCGCGGCCGCGGCCGAGCACCTGGCCCAGGGCGGTGGCCTCGATGGGGTCCCCGAGGATGGTGCCGGTGCCGTGCGCCTCGATGTAGTCGACCTCGCGCGGGTCGACGCCGGCGTCGGCGTAGGCCTGGCGCAGGACGGCGACCTGAGCGTCGGGGTTGGGTGCGGTCATACCGTTGGAGCGACCGTCCGAGTTCACGGCGGACCCCTTGATGACGGCGAGGATGTCGTTGCCGTCCCGTTCGGCCTCCGACAGGCGCTTCAGGATGAACACTCCCCCGCCCTCCGACCGGCAGATGCCGTTGGCATCGGACGAGAACGCCTTGATCCGCCCGTCGGGGCTGAGCGCGGCACCGGTCTTGGCGAAGCCCATGGTCGCGGCGGGCGCGAGCATCATGTTGACACCGCCGGCGACGACCAGGTCCGATTCGTGCAGTCGCAGCGAGTTGACGGCCTCGTGGATCGCCACCAAGGACGTCGAGCAGGCGGTGTCCAGCGTCATGGACGGGCCGCGGAAGTCGAACGTGTACGAGACCCGGTTCGAGATGATCGAGTTGGAGGCGCCGGTGACCGCGTACGGCGAGGCCGCAGCGGAGTCCGAGGTGAGGAACACCTGGTAGTCGCTGGAGGACGATCCCATGAAGACGCCGACCTCGTGGCCCTTGAGGTCGCTGGCGGGCAGGTGGGCGTTCTCCAGGGCCTCCCAGGTGAGCTCGAGTGCGAGCCGCTGCTGCGGGTCGACCATCTCGGCCTCGCGGGGGCTCATGCCGAAGAACTCGGCGTCGAAGTCCCGGACCTCGGCGTCGTCGAGCCAGCCGCCACGATCGGGCGCCTCGGACAGCACCTGCTGGACGTAGGCGTCGCCGGACCACTCGGACCAGCGGGTCGCCGGGCGGGGGGTGGTGGCGTCCCGACCGGAGGCGAGTAGCTCCCAGGTCGCCTCCGGGGTGTCGGCGCCGCCGGGGAAGCGGGTGGCGAACCCGATCACGGCCACGTCGAACTCCATGCCCGCGCCGCGGTCACGGAACGTGTGGAAATCGGTGGGCGCCTCGGATTCGACCGGTCCGTTGACGACGTACTCGGCCAGCGAGGCGATGGTGGGGTGCTGGTAGGCGACGGTCGCGTCGAGTGGTCGACCGATGAGGTCCTCGAGATCGGCGGACAGGGACACCGCGTCGCGGGACGACAGGCCGTATTCCTCCAGCGAGCGGTCGTCGGTGACCTTGGAGATGTCGAGCCCGGTGGCCCGGCAGACCCAGCCCCGCATCCATTCGCGGAGCTCTACTACCGTCATCTCGCTCTGTGCCATCGTCCTGGCTCGCCTTTCCTCGGGTGTCGTCCGGTGTGTCCCGTCGCGGCGGGGCACCCGTGGTGCTTGAACCGGCCCGGCCGGGCGGACGCTACTGCGCCGGCAGGTCCGGGAAGGCGGTCTGCTGGTGACCCCCGCGCAGGGTGCCGTCCACGTAGGCCGCCTTGCACGCGCGCCGCGCGATCTTGCCGCTGGACGTGCGGGGGATGGATCCGGCGGGGACCAGCAGCACGTCCTGGGCGGTGACGCCGTGACGTGCCGAGATCGTCGTGCGGACCGCGTCCGCGATGGGGCCCGGGTCGGCCTTGCCGGCGCCGGGTGCGCGCTCGCCGACCACGACGAGCGTCTCCGAGGAGTCATCGGCGGCGATCTCCGCGCCGTTACGCGCCTCCATCGGCAGCTGGTTGGCCGGCACCGAGAACGCGGCGACGAATCCGGGGCGCAGCGCATCGGAGGCGCCCTGCGCCGTGTTCTCGAGATCCTGCGGGTAGTGGTTGCGGCCGGCGACGATCACCAGGTCCTTGACGCGGCCGGTGATGTACAGCTGACCGTCCACATAGGCGCCGTAGTCGCCGGTGCGCAGCCATCGAGCGTCGGAGGGCACGGTCCCGAACTCCCGGACCGTGCGGGACCCCTCCTCGAGGCACTCGACGAGCCGGTTGCCGAAGGTGGCGTCCGACTCCTCGGGGCGCCCCCAGTAGGCGCGACCGACGTTGGTCCCGTACAGCCAGATCTCGCCGACGCGCCCTTCGGGCAGCTCCCGCCCGGTGCCGTCGTGCTCACCCGTGGCCTCGTCGATGTTCGCCTCGACGATGGTGGCCCACTGGCTCGGTGCGACGTACCCGCAGGCGACCTGCGGGATCGCGTCCTCGTTGCCTTCCACCTGCGCCGGGTCGAGGACGGTCATGACGCCCTTGTTGAGGTCCGACCGGTCCACGTGGATGACGATCGCCTCGTCGTCGCGGCGCGGCGAGGAGACGAACAGGGTCGCCTCGGCCATCCCGTAGGACGGTTTGATGACGGTCGGTGCGAGCCCGTAGGGCGCGAAGGCCTCGTTGAAGGCACGCATGGAGGCGGGGGTGACCGGCTCCGAACCGTTGATGATGCTGGTCACGCCCGACAGGTCGAGGGTCTCGCCGTCCCTCGGCAGCCCTCGGCGTGCGGCGTGCTCGAACGCGAAGTTGGGGGCGGCGGCGAACACCCCGTCGCCGTCCGACATCGCGCCCAGCTGCGAGACCCAGCGACCCGGGCGCTGCACGAACGCGCGGGGGCTCATCACCGTGATGGTGGCCCCGCCCATCGCGGGCAGGATCACCGTCAGCAGGCCCATGTCGTGGAACAGCGGCAGCCAAGTGACCCCGCGGGACGCGCGGGTCAGCCCGAGCCCGTCGAACAGCTGCATGACGTTGGTGACCACGTTGCGGTGGGTGATCTCCACACCGGCCGGTACGCGGGTCGAGCCGGAGGTGTACTGCAGGTAGGCGATGTCGTCGGCGCCGAGATCCGGTCTGGTCCACCCCGAGCCGAGCTCCGCGGGGATGGCGTCGACGGCGACGGTGCGCGGACGCTCTCGCGCAGGCAGGGAGCGGAACAACGTCCGGACCCCGGCCGCGGAGTCGGTCGAGGTGAGGATGACCGCGGGCGTGCAGTCCGCCAGGACCGCGTGGAGGCGGTCGTGGTGACCGGGCTCATCGGGGTCGAACAGGGGCACCGCGATGAGCCCGGCGTGGATGGCCGCGAAGAACGACACGATGTAGTCGAGGCCCTGCGGCGCGAGGATCGCGACCCGGTCCCCCGGCTTCGCGACCTGCTGGAGGCGGGCGGCGATGGCGTAGAGCCGGTCACCGAACTGCGACCATGAGAGTTCGTGCACCTCGCCGTCACGGGAGGACGAGTAGTCGATGTAGCGGTAGATCAGCCCGTCCTCGGCAGGATCCTCGCGGGCGGCGGAGACATTGGCTTCGACGAAGTCGACAAGGGTGGTGCGATCAGGGATGACGATCGCCCCACCGGCGTCGTGGTACTGCTCGAACTCCACGTTGCTCCGTTCCGATCCGTCTTACGTTGGTCGACGTCGTCGACCACGGAAATGCCGGGTGCACTGACGACAAGCTTGGTCGATCCTACAGCGTGCCCCAGAGCGCATCCGAACTCCGAATCATCCGGCTCGTCAGGCGTGTCGCAGGCCGAGCCCTCGGGAGGCGTGGACGGGTCACCCGTGGGCGATCTCCGGGGCGGCGTCGACGAGCTCACGCACGTGCCCGATCGTCCACTCCGGGACCGTCGTCCCCTCGATCACGTCCGGGTTGGTCGCGTACATGGCGTGGATCGCGTTGTTGGCGACGAACTCCTGGAACCGGGCGGCGCCGTCCACGACGTTGAGCGGGGCGTTGCAGATCAGGTCTCGGGAGTCGCAGATCTGGGCGGTCCTGTCGCCGAGTTCGCCGAAGCCACCCGGGCGGGGCCCGGTCATGGTGGCGCCGGCGATGAGCTGGGTGAGCCCGGTGGCCGGCTGTAGGGAAATCTCCATCCCCTGCCCGTTTCCGGGCGACAACCCCGGCGACTGACCCTGGCCCGGCACGCGGCGGCCGTCGGCGATGAGGACCGATCCCCGGACCAGGTCGGCGGGCACCGGCCCGTTGCCGGTACCGATCTCGCTGGTGAGGTCACCCGCGATCACCGCACCCTGGGAGAAGCCCAGGAGCACGAACGACGTGTACGGGCACCGCTCGTGCGTGGCGGCGAGCTCGGCGCGGGCCCTCTCGGTGCCCTCCGCCCGGCTCTGGTCGTAGGGGATCTCGTTGGGCGCCTGCGGGTTCCTGAACTGGGCCACGTAGGGGACGGTGAACACCTCGAGCCGGTCGTCCGGGTACTGCTCGCTCAGCGGGTCGGTAATCGTCCTCAGCAGGGCGTTGGGCAGGAAACCCGGGTTGTACGGGTCGTCGGTGGGGCTGCTCTCCCAGGTCCCCGGCACGGCGACCATCTCCACGTCCGGACAGTCCGCGGGCTGGGTCAGCTCCGGCTCCCCCGGGCCGGGCAGGGGCCCGTCGGGACCCGTGGGCAGCCCACGATTCCCGATCCACCATCCGATGCCCAGCACCAGCAGGACCACCAGCACGAGTGCCCCCAACGAGCACCCGAGACGACGGCCTCTCCCACGACGCATTCCGCGAGCCACGATACGAACTCCTTCCCGGCCTCCCCGCTCGACTGGGGCGGGTGGCCGACGACCGGTCAACGCCCCGGTGGCGCTGCGGGTTCCGGGAGCACCGGGAGGGTGTCCCGTCTCACCCCGGGGCGACACGTGCCGGGTCCTGCCGGACCGGGCGCCGCGGCGCTGTGTGCATTCGTCGGACTACGGACAGAGCTGGCCCGCCGAGGCGTCCACCACGACGCGGGAGAGCTCGTCGACCTCGCGATCCGAGTACCCGCCCGCCGAGATCTGACCGGCGACCGCGTCGGCGATCGTCGTCGTCTCGTCGGCGGCGCCCCCGGTCGTCCGGATGCGGCAGATGGTGTTGCCGGCGGCGACGAGCGAATCGGAGAGGTCCGCGGTGTCGATGCCCTCGCTCTCCAACGCCGCGAGATACCCGCGCTCCCGCGCGCCGACGGCCGGGGCGGTGTACCCGGAGGCGTCCGGATCGACGGGTGCGGGCGCCTCCGTGTAGCGGCCGGAATCCTCCGTCGCGGGAACGCGCGACACCCCGGGTGATCCGCTGCCGCCCGGGGGCGGGGCCAGCGTCTCGGAGTCGGGCACGCCGGAGACCGTCGAGTCCCCTCCGCCGCAGGCGGTGAGCATCCCACCGCCGACGAGCAGCGCGGCGGTCAGCGTCGCCAACCGGGTTCTCACGACGAGATCTCCGCCCGGCCACCGCTCACGGTGATGCGGCCGCCCTCGAACTCCATCTCCTGACCGTCCCGCGTGGTGCGCAGCGGGCCGGTCGGGTAGCCGAGCCGTCCGCGTTCGTAGTCGACCGTGCCCCAGGCGTCGAACACCGGCCCACGGGGGATCACGTGGGCCCCGGTCCGCGGGGACCAGTAGATGTACCCGCCCTGGAACCGGCTGAACGCGCCGTCCCGGGTGCTCAGGGCGATCTCGTCGGTGGTCGGGTAACCCAGCTCGGAGTTCTCGGCGCCGGCCTCGCGATAGGTCTCGAGGATCTTGCCCTCGACGACCTTCGGGCCCGTCTCCTCGGACCAGTAGACGGTCCCGCCCTGGAAGCCCTGGACGACACCCGGCTTGTTGGGGTTGGTGATCTCGTCTGTGGTCGGGTAGCCGAGCTCGCCGCGCTCGGCGCCGCGCTCCTGCCACATCGCCCGGATGCCACCGCGGACGGCGTGCGACCCGGTGGTGGGCGACCAGTAGATGACGCCGTTCTGGAAGGTGGAGAACCGGCCGCGGCCGTCCGGGGTGGTGGTCTCGCCCGAGGTCGGCAGCCCGAGCACCCCGTCGGGGCCGCCCTCGGCCTGGTAGGCCGCGCCGATCGCGCCGAGGACCGAGTGGGCCCCGGTCCCCTGCGACCAGAAGGCGCGGCCGAAGCGGAAGTCGGTGGCCTTGCCGCCGCGGACGTCGTACTCGCCGGTCAGACACGGCCCCAGGCCGGGCTGCCGCTCGGCGAGGCGTGCGATGTCGCCACTCGCCGCGCACGGCTTCTCGACGTTCTCGATCCCCACCGCCGTCGCGAACTGCGGCCATGCCTGGGTCATCTCGAACTGCCAGTACGGCCAAGTGTGCGTGCCGGACGGGCGGAAATTGGCGGTGACCTCGACCCCGGCGGCGCGGGCCCGGTTGACGAAGGTCTGCGTGGTCATCCGCGAGAGCAGCTCGAGGCCGTAGCCGGGGAAGTTGGTCGGGATGTCCGGCAGGCCGGACGGCTGGTCCCAGGGCCCGGTGTTGCCGCTGCCGGCGGAGACGTAGACGCTCTGCCCGCGCATCTTCTCGGTGTGGAGCTTCGGGTCCTGTTCCTGCCAGCGCCGGGACCCGAGCGGGCCCCACATGCTCTCGGCCGGGTAGCCGCCGGCGTCCTGCATGGCCACCTTGACCGCCTCGGGCATCCCGAAGCTGGTGGTGTCGAGGAAGCCCGAGTAGCTGGCGGCGAAGTCGAAGTGATCCGGGTAACGCTGGGCCAGCATCATCGCGGCCGTTCCGCCCATGGACAGTCCGGCGACGCCGTGCTTGTCACCCACCCGCCAGTCGCGGGCCAGTAGCGGCGGCAGTTCCTGCATGAGGAACGTCTCCCACTGGTACGCCGAGCCCTTGGCGTCGGAGACCCAGTCCGTGTAGAAGCTCGACTCTCCACCGATCGGCAGGACGATGACGGCGTTCTTGGCGTCGAAGAACTGCGAGATCTTGGTCTCGAGCGTCCAGCCGCTGGCGTCGTCGCGGGCCCGCAGCCCGTCGAGCAGGAGCAGGGACGGGTAGGTGCGCTCGGGGTCGGCGTTCCACTGGGCCGGGAGCATGAGCTGCACCTGGATCGCCTGCTCCATGGCTGGTGACCGGACCCAGAGTGCCACCCGGTTGGCGGACTTCCACTCGACCTTGTCGAGCCGGACACCGGACGGCGGCGTCGACGGCACGCGCAGGGTCGGCGCCTCGGGCGCAGTGGCGGGACTCTCCGCGGGGGTCGACCGCGCCGGGCTCTCCGCCGGGCTCGTCTGCCCCGGGGTCGGCCGGGACGGCGTCTCCTGTGCCGCCGCGACGGGCGGGAGGACGAGACCGGAACCCACCACGGACGCCACGAGGGGAGCCGCGAGGAGGGACGCCCACCGGTGCCGGGGGCTCGCGTCTGAGCTGGGGGTCGCCATGTGTTGTTCTCTTCCTTGCCGCGTCGTCTCGCCGAATAGTTAGTGGGCGCGCGTCAGAACGACCCGCGCCACATGTATCCGGAGCCCGGGTCCGTGGTGCGCCCGCGGGTTCCCCTCCCGCGGCCGAACCCGGTGGTCAGATGCGACCGGGGCCCCGCACGAGAATCTACGCGCGGGGCCCCGGTGTGACGGGTGAGGACTCGCTGACGGGAGTCCGATTCGTCGGCTAACTCTGCGCGATCACCACGCGTGGGCGTCCATCACGTCGAGGATCTGCGCCGAGCGGGCCGCGATGAGGTCGTCGTTCCAGTAACCCCAGCCGTGGATGCCGGTGGTGCGGTACTCGAACGTGGCCTTGTTCGGCGCGGCGTTCATGGTGTTCTGGAACGCCAGCGTCGAGCCGCGGGACAGGCCCTCGAGGATGATGCCGTTGAACGTGTTGAACACGGACTGCAGGCTGGAGGGCTGGTCGTACCGGCCCGGGATGGCGGACCCGGCGGTCACGTACATCGGGATGTCGCGCAGCTTGGCGGCGTTGAGCAGCGGGTCGTGCTCGCCCCACTTCGGCGAGCCCGGCAGACCCCACATGGCGAACGGGTCGCACTTGCACTGGTCGAACATCGCCAGCGGGATCATGGTGTACATGCCCGGGGCCGTGGGGTTCATGTAGCCGGAGAACACCGAGACCTGCTTGAACTGGTCGGGATGCTTGGCGGCGAGCGTCGCGGCCGCGGAGCCGCCCATCGACAGGCCGGCGACGGCGTTGTTGTTCGGGGCCACGCCGAAGTGGGCCTGCAGGTAGCCGGGGAGCTCCTCGGTCAGGAACGTCTCGTACTTGTACTCGAGCAGGTTGCCGCCCAGGTTGATGGGCCGCTCCCAGTCGGAGTAGAAGGACACCTGGCCGCCGACGGGCATGACCAGGGTGATGTTGTCCTGCAGGAAGATGCGCTGGGCCTGGGCGTCGTGGGTCCACGCGTTCCAGTCGTCACGGGCGCGCAGCCCGTCGAGCAGGTACAGACCGGCGTTGCCGCCGAAGCGGGCCGGCTGGACCTGGACCTTGATGTCCCGCTTCATGGCCGGCGAGTAGACGTTGCACAGCTGGACCCAGGAGGCGACCGGGTCCCACTGGCAGCCGGGACGCAGCCAGTTACGGAAGCCCACCGGGTTCTCGTCACCACCGGCCGGCCGGAACGCGGGGGCGGCGGGCGGCGCGGCAGCCGAGCCCGCGGACCCGAGGCTGGCCGACGAGCCCTGCTCGGTCGCCTGGGCACCGGCCAGGGCCGGGGCGCCGACGACGAGCCCTGCGGCCGTCGCCAGTGCGGTGAGCCCGGCGGCGAACCTGCGCCGGAGGGTGGAGTGGGACATTCGTGTGTTCCTTTGTTCGTTCCTGGTGCCCGGGAGGGCATCGGTGACGTTCATCGGACCGGCCCCACCAGGGGGAGGACCGGAACTGCGACATCGAGTTCATCGATACTGTCGCGCACTTTGGGGCAGGTGTTACAGGTCGGGGACCATTTCGACCCCCGACTGTTACCGTTTCGAGACAACAGCGTGCGCAACACTACCGAGTGCCCTGATACTTCTCCACTTCCTCCGGCATCGGCAGCCCGCACCTCTGGACCTCGTACGCAGGGATTCTGTTGATCCTGTACTCGGCGTATGAGAATGCATTCACCACGTTGGACCAGCGCCTCTCGAGGGTCAACGGGGCCGTGTAGGACTCGATGAGTGCCTGCGTGGCGGGACACTGGAGCGCGACCTCGGCCTGGTTCACCCAGTTGACGTCGATCCACCGCGGGAAGTTGACCGGGTCCTCCACGACTCCGGTGCGCGCGAGCACCCAGTCGTACGGCAGGAACTTGTCATGCCCGATCCGGCCGTCCTCCATACGGTCCGTGTGCGCGGCCAGCGGCGAGGCGAGCCCGACGGTGTCGTAGACGTCCACGTCGAGCGGCAGGTTCATGCTGGTCATGCCGAGGTTGAGGAACACCACCGTCTTGAGGGGCTCCTCCGGCAGCTCGAACGGTGCCAACCCGGGCATCGGTCGGTCGTAGGACACCACGTCCCACCGGTCCTGGAACCCCGGCACCGGGAGGAATACCGCGCCGGTCCGGTTCCGGGTGACGTCGTTCACCAGGGCCCGCATCCGGGGGAAGTCCAGATAGTCCTCGGCGAGCAACGGGTGCCTGTGCCCGGTCCGCTGGATGTAGAACTGGCGCTCGTCGACGATCCCCGCCGACGTGATCGACTCCGGTTCCTCCCGGAACGGGTTCTCGGTGACCTGGACGGTCACCGCCCAGCCGACGACGACGAGCCACGCGGCCGCGATCGCCGGGACCGCCACCCGGCGCACCGAGGCCTCCGCGGACCCGCTGGCGGGACCGACGGGGAGGGGCACCACCGAGACCGGCAGGAGCAGGAGGAACAGAGACGGCAGCAGCACGCGGCCGTGCATGAAGTCGCCGCCGACGCGGATGACGTAGAGCAGCATCACCAGTGCCACCACGAGGAACACGATCGTGACGACCGGGGTGGAGCGGGCCCGGCGGCGCAGCCGCGGCAGGCGACCGCCCTCGTCGTCGTCGTGGTCGTCGGCGTCGTGGTCGTCGGCGCCCCCGCCATCGCCGCCACCATCGGCGGCGCCACCATCGGCGCCCCGCGGATCCGCTATCGTCCCTCCGGATCTGCTACTCCAATCCGGGTAGCGGATCCGGAGCGGGAATAGCGGATTTCCGGGGCGGGGGGCGAGGCGGGCCCGGAGGGCGACCATTCCCGCGACGAGCACGGCGGCCAGCGGCACCAGCAGGACGTACGGCGACAGCAGGTTCCACAGGTACTCGGCGCCCTTGTCCCACTTCGACCCGCCGGCGTCCTTGGCCACGGCCGTGAGCGGGTACGGCAGCGCGTAGAACGACATCCGCCAGACCTGGTAGACCACCGGGACCGTGCCGGCGAGCACCACCAGCCACCCGAGGTGACGCCACGACTGGTGGGCGACGGCCATCAGCGCCAGGAACGCCGCTGCGGCCAGTGCCATCTCGGGGCGCACCAGGGGGCCGAGCCCGGCGAGGAAGGCGATCGCGGCCGTGCCCGGGGTGGGTAGGCAGCCCAACCGGCCCTCACGATGGGGCGCCCGGGCCCACAGTTGCAACCCCAGCCACATGGCGCCGATCCAGCAGATGACCAGGCCCGTCTCGAGACCCGAGGTGGCGAAGTCGCGGGCCGGGGGCAGCATCACGTAGACCAGCACGCCGAACGGCAGCAGCACCATCGGCCCACCGGCCGGTGCGCGGCGGGTGCCGCGGTACATCACGCGGGTGCCCAGCATCGCGAACACCACCGCGAGCATGCTCAGCGTGAGCGCCACACCCAGGACGACCAGTTCGAGCCGGTACCCGACGATCTCGTGGACGCCGTAGATGAGGTACGTCCACAGCGTGGAGGTGTTGGACTCGACCCGCTCCCCCGCGTTGAACACCGGGCCGTTGCCGGCGATGAGGTTGCGGACGGTGCGCAGGACGATGAGGCCGTCGTCGGCGATCCACCGGCGCTGCCAGGCGCCGGCGAAGAAGACCGCCACCACCACCACGACCCCGGTCCAGAAGACCGCCCCGGTGCGCCCGAACCGGCGCGCCGCCGCCACCTGCGACATCGTCCGTCCGCCGGACTCAGGCGATCGACGGGACGATATAGACGCCGATCACGACGGTGAGGACCCACAGCGCCGCGAGGACCTGCAGGACGCGGTCGCCGAGGGCGATGTCCTCGGGCTCGCCTGCCTGCGCGGCGTCGACGTCGACCGCGTAGCGCAGGACGGCAATGGTGAACGGCACGATCGAGATCTGCAGCCAGATCGCCGCCCCGTTCGGCTGCGTCGGGTCGGAGCCGCGGTCGTACGCCCACAGGGCGTAGCAGAGCACGAGCACCGTCGCCGAGAGCGTCCAGACGAACCGCAGGTAGGTGGGGGTGTAACTCTCCAACGCCTTGCGGATCTTGGCGCCGGTCTTCAGGTGCAGGCTCAGCTCGGCGTAGCGCTTGCCGGCGGCCATGAACAGCGAACCGAACGCCATGACCAGCAGGAACCACTGCGAGATGTCGACCTCGGCGGCCGCGCCACCGGCGACCGCGCGCAGCAGGAAGCCGGAGGAGACGAACGCGATGTCGAGCACCGGCTGGTGCTTGAGCCCGAAGCAGTACATGAGCTGCAGGACGATGTACACGGCCACGACGATCGCCAGGGCCGGGTGCGCCAGCAGCACCGAGATCGCGATCGACGCGATGATGAGTACCACCGCCATGCCGTACGCCAACCCCACGGGCAGGACGCCCGCCGCGATGGGGCGGAACCGCTTGGTCGGGTGGGCGCGGTCGGCCTCGACGTCCAACGCGTCGTTGATGAGGTACACGCTCGAGGCGGCCATGCAGAACGCCACGAACGCGATGAACACCGAGAACAGGACGCTGCCGTCGGTGAGGGTCTGGGACCCGGCCGCCGCGGGCGCGGCGATGACGAGGACGTTCTTGACCCACTGACGCGGCCGGAGCGCCTTGACCATGCCGTCGAGGAGGTTCTTGGGCGGCGCGCCCTTGGCATCCTCCTCCGCCTCGGCGATGTCGTCGATCTCGTTGGCGGTGTGCGGTTCGGCGCCGAGGAGGTGGTGGTCTGCCCCGCCCCGGGTCACCGGCGCTCCGGACTGATCGGTCATCGCTTCTCCTCGCGGTTCTGGGTGACGCCTGGGCCCGCCGCGCCGTCGCGCAGTGTCTCGGGCAGCACGCTCTGGACGGCGGCCGAGGGCCACACGGCGCGGGTGAGCGCAGCGCAGCCCGCGCCGACCGCGGCTCCGGCGAACACATCCGAAGGGTAGTGGACTCCCAGCACCAACCTCGACGCCAGCATGACCGGCACGAGCGCCGGCGCCACCGGGACCCCGACCACCGACCCCGCGAGCAGCGCGAACGCGGTGGTCGACGTGGCGTGGGACGACGGGAAACTGAGCTTGGAGGGGGTACCGACGCCGACGGTCACCGCGGGGTGGTCCGGGCGCCGCCGACGGATGACGCGCTTGACGACGACGGAGGTGGCATGGGCGCCGACGCTGCCGAGGCCGACCATCGCCCACCGACCGCGGCGGGCCGGATCGACGGCCATTCCCGTTGCCGCGACCGCCATCCAACCCAGCGCGTGCTCGCCGACATGCGATAGCGTCACGGCCGCCTCCCGGGAACCGGGCACGGCCAACAGCTGACGCTGGATCGCCGCCAGCAACCGGACCTCGCCGGTCGGTACGGGGATCTCCACGGCGGGATCGGACACCACCGGATCAGGATTCGAAGACACGGCCCCAGGCCTCCTTGGTCACGAGATCGGCGTGGGAGTCGCGGTAGCGGCGGCGCATCTCCGGGAACCGGCGGAACAGCTCACGGTGCACGGCGGCCGACTCCTTGAACAGGGCGGCGGCGAGGTCGCGGTCGCGCTTGCGGTAGACGACCCCGCGACCGTCGGCGGTGGTGACGGTCGCGCCGTCGACCCTGCTGAGCGAGTACCAGCGGGCCTCGATCGGCGGGAAGTTCGCCTGCGGCACCTCGTGGTGCGTCTTGTCGTCCCTGCTCAGGGTGTGGGCAAGGCCCCGCGCCAGCGCCACCGCCTTGCGGACCGGGCCCCTCGGCTCGGAGTGGATGCCCGCCGGGCCACCCGACGGTGCGGGCAGGTCGACGGCCGACGGGATGACCACCGCGTCGGGGAACTCCGCCCGCATCGCGCGCACCTTGGGCAGCGCGGTGGGCAGCAGTTCGTACAGGGCCTCCGGCCCCCTCAGGAAGTCCCGGATGGCCTCGATCTGGATGGCGACCGTCGAGTACTCGAGGCACACCAGGTGCTTGACCAGCGCCTTGAGGCTGGACTGCATGATGCCCCTGTGGTCGCCGTCGTGGTACATCGACGCCACCACCAGGCGGTTGCGCAGGTGGAAGTAGGCCTGCCAGTCGATCGCGTCGTCCTTGTCCGACCACGCCATGTGCCAGATCGCCACGCCCGGCATGGTGACGGTGGGATGGCCGGCCTGCCGCGCGCGCAGCCCGTATTCGGCGTCGTCCCACTTGATGAACAGCGGGAGCGGCTGCCCGATCTTCTCGGCGACCACGCGCGGGATGAGGCACATCCACCAGCCGTTGTAGTCCACGTCGATGCGGCGGTGCAGCGGCTTGGGGTTCTCGCGGTCCGTCAGCTGGTAGCGCGAGAAGTCGTAGTCGTAGTCCGCGTGCGGGGCGGCGGTCCACATGAAGTCGTGGGCGCCCACCACCTCGCCCATGGTGTGCAGGTGGCTGCGTTCCTGCAGGTTGAGCATCTGCCCGCCGACCAGCATCGGGACCGTGGAGAAGCGTCCGAACGCCAGGGCCCGCAGGATCGAGTCGGGCTCGATCTCGATGTCGTCGTCCATGTACAGGATGTACGGGGAATCGGTCAGCCTGCGCGCCTCGTACATGATGCGGCTGTAGCCGCCCGAGCCGCCGAGGTTGGGCTGGTCGAAGATGTGGAGTCGGTCCCCGAGGAACTCCGCCGCCTCCGCGAAGCCGGGCTCGTCGCGGACCTTGCGGTCGCCCTGGTCGGGCATGAGGACGGCGTCGATCACGGCGTCGACCTCGGGATCGGAGGTCAGTGCCCGCAGCGCGGCCACCGCGTCGCCGGGCCGGTTGAACGTGGGGATGCCGACGGTGACCCGCCGGTCGTTGGGCACCTGTACGGCCGGGTCGGGCGTGCCGTCCGGGCGGGCGTCGGGACGCGTGGGCGGTGCGTCGACCGAGGAGTACCACCCGCCGGCGAGCAACTCCACGTCCGTGTCGGAGGTGAGGTCGAACCAGATCCAGCCGCCGTCCTCGAACGGGCCCAGGTCGCAGACGAACTCGACCGTCGTCACCTGGTCGGCGCGGCCCGGTTCGCCGACGACGTCACCGGTGACCGCGATCCGCGAGCCGTCGATCTTGGAGCGGTACAGGTCCACGCGACCGGAACCGCGCACCGTCAACCGGAGGACGACCTCGCCGAGGACGGACCAGCGCCGCCAGTACGCCGCGGCGAACGCGTTGAAGTAGGTGGCGAACGAGACCTCGGAGTCGGCCCCGATCCGCAGGGAGGTCCGGGCGGAGGAGTGCGCGCGCCGGACGTTGGTGGGCGCCTCGGCGAGGTAGAGCGAGCGCACGTCGAGCGGTTCACCGGCCCGCGGCAGGATGATGCGTTGGAGGCATTCCCGGCCACGTGGAGCGGAGAGCGCGACGACCGACCGCTCGATCTCGTCGATCAGTTCGTGGTGGCCGTGGTGTTCCATGTGTGCCAGTCCCCGTCCCGACGGCCGGGGGCCGCCCTCATCAGCCTTGCTGCGCCTCGCCCTGCCCGCACGGCGGGCAGGAAAGCCGGGTCGATCGTACCCGTCGGGGGCGTGATGCCCAGTCCAGCACGCGCCGCGGCCCACCCGGGCCGGCGGAAGAAGTAGGTTCGTCCCATGCACCTCACCGGATCCGCCCGCCGCCGCCCGACCGTCCGCACCGCCCTGGGGGTGCTCGCCCTCGCCACGCCCCTCGCGCTCGCCGGGTGCGGCTCCGATGACGCCCCGTCCGACGACGCGGCGACCACCGGGGCGACCGCGGCGTCCCAGTCCGAGGGCCGCGAGTCCGGCGGGTCCACCGGGGGCGCTGTCGAGTGCCCGCCCGCCGAGGGCGCAGCGGAGCGCACCACCTCGTTCGACTCGGCCCCGCCGATGTGCCTGACCGACGGCGTCGACTACTCCGCCGTCATCACCACCGACGCCGGCCCCGTCACCGTGGACCTGCTCGAGGAGAAGGCCCCGGAGACGGTGAACAACTTCGTGTTCCTGGCCCGCAACAAGTACTACGAGGGCATCACGTTCCACCGCGTCATCCCCGGCTTCATGATCCAGGGCGGCGACCCCCAGGGCACCGGCAGCGGCGGCCCGGGATACGAGTTCGCCGACGAGCTGCCCGAGTCCGGCGAGTACGAGATCGGGTCGATGGCCATGGCCAACGCCGGACCGGACACCAACGGCTCCCAGTTCTTCATCGTCACCGGCGACTCCGGCGTCTCCCTGCCGCCGGACTACAGCCTCTTCGGCACCGTCACCGACGGAATGGACGCCGTCACCGCTATCGAGGACGACGGCAGCCCGCAGGGCCGGCCGCAGACGCTGCACACGATCGAGTCCGTGGAGATCGTCGAGGGCTGAGCCCGCCCGGGCCGGACGCCCGGGCCGGGCGGCTCTAGTACCCGCTCGACCCTCCGCCGCCGGAGAACGACGCGTTCGAGTAGCCGGTGGTGGTGGAGCTGGCCGCCTGCGCCGCCTGCACGTCGTGCGCGTGCCAGCTGGAGACCACATAGAACGGAACGAAGCCGTTGTAGCCGTACCCGGCCCGCCAGTCCCGGTCGTACAGCCGGGGCGCGTGGCGGTCGCCCGCGTCGTCCGCCGTCTCGACGTCCGCCATCTCGCGCGCCCGGATCGCCTCCACGACGATCCGGTAGTCGACGACGAGCCGGGCGTAGCGGTCCATGAAGTCGGGCGCCTGCGTATCCCGGGCCAGCTCGTCGGCGCGGGTGTCCAGTGCCCGGGCCTCGGCGGCCAGTCGCTCGTCCTTCGTCCCCAGCGCCGCGGCGAGCATGTCCTCGTGCAGCTCGCCGAGCTGGCGACGCCGCACCTCGGCGTCGCCCTGCTCCATGCGGAAGAGCTGGTCGATGTTCTGCTCCGCCGTGGTCATCTGGTCGACCGTGGTGTGGGCGGTGTCGATGTCACCGGCCTTGGCGCGGAACTCGGCGTCCGTCGAGTCGGGCCGCAGGTCACCGATCCGGCCCATGACGGTGTCCAGCGCGAGGAACCGGCCGCGCACGTCCTCCCACTGGGAGCGCAGCTCGTCGTCGGCCAACGGGGAGGTGAGCGAGTTGGCGCGGATGTCCAGCCCGCTGAGCTCCCCCGCGACCCGTCCGTATTCGCGGGAGACCCGGTCGTACCGCTCCCTCGCCGTCGTCGCCTTCTTCTTGCGGCTCGCCGCGACCCCGGCGCCGACCGCGCCCGCGACGACCACCCCGGCCCCGGCGAACGCCCACGGCAGCCACGCCGGCGCGGGCTCGGGCTCCGGCGCCTGCACGGTGGGATCGGCCGCCGCCTGCGCACCCGCCAACAGCCCGACCGCGTGGTTCTCGCGCCGCATCGGGTCCTTCATCGCCTCGAGCGAACCGTCGAGGTGGCCGCCCTCGAAGAGGTCGAGCGCGGCGCACACGTCGTCCCCGCAGTAGATGCCGACGTCACGCGCCTCCGTGTCGTTGGCCACGATCAGGGTCCCCGGCGCCCACTTCTCCCTGTCCTCCGCCACGAGATCCGGTCGCTCGGCCTGGGCGAAGCGCTCGGTGGTGTCGTTGAGGTTGTCGCCGTCGTCGTCGAAGACCAGGTACTCGACGCGCGCCACCTGCGGCGGGAACGCGATGCGCCCGGTCTCGGTGCGGAGCAGGTCCTGGTCCCCGGGTGAGAGCACGCCCGCGCGGTCGGTGATGCCGACCTCGACCGTCTGCGCCGGGGCCGGCGCGGGGGCGGGGGGCCGGCGCCTGCGCGCGGGCCGGCGCGAGCGGGAACAGCAGGAGCAGCAGTCCCGCGACGCCGGCGAGCACCACGAGCAGGCGCAGGGCCGGGGCGGTCGTCGTCCGTGTCATGACCCGAGCCTAGTGCCGCAGGTGGGCGGTGGCGGCGACACCGGTCGGCGATAGTCTCGACCGGGTGTTCGTCCTGGAAACGCTCATCGCCCTCACCGTCGCCCTGACGACCGCGTTCGGCGGCCTCGTCGCGGAGGACCTCATCACCCGAGACGCCTCGTGCACGATCTCCTCCGTGCCGGACCTGTGGTCCGAGGCCTGCACGTCCCCGTCCCGGCTGGGCTGGTTCGTCGGCACCCTCGTCGTGCTCGTCGTGGCGATGGCCGTGCGGGCGTGGCTCCTCGCCCACAACGGCACCCTGTACTACCTGCGCCTGCTGCCGGCCGAGAGCGCGGACCGGATGCGCGCCGCGGTGGACGTGGCCAACGCGCGCAGCCTGGGCTTCCGTTCTGCCACCGGGTGGTTCGGCACCGCGAACGAGGTGGTGGACCTGCGCCGCGAGGTCGACCACGTCTCCGACGAACTCGAGCGGGCGATGAACGACGACGACGACGCGACCGGCTTCGTCCTGGCCCCCAACCTCGCGTTCCCGGCGGCGCTGGCGGTGGGATACGACGTCCTCCTGCGCGAGCGCACCCACCTCGCCGAACTGCCGATCGAGGCCCGCAGGCGCCGCCTGCCCGGCGGCGACACGGGCGTGCGGACGGTGTACTTCGACGACGGCGACGACATGTGGGCCGAGCGCCGGTGGCGCTCCCGCCGCAGCCAACCGGGAGCCGAACTGTCGATGATCACCCTCCCCGCCGGGTCGGCGACCGCGGCGCGGGCCGACCGGACCTCCGTGCAGAGGGTCTGGCTCTCCCTCCAGCTGGACGGGGGCGGTCCGGTGTCCGAGGTGGACGCGGGGCATCCACTGCGGGAGGCGGCGGACCTCGTCGTCGTCGTCGCCCCCACCGGCGGCGCGGGCGGCCCCACCGACGGCTCGGACGGCTCCAACGGCTCCGGCGGCGCGCGCGGCGCCGGATCGGACACCACCGCGACCCTCCGCCCCTGGACTCTCCCCGCCGGACGGTGGTACCCGGGCGCGAGCGGGCGACAGATAGACCGGCGGGCCTTCGCTCGGCTCGTCGAGGAACTGTCCGGCGCGGTCGAACAGGTCCTCGACGACTACCCGGAGGCGCAGGTCCTGCTGTCCGGTCGGATGCCGCGGAGTGTGGCGTTCGCGCTGGGCTACGTGATCTCCCAGCGCAAGGACGACCGGATCGAGGGCAAGCGCGCGGCCCTCCACCCGACCCGGGCCGACGACACCCGCGCCGAGCGCGCCCAGGCCCGGGCGGAGAACGAGGGGCTGAGCTCGCTGAGCCGCTTCTGGACCTCGGTCACCCCGGTGCTCGAACACCTCGGCGAGGCCAAGCCCACGCTCGTGCACGCGGCCCAGCGCGATGCGGTCGTGCGCGGGCTCGTCGCCCCGGCCGGCAGCACAACCGCCGAATCCGCTACCCCGACTGGGGATCCGCTATCCCGATAGGAGTAGCGGATCCCCATTCCGAGTAGCGGATCCTGGGGGTCAGGCACGCGGTACGGGCCCGGCGCCGCGGCGAGCAGGCTCAGCCCTCGAGCGGCGCCCCGTCGCGCAGGTGCGGCGCCAGGGTGTTGTCGAACATCGTCAGCGCCGAGGCGATCGCCATGTGCATATCGAGGTACTGGTAGGTGCCCAGCCGGCCGCCGAAGAGCACCTTGTTGGCGGCGGTCTCGGCCTTGGCCCGCTCGCGGTAGGCGGCCAGCCGCTCACGGTCGGTGGACTCGTTGATCGGGTAGTACGGCTCGTCGTCGCGCTCGGCGAAGCGGCTGTACTCGCGCATGATCACCGTCTTGTCGGTGGGGTAGTTCTTGCGCTCCGGGTGGAAGTGGCGGAACTCGTGGATGCGGGTGTAGTCGTATTCCGCGTCGTTGTAGTTCATCACCGGGGTGCCCTGGAAGTCGCCGGTGGGCAGCACCTCGGTCTCGAAGTCCAGGGTGCGCCAGCCCAGCTCGCCGTCGGCGTAGTCGAAGTACCGGTCCAGCGGGCCGGTGTAGACCACCGGCGCGTCGGGGCTCGCGGCACGGACGGCCTCGCGGACGTCGAACCAGTCGGTGTCGAGCACCACGTCGATCTTGTCGTCCGCCGCCATGTTCTCCAGCCACGCGGTGTAGCCGTCGACGGGCAGGCCCTCGTGGGTGTCGTTGAAGTAGCGGTTGTCGAACGTGTACCGCACGGGCAGGCGGGTGATGTTGCCGGCGGGCAGGTTCTTGGGGTCGGTCTGCCACTGCTTGGCCGTGTAATCCTTGATGAACGCCTCGTACAGCGGGCGGCCGATCAGGGAGATGGCCTTCTCCTCGAAGTTCGCCGCGTCCTCGGCGGAGAACTCGGCGGCCTGCTCGGCGATGAGCGCGCGAGCCTCGTCGGGCGAGTAGTAGCGGCCGAAGAACTGGTTGATGAGACCCAGCCCCATGGGGAACTGGTACGCCGTGCCCTTGTGCATGGCGAACACGCGGTGCTGGTAGCCGGTGAAGTCGGTGAAGCGGTTGACGTACTCCCACACCCGCTCGTTGGAGGTGTGGAACAGGTGCGCGCCGTACTTGTGGATCTCGATGCCGGTCTCCGGCTCGGGCTCGGAGTAGGCGTTACCGCCGATGTGGTGGCGCCGATCGAGCACCAAGACGCGCTTGCCGAGTTCGGTCGCCGCCCGCTCGGCGACGGTCAGGCCGTAGAAGCCCGACCCCACCACGATGAGGTCGTAGGTGTCCCACTGCCGTTCGCCTGCCATAACCGTCGGGCCTTTCCGTAGTACGTCGCCGCGGTGTCAGCCGGGTAGTGCGTCCGCCGGCCGCTCGCCTGACCGCGCGCCGGTCGGCGCGGGTGCGGGTCCCAGGGTATCCGGCGGGTCGGGGGTGGGTTCAGGGCACGCCGACGACGACGAGGTGGACGATTTCTCGAGACGACCGCGGTGACCCACGGTGCAGGTGGGGCGTCGGTGCCGTCGTACGCCGGTTCGAAACTACATCCCTGTAGTCCCAATATTCACGTCTTTATCACTTGGTTTCACGAGTTTCTTGGATAACATTGACCCCGTTCGTCACATTCGTCCCAGTGGTCGCGCTCCGGTGCGGCCTCCGGGCAGTTGTGCCCCGCAGGTGAGCAGCTTCGGGACACAGACATCTGATCTGGAGAAGCCCTTGAGAACACGACGCCGCCCCCTGTACGTCAGTGGTCGACGCCGGACCCTCGCCCTGGCGGTGGCGGTCGCGGCGTCCGTCGTCACGCCCCTCGCCGTCTACGGGGCGGACCAGGTCGTCCAGTCCGGCGACGACATCGCCACCACCGCGGGCAGCGCCCTGCCCACCGCCGAGACCGAGGTCCCGCTGGCCGAGGCACCTCCGGCCGTCGGCGTGGAGACCGACATCGCCTCCGGAGGCACCACGGTCCGCCAGGTCACCTCCGACACACCGTTCTCGATGGCTGGCGTCACCTGGAAGGGTCACAACCCGGCCGCCGTCGCCACCCTGCGCGCCCAGAACCCCGACGGCACGTGGGGCCCCTGGTACGAGGCCGAGTCCACCGACGGCAAGGGCGAGAGCGTCACCGGCACCGGCGGCACCGAGCCCGTCTACCTGGGGACCGACACCACCGCCGTCCAGATCACACTCTCCGGGATCGACCTCGCCGACACCTCGCTGGCCGACGCGCCCGAGGTCACCGTCCCCGACGACGAGGCCGCCCCGGCTCCCGCGGAGCCCGCCGAGGACGTCGCGCCCGCCGCTGATCCCGGCGCCGCTGACGCGGACGTTGCGGCCACCCGCGCGGCCGGACCCGCCGCCCCCCGGACCTCTGCTCCCGCCGCGCCCGCCGGCCCGACGTCCGAGCCGGCCCGGCCGGCCGCCGACGGTACCCCGCCGGTTCCGACCCGGTACGCGGACATCAAGCCCGTCGCCGAGACCTCGGGCCTCGACGCCGGCTCGGGCAGCGCCGACTCGATCGAACCCGCCTCGGTCAAGGCCGTCCTACTCTCCCCCGACGACACCCCGACGCCCGATCCCGAGGCGTTCGCCGACATCACCGCCTCCGGCGGCAGCGGCACGCACGGGGACATCGCGGCCAGGCAGCCGTCGATCATCTCCCGCTCCGGCTGGGGCGCCGACGAGTCGATCCGCTGCCGCAGCGCGAGCTACGACCCCACCCTCGCCGCGGCGGTCGTGCACCACACGGCGGGCAGCAACAACTACTCCCGCGAGGGGTCGGCCAGCGTCATGCGCGGCATCTACACGTACCACGCACGCACGCTCGGCTGGTGCGACGTCGGATACAACGTGCTGGTCGACAAGTACGGCCAGGCCTTCGAGGGCCGCCACGGAGGACTCAGCCGCAACGTCCAGGGCGCCCACGCCGGCGGCTTCAACGGCAACACCTGGGGCATCTCGATGATGGGCGACTACTCGACCGTCTCCCCGTCCGACGCCACGATCCGCAAGGTCGGCGAGATCATCGGCTGGCGCCTGTCGGTCGCGGGCGTCGACCCCAAGGGCTCCGACACCCACTACTCCGAGGGCACCTCGTACACCAAGTACTCGTACGGCACCGCCGTGCGCCTGCCGAACATCTTCGCCCACCGCGACGTCGGCCTCACCACCTGCCCGGGCAACTCCGGGTACGCCAAGATGGGCCAGATCCGCGACATCGCGGCCTCCTACGCCAAGAGCGGCGGGGGCGGCGCCCCGGCCCCGACCCAGCCGAGCCCCAGCCCGGGCACGGGCGGTGGCACCGGTGGCGGCGGTGGCACGGGAGGTGGCACCGGTAGTGCGGATCTCCCGTCGGTCATCACCCAGGGAAGCGTCCAGGAGGCCGTGAACTCCGCATTGCGGACAGTCCTCACCGGGGGCAAGCTCGATCCCGCGACCCTGACCCGGATCCTCACCGGCGGCAAGTCGCTGTCGGACATCCCGCTCGACGCGGGGTCGGTGCAGGACGCCATCGGCCTCGACGCGGGCTCGGCGCAGAACCTACTCAGCCGCGACTTCTCCGGCCTCGCCCAGAAGCTGTCCGGCCCGCTCGGCAAGGCACTGTCCGGAGTCCAGCGCTTCGGCGACGTCTCCCTGGTCAAGCACGAGAACGGCGCGCTGTACTCCTCCCCCGAGACGGGCACGCACCCCGTGTGGGGCGTGATCGGTGACGCGTGGGCCGCCCAGGGCTTCGAGCACGGTCCGCTCGGACTGCCGGTCTCCGCGGAGGCCGAGCGCGCCGACGGAACGGTCGCCCAGCGGTTCGTCGGCGGCACGCTGGTCTACGACCCGGCGACGCGGGAGCTCACGGTCGAACCGAACCCCTGATCCTCGGCCGGCGCCGCCCGATCACCGGGCGCGCGCCGGCCGACCACATCGTGCGGACCGGGTCCCACCAGGTGTGCACCCCTCCTCCACCCGGGGCGGCGTGCACACCGGGGAAGTGGTGGGGACCGGTCCGCATCCCATTTCGACCCATTTCGACAGGGCCCCGGTCGGGTCAGGCGCTCAGCCCCACCAACGCCGTAGGACGTGCGCGATCCCGGCTTCGTCGTTGGTGAGCGTGACCTCGTCGGCGGCCGCGTGCACGGAGGGGATCGCGTTGCCCATCGCGACCCCGTGATCGGCCCAGCGCAGCATCTCCAGATCGTTGGGCATGTCGCCGAACGCGACGGTGACCGGAACCGCGTCGGACGGGACGGCCGCGCCGGCCGCCGTCCCCGCCGCGATCCGGGACAGCCCACTCGCCTTGGTCACACCGCGGGCCGCGAACTCGATCAGCCCGTCGGTGGTCGAGTAGGTGAGATCCGCCAGGTGGTCCACCTCCCCGCGCAGTGCCGCCACCATGTCGGCGCTCGGCATACCGGGGACCCGGGCGAGCAGTTTGAGCACCGGCTCGGAGAGGACCTCGTCGTGACCCACCTCGAGGTGCGCGGGATGGATCCAGGCGTGTTCGTAGTCCGGGCTGGCCACGAAATCGGCATCCGCGGCGTCGGCGCCCAGGCGCTCGGCCGCGATCCCGCTGCCGGGCAGCAGCCTGCGCAGCACCTCGTCGATCGCGGCGAGCGTTTCGGGATCGAGAAGACTGGTGGCCAGGAACTCGCCACTGTCGGTGTCCATGATGACGGCGCCGTTGGCGCAGACCGCCAGGGGCGCGACGGGCAACTGGTCGACCACCTGGGGCAGCCAGCGTGGCGGGCGTCCGGTGGCCAGGACGAACGTGGCCCCGTCCGAGACGAGGTCCGCCACGACGGCCCGGTTCGCGGCCGGGACGAGGTGATCGTTGTCGATCAGGGTCCCGTCGACGTCGGAGGCGACGAGCAGCGGTCGGGAACGGGTCACGGAGCGTCCGGGCCCGCCGGTCCCTCCGGCTCGTCACCGGCACCGGCATCCGGGTCGACCGCATTCCGGGCACGGCGACGCATGCGTTCCGCGTGCTCGGCCTCGTCCAGGGCGGTGGCCTCCTCCAGCGTGGGAGCGGAACCACCGAGGCGGGCGGGCACCCAGTTCGCGCCGGCCGGGTAGGCGCCGTAGCGCTCCGCGTACTCCTGTTGGAGGCGCTCCAGGGTGGCCTGGATGCGGGAGCGCAGCTCCTCGGTGCACTCTTCGACGGGCTCGTAGGCCCGCATCGGCTCGCCGACCTCCATCATGATCGGCACCTTGGGGCGCAGGAGCTTCTTGGGCAGGCCCTTGGTCCACACCCGCTGCGATCCCCACAGGGTCACGGTGATGATGGGGACGTCGGCCGCCAGTGCCATCCGCACCGCACCCGACTTGAAGCCCTTGACCTCGAAGCTGCGGCTGATGGTGGCCTCGGGGAACACACCGACCAGCTCGCCGGCCCGGAGACGGGCGACGGCCTCGTCGAAGGACGCCTTGCCCGCCGTCCGGTCGACGGGGATGTGCTTGAGCTCGCGCATGATCGGCCCGGACACCTTGTGGTCGAACACCTCGACCTTGGCCATGTAGCGGATGAACCGCTTGTGCACGCGCGCCGGGATGCCGCCGTAGACGAAGTCGAGGTATCCGGTGTGGTTCATCACCACCACCGCTCCACCGACCTCGGGGAAGTTGCGCTCCCCGCGAATCGTGAGGTCCAGGCCCTGGACCTTGAACATTGTGCGGGCGAACCCGATGATCCCCGTATAGAGCAGCTCCACGGCCACCAGCGTAGCCGCCCGCACCGACACGGGTGCCCGCCCCTGCCGGTAGGTTCGGCGGGGTGGATGACGCCCCCTTCGATTCGGTCGACCCGGTGGCACGCAGCCGCCACTACTCCTGGCCGGCCCTGCCAGATGCTGCCGCGCCCGGCGCGCACGCGGGTCTGGAGGCACTGCGCCTCATCATCGACGGCGAGCGACACCTCTCCCCCGGCGCACACACGCTCGGCGTCCGCTTGTCCGCGGCCGAGGTGGGCGCGGTGACCATGACGGCCGAGCCCGCGGAGTGGGCACTGAACAACGGCGGGACGGTCCACGGCGGGATCGTCTCCGGGTGGGTGGACACGGCGCTCGGCTACGCGACGGCGACGGTCGTGGAGGAGGGCGTCGGCTACAGCACCCTCGACCTCACCGTGCGGTACATCCGGGCGCTCCGGTTGGAGCGCACGCCCGCCACGATCCGCGCGGAGGTCGAGCACGCGGGCCGGTCGACGTGCGTGGTGCAGGTCCGGGTCACCGACACCGACGGCCGCACGTGCGCCAGCGCGAGCGGCGTGATGATGCTGTTCCGCCCGTGACCCGGGCGGCGGCCCGCGAGGCGCCCGGGGTCAGCGGATCGGCTCGAGCACGTCCTTGCCGACGAACGGCCGCAGCGCCTCCGGCACCACGACGGAGCCGTCGGCCTGCTGGTGGTTCTCGAGGATCGCCACCAGCCACCGCGTCGTGGCGAGGGTGCCGTTGAGGGTGGCGGCGGTCTGCGTCCGACCCTCGTCATCGCGGTACCGCACACCCAGGCGGCGGGCCTGGAACGTCGTGCAGTTGGAGGTCGAGGTGAGCTCGCGATAGGTGCCCTGGGTGGGGACCCACGCCTCGCAGTCGTACTTCCGGGCCGCCGAGGAACCGAGATCGCCACCCGCGATGTCGATGACGCGGTACGGCAGACCCATCGCCTCGAGCATCTCCTTCTCGAACCCCAGTAGACGCTTGTGCTCGGCGTGGGCCTCCTCGGGCTTGCACCACGAGAACATCTCCACCTTGTCGAACTGGTGGACGCGGATGATGCCGCGGGTGTCCTTGCCGTGGCTCCCGGCCTCGCGGCGGAAGCAGGAGGACCAACCGCAGTACCGCTTCGGCCCGTCCGACAGGTCGAGGATCTCGCCCTGGTGGTACCCCGCGAGCGCGACCTCGGACGTGCCGACCAGGTAGAGGTCGTCGGCGTCGAGCTTGTAGACCTCGTCGGCGTGCGCGCCGAGGAACCCGGTGCCCTGCATGATCTCCGGTCGCACCAGGACGGGCGGGATCATCATCGTGAAGCCGTTGGCGGTGGCCTTCTGCGCCGCCAGCTGCAGCATGCCCAGCTGCAGCAGTGCGCCGTAGCCGGTGAGGAAGTAGAAGCGCGCGCCGGAGACCTTGGCACCGCGCTCCATGTCGAGCAGCCCCAGGCTCTCGCCGAGCTCGAGGTGGTCCTTCGGTTCGAAGTCGAAGGTCGGGATCTCGCCGACGCGCTCGATCTCCACGAAGTCGTCCTCGCCGCCGGCGGGCGTGCCCTGCTCGACGACGTTGGACAGGAGCCGCTGGAGTCGCTCGACCTCCGCCGCGGCGGTCTTCTCGGCCTCCTCGGCGTCCTTGACCGCCTGCTTCAGCGCGCCGGCGGCCTCGAGCAGCGCGGGCCGCTCGTCGGGCGAGGCCTGGCCGACCTTCTTGCCGTGGGCCTTCTGCTCGGCGCGGGCACCGTCCGCGGCCGCGATCGAGGACCTGCGGGCCTCGTCGGCGGTGAGGAGCTGGTCGACCAGCGACGGATCCTCACCACGGGTGCGCTGGGAGTCGCGGACGACGTCGGGGTTCTCGCGGAGCAGCTTGAGATCGATCACGCACCTCAGCCTAGCGGCCCCACCCGACCGGCCCGAGCCGCGACCGTGACCGCGGGTGGATCAGACGCCGAACAACTCGAGGAAGGCGTCCTTCTCGAACATCCGCGCGGTGTCGACCGCGGTGGGCGTCCCGCCGTAGGGGTCCGCACCGGCCTCGAAGAGCGCGCGGACGACCTCGCCGTACCCCTTGAACACCGCTCCCGCCAGCGGCGTCTGGCCCCGGTCGTTGGCGCGGTCCACCTCGGCGCCGCGCTGGAGCAGGGCGCGGACGGTGTCCGGGTGCCCGTTGTAGGCGGCGAGCATCAGCAGGGCGTCGCCCCGCTCGTTGGTGAGGTCCGGGCTCACCCCGGCGTCGACATACGCCGCGAGCCGCTCGGTCTCGCCGTCGCGGGCCAGCTGGAACAGCATCTGCGCGAACTCGAGGACCTCCGGGTCCACCCCGTCCCGCGGCGAGCGCACGTCGCCGTCCGCACCGGCCGGCTCGTCGTGGTTCTGTCCGCTCATGCAGAGGATCCTATCGGGACCGCACGATTGCGGCATCATGGAAGGCGATGACCACTTCCACCCGATCGTCGCGCCGTGGTCGATCGCTGCTCCGCACACGGGGCGCGGTCATGGCCTCCCTCCTCGCCATCCTGTCCGGCGGGGCGGTCACCGGTGCGCTCATGGCGTCGGCGATCAACGATCCCAACTCCTCCCGCGCCGAACGCATCGCGGCGGTCGTCCCGCAGGTCGACCCGCGCACCCTGTCCGGGCCCGCGTACGCCGAAGCCGCGCCGGGCACCTGCCTGACCTGGTCGCTGGACGCCGCGGACCGCGTCACCTCGTTCGACACGGTGGACTGCTCCGAACCGCACCGGTTCGAGGTGGCGGCCCGGATCGACCTGTCGGAGGTCCCCGGTTTCGGGGAGAGTGCGCCGCTGCCGGTCAGTGCCGAGCTGGCGCCGGTGGGGACCGAGCGCTGTCTCCCGCTGATCTCCCGGTACGCCGACGGGCGCGAGGTCGATCCCGGCGGCCGCTTCACCGGGCTCGTCGTGCCGCCCTCCGAAGAGGGCTGGGACAAGGGCGACCGGAGCGTGCTGTGCGGTGTCGCCGCCGCCGAACTCGACGGACGCTCCGCCCTGTCGACGGGCACGTTCGCCCAGGCAGACCAGCACCGCCGATGGGAGCCGGGTACCTGTCTGGGCTTCACCGACGAGGGCCTGCCCGGCGCGACCACGCCCTGTTCGGAGGACCACTCGATCGAGATCGTCGCCGACGTGGACGTCTCCGCCGTGTTCCCGGAGGGGCCGGTCCCGCCGGACCCCCGACAGCAGTCCGAGCTCACGGCCGACGCCTGCCGGGAGGCCGGTGTCGCCTACCTCGGTGACGCCGAGGCACTGCGGCGGACGACCCTCATCTCGACGCTGGTCAACCCGATCACGGAGGTCTCGTGGCAGACGGGTAGCCGGACCGTCAACTGCGGGTTGATGAAGGCCGCGGAGCCCGGCCCGTTCGCGGTACTCCGGGGATCGGCGCGCCAGGGCGTGCTGGTCGACGGAGCCACCCCGGTCGCTCCCACCACCACCCAGATCCCGCCGCCGGGTCAGCCGCCGGGGGGCGTCCCCGGAGCCCCGACCGACACGGGCCAGGGCACGGTGTCGGTACCGGTGCCCGGCGGGACGCCGTGAGCCTCCGCGTCACCGAGACGCGATTCGAGGAACTGGTGGACGACGCGTTGGACTCGGTGCCCGACGCGCTGTTCGAGGCGATGGACAACGTCGTCGTGCTCATCGCCGACCGCCACCCGGACGAGCCCGACCTGCTGGGCCTGTACGAGGGGGTGGCGCTGACCGAGCGTGACACCACCTACTCGGGGTTCCTCCCGGACACCATCACGATCTACCGGGGCGCACTGTGCGCGTTCTGCTCCACCGAGGAGGAGCTGGTCCACGAGGTGGCGGTGACGGTGATCCACGAGATCGCGCACCACTTCGGGATCGACGAGGAGACGCTCCACGCGCTCGGCTGGGGCTGAACTCGATCGGGGCTGAGCCCGCCGCCGTCAGTACCCCGGCCGCCCCAAGTGGTCGCCCCACCGCTCGCACGCCCAGCCGCCGCCATCCGGCGCGAGCTCGATGACCCCGCAGTTGGGGATCCGGTTGTCCAGCGCCCACTGCGAGGGGACGGCGCCGGCGAACACGGCGAGCATCCGCATGAGCGTGCCATGCACCACCAACACCACGTCCACGGCGTTGTCGAGATGGGACTCGCGCAGCTCGGTGATCAGCGGCATCGCCCGGTCCTGCACGTCCAGGGCACTCTCGCCGTCGGGGAGCCGGGCGTCGAGGTCGCCGAGTTCCAACCAGTCACGCACCACCCGGTTGTAGGCCAGGAGCGCCTCGGTACCGGTCTGCATCTCGTAGCGGCCGGCCTGCACCTCGTGGACGCCGGGCACGGCCTGGGTGGGCAGGCCCATCTCCCCGGCAATGAGCCCGGCGGTCTCGCGGGCGCGGGCGGCCTCGGAGCTGAGAACGACGGACGGCCTGATTCCCGAGCCGGCCAGCTCCCCGCCCACCAGCCGTGCCTGATCGCGTCCGAGGTCGGTGAGCGGCGCGCCGGGCAGGGCGGTGTCCAGGGCGCCGGCGACGTTGGACGGGGTCTGTCCGTGGCGGACCAGGTGGAGGCGGGCGCTCACCCCGCGTCCTCCCCGCGTCGCAGGCGGTCGAGCCAGTCGATCTCCTCGGCGCGGTCCGGTGGGGGCGCACCGGCCTCACCGCCGCCGGCGACGGGCCACGACCCGAGGTAGCGCAGGTCGGCGGTCCGGTGACGCAGCGCGACGAGCGCCTCCGCCACCGCGGGGTCGTCGATGTGCCCGACGAGGTCGACGTGGAACAGGTAGGTGAACCGCTCGACGCGGGTGGGCCGGGAGCCGATGCGGGTGAGGTCGATGTCGCGGATCGACAGTTCGGTGAGCGCCTGGACCAGCGAGTTGGGCTCGTGGGGCAGCCCGAAGATCACGCAGGTGCGGTCGCTGCCGGTCCGGGGCGGTGGCGGGGCGGGCCGTCCGACCAGCACGAACCGGGTGCGCGCCCCGCCGATGTCGGCGACGTTCTCGGCGAGCGGGACCAGACCGTTGATCTCGCCGGCCCGGCCGGGCGCGGCGGTGGCGTCGGCGGTGCCGGCGGCGACCTCCTCGGCGCCGGCGGCGGTGGAGGAGGTCGTCTCGATGTGGGCCCGGGGCAGGTTCATCCCCACCCAGCGGCGGACCTGCGCCGCGGCGACGGGGTGGGTCCGCAGGACGCGGACGTCGTCGGCGGCGGTGCCGGGCCGCACGAGGATGGAGAACACCACGTCGAGTTCGGTCTCGGCGAAGATCTGCAGCCGGTCCCCCACCGCGAGCGCGTCGCTGGTGGGGTTGACGGTGCCGTCGACGGAGTTCTCGAACGGGACGCACGCGTAGTCGGCGGTGCCGGCGCGGACCATGGCCAACGCCTCGTCGGGGGTGCCGGCGGGGACCGCCTCGGCATCGGCGAGCAGCGCCGAGGTGCGCGCGTCTGCGCGCAGTCGGTGCAGGGCGGCATCGGTGAAGGTGCCGGGCGGGCCCAGGTAGGCGACGGTGACCACGACGACAAGACTAGCCAGCGTCAGGGACCGTCGGCCGACGCGAGGTCCGCCGAGACGGCGTCGACCCGCCCGTCGGGCACGAGGGCGCACGTGACCACGTCGCGGATCGCCTCCCGGGCCGACCTCGACAGGCCCAGGATCCGGGCCGGGTCCGGTCCTGCGAGCGCCGCGCGGACGTCCGCCCCGGTCATGGCGGCCACGGCGCCGGCCAGAATGGCCCACACCTGGTCGGCGTCGGCGCAGCGGGGCACCAGGCCGGAACCGAACCCCACCCCGGAGTGGGCGGCCACGGCGAGCAGGTCCGCGAGGTGGTCGGCGGCGGGCCCGGGGCCGGCCAGCCCGGGGGCCACGTCGACGACCGCGGGGGTTCCCGCGGCGAGCACCCCGGCCACCGCGTCGAGCGCGGGCAGGCCGGTGGCGGCCGCGGGTTCCACCTCGACCGGGGCGGGCGCCGACCACCGCGCCAGGGCCGACACCATCGACGCCTCGTCCACCACGAGGTCGTCCAGCAGATCCGGCCGGGAGGGACCGCGACCGAGCAGTTCGAGCGACACCGTCATGGCCTCAGGTCTACACCCCGCGCGATGACCTCAGGACCACACCCCGCACGTTGCTACGCTCTCCCCGATGGGTACCGACGACTCCCCCGTGCCCGAGTACGCGGCCGACTACACCCCCGCACCGGACGACGCCCCGGACGCCTCCCACCTCACGCCCGAGGAGAAGCGCGGGCCGCGCACCGTCCACGTGGCACTGGGGTTGCTGGCCGCGTTGCTCGTCGCCGCCGTGGCCACGAACCCCGCATCGGTGCTGCCCCGCGACTCGACCCTGGCCGGCACCTACTACGTCGACGAGGGCTCCGGGCTCGAGTTGCAGGTGCCGGTCGGCTGGCGTGTGATCGACGACCCGGAGTTCGGCAGCGTGCAGCTGCGGCCGGTCGGCACCGGTCGGGCCCTGGACACCCGCATCCTCGCCGGGCCCCTGGAATCCGGGATCGCCGCCGCCGCGATCACCGATGACCAGGGGGCCGCCACCGCGCTCGCGGAGACCATCCAGTTGTACGTCCTGGGCGTGTCCGGGACCCGTGACGAACAACGGATGGCCCCCGTGGACAACGAGGCGGGGACGGGCGCCGCGATCTCCTACGTGGTGGTCCCGGACGGCATCCCCGACCAGGACTCCGGCGGCCTGGTCTACACCGCTGTCTTCGGTTCCGAGGACAGCCGGTGGTGGGTGGCGTACGTGACCACCGCGCAGCAGTCCGCTCCCGGCGTCCGGTGGATGGACCGGATCGTCGACCATGTCCGGCTCCCCGAGTGACCGCGTGGCGGTGAGCGGGTCGATGCCACCGGCTTCCGGCGCGGGACGGGTCCGCGCGGCTCTCTCGCCCCGCGAGGCGTTCGCCCGGTATGCGGCTCGGTTCGACCCGGTGACCGACCCCCGTGTCCGCCGGCTGCTGGTGGCCGAGCTCGTCGTCGTCCTGGCCGTCACCTTCGGCCTGTCCGGCGCCTACGCCGTCCTCGACCTGGTCTCCGCGCTTCTCGCACCGGCGGACCTCGGGGAGCAGACCGCCGCCCTCAACGTCTCACGCTCGGAACATCCGTGGCTCGACCTGGCCTACCAGGCGCTCGGGGTCCTGCGACTGCTGGCGTGGGCGCTGCTGCCGCTGGTGCTGCTCGCGCATTCCGGGCTCGGCGCACGGGCCGTCGGGCTGGTGCGCGACCGTCCGGGCCGTCAGATCGCGTGGGGGCTCGCGCTGACCGCCGTCATCGGCGTCCCCGGGCTGGCGTTGTACCTCGGCGCGGTCGCCGCCGGCGTTAATCTGCAGGTGTCGGCATCGGGCCTGGGCGAGACGTGGTGGCGGCCCGTCGTGCTGGTGCTGTCCGCCGCCGGCAACGGCGCCGCCGAGGAGATCCTCGTGGTGGGGTACCTGCTCATCCGGCTGCGCCAGCTGGGGGTGCCGCCCGCACTGGCCCTGGCGGCCAGCGCCCTGCTGCGCGGGTCGTACCACCTCTACCAGGGGTTCGGCGGCGGGCTCGGGAACCTGGCGATGGGTGTGGTGTTCGCGTTGTGGTGGATGCGGACCCGCCGGCTGTGGCCGCTCGTGCTGGCGCACACGCTGCTCGACGTGGTCGCGTTCCTCGGCTACGCGCTGCTCGCCCCGCACCTGTCGTGGCTGTGACCGCCCGACTCGTCGCTGTGACCGCCCGGCCACCGCTCCGCGCCCCGTACCGCTTCAGGTTGCGCGTCCCGATTGGTCCATTCGGGCAGCGCACCTGGCCGAATTGCGGACATAGGGGCAGCGCACCCCGGCACAGCGGGGCGGCCCACGCGGTTGTGACGCGTGTCCCGCCGGGGCCGTGGGACCCGCCGACCGCGGCACCGGCCAAGTAGAGTCCGATCCCATGACCGACGACTCCAGGCGCCGGCACCTCACCCCGGAGGAGGCCGCCGAGCTCCGGCGACGCGCGCGCGAACGCCGTGGCTACGCCGACCCCGGCGCGCCGCGGGACCCGTCGGCCAGGCCCGACCGGGGCGACCGGGCCGCCCGGCGGGACCCTCGCGACGCGGGCCCTCGAGACGCGGGCCCTCGAGACGCGGGCCGCGAGCGTCCGGTGGGTCGCACCGGCTATCAGCCACGCCAGCAACCGGAGCCGCTGTCCCCGGAGGAGCGGGCCCGCTACGCCGCCCGGGACCGCCGCGACCCGCGTGCCGGACGCGACCCCCGCGACCCGCGTGCCGGACGCGACCCCCGCGACCCGCGTGCCGGACGCGACCCCCGGGACCCGCGGCAGCCCGCCGGTGCACGGGCCGGCTCGCGCGACCCCTACCGGAGGCCCGTCGACCGCCGCGGCCGGCGACCCGACCGTCGCCCCCCGCGCGGGGCGGCGGGGACGCCGCGCGGCCCCCGCAGCCGCCGCACCCCGCGGCGCCGGATCGGGCCCCTGCGGATCCTCGGACTGGTGCTGGTCGTCGTGCTCACGCTCGGGGTGGTGAGCGTGCTGTGGGCGGATTCGAAACTGCAGCGGATCGACGCGCTGACCGACTACCCGGGGCGAGGCGGCAACACGCCCGGCACCGTCACCCTGCTGGTGGGCACCGACTCCCGCGAGGGATTGACCGCCGAGCAGCAGGCCCAGTTGTCGACCGGGTCCGAGTCGGACGCCGGCGGCAAGCGCACCGACACGATGATGCTCGTCTACACCCCCCGCGGCGGGGACCGGACGATGCTCATCTCCCTACCCCGTGACCTGCTGGTCGACATCCCCGGTTACGGCGAGAACAAGCTCAACGCGGCCTACACCTTCGGCGGTCCACCCCTGTTGGCGCAGACCCTGGAACAGCAGTCCGGGGTGCGGATCGACCACTACGCGGAGATCGGATTCGGTGGCTTCGCCGGGATCGTCGACGCGGTCGGCGGCGTGGACATCTGCCTCGACGAGCCGATCAACGACCCGCTCGCCGGACTCGACCTCGCCGCCGGGTGTCAGACGCTCGCCGGCCCGCAGGCGCTGGGCTTCGTGCGCACCCGCTACGGCTTCGCCGAGCAGGACCTGCAGCGCGTCCGCAACCAGCGACAGTTCCTCGGTGCGCTCATGCGCAAGACGCTCTCGCCCGGGAACCTGCTCAATCCGTTCACGGCCGTGCCGCTGGTGAACTCAGCGTCGGAGGCGGTCACCGTGGACACCGGCGACCACATCTGGAACCTCGCCATGGTGATGCGTCGACTCAGTGGTGACCCGCTCACCGTGACCGCGCCCCACGACGGGATGGCCTCCGGGTCCGTGGGCTCCTACCTCGTGTGGGGCCCCACGACGACCGGGTTCTTCGACGCGGTGGCCTCCGGGCGGACCCCGGGACCGGAGTTCCTCGACACCGGGCCGTGAGCGGCGGAGCTCAGCCGGCCGGGGTGATGGAGACGATCCCCCACGTGCCGCCGGGGTTCTCGGCCACGCGGACGCGCTGCCGGATCAGCACCGGGTCGGCCCCCGGCGGGTACTCGGTGAGGTCCACCTCCAGCAGGGTCGGTGACAGTTCGCGTACGTCCACGCAGTGAGTGGTGCCCTCGGGGACCCGCTCGACCCCCTCGACGCGCAGCTGCTCCTCGGTCATCCGGCTGGAGGGGGCGACCGCCTCGAAGGCCTTCTCGGCCGAACGCTCCACGTAGTAGGCGTGATCGAAGGCCAGCACCGCCCCGGCCGGCGTCTCGAGCGAGCCCGGCCCGGACCCCACCACCCGGCCGGGTTCGGCCACCTCCACGCACCCGGTGTCCCTCTCGTCCGCAGGGCTGACGGCCCCGCGGGTGACGACGAACCCGAGGACCGCGGACCCACCCAGCACCGCGACCCCGGCGGCCGCCAGCAGGGCGATCCGTGCCGGGCGGCGATCGAGCACCGCGGGGGCCGGCGGCGGTTCGTCATCGGGTCGGCCCCGGTCCGCGGGCGGGGCCCCGAGCGAGAGGGTGGACAGGTCGTCCGTCTCGCGCCTGGTGCTGCCGCTGCCGGCCGGTCCCGCAGGGGAGCGCAGTTCGCTCGTCGCCGGGGCGTGTGCGTCGCCGACGGCGCCGAGGGTGATGCGGGTGGGGGGCGGCGCATCGGCGGACGGTTCGCGCTCACCCGACCCGGCCCGCGCGGCATCCGAGCCACCGGCCCCGCCGGCCGACCGGCCCGCGGCGGGGACGCCGGGCATCGCGTGATCGGGGGTCGGCCCGGTCCGCAACCACGGCGGAACCGTCACCTCCGGGAGCCGGGGGGCCTCGTCGTCGTCGCCCGTCCTCGGCCGGTCGGCCACGCCGCCCCACCCCCTCACTCCACTCCGCGTCGACTCATCGCGTGACGGGTCATCGCGTCACGGGCGACCGCGGTCGCCATCGGAGTGGATCCTAGAGGCCGCCGCGCCCGGCCGGGGGTTCATACCGTGGGGGCCGGGCGCGTGGTGCTAGCGGGGAGCCGCCGTCTAGCGCAGGGTCACCTGACGGGCGCGCAGACCGTCGCGGGAGGACCGCTCGTCCGAGGTGAGGGGCGTGTCGTCGGCCAGGGCGTCACGCAGCGCGGCGTCGAGTGCCTGCAGACCCGGCGCCCATTCCTGGTGGTGCATCTCGCGGTCCAGGTCGAACACCGGCACCAGGACCCCGTGCGTGCGGAACGACCCGGCGAAGCGGGACCCCTCACCCAGATGGAGCGCGCCGGCGGCGTGCACGCGGGCGAGCGCCTCGAACAGGTCGTCCTCGTTCTCCGGCCGCACCCAGCGGATGTGTGCCTTCTCGCCGGCGTCGACCCACCAGGCGGCCTCGATGCCGTCGGCGGAGACGCGCGCCGAGGGCATCATGACCTCGTTGGCGTTGCGGATCGCCTGCTCGATCTCGGGCCCCACGTCCACGCCGTCGGCGACCCACCACGAGAAGTCGTCGTGGACGACGATCTCCAGCGGCGCATCGGCGACCACGACGTCGGCCAGTGCCGGGGTGGAGTCGGTCGGGTGCGACGAGGTGAGGGTCTCCCCGCCACCGGCGCGGGTCGCCCAGTCGACCGCGTACGCGAGATCGGCTGCCGGGTCCGGCCCGTGGACCTGCACCTGCAGGCCGACCATGGCCTGGCCGCCGAGCTCCTCGTCGCGGACCAGGCCCGCGATGGCGCCGGGCAGGACGGTCGCCAGCGTGACCTCCCGCCCACCGTCGACCGTGGTGAGGCGCGCGGTGGCCGACGGCACGAACTCGCGCATCGCCACCATGTCGCATTCCCCGGCGAACCCGGCGAACGGCCGCGGCTCGACGCTCAGTTCCTCACGCTCGGCCGCGCGCGCGGCGATCTTGGCCTGGCGGTTGCCGCCGGCCTTGGGCTCGTTGTTCCGATTGCGTCTACCCACGATCACCACGATACGGTGCGCCCCCGCCGACCGCCCGCGTAGGCGTCGGACTCGAACCCGGACTCGGGCCCGGGCTCGGCCGACCCGCCCGTCAGGCGCCCGCGGGCCCCTCGGTCCGGGGCGCGCCGCCGTCGAGGACGGTCAGCGCGCGCGAGGGGACGTTGGTGCCGACCCAGTCCACGCCGAGGTCGCGGCACAGCAGCAGGTCGGCGGGGTCGTCGACGGTCCAGCAGTAGGTGCCCATCCCCCGCGACCGCCAGTACTCGACCAGCCACGGCCGCGCCCGCAGCGTCCCGATGCTCGGTCCCATCAGCTGGGCACCGAGCCCCTCGGCCGGCCACGACTTGACGATGTTCCGACGCTCGCGCAGCTGCACCGTCGGCACGTCCGGGGCGAGCCGCCGGAACCGCCGCACGGCCGCGACCGAGAAGCTCATCATCACCGCGCGGGAGTCCGCGAACGACGCGGCCCGGTCGAGGCCGAAGTACGTCAGCTCGTCGCGCAACGCCGTCTCGACCCGGCCGCCGGACGGCACCGGGTGCTTGGTCTCGAGGAACAACCGGACGTCCGGGTACGCCTCGGCCATGACGAGGAAGCTGCGCAGCGTGAGCACCGTTTCGGGGGCGCGGTGCACGGGGTGCCACGACCCCACGTCGAGCGCGGAGATCTGCTCGAGGGTGCTGGCGTGGACCCAGAGATCCCTGTCGGCGACGCGGGTGGTGCGGGGGTCGTGGAGCAGGACGGGCACGCCGTCGGAGGTGAGGCGGACGTCCACCTCGAGCGCCTCGGCGCCCTGCTCGAGGGCCTGCTGGTAGGCGACCCGGGTGAGTTCGGGGAATTCCGCGGAGGCGCCGCGGTGTGCGACGACCCCGCTGCGGGTGGAGACGGGCGAGGGCAGGTGGGTGGTCGCGGGGACCGTCACGTCTCAATCCTTCCGGGTTGCTGACGCTTCCAGGATCCCCGCCGCGATGAACCTGCGGGTGAACCGCGGGGAAGGGTCACTGAAACTCCTCATGACGCCCCGGGTCTCCCGGACCGCCCACGCCGCGGCGAGTGCGGCGAGGGCGGTGAGCAGCACGGTGTCCGCGGCGGCCTGGGGGCCCTCCCCGCTGCCGCGCCACAGGGCGACCGCGACCGCCAGGGCGTTGACGGCCCAGGCCGCCCACCACCGCCGGAGGTCCGATCGGGACGGGGCGCGGGTCGACGCCCGGCGCAGTTCCTCGAGGTAGACGGGCAGGCGGAAAAAGTTGACGACGACGAGGAGGGCACCCACCCACAGGCCCGCCCGTGATCGGGGGTCCCGAACCGGTCCGTACGCCCGTCGCCGCATCTCCACCAGCCAGGCCGTCGCCGTGACGGCTGCGGCGATGCCCACGGCGATCGCGACGATCCCCGTCACCCAGACCAGGGCGGTGGTGAGGGCCTCGAGCCACCACGGCGCGAGGCGGTCGGCGTACCAGACCAGGGCGGCGTAGCGCAGTCCGTGGGCCACGGCGGTGGCGAGGAACCAGGCGCCGGCCGCCCGCATGATCCCGGGGGCGGCGGTGGCGAACCGGGCGGGTGCGGGTCCTGTCGTCTGCTCGAGGCGGCGCGGGATCGCGACCGGCGGCAGTCCCCACCGCGGGGTGCCGGGGTAGGACGGGGTGCGGTCGCGCCACGCCGGCCCGGTGCGGTGCCGCGGGACGGGCGGCCGCGTCACGGGCGTGGGGGGTCGCCACGGCGGGTGCGCGACCCAGCGCCACTGCCCCTGCCGCCGCGGTGTGGTCATGGCGACCATGCTGGCACAGCCCGGGTGGCGTCGGACGGCGCTGTGCCGGAGCCTGGGTCCATGTCCGTCTACTGCGTGCGCGTCCACGACCTCGTCTCGGGAGAGGCCGACCCGGCGGGGGCCCACGTCGTCCTCGTGGACCGGCTGTGGCCGCGGGGCGTACGCAAGGACTCCCTCGGTCACGACGACTGGTGCCGGGACGTGGCTCCGTCCGCCGACCTGCGCCGGGGGTTCCACCGCGGTGAACTGGACTTCGAGCACTTCGCGGAGAGGTATCGGGAGGAGTTGTCACGCGATCCCGCCGCCGGGGAGGTGGGCCGCCTGGCGACGCTGGCGGCCCGCGACGACCTGGTGTTGGCCTATGCGGCGAAGGACACCGAGCACAACCACGCCCTCGTTCTGGCGGACGAGATCAGGCAGCACATGTAGCCGTCGTCACATCAGGGGTGACGGATCGCGACGGCGTGTGTATGGTCTTCCTCAGTAGTTGAAATCGTTCGTTGTATTTCTGTAGATCCACCGTCCTTGAGAGAGGGCAGTGCGGCACCGCAGGGAAACACACAGCACGCTCTCTGCTGCAGCACCTGGGATCCCGACAAGCGGGGTACCGACTCTCGAAAGGACGCCAATATGGCTACCGGCACCGTTAAGTGGTTCAACGCTGACAAGGGCTTCGGCTTCATCGCCCCCGACGACGGCTCGGCCGACGTCTTCGCCCACTTCTCCGCCATCCAGGGCTCGGGCTACCGCTCGCTCGAGGAGAACCAGCAGGTCTCCTTCGACGTCGCGCAGGGCGCCAAGGGCCTGCAGGCGGAGAACATCACCCCGATGTGATCTGACGTCAGAGCGATCTGACGTCCTTCGGAATTAACGAGAGGGCCCGGCAGGAGAGATCCTGCCGGGCCCTCTCGCATGTCCGATGCGCCTGACCCCTCGGCGCGACCCTCCGCTCCCGCGCCCGGTCAGGCGCGGGAGCCCCCGGTCAGATGGGGGTCAGATGGGGCAGGCGACGCCGCTGCGCACGTGGCAGTCGTAGCCCCCCGGGTTCTTGACCAGGTACTGCTGGTGGTAGTCCTCGGCGTAGTAGAAAGTGCCGGACCGGACCTCCCCCAGTTCGCCGATCTCGGTGGTCAGCGGGCCATAACCGGCGGCGTCGAGCTCCTTCTGGTAGCCCTCGGCGATGCGGCGGGCCGCCTCCAGCTGCTGCGGCGTGGTGGTGAAGATGGCCGAGCGGTACTGGGTTCCCCTGTCGTTGCCCTGGCGCATCCCCTGCGTGGGGTCGTGCCACTCGAAGAACGTGGCCAGCAGCTTCTCCACCGGCAGTACCTCGGGGTCGAAGACCACCAGCACGGCCTCGGTGTGGCCGCTCGCCCCGGTGCAGGTCTCCTCGTAGGTGGGGTTCGGCGTCCACCCGCCGGCGTACCCGGCGGCGGTGGTCCAGACGCCGTCGAGCTGCCAGAGCACCTTCTCCGCACCCCAGAAACAACCCATGCCGAGCACGATCGTCTCGTGCCCCTCCGGGAACGGCGGGACCATCGGGTTTCCGGTGACGATGTTCGCCGGCGCCACCGGCACCGGGTCGGCGCGGCCCGGGAGCGCCGCCTCGGCGTCGACGACCGTGGTCGCGGTACGCATGGCGGAGTGTCTGATCGCGTCTTGTAGCCAGCCCATGCCGCCAGGGTAACCCTCCGGCCCGTTCGTGATCCGGACGTGATGTGACCAATGCCATAGTCGGCGCTAGGGTGGTGACCAGTTCGACCGAGGGGGAGCTCGACGTGACCGCTACACAGCCCGCCGCGCAGCGCCTGCGCGCCATCCTCGACGGCGAGCCGCCGCAGCCCTTCGAGGGGTCCGGCTGCAGCGATCACGTCCGTCGCCGCAACCTCCACGTGAGTGTCGCCGTCGCCCTGGCGCTCCTGCTCGTGCTCGTCGTCCTCCTGGTGATCTGACCAGGGACGGTCATCACGTCAGACAGTCTCGGGCGACGCGCACCAGCAGCGGGGCCCACGGCGCACAGGCGTCCTCCGGCAGCGTCGCGATGTGGGCCATTTCCGCGGCCGCCACCCAGCGCAACTCCGCTATCTCGGCCCGGTGCTGCTGCCCGCCGTCCACCTCGGCGGCGAAGACCTCGGAGACCAGGGAGAAGCCGGGCTCGTTGGCGGTCGCGGTGTCGAACCGCCCCAGGGGGGTGAGCCGATCGGGGGCGATGGCCACCCCCAGCTCCTCGTCGATCTCCCGGGCGGCGCACGCCCGGGGCGACTCCCCGGCCTCCCACTTCCCGCCGGGCAACATGAACCGGTCGGTGCCCGCCTTGCGGACGGTCGCCACCGCACCGTCGGGTCGGGTGAGCACGACGGCCGACACGGAGATGATGCCGCCGGCCGGGGCCGTATCAGAGTGATCCACGACCCCGATCATGGCAGGCCATCGGCTCGGCTGGCAGCCCGCGGTCGCGCAGCACGACGCACCGGTGGACGGATCACTATGGTGGAGGTGGACGTCGTGACGGGCGCCACGGGGACTCCCGTGCGCAGCCCGCCACCCAACTGAAAGGACACTCCACTATGGCCGAGTACGTTCTTCCCGATCTCGACTACGACTACGGCGCTCTCGAGCCGCACATCTCCGGCGAGATCATGGAGCTGCACCACTCCAAGCACCACGCGACCTACGTCAAGGGCGCGAACGACGCCATCGAGCAGCTCGCCGAGGCCCGCGAGGACGGCAGCATCGCCGCCAAGGCCCCGCTGCTGAGCAAGAACCTGGCCTTCCACCTCGGTGGCCACACCAACCACTCCGTGTTCTGGAAGAACATGTCGCCGAACGGTGGCGACAAGCCCGAGGGCGAGCTGGCCGCCGCGATCGACGCCGAGTTCGGATCGTTCGACAAGTTCCAGGCCCACTTCAACGCCGCCGCCACGACCCTGCAGGGGTCGGGCTGGTCCGTCCTGGGCTGGGACCACATCGGGCAGCGCCTGATCATCCAGCAGCTCACCGACCAGCAGGGCAACATCTCGATCAACATCACCCCGCTGCTCATGCTGGACATGTGGGAGCACGCCTTCTACCTGCAGTACAAGAACGTCAAGCCGGACTACGTCAAGGCCTGGTGGAACGTCATCAACTGGGCGGACGTGGCCGAGCGCTACGCCGCCGCCAAGGGCTGACCGACAGGTCACGCGCCACACGGCTCAGCAGAGCTCGCAGCGGCCCGGGCGGGGATCTCCCCGCCCGGGCCGCTGCCCGTCGGTCGGCGCAGATCGCCCGCCCACCTCCACGAGACACCCCCCGGACGAGTGTCCACTTGGGTAGCGTCAGCCGCGATGCGATGATGCGAATCACCGCGGTACGCGCACCCGGGGAGAGTCGATGTCCGCCAACCGAACGTCCGCCAACCGAATGGCCGTCAACCGCCGCACCGTCCTGGGCGGGGCCGCCGCACTCGGCGGGGTCGCCGCGCTGCAGTCACTCCTGCCAGCCGTGGCACAGGGCCAGTCCACGGCCATGTACGTCGGCCGCGGCATCGGGGACATGACCGGAGAGCCGCTGGGCGCGGGCATGAACGGGTACGCGGACACCGAGCAGCAGTCCGTCGGGCTGCATCTGCGGCAGCGGGCCCGCGCCTTCGTCTTTGCCGACTCGCCGTCGTCACCCCGGTTCCTCCACGTCACCGCCGAGATCGGTCTCGTCTTCCAGTCGATCCAGCAGGAGGTGCTGCGCCGGTTGGCCGCCGAGTTCGGCGACACCTACCACGAGGGCAACGTGGTCATCACCGCCACGCACACCCACGTGGCACCCGGCGGGACATCCGGCCATCCGATGGTCGACCTGTCGATGCTGGGCTTCCGGCCGGTGACGTTCGAGGCCAACGTGGCGGGGATCGTCGACGCCGCACGGATGGCGCACCAGGACCTCGCGCCGTCGAGCGTCGGGGTCACCACCGGCGCGCTGCACGACGCCGGCGTCCAGCGTTCCCGCGGGTCGTTCGACCGCGACACCCCCGAGGAGCGGGCGCAGTTCCCGGCGGGGATCGACCCGCGGTCGCAGTCGTTGCAGATCACCCGCGACGGCCGGCTCGTGGGCGTGCTCAACTGGTTCGGCGTCCACGCCACCTCGATGACCTCCCACAACACGATCGCGTCCTCCGACAACAAGGGCTTCGCCGCATGGCACTGGGAGCGGGAGGTGGCCGGGCAGGACTACCTCGACGGCCGCACGCCGGAGCTGGTCACCGCGTTCGCGCAGACCAACCCGGGCGACGTGAGCCCCAACCTCGACCTGGCCCCCGGCCGGGGACCGACGCCCGACGAGTGGCTCAACACCCGGATCATCGGCGAGCGACAGTTCGCGGCCGCGCGCGACCAGGTGGACAAGGGGGTCCGGCCGCTCGGCAACGGGATCGACGTCCGGCACCGCTGGGTGGACATGTCGGCCGTCGAGGTGCGGCCCGAGTTCACCGGCGACGGGCGCCCCCACCGGACGACGGTGGCGGCCCTCGGCGCGTCGTTCGCGTCGGGCAGCCAGGAGGACGGCGGCGGCGGGGACGAGCTGCCGTTCGCCGAGGGCGACCGAGGCGGCAACCCCGTCATCGCGGCGATCACCGACGTGGTGATCCCCGCCTGGCTCCGCGAGGCGCACGGCGCCAAGGACGTCCTGCTCCCGGTGGGCCTCGTACCGCAGGCCGTCCAGCGCGTGTACCCGTTCCACCTCGTACGCCTGGGCGGGCACTATCTGTTCACCCTCGGCTTCGAACCCACCGTGGTGGCTGGTCTACGGCTGCGGCGCACGCTCGCGGCCGAACTCGGCGTGGCCGAGGACCACGTCACCGTCCAGGGGTATTCAAACGCCTACGGGCACTACGTGACGACGCCCGAGGAGTACTCGGCGCAGAACTACGAGGGCGGCGCGACGATCTTCGGGCCGTGGACGCTCCCCGCGATCCAGCAGACGGCCGCGGAGCTCGCCCGCTCGATGCGCGCGGGCACCCCGCTCGACCCGGGCACCTCGGAACGGGACCTCACCGGACAGATCCCCGTATCCCCGCTGGGCAACCCGCTCGTCGACACCCCGGCACCGCTGCGGAACTTCGGCGACGTCCTGGACCCGCCGCTCACGGAGTACCGCATCGGACAGCGGGTCGTGGTGCGGTTCTGTGGCACCCACCCCAACTCCGACCTGCGCCGGGGAGACACCTACCTCGCTATCGAGCGCCGGGAGGGCGACCGGTGGGTACGGGTCCACGACGACGGCGACTGGTCCACGATGATCGTGTTCGAGGGCCTGCTCACCGTGACGAACGCGCTCATCACCTGGGACATCCCGCCCGGCACCCCGGCCGGCGCCTACCGCGTGGTCTACACGGCGTCGGGCCGCGGGATCGACGGGCGACTGTTCCCCGTAAGGGGGGAGAGCCCGGCCTTCGACGTGCGCTGACAGCGGGTCTGGGACACTGGGGACGTTAATGCTTGCACTTCCTAGTGCTCGCGTCGTCTACAGAAAGGACATCGCCCGTGGACATCAAGGGTGCTTCCGTCATCGTCACCGGCGCCGCCTCCGGCCTGGGCAACGCCACCGCGCGCTCGTTCGCCGAGAAGGGCGCGGTCGTGTTCGGCCTCGACCTCCAGCAGTCCATCGACAAGGCGGTCGAGCAGGGCATCGATGAGGGCATCACCCTCATCGCCGCCGACGTCACCAGCGAGGACGACGTCAAGGCCGCCATCGCCAAGGCCACCGAGGCCGCGCCGCTGCGCGTGGTGGTCAACTGCGCCGGCATCGCCCCGGCCGCGCGCATCGTCTCCAAGAAGGGCGTGCACGCGCTCGACCTGTTCCAGACCTGCATCTCGGTGAACCTCGTGGGCACGTTCAACGTGCTGCGCCTGGCCGCCGAGGCCATGTCCACCCAGGACACCGTGGACGAGGACGGCCAGCGCGGCGTCATCATCAACACCGCCTCCGTCGCCGCCTACGAGGGCCAGGTCGGCCAGATCGCCTACGCCGCCTCGAAGGGCGGCGTGTACTCGATGGGCATCTGCGCCGCGCGCGACCTCGCGCAGTTCGGTATCCGCGTCAACACCATCGCCCCGGGCACCATCGAGACCCCGATGCTGAAGGGTCTGACCGAGGAGTTCCAGAAGTCTCTCGAGGCCGCGATCCCGTTCCCGTCGCGCCTCGGCCGCCCGTCCGACTACGCGCAGCTGGCGAACGCGATCGTCGAGCAGGACTACCTCAACGGCGAGAGCTTCCGCATGGACGGCGCCCTGCGCATGGCGCCGCGCTAGCAGCCCCACCGGGCCCGGACCCAGCGTCCGGCGCCTGTGCCGGTACGACCGAGGCCCGCCCCCTGCGAAGGGGGCGGGCCTCGGTGCTGCGCGCGGGTCAGGCGGTGCGAACAGGGTCAGCCGCGACCGTTGTCGAGCGCGGGGCCGGGGGCCGGAGCCGGAGCCGGCGCCGGGGCGACGTCGGGGGCCGGCGCCCACGGCAGCGGCGGCAGCGGGGGCAGGGCGATACCGGCGGCGGTGAGCGACGCGTGGATCTCCGGGAGGAAGTAGATGCCCGCACCGACAGCGGCGACCGAGCCGAGACCGAGGGTCGCGGGGACGAGCGAGCCCGTGCCCGGCAGGGACCCCGCGTCGGACCCGAGGACGACGGTCGCACCCTCATCGATCCCCAGCGAGCCGGCGATGGGCGCGTAGAGCGGGGCGAGCGAGCCGGTGGTCGGCTCACCGAGCAGCGCCGAGCCCGAGGTGTCGACCGAACCGGTGCCCTCGGCCGGGGTGAAGATGTCGACCGAACCGGTGGCCTCGGAGACGGATCCGGCCAGCGGCGCGAGCGAGCCGGTGGAGGGCTCACCGAGCAGCGCCGAACCCGCGGTGTCGAGGGAGCCCTCGCCGGTGGCGTTGGCATCCAGGATGAGCGAACCCAGGTTCTCGGGGACGGAACCGTTACCGGCGGACTCGCCGCTACCGACCGAATCGCCGCTGCCCGCGGACTCGGTGCTGCCCTCCGTGGAGCCGCCGACGAGGCTGCCGAGGTCGATGCTGCCGGACGCGTCGCCGTCCTGCGCGGTGGCGACGCCGGTGGCGCCCGAGATGGCCAGGGCAGCGGCGGCCGCGACCGCTGCCGCCTTGCGGGTGGTGAACGTCATTGCGTCTCCTCGTGTGGAAAAGGGGTTCCCAGGCGCGGAGGCTCGTGGCCGACCCACCCCGGGCGGGGTCTGTGGGACGTGAGAACAGCGTTACGAGAACGAGGTTCATCGGTCCATGCCCCACCCTAGCCACACTTTCAGGTGATCAACGGCGAGAACTCAGTTAAATCCTAGTTAGAAGAAGCTCCCGAAATCCGCTCACGCACTGCGGATATCACCGCGTACTCAGCCGAGGCGGGAGATCCACTCACGCACGGCCCGGGTGGCCTGCACGTCGTCCTCGTTGTAGGTGAGGATGCGGTCGCGGCCAGTGTCCCGCTCGACGCCCCGCGCCGCCTGCGCGTCGCGGTACCAGCCGAGCGAGGCCTCGCCGCCGGCCTCGGGATCCCGCCACGTGAACCCCGCGGCCGGGGCGACCACCTTCAGCCCGAGGCCAGAGGTGGAGACGAACTGGGTGGTGACCGCCTCGTGGACGTCCACCCAGAGCGGGGAGGAGATGAAGCGCCGGACCTCGGCGACGGACGGGACCCCCTTGACGACGGCGACGGTGCCCTCCGGACCGAACCTGCCGGCCGACGAGAGCAGCCACCCGTTCTCCGCGGATCGTGAATAGCAGTAGGCCCGGAACGACCGCCCCTGCCCGGCCGCCCGGTCGCGGATGCCGGTGAGCCAACGCCAGAACTCCGCGAACGACCGCCCCTCGTCCGGATCCGGCAACCGCGCCCAGGTGGCGAACGGCCTGTACCCCTCGGCCTCCAGGGGCCGCCCGTCCCTCAGCGTGAGCAGGGTCCCCCACAGATAGGCGCCGTCGTCGAGGTGGCTCTCCAGGTCGACGTCCACCTCGATGTCCGCCCGCGGGATGCTCGGCCGGGCCACCTTGGGCACCACGACCTCACCGTCGCGGTGTGCCCTCGCCCGCAGGACCGCGTCCGAGAACGACTCGCCGTTCCAGTCCGTGGGCCGGTCCGGTCCGGCCTCCGCCAACTCCGCCACCGTCCGGATCCCCCGGGCCCTCAGCGACCCGACCTGTCCGCCGCCGACGACGAGACTGACGTCATCGGCCACGACGAGCCGGTCACGGCAGCCCTCGACGGGCCCGTCCCGATCGTCCCAGCCCTCCCACCAGGGGCAGGTGCGGCATTCGCCGATCCGGCTGGGTTCGGTGTCGAGCTCACCGCGCACCACCGCCAGCCGCGTGGCGTGGGTGCGGTCTGCGGCGTCGAGCACCGGCCCCAGGTCGTGCACCACCGCGCGCGCCGAGCCCAGCCCCAGCACCGCGCCCACCGGGGACTCCGCCGCGTGCCCCACGGCGGCGAGCAGCCGCCACGCGTGGACGAGCCGGTCCAGATCCGCGGGGTGACGCCGCACCCGGAGAGCGGGGTCGGGCGCAGGGGACCAGTCGAGCAAGCGGGTCACCGTCGCCGTCGACGCGGTCCTCCCCCGCCGCGGATCGACCACCTTGTGATTAACCACCAGCACCGGCGCGTACCCGCCGCCGGGCACGGCCGCCAGGGTGCACCGGAGGCCCGCCCGGCCCTCGTGCGGATCGGCGGGAAGAGCCGCGCCCCACACCAGCGTCGCCCCGTCGGCCAGGGCCCGGAGTGTCGCGCTCTCGTCGTCGTCGCCCGGTACGTCCCCCGGCAGATCGGTCCAGTGATCCCCCACCACGTCCACCACCACGGTGTCGGGGCGCGCGTCCCGCAACGCGCGCTCCCGCAGGCCCGCGCGTCGATCGGCCGCCGCCATCGCCCGCAGACGCACGCCCTCGTCGAGCGGCGCCGTCCGCCACCACCCCGGTCGCGCATCACGTTCCCGGGCCACGCGGTGCAGACATCTGGCCCCCGAGGCCGGCCCCACCACCGCCGCATCGGGGGCGCGGTACGTGGTGCTGCCGGCGTCCTCCATCGCCGTCCATCATGGCCCAGCCGCGGCCCACACGACGGTCCGGTCCTCAGTGCGGGCCGATTCGCCTAGGCTGGAGACCTGATGTCCGCGACGAGAGAAGGATCGACGCCCATGGGCAAGCTGACGACCTACCGCGACAAGCGTGCCGAACTCCGCGCCCATGCTTCGGCGCTCAAGTCCACGGCCATGAAGGAGGCCAAGCTCGCGGCCAAGGAGACGCGGAAGAAGGCCAAGGAGGCGCACCGCGTGGAACTGGCCGAGGCCAAGGAACGCGCCAAGCTCGAGCGCAAGAACGCCGAACGCAAGGCGAGGCGCGCCGAGAAGCGGGCCGAGAAGCGTGACAAGCTCGACCGCAGATCCGCCAAGCGGAACCGCAAGAACGAGAAGGTCCACGCCAAGCAGGAGCGCGCCACCATCAAGCGCGAGGCCAAGCTGCTGGCCAAGGACCGCAAGCTCGCCGAGAAGATCGACTCCGCCGGCCGCAAGCACGAGTACCAGCTCGCCGAGATGGAACTCAAGAAGCTCGAGGGCACCAAGCTCAACAAGGATGACCTGCAGCGGTGGCTGAGCATGGCCAAGGTCGCCACCCCGGTGCTGCTGCCGATGGTCTACAAGGCCGTCTCCAACGTGCAGGGATCGGCCGGCAAGCCCTCCGGCCCCGGAGGCGTGGACCTCGAGGCCGCCGGCATCAACGCCACCGGCCCCGGCGCCGCCCTCGGTGTACGCATCGTCCGCCTCGAGCAGACCCTCGACCAGCTCGACGTGAGCCGCGGGAGCGAGCGTGAGGTCAAGGATTTCATCTCTTCCACCCGGGGCAGGCTCACGGACCTGCGGACAGCGGTCGAGACCGCCGAGACCACGCCCACCGCGCAGCGGCGCGAGATCCACTCGTCGATCTCCGGCGAGCTCGACCGCATCAACAAGGACATCTTCGCCCGCCTGGGCGTCAAGGCGTGACGGCGCTCCAGGGCCGGCTGGCGTCCGTCGCGGTCGCTACCGCCCTGGTCGGCGGCGCGGCCGCTCCCGCGGTGGTGCTCGCACCGGTCGCCGGCGCCCACTCGGTGTTGGTCTCCATCGACCCGGAGGACGGATCCGAGCTGGACACCCCGCCCGACGAGATCGTCCTGACCTTCAACGAGGAGATCAACCAGAGCTTCGCCTCCGTCGCCGTCACCGCCGGGGACGACCGGGCCACCCGGGTCGTAGGCGACCCCTCGGTGGCGGGCGAGACCGTCACGGTCGACGTCGATGATCTCGGGACCGGCGCCTACACGGTCGGCTACCGGGTGACCTCGTCCGACGGGCACGTGGTGAGCGGATCGTCGGTCTTCACCGTGACGGGCGGGGGCGGCGGCGCGGAGGCCGGCGCAGAGTCCGGCTCGCAGCCCGCGGCCGGCGGGGAGCCCGGCTCGGAGTCCGGCTCGCAGCCCGCGGCCGGTGGAGACGCCTCCCCGGCGGGCGGGTCCGACACCGGGGCCGGCGACGAGGCGGGCGTCGCCGATGAGACCTCGGGCGAGGACACCGGCGTCAGCCCCGCGATCTGGGTCGTCGGCGGACTGGCGATCCTGCTCATCGGTGGCGCGTTCGTGCTGCTGCGCCGCGGTAACTGACGGGCGGGCACGCCGAGCGGCGAGCGGTGCAGCCGCTCCCCCGCCCGGCGTCTCGCTCCCGCGCCTGTACACGTCAGCCACACCCGCGTCCGCGCGTGGCGTCTGGCCTGCCCCTCGGGGCGCGCGAGACGCCATGCCCGGACGCGGCTGTATCACGAGATCGAGCGGCCGTATCACGAGTCGGGCCGCGGCGGCAGCACGAGGCGGGCCGGGGCGGCCGCGGGCTCCCGCCACTCGCGCGGGCCCGGCCACCCGCGCGAGCTCCCGCCTACCGCCCCGGCAGGAAGCGCATGGCGTCGGTGGCGGGCGCGAGCAACTGCTGCCACCGCGTGCGGGGCAGGAACGACGGCCCGCCCATGTGCACGACGCGCTGAGTGGCGATCGTCTGCGCCTCGGTGTACTTGAGCAGTCCCTCGTCGCCGTGGCGTCGGCCCACACCGGAGGCGCCCATGCCGCCCATCGGGCCCGCGACGGAGCCCCAGCCCGCGACGTAGCCCTCGCCGACGTTGACGGTGCCGGTCCGCAGGCGCGCCGCGATCTGCTCGCCCTCGGAGTCGGACCCCGCGAACACCGACGAGTTGAGCCCGTACTCGGTGTCGTTGGCCTCGGCGATCGCCTCCTCGACCGAGTCGACCGGGTAGATCGACACGACCGGGCCGAAGGTCTCCTCGCCGTAGCAGGTCGCGCCGGAGGGCACGTCGGTGAGCAGGGTCGGCTCGTAGAACAGCGGGCCCAGGTCCGGCCGGGCGCGTCCGCCGGCCAGGACGCGCGCGCCCTTGGCCACCGCGTCGTCGACGTGTGCGGAGACGGTGTCCAGCTGGTCACGGGAGATGAGGCTGCCCATCTCGGCCTCGAAGTCGTAGCCGGGCCCCACGCTCATGGACTGCACACGCGCGGTGAGCTTCTCGATGAGCTGCGGCGCGACGGAGCGCTCCACGTAGACCCGCTCGACCGAGATGCACAGCTGACCCGAGTTGGAGAAGAACGCGCGCGTGGCGACCTCGGCCACCTCGTCGAGGTCGGCACCCTCGGTCACGATCATGGCGTTCTTCCCGCCGAGTTCGGCCGAGAACCCGATCAGGCGCTCGCCGCACTGGCGGCCCAGCGTGCGGCCGGTCGCGGTGGAGCCGGTGAACATGAGGTAGTCGACGTTCTCCACGATCGCGCCGCCGACGGTCCCGCCCGAACCGGGCACCACCTGGAACAGGTCGCGCGGCAGGCCCGCCCGGTAGAGCATGTCGGCGGCGGCGAGGGCACAGAACGGCGTGATGGAGGCGGGCTTGATCACCACGGCGTTGCCCGCGAGCAGGGCGGCGAGCGCGTCGGTGGCGGCGAGGTTGAGCGGGTAGTTCCACGGCGCGATCACGCCCACGACGCCCTTGGGCTGGCGGCGCACCACGGCCTTGGTCAGTCCCGGCAGCATGCCCTGGACGCGCTTGGGGGCGAGCAGCCCGGGCGCGGTCCGGGCGTAGTGACGCGCGGTGATGAGGCAGTCCAGCACCTCCTCCTGTGCGGAGGCGCGGCTCTTGCCTGTCTCTGCCTGCACGATGTCCATGAGTTCGCCGCGGTTGCGCATGATCTGCTTGGCGAAGCGGGTGATGACGGCGACCCGGTCGGCGACGTCTCGTTCGGCCCACGCGACCTGCGCGGCCCGGGCCCGCTCGACGGCGGCGGTGACATCGTCGGCGGTGCCGGCGGGGATCTCCGCGAGCGGGTCACCGGTGAAGACCTCGGTGATCATCGCCGACGGGCGGCTTGAGGGATCGGCCCGGAATTCGGGGATCGCGACGAGGTCGCGGAGACGGTCGTACACATGGGGCGCGGGTCGGCTCATGGCACCGAGGCTACCGGCGGGTAAGGAAGAGCGGTACCGCCTGCCACCGTTCTTCGCCCGCCGGTCGCGGAAACCCGGGCTTGACCCTGACATCGCGTCAGGCCCCACGCTCGTGGATGTGAGAGATGCTGGAGACATGACGACGAGAGACGGGCTCACCGTGGGAGCGGTCGCCGCGCTGGTCGGGGTGAGCGTCCGGACCCTGCACCACTGGGACCGGATCGGGTTGGCGCCGGCGAGCGGCAGGACGTGGTCGGACTACCGGGTGTATGACGACGACGACGTCGCCCGCCTCCACCGGATCCTGGTCTACCGCGAGCTGGGCTTCCCACTCGCGGAGATCGGGGACCTGCTCGATGACCCGGAGGCCGACGCCCTGGCTCACCTGACCCGCCAGCGGGAGCTGCTGGTCGGACGCATCTCGCACCTGCAGGAGATGGTCTCCGCAGTCGACCGCATGAAGGAGGCGATCGATATGAACGCACCACTGACCCCTCAGGACAGGGCCGAGATCTTCGGCACGGACTGGAAGGAGGAGTACCAGGAGGAGGCCGAGCACCGCTGGGGCGACACCCCGCAGTGGGCGCAGTCGCAGGAACGCACGGCGCGCATGTCCAGGGAGGACTGGAAGCAGGTCAAGGCCGAGGGCGACGCGCTCAACGTCGACCTCGCCGCCGCCAAGCGTGCCGGCATGGACCCGGGGGCGCCGGAGGCCGCGGAGCTGGCCGAGCGCCACCGCGCATCGATCGGGCGGTTCTACGACTGCACGCATGCGATGCAGGTCTGCCTGGCGCGGATGTACGTCGAGGACCCACGCTTCGCCGAGACGTACGACGTGCACGAGCCGGGCCTGACTCAGTGGCTGGTCGCCGCCGTCGAGGCCAACGCCCGGGCGCACGGCGTCGACCCGGACACCGCCACCTGGGAGTGAACTGCCCCGCATGAGCCGGTGGGCGATGTCGGACGGCGGACGTACCCTGGCCCGCATGAGCCGATGGACCACCGCCGACATCCCTGACCAGACCGGCCGGACCTTCGTGGTCACCGGGGCGAACTCCGGGCTGGGCCTGCAGTCCACCCGCGCGCTGACCGACGCGGGCGCCCGCGTGATCATGGCCTGCCGTGACACGGGCCGCGCCGAGACGGCCCGCGCGGGGCTCGCGCACCCGGACCGCGCCGAGGTCGTCGAACTCGACCTGGCCGACCTCGAGTCCGTGCACGCGGCGGGTGAGCTGCTCGCGGGCCGCTCGCCCGACGTGCTCATCAATAACGCGGGGCTGATGAACATCCCACGGTCGCGCACCGCGCAGGGCCACGAGATGCAGTTCGGCGTCAACGTCCTCGGCCACTTCGCGCTCACCGAGCACGTCGCGCCGGCGCTCACCGACCGGGTGGTGTGGCTGGGCTCGATGATGCACCGCTTCGGCACGGTGGACCCCGACGACCTGGACTGGACCCGTCGCCGCTACGCCCCGATGCCGGTGTACGCCGCCTCCAAGCTGGCCTGCGTCATGCTCGCCTACGAGCAGCAGCGTCGCCTCGAGGCCGCGGGGTCGTCGCTGAGGGCGGTGGCCGCGCACCCCGGTTATTCGGCGACCAATCTGCAGTACCGCAGCGGCAGCCGCGTGCAGGACCTGCTGATGAAGGGCGTGGAGAAGATCCCGTTCCTCGTGCAACCGGCCGAGCGTGGGGCCCTGCCGCAGCTCTACGCCGCGACCGTGGAGTCCGTCGCGGGCGGCGCGTACATCGGCCCCGACGGCCCCGGCGAGCTCACCGGGTACCCGACGACCGTGAACTCCACCAAGGCCTCGCACGACCGCGAGGTCGCCGCCGCACTGTGGGACCGCTGCCGGGAGATGAGTGCGCAGGGGTGAGTGGTCAGGGGTGAGTCCGCAGGGGTGACCGCCCGCGGGTAACCGCTGGCGGCGCGGCCTACCGCCCGGCCTTCCGAGTGGCCCCGCAACGATTTGCCCGGGCCCGCGTGGAGGGGACGACGACGAGCCCGGGCCCCTACGCGCGCCGGCGGACGAAGGCCAGCAGCAACCCGCCCAGCAGAATCGTCCCGGCGGCGACGCCGACCAGCGCGGTGGTCCCCACGCCGGTCACGGCCAGCTCCGCGGGGGCAGACAGCTCGGCGGGGGCCGACTGCTCGCCGGGTCCTGCGGCGGCATTCCCCGCGGTCGTGGCGATGGCGGCAGGCGCGGCCGCGGCGCCGAGGGTCGCGCCCACTCCGCCGGTTCCGCCCTGCGTGTCCCCGGCGGGACCGTTCGCGCCGACCGGGGAGATGTCTGCCTCGTCGTCGTCAACCTCGTCGTCGTCGACCTCGTCCGTCGCGTCCTGCCCACCGTCGGCGGCCGCCGCCTCGGCCTCGGCGCGACGGCGCTCGTTGTCCTCGTACGGATCCTGCAGCGCGGCGATCTGGACCGCCTCGATACTCCCCGCCAGCGCGCCGGGCAGCTGGGTGCCGGCGGCGTCCGCGGCGTCGGTGAGCAGCGCGCCGCCCTCGGCCGAACCCTCGACCAGCCCGTGCCAGAAGTCCAACTCGTGCGGATAGAGCTCGCCGGCCTGCTGCCGCTCCCCCAGCGCCGTGAAGAAACCGCCCGCGAACTGCACGCTCAGTACGGGGAAGATGTACTCGGGGATCGCGATCGATCCCAGCCCGATGGTGCCCGACCCGAGCGACCCGGTCGGGTTGGCGTAGACGGACCCCGGCAGGCTGCCCGAGGACGCCACGGACGCCGCCGCGGACCCTCCCGCCGACCCCAGCGCCTCGAGCGGCGCCACCGAACCGAGGGTCTGCCCCAGGGACAGTCCGGCGTCCGCCACCGGGGCGCTGCCCGTCTCGCGCAGACCCTCGGACCCGAGCGCCCCACCGCCGATGACAATCTCCTCGGGCAACTGGCCGACCAACTGGTCCACACTGCTGTTGCCCGTCTCCGCGGGCAGCGCCGAACCCGACCCCGAGTCCCCCTGCGCGTACGCCACGGCGGGGACCGCGACCGCCGCCACCACGGCGGTCGTGACGGCGGCGCCGAGGCGCCTGGTCCGGACTCCGGAACCACGGGTCTGGGGCATCGGGCACAGCCTCTCGTCGCAGGGGCGGGCCTGTGCGACCCGCGCACGCTGAGCGTACTACTGCGGTGCCGCCCGCCCGTAGCGCCGGCTGTCCGGCCGGACCCGATCCGCCGCCGGACCCGGCCTACTGCAGCGCTGAGGTGAGACGTGCGACGTTGTCGACGTACCGCCCCGGCCACGGGCGGCTCATCCACGTCTCGATGCCCAACGTGGTGCAGTCCTCAAGGTAGGAGTCCACCACGTCGTTGAGCTCCGCGACCGCCTCGCCGCCCAGGGCCAGCAGACTGATCTCGAAGTTGAGGTTGAACGAGCGCTGGTCCATGTTGCTCGAGCCCACGATCCCGGCGTAGTCGTCGATCAGCACCGTCTTGGTGTGCAGGACCGCCGGGGAGCGGAAGCGGTGGATCACCACCCCGGCCTCGAGCAGCGCGCGGTAGTAGGACCGCTGGGCGTGGTGGACGAGGAACTGGTCGGCGTGTTCGGGGACGAACAACTCCACCCCCACCCCGCGGAACGACGCCGACGTGATGGAGTGCAGGAGAGCGTCGTCCGGCACGAAGTACGGGCTGACGATCCGCACCCGCTTCCGTGCCTGGCCGATGAGCTGGGTGAACATCCGCAGCCCGGGCTGCGTCCTGTACCCCGGGCCGGACGGGACCAGCTGGAACGCGCTCACCGGGTCGCCCGCCGTGGGATCCCCGCCCTTGCGTCCGGGCGCCAGTGGTGCGCCCTGCGCCACGTCCTCCAGCGTGCCGATCACCTCGCCGGACTCGGAATACCAGTCCACGGCGAACACGCTGTCCATCGCCTGGACGATCTCCCCGCGGACCTCCATCATCAGATCGACCCACTCGCGGCCGAGCCGGGCGTTGCGTGAACTGCCGTAGTGGCGCTCGATGAGGTTCTGCGACCCGATGAACCCGTGCACCCCGTCCACGATGAGCATCTTGCGGTGATTGCGTAGGTCCGGCCGCCTGAACCGGCCGCGGAACGGGTTCACCGGCAGCATCAGGTGGAACTCCACCGGGGTCCGCCGCAGCCGCTTCCGGAGCTTCGTGAACCCCCGGTAGCGCAGTGACCCGAGGTGGTCGACCAGCACCCGGACCACGACCCCCCGATCGGCGGCCTCGACCGCGGCGGTGAACAACTCGTCGGTTTCGGAGTCCCACGACTGCGCGTAGAACTCGATGTGCACGTGGTCCCGGGCGGCACGGACCGCCTCGGTCATCGCCGCCAACGACCGCGTGTAGTCCGAATGCAGGCCGATGAAGTCCCCGGACATGGCGGGGATCGCGGTGAGGGTCCGGTTCATCTCCAGGATGGTCCGCACCCCGGGCCCCACGCGCACTCCGTCGGGAACGGTGGGCCGCTTCTCGAGCGCCCTGGCATAGAGATGGTTCGCCTCGGCCTGGATGAGGTGCCGTCGCCCGGTGATGTAGGGATTGCCCAGCAGGAGGAACAACGGCACCCCCACCACCGGGATGAAGAGGATGGCGAGCAGCCACGCCTGCGACGACGACGGCTGCCGGTTCTCGGGGACCATCCCCAGCGCGAGGATCTTGATGACGTACTCGGTGATGAGCAGGCCCGAGGTGACCCCTGCCGGGAAGGACAGGTCGAGACCCACCACTGTGGGGTTCACTTCGTCTGTCGGGTCAGGACAGTCCCGAGGGCGAGGGCACGGGGGTCGATCACCGTTCCGCCCCGCATCGTCCACCGCACCACGCCCGCCAGGGCACGCTGGGCGTACACCGAGTCCGCAGAGCCCAGCTCACGGGTCCCGGGCAGGACGACGAACGCGTCGTCGTCGGCGACCGCGGCGAGGTCCGCGCGCAGGCCGACCCGGATCTCACCGCGGTCCCGCAGGCCCACGACCCCGGCGGTGCGCGTGGCCATCCACCCGGCGACGTCGGCGAGATCGAATCCCCGGCGACGGGCCTCGGTCCACACGACCGACAACCCGAGCCGGGCCGAGGCCACGGCGTCGATCGTGCCGTCGCGCAACGCCTCCCACAGCAACTCGCGGTTGGCGGCGTCCCGGATCGGCGGGTCGAGCCGCGCGACCGCAGCGCCGCCGTGGGTGACCTCGGAGACCAGCGCAAGCATGTGCGGGCTGGTCGAGGCGGTCACGGCCAGTCCGTCCGCCCTGGCTTCGCGCAGCAGGGGCAGTTCCTCGTGGTCGGACACCGCCCGGACGTGCAGCCGGCCACCCGTGCGCCGGCAGACCTCGAGAAGCCCGGGCAGATCGTCCACCCCGGCGTCCACCGCGAACAGCCCGCCGGCCTCCGCGACCTCCTCGGCGGCCGCCACCACCTGTGCGGAATCCAGGGTCGGCGCACCGGCGACACCCTTGCCGGCGGCCACCGCCGACACCCCGAACACGCCACGATCCAGCAACGTCCCGAGCCCGCCGAGATTCCCCGGAACCGCCGCGCCCCACAGGCCGACGTCCACCGTGGACTCGCCGGTCACGTCCTGTCTCCAGCGGTCCACGTCCTCGGGGGTGATCGCGACCGGGTCGCCGTCGGTTCCGTAGTCGATCACCGAGGTGATCCCGCCCTGAGCCGCCGAACGCGTGCCCACCGCGACGTCCTCGGTACTGACGTGCGGGTCGACGAGTCCCGGCATGAGGACCACGTCATCACCGAGCGCGATCGTGTGGTCGCCCGCCAGACCGATGTCCCGCGCCTCCGACCCCGTCCGCACCGACGAGATCACTCCCCCGTCCACCGTGACCGCCGCCTGTTGGATGCGATCGTCGATGACCGCGCGCCGGGCGTGGATCAGGAGTTCGTACTGGGCCACGGGTGGCTCCTTCCGGGTTCTCGGACGATGGCGGGGCACCCTTCACCCGACATTGTCCCCCACGGCGGGCTCCCCCGCGGGAGCGCGGCCGGATAGCGTTGCCATGACCAGACCACGCCCCAGGAGGCCCCGCATGACCGACACCCCCGCCGGATTCGTCCACACCGCAGACCTCGTCGACGAGATCGGCGAGGACGTCCGCAGCTGTGACACCCAGTTCCGCGACCTCGGTGGCCGGACGGAGTTCTTCGGCCCCGTCTCGACCGTCCGGTGCTTCCAGGACAACGCGCTGCTCAAGAGTGTGCTCGGCGAGCCCGGCGAGGGCCGGGTCCTGGTGATCGACGGCGGTGGCAGCCTCCACACCGCGCTGGTGGGAGACCTCATCGCCGAGCTCGGCCGTTCCAACGGCTGGGCCGGGGTCGTGGTCAACGGCGCCATCCGAGACTCGGCGGTCGTGGGCGGCATGGACTTCGGATGCAAGGCCCTGGGCACGAACCCGCGCAAGTCCAGCAAGACCGGCGACGGCGAACGCGACGTGACCGTGAGCTTCGGCGGGGTCGACTTCGTCCCCGGTGACACGCTCTACGCCGACTCCGACGGGATCGTGGTGCGCTGACCCGACCGGGTCGTTCGTCGCACCCGCCCGAGCGCCTGCGGGGTGTGCCCGCGGGCGGGGTCGCTCAGGAGGCTCCCCCGAGGCTCGCGACCGGGATGGTGAGCACGTCGCCGATCGAGGCCTCGGGACCGTAGCTGCCCAGGGACCCAGGCGCATAGGAGCCCGTCGCGTTGGGCAGCTCCACCGACAGGATGACCGAACCGGCGTTGATGAGCCCGGTGAGCAGGTCCGTCAACGAGCCGGTCCCGAGCGACCCGTAGCCGAGGCTGAGAGTGGAGACGGCCGCGGCCGCGGGCTCGAGGTTCATGCACCGCAGAGCGTCGGTGTGGGTCGTGATGTACAGGCATCCGGCGGCGGCGTCCGGATCCATCGGATCCACGCGATCGATCTGCTGTGCCGTCGCCGTGCCGGCACCGGTCAGCAGCGCGGTGGCGGCGAGTGCCGAGACGGTCGCGGCGAGGGTGGTCGTGCGCATCGGGATCCTCCGGGTCGTCGCCCCGCCCCACGGCGGGGTCTCACCCGGGAGATGGTATCGGGGGTCACACCCGGGCGGCGCGCGACGCGGCGTCCCGGCCTGCTCGGTCGATCAGGCCTCGCGGCGGATCCAGCGCAGCAGAGGCCCGAGTGAGACCCGGTCGGTGAGGTCCAGCCCACCCAACTCGAGCATGGACTCCTCCTCCGGGGTGCGCTCGGATTTGCGACGCAGCGCCGCGAGAGCGGTCTTCACGCCCAGCCGCTGCCGGAATCCCAGCTGGTCCGGGGTGACCACGCCCCGCAACTGGAAGAGCTTGAGATCGCGGAGCTGATCGCCCGAGAACTCACTCGACATGAGCTCGATCCGGGCGTCATCGGTGACCGGGGTCGGGCCCACCATGACGACCGCGACCCGGCGCCCGGCCTCGACGAGCGCCTCCCAGTTGTCGCGGATGAACGCCGAACCACCCAGCCCGCCAGCCGCCCGCATCCCGGTGACGAGGACGACCGTCCCGGCGACGACGAGTTCGGCCGGGTCCACGGAGTCGTGATGGGTGGCCCGGGTGTCGAATTCCTCGGCGAGCCAGGTGGCGTAGCGCCTGGCGCCGGGGTCATCATCGTGCAACACGACCGGAGCCTGGATCGTCCGCCGCGTCTCGTCCGCCATCAGGCCTCTCCCCGTCCGTCGCGCGCGACCACCCGGGCTGCGCGGCCCCCGATCTCCACCACGTCGCCGTCGACCAGACCGCGACCGCGACGGGTGTCCACCTCGTCGTTGACGCTCACGGCGCCGGAGGTGACCGCGTCCTTGGCCTCGGCACCCGAATCGAGCAGTGATGCCAGCTTGAGGAACTGCCCCAGCGTCAGCTTGCTGCTCAGGTCGCATTCGACGTCGTCGACGGGTGGACCGGCCGGCGGGGGTGTCACCCGGCCGGTCCGTCCTCGTCCTGCGATGTGGCGGCTCATACGCCCGAGCCTATCGGGCGCGCCGTCACGCGAGCGGACCCGTCCTCGCGGGCTGATCGCCGGGCAGGTCCCCGCGGCCGCGTCGCGTCACCAGGGCCAGCCCCGTCCCGCCGGCCACCAGTGCCGCAGCGGCCAACGCCAGCGCGATGATCTGCACGCCCGACATGCCCGAGGCGTCGTCGACCTCCTGCTCGTCCACGTCGGGGGACTCGCCCCTGGACGGCAGTGGTGGCAACTCGCTCAGCACGGGCAGGTCCGTCACCACGGCCCGGCCGCCCGGTCCCGGGAGCTGGGCGCCCGGTCCCGGCAGCTGGGCCGGGGCCACTGGCGCCCCGCCCAGGACGACCGCAGCGCAGAGCGCGGCGATCATGCTGGCGGGGCGACGGCGGACCATGGATGCCTTCCGAGACGAAGGCCGGGCGGCCTGATATCAGAATAGACCTGATCTTAGGTTCCATTAAGGTCAGGCGCCACGGCGGATCTCAGCGCTGTGCCACGTCCGTCGGTCGGACCGGCTCCGGCAGCGCCGTCTCCCCCATGAGGAAGCGATCCACCGAGGCGGCGGCGGCGCGCCCCTCCGCGATGGCCCACACGATGAGCGACTGCCCGCGGCCCATGTCGCCGGCCACGAACACGCCGTCGACATTGGTCGCGTAGGTGCCGTCACGGTCCACGTTTCCGCGGTCGGTGAAGTCCACCCCCAGGTCGGAACAGAGTCCGGCCTTCTGGGCACCCGTGAAGCCCATCGCCAACAGCACCAGATCCGCCGGGTACTCGAAGTCCGTACCGGGAACGGGCTCGAAGCGCCCGTCCACCATCCTCACCTCGGAACCCTTGAGGGCGGTGACGTGCCCGTTCTCCCCCACGAACTCGGCGGTGGACACGCCGTAGACGCGCTCACCGTTCTCCTCGTGGGCGGAGGCCGTGCGGAACATCAGCGGGTACATCGGCCACGGGGTCGAGGCCGCACGCGTCGCCGGCGGGCGGGGCATGATCTCGAAACTCTTGACCGACCTGGCCCCCTGACGGGTCGCCGTGCCGAGGCAGTCCGCGCCGGTGTCGCCGCCACCGATGATGATGACGTGCTTGTCCCGCGCGTGGATGGCGGGCAACCCGTCGGCATCCACCACCGGGTCGCCGACCGCGGCCTTGTTGGCCAGGGGCAGGTAGTCCATGGCCTGATGGATGCCCTCCAGCTCACGGCCGGGCACGGGCAGGTCCCGCCTCATGGTGGCGCCGCCGCTCAGCACCACCGCGTCGAACTGCTCCCGCAGCTGCGACGCCGTGATGTCCTCGCCGACGTTGACCCCGGAACGGAAGACCGTTCCCTCGGCCTCCATCTGCGCGAGACGCCGGTCGAGGACCGCCTTCTCCATCTTGAACTCGGGGATCCCGTAGCGCATGAGTCCACCGATGCGGTCATCACGCTCGAACACCGTGACGGAGTGTCCGGCGCGCGTGAGCTGCTGCGCGGCGGCCAGACCCGCCGGGCCCGAACCCACGACCGCGACGGTCTGACCCGTACGGAACGACGGGATCACCGGTGCCATGCCGCCGTCGGCCCACGCGGCCTCGGCGATCTCCACCTCGATCTGCTTGATCGTCACGGGCGGCTGGTTGATCCCCAGGACGCAGGAGCCCTCACACGGCGCGGGGCAGAGCCGGCCGGTGAACTCAGGGAAGTTGTTGGTCGCGTGCAGACGGTCGACCGCCGCGTCCCACTTCCCGCGGTGCACCAGGTCATTCCACTCGGGAATGATGTTGCCCAGCGGACACCCCTGGTGGCAGAACGGCACACCGCAGCTCATGCAGCGGGAGGCCTGGGTCTTCAGGTGATCCTCCGGGAGGGTCGTCGACTCGTAGACCTCCTTCCAGTCCATGATGCGCAGGTCGACGGGGCGGCGTTCGGGCAGCTCCCGCTCGGTGTGCTTGAGAAAGCCCTTCGGGTCAGCCATTTGCGGCCTCCATGATCGCCTCGTCCACGTTGCGTCCGTCCTTCTCCGCCTGCTCGATGGCCAGCAGCACGCGCTTGTAGTCGCGCGGCATGACCTTGGCGAAATGATTCACGTTCTGGGCCCAACCACCGAGGATCTCCCGGCCCCGGGCCGAATCGGTCTCCTCCACGTGGCGCTCCACGATGCCGCGGAGGAATTCCACGTCCTCGCTGGTCAGCTCGTCGGTGTCGACGAGCTCCACGTTGAGGTTCTCGGGCAGGACGCCCTGCGGGTCGTAGAAGTAGGCGACGCCACCGGACATGCCGGCCGCGACGTTGCGTCCCGTCTCCCCCAGCACGACGACGCGTCCACCCGTCATGTACTCACAGGCGTGGTCGCCCACGCCCTCCACCACCGCGGTGACGCCCGAGTTGCGCACGCAGAAGCGCTCGCCCACGATGCCGCGGAGGAATACCTCGCCGGCGGTGGCGCCGTAGCAGATCACGTTGCCGGCGATGATGTTGTTCTCGGCCGCGAAATCGGGGGCGGCGTCCTCCGCCGGGCGGACGACGATGCGTCCCCCGGACAGTCCCTTGCCCACGTAGTCGTTGGCGTCACCGAACACCCGCACGGTCACGCCGGAGGCGAGGAACGCCCCGAGCGAGTTGCCGGCGGACCCCGTGAAGCTCAGGTCGATCGATCCCTCCGGGAGCCCGGCACCACCGTGCGCCTTGGAGATCTCGTGGCTGAGCATGGTGCCCACCGAGCGGTTCACGTTGCAGATCGGGTAGCTGCCCGCGAACGGCCCCGTCGCGGGATCAGCGATCACGGAGCGGCTGTCCTCGATGAGCCGGCGGTCGATGACGCCCTCGAGCTTGTGGTCCTGCGACTTGGTGTTCCGCAGGTCCTGGTGCATGAACGGGGACTCCGCCTGGGCGAAGATCGGCGCCAGGTCGAGCTTCGCGACCCGCTTGTTGTGGGCGAACGCCCGCGACTTGTCGAGGCATTCGGAGTGTCCGATCGCCTCGTTCAGCGAACGGAACCCGAGCTCGGCGAGGTACTCGCGCACCTCCTCGGCGATGAACTCCATGAAGTTCACCACGTACTCGGCCTTGCCGTTGAACCGCTCGCGCAGGATCGGGTTCTGGGTGGCGACACCGACGGGGCAGGTGTCGAGATGGCACACGCGCATCATCACGCAGCCGGCCACGACGAGCGGAGCCGTCGCGAATCCGAACTCCTCGCCGCCGAGCAGCGCCGCGACGATGACGTCGCGCCCGGTCTTGAGCTGCCCGTCGACCTGGACGACGATCCGATCCCGCAGGCCGTTGACCAGCAGGGTCTGCTGGGTCTCGGCGAGACCCAGCTCCCACGGGCCGCCCGCATGCTTGAGCGAGGTCAGCGGAGACGCGCCGGTGCCACCGTCGTGGCCGGAGATGAGCACCACGTCGGCGTGCGTCTTGGACACACCCGTCGCGACGGTGCCCACACCCTGCTCGGCCACGAGCTTGACGTGGATCCGGGCCTCGGGGTTGGCGTTCTTCAGATCGTAGATGAGCTGCGCCAGGTCCTCGATCGAGTAGATGTCGTGGTGCGGCGGCGGCGAGATCAGCCCGACGCCCGGGGTCGAGCCACGAACCTCGGCGACCCACGGGTAGACCTTCCCCGGCGGGAGCTGGCCGCCCTCGCCCGGCTTGGCGCCCTGGGCCATCTTGATCTGGATATCGGTGCAGTTGGCCAGGTAGTTGCTGGTCACACCGAACCGGCCTGAGGCCACCTGCTTGATGGCCGACCGGCGCCAGTCACCGTTGGGGTCGGGGCTGAAGCGGTCGATCGACTCGCCGCCCTCGCCCGAGTTGGACCGGGCGTGGAGACGGTTCATGGCGATCGCCAGCGTCTCGTGGGCCTCGGCCGAGATGGAGCCGTAGCTCATCGCGCCCGTGGAGAACCGCTTGACGATCTCCGAGACGGGCTCGACCTCCTCGATCGGCACCGGGGGACGGGTCCCCTTCAGCTCGAACAGGCCGCGGAGGGTGGCCAGACGTTCCGACTGGTCGTCGACGAGCTGGGTGTACTCCTTGAAGATCTCGTAGCGACCGGAGCGCGTGGAGTGCTGGAGCTTGAACACCGTGTCCGGGTTGAACAGGTGGTACTCGCCTTCCCGGCGCCACTGGTACTCCCCGCCGATCTCGAGCTCGCGGTGCGCGGCCTCCTCCGGCCGCGGCAGGAACGCGAAGCGGTGGCGACGGGCCACGTCCTCGGCGATCTCGTCGAGCCCGATGCCGTCGATGGGGCTGATCGAGCCGGTGAAGTACTCGTCGCACAACTCCTGCGAGAGCCCCGTGATGTCGAAGAGCTGCGCACCCGTGTACGAGGCCAGGGTCGAGATGCCCATCTTGGACATCACCTTGAGCACGCCCTTCGCGGCGGCCTTGCGATAGTTGGCGCAGGCCGCGGGGGTGTCCACCCCGGTGAGGTGACCGGTCTTGACGAGCTCGTCGATGGACTCGAACGCCATGTACGGGTTGATCGCCTCGGCGCCGTACCCGAAGAGGACCGCCATGTGGTGGACCTCGCGGGCGTCTCCGGATTCGACCACGAGGCTGACCCGGGTACGGGTCTTCTCGCGGACGAGGTGGTGGTGCACGGCTGAGGTGAGGAGCAGCGACGGAATCGGCGCGTTGCGCTCATCCGACTCCCGATCCGACAGCACGATGATCGTGGCGCCATCCTCGATGGCGTGGGAGATCTCGCGGCGGATCCGCTCCAGGGCGATGCGCAGGCCGCGGCCGCCGTGAGCGACGTTGTACAGGCCGCGGACGACCACCGATCGCAGACCGGGACGGGTCTCGCCGGCCGCCATCAGCGTCGACAGCTCGTCATTGCCGAGGATCGGGTTGTCCAGGCGGATCTGGCGGCACGACGCCGGGCCCGGGTGGATGAGATCGCCCTCGGGGCCGAGCGTCACGCCGTAGCTGGTGACGAGCTCCTCGCGGATCGCGTCCAGCGGCGGGTTGGTGACCTGGGCGAAGCGCTGCGCGAAGTAGTCGAACAGCATCCGTGAGCGCTCCGACAAGACCGGCAGCGGCGTGTCGGTGCCCATCGATCCGATCGCCTCCGCACCCGCCCCGGCCATCGGCGAGACGAGGATCCGGAGCTCCTCCTCGGTGAATCCGAAGACCCGCTGCCTCAGCACGACACGCTCGTGCGGCATGTACGGGTGGTCGACCTGCGGGAGATCCCCGAGTCGGACCATGCCCTCGTCGAGCCACTGCTGGTACGGGTGCTCGGCGGCCAGCTCGGTCTTGATCTCCTCGTCGTCGATGATCCGCCCCTGGGCGGTATCGACCAGAAACATCCGGCCCGGGCGCAGGCGGGTCTTGGTGACGACCTTGTCCTGGGGGATGTCGAGGACGCCGACCTCGGAGGCCATGACGACGAGCCCGTCGTCGGTGACCCAGATCCGGGACGGGCGCAGACCGTTGCGGTCGAGCACGGCGCCGATCACGGTGCCGTCGGTGAACGTGATCGACGCCGGTCCGTCCCATGCCTCCATGAGGGAGGCGTGGTACTCGTAGAACGCCCGCTTGGCCGGGTCCATCGTCTCGTGGCGCTCCCACGCCTCGGGGACCATCATGAGCACGGCGTGGGGCAGGGTGCGCCCTGCCAGCGTCAACAGTTCCAGCGCCTCGTCGAAGCGCGCGGTGTCGGAGCCGCCCGGGGTGCAGATGGGCAGTGCCGCCGACAGGTCCTCGATGTGCTCGCTGGACATGAGTGACTCGCGGGCCCGCATCCAGTTCTCGTTACCGCGGGCGGTGTTGATCTCACCGTTGTGGGCGACGTAGCGGAAGGGGTGGGCCAGCGGCCATGCCGGGAACGTGTTGGTGGAGAAGCGGGAGTGGACGATGCCCAGGGCGGACTCCACACGCTCGTCCTGGAGATCCAGGTAGAACTCCGGGAGCTGCTTCTCGGTGAGCATGCCCTTGTAGACGAAGGTGCGAGGGCTCAGGGACGGGAAATACACGGTCTCCGAGCCGAGGTCACCCTTGCCGGGCCCCTTGGAGCCCAGCTCGTGCTCGCAGCGCTTGCGCACGACGAAGCACTTGCGCTCGAGGTCCAGCTCCGTGAGCAGCGCCCCTCCGGGGCCGGCGGCCTTGACGAAGATCTGGTGGATGCTGGGCTGCGCGTCGCGTGAGATCGCGCCGACCGTGGAGTCGTCGACCGGGACCTCACGCCACCCGATCACGGACACGCCCTGTTCGGCGGCGATCCGCTCCACCATCCGCATGGCGTCCATCGCGAGCATGCGGGACTGGGGGAGAAAACAAAGGCCGGTGGCATATGCACCGGCCTCAGGCAGTTCTACGTTCTGCTCCTCACGCATCACTTCGCGGAGGAACAAGTCCGGTACCTGGATCAACAAGCCCGTGCCGTCACCGGTGTTGGCCTCGGCGCCAACGGCGCCGCGGTGCTCGAGGTTCACCAGTGCGGCGATCGCCTTCTCGACGATGTCCCGGGACTTGCGTCCGTACATATCCACAACGAACGCGACGCCACACGAGTCGTGTTCGTATTCAGGGCGGTACAGGCTCTTGGGGCCGGGAGTCGTCATCATGTATTCGCCTTCGCTTGTCGACGGGCGGACTCCGTGGTGTCTGGAGCACCCGTACTCAGAGGACCGAAGTGCTCTGGCTCGGAAATAATATGGGCAGAAGGGGCGCAGCACACAAATCGGGAAAGTCAAACTGTGGCCCCTGACATGGGAAGCCGAGTCCACCTTGTGAGATTTCTCTCAGGGTACGCGCCTCACGCCCACCCGAGATGGCGGAAGGCCCGCCCCGGGCGAATGCTCCCGGGCCGGGCCTTCTCTCAGATAACTCACCGAATGAACGGCATTGGTGGCAACGTGACACCGTCCGGCAGCGCGACTTCGTAGTCACCCAACGATCCGGTCATCACGATGGCGGCATTGACGCCCACCGCGGCGCCTCCGACTCCGGCGACACCCGGCTCGCCCCCACGCCCGTTCGGCGTCGGGGGCCCGGGCGCAACCGGCGGCGCGGCGACCGCCGGCGCTGCCGCGACCGGAGCGGGGAGGCCCGGCAGCGGCGGAAGCGCGAGCCCCATGTTGGCGCCCACCTGCAGGATCATCGGTGCAGCAGCCACGGAACCGCCGATGAGCGCGACAGGCAGCAGCAGCGGCAGTGACCCCACAGCCGATCCTGCGGACCCGAGTGGGGCCAGCGACGCCGTGAGGGACCCGAGAGGAGCGAGGGAGCCGGTGGCCGATCCCGGTTCGAGAGATCCCATCGGCAGGGAGCCCTCAGACGAGCCTTCCTCCAGCGACCCTTCATCGGACCCGGCCGACAACGGTGCGAGGGAACCCCCGTCGAGGGAGCCCTCCAACGAGCCGTCGAGCGAACCCTCCCCCGTCCCGTTGCCCGAACCGGCATCAGAACCGGACGACAACGGCGCCAGGGACCCCTCCACCGACCCGTCCTCCGAACCCATGTCATCCGACCCGCCATCGGAACCCGCCGACAACGGCTCCAGCGATCCTCCCACCGATGCGAGAGGCAGGGAGCCCAGAGCAAGGGACCCGGGCGCGAGTGAACCGAGGTCGACCGACCCCTCCCCGGGCTCGTTGTCCGACCCGCCCTCAGAACCGGCCGACAACGGCGCGAGCGAACCCGCATCCAGCGACCCCTCCAACGACCCGTCACCCGAACCCAGATCATCCGACCCGCCCTCAGAACCGGCTGACAGCGGCGCCAGCGAGCCATCACCCGCCTCGGAACCGGACGATCCGAGCGCCAGGAGCAGAGTCACGGCCACGAGCGATCCGCCCTCGGCGGAACCGGGGTCCAACGACCCGTCGTCCGAGCCGGCATCCGAGCCCGCCGACAACGGCGCCAGGGAACCCGCATCCAGGGACCCCTCCTCCAGCGACCCTTCGTCAGAGCCCACGTCATCCGACCCGGCATCGGACCCCGCGGACAACGGCTGCAGCGAGGCTGGGTCCAGGGAGCCGGGGTCCAGCGAACCGGGGTCGAGCGATCCCGGGTTGAGCGATCCGGTGTCCGGGGACGACCCCGACGGCACGGAGCCGGGGTCCAGCGAACCGGGCCCCGAGAGATCATCCGAGCCGGTATCGGAACCGGCGGACAGCGGCTCCAGCGAGCCGGGATCCAGCGAGCCGCTCGGTATGCCTCCGTCGAGCGATCCGCCCTCACCCGACCCGGCCGAACCGAGCAGCAGTTCGAGGTTCAGACCGAGCTCGCCGTTGAGCGACCCGGTCTGGGCACCTGCGATCGCCGGCGAACCGGCGGCAGCGAGCAGCGCTGCGCTGGTGAGCGCCGCCGCCCTCAGATGTCGTGCGCGTTTCGAAGACATAGTCGATCCTTCTCTCGGTGTCCCTTGCTTCTGCCGGAGGATGCAGCGGATCGCCTGCACCGATCCCCTTACCTGACCTAAACATCGCGTAAACTCAGAATACTGTTACCTAGATCACATTACTACCGGTGAAACGACATATATTTGACCTCGTCAGCGGCCTGCGGCCACCTACGCTCGATGGGTGACCACTGCGCCCCACACCCTGTCGTCCCCGGTCCCGCCGCTTCGCCGCATGGCGGACGGCACGGTCAAGCAGACCAATCCGTTCACCGGCACCGAGGTGTGGACCGTGCCCGGTCGGGCGCACCGGCCCATCGACCACTCCCCCGGGCGGGTCACCGCGGTGGACCCGTCCGCCGCGGAGGCGCACTGCCCGTTCTGTGTGACCCGGCTGCGCGAGACCACCCCGGAGAAGGCGCGCGTAATCCGCGACGGCGACACCTGGCGGGTGCTCGAGGAGGTGTCCGCCGACGAGCTCGATGCCACGACCCCGGAGTTCCGGCTGTTCGGCAATCTCTTCGAGATCGTCTCACTGGACTACTGGAAGGCCGTGCACGGTTACCGCATCCCGGCCCGCGCGGCCGCCCACCAGTCCGCGTATCTCGCGACCCCGTCCGGCGCCGAGCACGTCCGCGCGCTGGTCCGCGCCCGCATCGCCGCAGCGCAGGGCGACCCGTCGGCCGTGGATGCCATGGGCCCGGCCGAACTGGCCACGCACTCGGAGAGCTTCTTCGGCGGCTGTCACGACGTGGTGGTGGCACGCCGTCATCTCACCGACGGCGCCACCGCCAGCGACCGCCACGCCGCGTCGGGCGACCTGACCCCCGCCGAGCACGAGCAGTTCACCGCCTTCACGGTCCGCGCGATGCGAGGCCTGTACCGCGACAACGCACACGCGCGGTACGTGTCGGTGTTCCAGAACTGGCTCGCGCCCGCGGGCGCCTCGTTCGCGCACCTGCACAAACAGCTGGTGGCGATCGACGAGATCCCCGCCAAGACCGCCCGCGAGGCGGCCGCGCTGGGCGGCGACACCGACCTCTACAACCGGCTCGGTGTGGACCACGCCGCGGCCGAGGGGTTGGTGCTGGCGGAAAACGAGCACGCGGTCGCGGTGGTGGGCGTGGGGCACCGCTACCCCGCGCTGGTGGTCTACTCGCGGTCGGCGGCGAGCGCGCCGTGGGAGCATTCGGCGGCCGAGCTGCGCGGCGTCTCGGATCTGCTGCACGCCTGCCACGCGGCGACGGGTCGGCTGGTGCCGTGTAACGAGGAGTGGCACACCCGCCCGCCTGAACGGGGTGTCGCGGCCATGCCGTGGCGGATCGTGCTGAAGTGGCGCATCTCGACACCCGCCGGTTTCGAGGGCGCGACCGGCGTCTACGTCAACACGATCGACCCGTGGGGCTTGCGTGACCGGGTGGTACCGCGCCTGGCAGAGCTCCGCGCGCAGGGCCGGATCGCCCACATGGCGGTGGGCACCGAGTGCGGGGACGTGCGGGGGGCACTTCGGTACGGGCGGTGAGGACGACGACGACGACGAGGTGGTGGCCACGCCCGGCCGGCGGGAGGGCGGGTCAGTGGCCGCGGACGCCGAGGCCGCGGACGCGGCCGGAGGCGCGTGAGACGACACGCGTGTGGATGACGCCCCGCGCGGGGGCGGCGGTGGCCTCACGGATGCCCGGGACGGAGGCCGGGATCACCACCGGCGCGGCGAGACCCGCGTCGAGCAGCATCGCGGTGGGCGTCTCCTCCGAGCCGCCGTTGATGCTGCAACACAGTTGATAGGCGTCCTCGTCCCGCCAGATATTGACCCAGTGGACGTCGAGTCCCTCACGGGCGGCCCGGCGACGCAGCGCCGACGAATAAGGGCACCCCGGCCTCCACAGCACCACCACGGCGCGACCCGCGTCGGCGACGGACCGCACGGTCTGGAGTGGCTCGTGACCGGAGGCGCGCAGCGGGGAGTTCCACAGGGCCAGCACCAGTGCCGCGACGAGCACCACGGCCGCCAACGGCGCGCCGTGTCCGAACCCGATGAGCGTCCACGCCGTGGCACACCCGAGCGCCAGAACGGCTGCGGGGCCGAGCCAGTGGCCGGGGACGAGCTCCCGCCCGGCCCGTGCGAAGGGATGGGTCACGCCGATGACCATACGCCCCGCGGTTCGGGGCGTGGGGCCCGCTTCGCCAGAATTGTGACCTGACAACGAGTCTGGTGCCGCCCGACCGGTTGCGCGGTAGCGTCGGCCCCATGACGGATCCGCCGCCGCCCACTGCGTCCCGCACATCGGCCACCCGCAAGGTCCGGGACCTCACCGGACCCGGGATCACCACGGTCTTCGGGATGGAAGGGACGGATCTGGGCATCCTGACCCGGACCCCGTCCGGGCGCCTGCTCGCGGTGTTCGGCGACACCTTCGCCGGCGCCGGGATGGGCGCCCCCCATGTGGGGCGTCCGCACCCGGGTATCGAGCAGTGTGCCCCCACCACGGATGAGCGTCCCGGACCCGGAAACCCGGACTGGCGCTCCCCCGCCGGATTGTTCTCCGACACCGTCGACCTGTCCGAGGGGCTCGAGTGGACGGACGCCGCCGGCCCGGGCCCGCGGGACTACGCCGCCCAGCTGATCGACTATGTGCACGGCCGCGGTTGCTCGACCGTCCTCCCGAGCGACGTGCTCACCATCGGAGACACCATGTACCTGCACGTCATGGTCAACGACGGCCTGGGCACCGTCACCCGCACCCGGATCCACCGGTCGACCGACGACGGCCGGACCTGGGAGCCCACGGGGGCGGAGTTCTCACCCCTCCTCGAGGGCGGCCATCGCCAACTCTGGACGTGGGAGCTCGGCGGGGACGGGTTCGTCTACGTCCTGTCCACAGGGTTCCAACGGGACAAGGGCGTCATCCTCATGCGGGTGCGTGAGGAGCACCTCGCGGATCCCGACCTCCGCAGGTGGCAGACCTGGGGCTTCCGGAAGGGCGCCTGGGGCTGGGGCAATCCCACGACCATCGTGCTGCCCGGCCGGATCGGCGAGATGTACCTGCGTCGGTGCGAGGACTTCTGGACCCTCACCTACTTCGATGCCGAGCACTACCGCATCGACTGTCTGACGTTCCCGCACATCGGGGCCGACCTGCTCGACCGCTCGGTCACCACGCACACCACGCTCCTGCACGGGAGTGCGTGGGGCGACGAGTCGGACGGTTCCGACCCCGGGGCCGGGCCCGCGCGGGTCGCCCAGCTCTACTGCGGCTGCCCGGTGCCGGGATCCACGCCAGAGGAGTGGCACTTCGTGGTGAGCCAGTGGAACACCCACGACTCGGCCGCCGGGCCCGCCGGGTGGCCGTATCGGTCCATGCAGTTCGTCGGCTCGATCCCGCGCCCTCCGCGCGACTGAACCAGGATCGCGGCTCAACCAGGGGCCCGGCGGACCAGGGGCCCTGGCGGCTCACGCCCAGGGCAGTGGCCCCAGCTCGCGTTCGGCCCACCGGTGCACGGCGGCGTGGTCGCGCACGTCGAGCCCGGCGGTGTCCACCTCTATCGCATCCGGCCACGGCGGCGTCGCCACCAGCTGGGAGTCCAGGACCTCCACCGTGGCCTCGGACGGGTCGGCGCCCACGGCCGCCCGCGCGGTGATCCGCCGAACCAGCTCGTCGCGGGGCGCGGTGCACGCGATCTCCACCAGCTCGGCGTGCGCGTCCACGGCCACGGTCTCGGCCTCCGCGCGGCGCCGTGGCTCCAGCCAGGTGGCGTCCAGCACCACCGTTCGCCCCTGCGCGAGCAGCCCGGCGGCGCGGGCGAGCATCTCCGCGTAGACCGCGTCGATCGCCGCGTCCGAATACCGGTCGGCGGCGGCGCCCGCGATCTCCCCGCGGACCACGTCGGAACGCAGCAGGTCCGCCGACAGCGCCTCTGCCAGCGGCGCGGCCAGCGTGGACTTACCGGACCCGGACACCCCGCCCACCAGCACCAGACGGACACGGCACCGCAGCAGTGAGTCGACCGCCCGGTCCGCCAACACCAGCGCCCGGCGGGCCTCGCCGCCGGCGGCCCCGTCGTCGGCCTGCTCGGCGCGGATGGCGGTCACCTTGGAGCGGACCAGGGCACGGTAGGCGATGTAGTGGTGGACCAGCGAGGGCGGCGCGTCATCGCCGGAGAAGTCGCGGTAGGCCTCGAGGAGGACGACGGCGAGGTCCCGCGCCCCCGCGGCGTCGAGATCCATCGCCAGGAATGCGATGTCAAGCATCGCGTCGCCGAACCGGAGCCGGTCGTCGAACTCGAGGCAGTCGATCACCCGCGGTCCGTCGTCGGTGAGGTAGACGTCGGCGGCGAGGAGGTCCCCGTGGCCGTCGACGACCCGGCCGGCCGCCACGCGGGACCGCAGCAGCGGGGCCCGCCCCCGCAGATAGCCCGACGCCAGGGCCGCGATGTCGTCGACGATCTCCGGGGCGTCCCTGCCCACGTCGAGTCCGCGCAGGTGGTCGAGGGACTCCGCCCACAACCGCGCCACCGCGGCGGGGGAGCCCGCGGCGTCGATCTCCTCCGAGCGGGGGCTGGCGGCGTGGAGGTGGTCGATCTGCCGGGCCACCTCGCGGATGCCGGCCACGATGTCCGGATCGCCGTCCCCGGTCGAGCCCTCCTGCCGCGACCGCACCAGCGCGGCGAGGCTCCGGTGCGCGGGGAGGCGACGCATCCGCACGACGTGATCGATCACCTCGCCGTCGGGGCCCCTCACCTCCAGCACGCCGGTGTAGACGTCCGGGGCCAGTCGACTGTTGAGCTCGACCTCGCGGCGGCTCTGCTCCGCCCGCGCCTCGACGGTGGTGTTGTCGAGGAAGCCGAGATCCAGTGGCTTGCGCACTTTGTGAGCCTGGTCACCCCAGAGGATGATGAGCGCACTGTGGGTCTCCACGAGGCCCGGAGGGCCCGGCGTCGCGGGATCTGATGCTCCGGACACGGTCATGGACCCAGCCTAGGCAGGGACGACGCCGCCCGTGGCGCCTCCGACGGACCCGCCCGACCCCGCGGGTACACGCGAGTGACCGGAGTGTTACATCAACGCGCCCTCACGATTCGGACCCCTTGCGCTCTCCCAGACCGCTTGTAGGGTCGCTGACGCACCTCGCTTCCGACCGGGGTGCCCGCGATGAGAGACATCGGGGTCGATGTAGATCGGAGACGTGCTCTATGACGAACACTCACCGGAAGACCACCAACCGCACCACCGCGAAGATCGCCGCCGTCGGCGCGTTCGGACTCGGTGCCGCCATCGCGTTCCCGGGCCTGGCCGCCGCGGAGGCCCCCACTGACCCCACCGCCAGCCTCGCCGACATCACGGGCGAGGACGGCAGCCTCGAGGGCGCCCTGGGCACCGACCTCGACCTCGACCTGGGCAGCCTGGCGTTCAACCTCAACCTCGATGCCGAGACCCCCAACCCGGGCTCCGTCGAGCTGGGTAGCCTCGGCGTCTCGCCGAACACCGGCAGCGCGCTGATCGACGGCAACTCCGGTTCCGCCGAGGACGAGACCGAGACCGCGACCGGGTCGGCCACCGGCTCCGCCGACGAGGATGCGACCGACGCCGACGCCGACAGCGGCTCGCTGGGCAGCAGCGACGAGACCACCGATGACACCGACGGCGTCACGACCGCCGCGGTGACCGAGGAGGCCCCGGCCACCAGCGGTTCGCTCGGCAGCAGCGACGAGGCCCCCGCCGACGAGACCGCAGCCGAGACCGGGTCGCTGAGCGGCTCGCTCGCCGGCCTGAGCTCGGGCGCCGAGGACGGCGACGGCACCATCGTCGACGCCGGCGCCGAGCTCGAGGCCGACGCCGGACTGAACTTCGGCTCGCTGGGCTGATAACCCCCGCGTCCACGACGCGCCTTCCCGGCCCGGGATCGTGACCCTCCCCCTCACGATCCCGGGCCGTCGTGTGTCCGCCGACACTCATGGGGGATGATGCAGGTGTGACGATCGTCGTGGCCTGCGGGGCCTTCAAGGGCTCCCTCACCGCTGTCGAGGCGTGCCACCACGCGGCCGAGGGCGCCCGTCGGGCGCACCCCGACACCGATGTGCTGGAACGCCCGGTCGCCGACGGTGGGGGCGGCAGTCTCGAGGTGATGGTCGCCGGCGGCGCCCGGACCGTGCCCGTCACGGCATCGGGGCCCACCGGCGAGCCGGTCGAGACCTCGTTCGCCGCCATCGACCCCGACACCGCGTTCGTGGAGATGGCGGACGCCTGCGGCCTGCTGCGACTGCCCGGCGGCGAGGCCCGCCCCCTGGAGGCGTCCAGCCGCGGGGTCGGCGAGGTGATGCTGGCCGCGCTGCGATCCGGCCGCGGCAACATCCACCTGGGCATCGGCGGCAGCGCGTCCACCGACGGCGGCGCCGGGATGCTCGCCGCTCTCGGTGCGCGTTTCCTGGACTCCTCCGGCACGGAGCTGCCCGACGGCGGCGGCGCGCTGGTCAACCTCGACCGGATCGACCTCGACGGCCTCGACCCGGCCGTCCGCGCCGCCCGCATCCTCGTCGCCTGCGACGTGGACAACCCGCTGCTCGGTCCGCTGGGCGCGGCCCGCGTCTACGGCCCGCAGAAGGGCGCGATCCCGGACCAACTCGACGAGCTCGAGGCCGGCCTGACCCGCCTGGTGCGGGTCCTGCGAGCGCAGGGACTCGACGTCGACCCGGATGCGCCCGGCTCCGGCGCGGCCGGCGGGGTCGGCTTCATCGCCCGTGAGCTGCTCGGCGCCTCCCTCGACCCGGGGTTCGAGGTGCTCGGCACCCTCACCGGTCTCGAGGACGTCCTGTCCGCCGCCGACCTGGTGATCACGGGCGAGGGCCGACTCGACGACCAGACCATGCACGGCAAGACCCCGATGGGAGTGGCGGCCCTGTGCCGGTCCCACGCCGTCCCGGTGGTCGCGGTGTGTGGCCGCCTGGATCTGGGGGCCGACCGGGTCGCCGAGGCCGGGTTCGCGGCGGCGGCCGCACTCACCGAACGGGAACCCGACCTGGCCCGTTCCATCGCCAACGCGGGCCCGCTGCTCGAGGAGGTCGCCGCCGAGGTCGTCTCCCGCATCCTGCCCTGAGGCGGCGTTGTCACCAGCGGTGCGGTCAGCCGATACGCCGGCGCAGTTCGTCCACTCCCCCGCCGGACAGCTCGTCGAGGAACACCGGCCGGCCCGCCATGGCCATCACCAGCGCCAGCGTCGGCCCCTCTACCTCCGGACCTGCGCCGGCCTCGAACGGCCCGTCGGTCGCCCGTAGGCGCAGTCCCTTCACGAGCCTCGCACTGTTCACCGCGAAGTCCTGCGACGCATAGAACCGCGCGACCCCGGTCAGGGGATCGACGGGGTAGGCGCGGGTCAGGCCGAGGGGCCGGCGGATGTCCTCCGCGTGCACGATCGTCTCGCCGAGCCACGCCGCGGGGTCCCCGAAGGGTGACACGCGGAGCGACGACGAGTCGACGAAGTTCTCCAGCGTCCCGCCGGGGCTGTCGCGGAGCTGCTCCCGCATCCTCCGCCGGTTGTGCTTGTCGGTGTCGAACCCCGCACCCACGATGCTGCGGACCCACCGGACCCGGCCCGTCCGGGCGACCGCCGTCAGATGGGCGAGGACCTTCTCCACGCTCCACCGGGTGCACAGCGACCCGGTGCGCCACTCCGCGTCGCGCAATGCCCCCAGCTCGTCGGCCAGGGCCGCGCGTTCCACGTGGATCGCCGCCCACAGTCGGTCCCGGTCGGCACGGGTGCGGCCCATGAGAACTCCTCCGTCGCGGTTGGGGTGGTCTCATCGAACCACGCGGCCCCGCCCGGCGGTGTGGTCCATGATGGAACCGTCCCCGCCCCCGACTGGAGGTCGACATGCGCAAGTGGCTCCTCGGCGCGCCCCTGGCCGCCCTGGCCGCGGTCGCGGCCACGGACCTGCGGCAGACCAGGTTCCCGATCCTGCGGACGTTCCCCGTCCTCGGACACGCCCGCATGGCGCTGACCGCCATCGGACCCGAGCTGCGGCAGTACATCGTCGCCAGCAACGACGAGGAACGGCCGTTCACCCGGGATCAGCGCGACTGGATCTACGAGTCCGCCGAGTCCCGGGGGACCACGTTCGGGTTCGGTACGGACAACGATATCGAGTTCCTCGAGGGCTACCCGATCATCAAACAGCGCACCTTCAGTGACGTCACCCTGTCCGCGCTCCCCCATTCCGGACAGCAGCTCCCGCTCCCGCCCGCCAAGGTGCTCGGCGCCGCCCGCGGCCGGGCCCGCGCGTTCCGGCCGGACTCTTTGGTCAACATCTCGGCGATGAGCTACGGCTCGCTCTCCGCGCCCGCGGTCGAGGCTCTGGGTCGGGGTGCCGCCCTCTCGGGAGCCCTCCACAACACGGGTGAGGGCGGCCTGAGCCCCTACCACCAGAACGGCGCGGACCTCATCTTCCAGATCGGCACCGCCTACTTCGGGGTCCGCGACGACCGGGGACGGTTCGACATCGACAAGCTGGTCGCGCTCACCGAGAAGCACCCGATCCGGGCGATCGAGATCAAGCTCTCCCAGGGCGCCAAACCCGGCCTGGGCGGGCTCCTCCCCGCCGCCAAGATCAGCGAGGAGATCGCTGCGATCCGCGGGATCCCGATGGGTGAGGACTGCGCGAGCCCCTCCCGGCATACCGCGTTCAGCGACGTCGACTCGATGCTCGACCTCGTCGAGGACATCGCCGACCGCACCGGCCTGCCCGTCGGCATCAAGTCGGCCATCGGCGACATGACCTTCTGGGAGGAACTCGCCACGGCGATGGTCCCGCGCGACCGCGGCGTCGACTTCATCACGATCGACGGCGGGGAGGGCGGCACCGGCGCCGGTCCGCTCGTGTTCACCGACGCGGTGTCCTTGCCCTTCCGCCTCGGCTTCCCGCGCGTGTACTCGGTCTTCGCCGAGGCGGGACTCACCGACGACGTCGTGTTCATCGGCGCCGGCAAGCTCGGCATCCCGGAGAACGCCGTGGTAGCGCTCGCACTGGGCGTGGACATGATCAACGTCGCGCGGGAGGCCATGCTGTCAGTGGGGTGCATCCAGGCGCAGAAGTGCCACACCGGCGGCTGCCCCACCGGTGTCGCCACCCAGAACCCGTGGCTGGTGCGCGGGGTGGAGCCCACCGCGATGGCCGAACGCTGCTCCAACTACATCCGGTCGCTGCGTCGCGAACTCGTCAAGGTCGCCGGCGCCGTCGGCGTCCCCCACCCCGGCCTGATCGGCCCCACCGACGTCGAACTCGCCCGCGGCACCCGGGACTCGCACACGCTCGCCGAGATCTACGGCTACGGCGACGGCTGGGGGCTGCCCGGGCCGGACGACGCGCGGGCCGTCACCGAGATCATGGTCGCCGCCGGCGTCGCCGAGCACACCGCGGCGATCACCCCGCCGGGCGTCGAGCCGGACTAGTCGCTCCCGGCGGCCCCCGCGCGCAGCAGTCCCAGCTCGCGGTTGAGGTTGGCGTGGGCCTGCTTCTCCCACATGTCGCGACCCGCGCGGGTGAGGAACACGGATTTGCGCTCGAGCAGTCCCTCGAGCGCGGCGATCCGCCCGGCGACAAATCTCTCGCCCGGGACGTGGGCGAACTCGTGCCGCACGTCCGCGGCGTAGGTGTCGTAGGTCTCCGGGTCTGCGCCCAGGACGGCCAGGTCGGCGTCCGAGAGGACGGCCCCGTCGAGGTCCCCGGGCTCGACCCGGTGCCCGCCCATGAGACGGACGAGGCGCGCGACCTCCTCGACGGGCGCGGCGGGGTCGAGCAGTTCCTCGGCCAGCGCCGCCGACTTCTCGTTGTTCTCCGCGCCCGCGGGATCGAACACCGCGGCGTGCAGCCACGCGGCCAGTCGGACCGCCGTGGCGTCGAAGGTCTCCCCGTCCGCCTCGAGCGCGTCCACGGCCCGGAGCACCGCCCGCAGGTGCGTCTCGTTGTGGTACCGCCGCTTCGGCTCGTTCCAGCGTCTCAGCAGGTCAGCCCGCAGCTCGGGGGTGAGGAACCCGACGGGGGCGTCGAGCGGGTCAGCGGAGGCCGTGCGATCCGTGTCCATGGTCGGACTCTACCGCCGAACCTGCGCTGATCCGCGCCGGATCGGGTTACTCCTCCAGCTCCGAGCCCAGCCTCGGTGGGAACTCCTCGAGTGCGGCGAGCTCGGCGGTGTCGAACGTGCGGGCCCTGGACAGGAACCGCTTGCCGGTGGGGTTCTCGAGGCTGAACCCCGAGCCCCGTCCCGGGATCGCGTCCAGCACCAACTGCGTGTGTTTCCACGTCTCGAACTGGGAACCCGAGATCCACACGCGGACCCCGGGTGCCAGGTCCAGCTCCCCCACCAACACGTCGCGCTGCCCCACACGGAACTCACCGTCGGGATAGCACATGGGCGCCGAGCCGTCGCAGCACCCGCCGGACTGGTGGAACATCACCGGGCCGTGCCGGCCGACGAGCTCGCGGATGAGCTCGACGGCCGGCTCGGTCGCCACGAGGCGCGGCGGTAGGTCGGCGGGCGCGCCCTCCGGGGGGAGCGCCCGCGCGGCGATGCGCACGCTCCCGCCCGAGGGCAACCCGCACACGTCGTCCATCAGAAGAAGCCCTGCGGCTTGCCCGAGTAGCTCACGAGCAGGCACTTGGTCTGCTGGTAGTGGTCGAGCATCATGCGGTGGTTCTCGCGGCCGATGCCGGACTGCTTGTAGCCGCCGAACGCCGCGTGCGCCGGGTACTGGTGGTAGGTGTTGGTCCACACGCGGCCGGCCTGGATGGTGCGGCCGGCCCGGTAGGCGGTGGTGCCGTTGCGCGACCACACACCGGCACCGAGTCCGTAGAGGGTGTCGTTGGCGATGGTCATGGCGTCGTCGAAGTCGGTGAACGAGCTCAGGGACAGGACCGGCCCGAAGATCTCCTCCTGGAACAGCCGCATCTTGTTGTGACCGCGGAAGACGGTCGGCTGCACGTAGTAGCCACCCGCCAGGTCACCGTCGAGCTCCGCCCGGGCGCCGCCGGTGAGCACGTCCGCGCCCTCCTGCTTGCCGATGTCGATGTAGGACAGGATCTTCTCCAGCTGATCGCCCGAGGCCTGCGCGCCCAGCATGGTGTCGGTGTCGAGCGGGTTGCCCTGGGTGATTTTGTTGGTGCGCTCGATCGCGAGTTCGGTGAACTCGTCGAAGACCGACTTCTGCACCAGCGCGCGCGAGGGGCACGTGCACACCTCGCCCTGGTTGAGGCCGAACATCGCGAACCCCTCGAGTGCGGCCTGCCGGAAGTCGTCGTCGGCGTCCATGACGTCGGCGAAGAAGATGTTGGGGCTCTTGCCGCCCAGCTCGAGGGTCACCGGGATGAGGTTCTCGGAGGCGTACTGCATGATCAGCCGCCCGGTGGTGGTCTCGCCGGTGAAGGCGACCTTGCGGATCCTCGGGTTGGAGGCCAGGGGCTTGCCCGCCTCGGCGCCGAAGCCGTTGACCACGTTGAGCACGCCGGGCGGGATGAGGTCACCGATCACCGACAGCAGGAACAGGATCGACGCCGGGGTCTGCTCGGCCGGCTTGAGCACCACGCAGTTGCCCGCGGCCAGTGCCGGGGCGAGCTTCCACACCGCCATGAGGACCGGGAAGTTCCACGGGATGATCTGGCCGACCACGCCGAGCGGCTCGTGGAAGTGGTACGCCACCGTGTCCTCGTCGATCTGTGAGATCCCGCCCTCCTGCGCGCGGATACACCCGGCGAAGTAGCGGAAGTGATCGATCGCCAGCGGGATGTCGGCCGCCAGACACTCGCGGATCGGCTTGCCGTTGTCCCACGATTCGGCCAGGGCGATGGCCTCGAGGTTCTCCTCCATGCGGTCGGCGATCCGGAGCAGGACCAGCGAGCGCTCGGCGGCGGAGGTGGCGTTCCAGGCCGGGGCGGCGGCCCACGCGGCGTCCAGGGCCGCCTCGATGTCCTCGGAGGTGCCGCGGCCGACCTCGCAGAAGACCTGACCGGTGATCGGGGTGACGTTCTCGAAGTACTCGCCCTTGACGGGTGCCACCCACTCGCCGCCGATGTAGTGCTCGTAGCGGCTCTCGTAGGACATCACCGAACCATCGGCGCCGGGCTGTGCGAAAACGGGCATCGTGCCCCTCCTTCTCCTCCGCGCGACCCCCGTGGTCGTCGCTGTGATGTAGGACACTATCCGCGGCGGGGTTGCAGCAACGTTGCACGACGGACGATTCCGTCCGACTCCGTGCGGGCACTGCCCGACCGGACAGGCCCCACCCGTTCGACCTGCCGGAATCCACCGCATCCCCTCGCCGCGGACGTCCCGACCGCCCTACCGTCAGCCCCCATGGAGACCACCGCGAGACCCGGGGCGACCCGAGAGATTTCCGCGATCCGGGGCGGACCGGGCCGACGCTTCGGGGCGTTCACCGTCGTGGCCGACGCCCATCGGGTACGGATCGGGCACGACCTCAGCCACGACGAGGTGAGCGAGGCGGTGATCCCGGCCATGTCCCGAGACCTGCTCGACACCGGGGTCCTCCACACCGTGGACGAGTTCCACCGGGCCGTGACCGCGCTCGTGACCTCCCGGGACGGGAGCTGGCAGGAGTGCTGGTCCGACTACTACCGGTCCTCGATCGCAGCACTGACAAACGGCCACTGCCCGTTCTCCCCGGTCCACGACCGGGCGGTGGCGGAGTTGGTCGGCGACTCGGCGCTGGAGATCGGGTGTTGCTTCGGGTTCCTGTCCCTGCGGCTCTCACGGGAGGGGGCCGGGACCATCGCGGCAGATCTGGACCCCACCGTCCTCAAGCTGCTCCGGACCTGCGCACCGGCCGGTGACACCCTGCCGACCCCCGTCTGTCTCGACGCGCGGACGACTCCCTTGGCGACGGACACCGCGGACACCGTCTACCTCGTCCACGTCCTCGAGCACCTCGACGAGGACGCCGGCTGGGACATGGTCCGCGAAGCCCTCCGTCTGGCGCGACGCCGTCTGGTGATCGCCGTCCCCTTCGAGGCGGTGGCGGTGGCACAGTACGGGCATGTCCGGACCTTCGACATCCCCACACTGACGAGCCTGGCCGCCCGGATCGCGACGGTCGGACACGGCCGGTCGGCCGGTATCCGGACGAGGGTCGACGAACACCACGGGGGATGGCTCGTGGTGGACACGTGAGTCCTCTCGCCACCCGCCCTACTCCAGCCCCGCTCGCCTCCCACCCCCGCCCGTCGCCGGTCAGAGCAACCCCTGCCGACTGGCCACGTACACCGCCTCGGCACGCCGGGAGACCTTGAGTTTGCGCAGGATGTTGCTGATGTGGAACTTGGCGGTGGTGGCCGAGATGAACAGGGCCTGACCGATCTCCTTGTTCGACATCCCCTCCGCCAGCAGCGTCAGGACCTCGATCTCCCGGGCCGACAGGGCCTCGGACGCCGAGCCCCCGCCCTTGAGAGCGTCGAGCACCATCGACGCGGTCCGGGTGTCGAAGGCGCTCTGCCCCGCCGACACCGACCGGACGGCGGTCACCAGCTCGGTGACATCCACGTTCTTGACCACGTACCCACGTGCTCCGGCCCGGACCGCACGCACGACTATCGCCTTGTCGAGGAAGGTGGTGAGCACCAGCGGGGCGACGTCGGGGAACAGGTCCCGGACCGCTGCACAGACCCGCAGTCCGTCGAGTTCGGAGCCGCTCCCTAGTTTGAGGTCGATCACCGCGACGTCCGGGCGGGTCGAGGTGATGACCTCCAGCGCCGAGTCCGCGGTCGACGCCTCCCCGACCACCTCGATATCGGGTTCCCGCTGCAGCATCAGCCGCAGCCCTTCTCGGAGGACCGCGTGATCGTCCACCAGGACGGTGCGGATCGTCGCCGGTGGGGTCATGGGGCCGGCCGCCGACGGGGTCATCGGACCGGCCGCCGGTCCGCACCGTCGACGCGGGGCGCCACCACCGTGATCGCCACCCCGCCCAGCTCGGACTCCGCGATGCTCATCACGCCCCCCACCAGTTCCGCCCTCTCCCTCATGTTGACCAGCCCGTGGCGCTCGTCGGGGGACCCGGTCCGGGCCGCTTCGAGCAGGTGGCGCAGGTCCTCCGGCCGGCCCTCGCCGTCGTCCTCCACGGTCAGACCCACGGCCTCGTCACTGAAGTCCACAGTCACCACCACTCCGTTCCCCCGCGAGTGTCTCGCGGCGTTCGCGAGCGCCTCACCGGCGATCCGGAGCAACTCGTGCTCGATCTCGTGGGTCGTGGGGAACTCGCTGCCGAGGAGCCTGACCTCGGTGGACATGCTCGACGGGACGTGGAGACGGCAGAGATCCTCGATCAGCCGACTCAGGCTCCCGTCACCGTCGTCGATCGTGCGGAGGGCGTAGATCACGGACCGCAACTGTTCGACGGCCTGGTCGGTCAGATGCACCGCCTTCTCGAGCAGCGGCCGCTGCTGCTCGGCCCGTCCCACCGCGTCGAGGCCGAGTTGGAGATGCATCCCCGCGCCGAGGACGAGCTGGGACACGCTGTCGTGGAGTTCCCGGGCCATCCGCGACCGTTCCACGTCGAGGATCCGCTGGCGATGCGCGGCGTCGAGCTCCCGGTGGGCGATCTCGAGTTCGGAGTTCCGCCGGGACAGCTCCACCACGTGCCCCCGGGCCTCCTCGTACGCCTCCTCCGCCCGCGCGAGCAGCGTCTCCTTGTCCCGGAACAGGACGGAGTTGTGCAGGGCCACGGCCGCCTGCGCGGCGAGGATCCGCAGGACCACGGTGTCGATGTCATCGGCCGGTCTCCCGGGGTGGCGCCACGACGCCAGCCCGCCGATCACCCCGCCGTGCAGGATCAGCGGCACGGTCACCGCGTCGGGGCCGCCGGCCTCGGCCACCTCGGCGGAGCGGCCGCCCCGGAGCACCGCGAGCAGGACGTTGACCACACCCTTGGGCAGACCGTCCGGCACCGGCGCGAGATCCCGCCCCTCGAACGCCACGAAGCGCCCCTCGGGGTCCACGAGGACGTGCCGTGGTTCGACGGACGGGAGCTGACCGTCCCGGAGGGCCACCAGCGCCCACTGGGCGTCGAGCTGGTCGTACGCGACCCTGAGGACGGACAGCATCAACTCCTCGGGCCCCTCGGCGGTCCGCACCAGCGCCCCGGAGACGCGATCGAGTGCGTGCATGGACCGTCGCAGCCGCGATTCGGCCGCACGGTACTGGTCGAAGAAACTTCTCTTGACCGACCGCAGGCCGAGGAGTGAGTCCAGGTCCGTGGGCCCCTCGGTCATGACGCCTCCCGATAGAGCCGTTCGACGTCCTCGAGGGTGACGGGACGCGGATTCGTGGCCATGCAGAGATCGTCGAGCGCGTGCGCGGCCAACGTGGGGATGTCCTCGCCCCGGACTCCCAGGAGCGAGAGTCCCGACGGGATCCCGACCGACGCGGAGAGGTCCCGGAAGCGGTCCGCGACCCGGTCCGTCACCTGGCCGCCCCGGGAACCGACGGTGACGCCGGCCGCGCGCGCCAGGCCGGCCATGCGGTCCGGAGGCATCACCACCCCGTTGTGTCGGACGACATGGGACAGCAGGACCCCGTTGATCTGGCCGTGGGACGAGTCGTACCGCCCGCCCACCGGGTGGCTCATCGCGTGGACCGCCCCCAGCACGGCGTTGCTGAACGCCATCCCCGCCTCGAGCGACGCCAGCGCCATGTCCTCCAGCTGCACGTGACTGAGCCTCTCGCCGGCCGCGAGCCTGTCGAGCGACCGCGCGCACAGCTCCACGGACCGCAGGGCGTGGGAGTCCGTCAGCGGGCCCGCCGCGCGCGAGAAGTACGCCTCCACCCCGTGCGAGAGCACGTCGATCGCGGTCGCCGCCCCCACGTCCTCGGGGACGGTCGCATGGGTACTCGGGTCGATGACCGTCACGTCCGGCACCAGCGACCGACTCACGATGGTCACCTTGGTCCGGCGGTCCGAGTCGTTGACCACGCAGAACTGCGAGACGTCGGCCCCACTGCCCGCCGTCGTCGGCACGGCCACCACCGGGGGCAGCGGCAGCCGGACACGGTCGACCCCCTCGTACTCGAGGACGTGCCCGCCGTTGGAGACGACGAGCGCGACCCCCTTGGCGGCGTCGATCACCGAGCCGCCGCCCACCGCCACGATCACGTCGCACCCCGAGGAGTGATAGGTCTGCGCGCCCTCGAGGATCTGGGACGCGCGCGGGTTGGGGCGGACGTCGGACCACACGACCGGCTCGGCACCCTGTGCCCTCAGCCCCTCGACGACCGTGCCCGGCCACGGGGTGAGTTCGAGCCACGGATCGGTGACGACGAGGGGGCGACGTGCGCCCAGTCCCATGGCGGCGGTCGCGGCCTCGGGCAGGGCTCCGAAGCCGAAGAGGATCTCCGGCGCGTGGAACTTCGCCACCCGGCCTTCCGACGACATGACCTCACGATAGGCCCGGGGCATCTCAGGCGAGCGAGCTTCCCAGCAGACCTGCCCGTTCGGACAGTTCCGCGGGGTCACGCGCGGTCACCACCCCGTCCAGGTATCGCGCATACGCGCTCAGTCCGCACGTGGGCCGGTTCCAGTACCTCCGGGCCTCCGGGGTGATCCACGCCATCCGGTGGGCCCGCCTGCTGATGCGGCCCACCAGGTCCTCCCGCGGATCGAGCCCGTTGCTCCGCCCGTCACCCACGATGAGGACCGAGGTCCGGGCGTCGATCAGGTCGCCGTGGCGGTCGAGCAGCTCGGCGAACATCCGGCCGTAGTCGCTGCTCGCCTCGAGATCCAGTCCGGGTGCGGACAGGACGGTCGCCAGCGCGTTCTCGCCGGACGACGACAGGAGGTGGTCCGTCACGTCGACGGGTCGGTCGACAAAGGCGACGACCGAACACCGGTTGACCTTCTGGTGCAGGCTCTGGGCCAGCCGCAGGACGAAGCCGGTGACGGGCCGGACCGAGAGCGACACGTCGACCAGGATCAGCAGCTTGAGCGGACCGGGGACGCGGGTCCGGTTCATGATGGTGAACGCCTCGCCGTCCGTCGCCCACGCCCGACCCAACGTGGAGCGAGAATCGAGCAGTCCGCGGGCGAACGGTCGCGATCGTCGGCGGGGGGCGCCACGGATGCGGCGCATCACCTCGTGGGACGCGCGTTCGAGGTCGGCGCTGTCGGTCACCTCCCGGCCACCCCGGACCTCGTCGTCGTCGACACGTCCGTCGGTGGCGTCCTCCGGGAGGCTCTTCAGGAACGCGAGCACCGCGTCGACGAACATCCCCGCCTGCTCGCCTCTCAGATCCCCGCCGTCGTCACCGTGCGCCGCATACACCTGACGGGCGTCGTAGCCGTCGAGGGTCCGCAGGACGTCGAGCGCGTCCGCCCATTCCAACGACTCCTCACCGGACACCGAGATCGCGGAGGACCCCATCTCGCCGACATGGTCCGATGACGCGCGGTCCACCTCGATCTCGTAGGTGACCGAGGACTGCCACCGCTCCGCCCCCTCCTGGACCGCGAACTCCTCCTCCCCGGTCGCGGTCGAGAAGTCTGAGTCGTCGTAGTGCATGTCCTCGTTCCGCCGGCTCGTCTCGTCTCCCTCGACCAGATCCCCGATCTCGGCCGGGTCCAGGTCCGACGGGGTGGAGGGCGAGGACTCGTCCGTGTCCAGCTCCAGTTCGTCGGGCAGTCCGCCCACCTGCGGGGCGCCGCCGTGGGCCCCTCCGGCGTCCTCGGTACGGGTGGTCAGCACGCCCAGGAAGAAGCGGTCGAACACCGCGTCGAATCCCCGGTTCTCCCGCTGGTACTTGACCGTCACCGCACGGAGCGCCGCCCGCAGGGCCTCGGGCCGGGACGTCCCGACCATCGCGAGGACTGTCCGCAGCTCCACCACCTCGGCCGGGGAGACCGCCACCTCGCGCTCCCTGAGGAGTCGGCCGAACGCCACGGAGGCGATGTCAAGGACATCCGAGGGCGAGAGGCGGGACGCCGTCCCGGTCGTCATCGCCGTCCGGTCCCGCGCCCGGCCCCGCTGCGGGCCCGACCGGCCCCGAACGCGGCGGAGGTCGACGCCCCGGTCGCATCGGCGGCCGCCCTCATGTCCCGCCCGTTCCCTGCCGGCTCCTCTCCGGGGGCGCCCCCACCGCCGAGCACGCCGCGGGCGACATCGTCGTCGGACCGGTACTTCAGAAGGGCGGCGGACAGGACCCAGCCGAGCTCCGGACCGTCTCCTCCCCACACCGACGCGGCGCGGGCCGCGTCCACCACCTCGGAGATCGACGGAGGCTTGCGCAGCGGCATCTCGCGCAGTCGCCGCGCCTTCTCCACCACATCGGCCGCCACGGTCTCCGGAACCTCCGGTGCGCGGGATCGGACGATCTCCGTCTCCCGTGCGGCGTCTGGGAAGTCCACGTGGAAGTGCAGGCACCGGCGCTTGAGGGCACTCGACAGCTCCCGGGTGTCGTTCGAGGTGAGGATCACCCAGGGGGTGGTGCGTGCGCGGTAGGTGCCGAGCTCCGGGATCGTCACCTGTTTCTCCGCGAGCACCTCGAGCAGCATCGCCTCGAGCGACTCCTCCGTCCGGTCGATCTCGTCGATGAGCAGGACCACCGGGTCCTCGGACATGATCGCCTCGAGCAGCGGCCGAGTGACCAGGAAGTCCTCACCGTGGATCCCCACCTCCATCTCCGCCAGCGCGGCAGAGGCGGCGGCGAGATCCTCGTGCACCTGCAGTTCCACCGTGATCCGATCCCGGAGCATCTGGACGTGGAGCAACTGCTTGGCGTAGTCCCACTCGTACAGTGCCCGGGCGTCGTCGAGTCCCTCGTAGCACTGCAGCCGGACTAGCCGCCGACCGAACGCGGAGGCGAGCGACTTGGCCAGCTCGGTCTTGCCCACACCGGCCGGCCCCTCCAGCAGCAGCGGCCTGTCGAGGACCGTCGCCAGGTGCACGACCGTCGCGAGTTCCCGGTCGATGATGTAGCCCGTCCCGCGGAGCGCCTCCTGCAGGACCTCCACGTCGATCACCGCGTCCGCGGGACCCACCTCGTCGGGGCGATCGTCGATGACGTCCATGGTCGGGCCCTTCCCGTGTTCTGGATGGTGGTGTCCCCCCGGGGGGCGCGCGGGACGGATCCGCTCGCCCGCCCCCGGGGAGGACCTGGTGGGGTTAGTGCGACCTGCCGGCGCGAGACGGTCAGTACGAACCGGTCATCGCGTGTTCGACCATCGGGATCAGTGACTCGACCGTGGACTCACGCGGGTTACCCGGGGTGCACGCGTCCCCCATCATGTGTTCGGCGATCCTGCGGATGTTCTCCGCCGAGGTATCGATCCTGTCGCCCTTGCCCTTGTACTTGCCCGTGTCCATCTGGTTCTTCTCGTACAGCCCGGGCGTGATCTGACTGAAGTTGTCGGGGATACCGACGTCCTTGGACAACCGGATGGCGGCCTCCACCGCGGCGTCGGCGGCCTGGACGGTCGTCATGTTGCGGGTGTCCACGCCCATCTGCGGCGCGAGTTCGGCGTAGCGCTGGTAGCGGGACGGCAGGTTGTACTCCCACACCCGGGGCAGGGCGATCGCGTTGTTCAGACCGTGGTGCGTGTCGTAGTAGGCGCTGATCGCGTGGGACATCGAGTGGATCATGCCCAGGCCGCCCGAGTTGAACGCCTGCGTCGCGATGTACTGCGCGTTCATCATCCCGGTCCGCGCCTCGAGGTTGCGGGGGTCGTACACGGCCGTCGTGAGGTTGTCCGCCACGAGTTTGGTCGCGTACAACGCATTGCCCAGCGACGGGGCGAAGTCGAGCCGCGAGACGTACGGCTCCGAACAGTGCGCGAGGACGTCGAAGCCGCAGTAGGCGGTGAAGTGCTGGGGGCAGGAGTAGTAGAGGAGCGGGTCGTCCATCGCCAGCGAGACCAGGCTGGCGTCGTCGAACGCGACCCACTTGTGCGGGTGGTCCATGTCCGAGGTGTCGGTGATCACGTAGGCCCACGAGGTCTCCGCACCGGTCCCCGCAGTGGTGGACACCGCGATGTGCGGCGGGTTCTCGAAGTTGGTGGACTTGGAGAAGCCCTGGAACTCGTTGATGTCGCGGCCGTCGTGGGCGATCACCACGCGCGCGCCCTTGGCGGCGTCGTGGCTGGAGCCACCGCCCACCGAGATGATGCCGTCGCACTTCTCCGAGTTGTAGAGGGCCGCGGCGTCCATGACGTTGTAGTCCTTCGGGTTGGACTCGACCTTGTCGAAGACCACGACGTCGAGCCCCTGATACTCGATCTTGCCCTTGAGCTCCTCGATGATCCCCGACCCGCGTAGTCCGGTGGTCATGATGAGAACCCGGGTCATCCCCAGCTTCTTGGCCTCCACGCCGAGGATGTCGTGTGCTCCGACACCCAGCAGAGCCTTGGGGAGAGGGTGGAACTCCTTGATCGGCATGTCCCAGATCTGATTCAGTTCGATCGCCATCGTGCGCCTCCTGCTCGAGCGACCCCCACCTTCGGCGGGGCGGTGAATGTGACACCGATCACTCTTGCCCGGCGGCCGCCCTGTCCGGAACAGCTACTGCGGTGTTCTGTCCACCCGGCACACACGGACAACCCGGATGGCACCGCCGCACCTACCCGAACGGACGGGCCCGGGCCGATTCGTCCCCGACATTCAGGCCACCGTCGCCGTCGCGATCCCCGCGCCCCTCACGCCCCGAAGCGCTGATCGAGGACGCGACACCGCGCCTCGGCCGCCGCGACGGTGGAGGCGTCCGCGTACCGGGACCGGGCCAGGCTCCGCCACGCGGCGAGGTCCTCCCGCCCGGCGCCGGCGACCCAGGCCCTGAGGACGGGGAGCCGATCAGCGGACAGGACCGCGGCCCGCACCATCGAGTGGAGCTCGAGCCGCAGGTCGGCCACCCCGGGAGCGTCCGAGGCCGGCAGGATAGGTCCCGGATAGGAGGCCACCGCCTTCATCACGTCCCCGGAATCGAGTGCGTCCGTGACCTCTCGGACGTCGGTGACCAGAGCGCCCGGGGCCAGGCGGTAGGGCCTCGAGGCCACCACATCCGGCCCGAACACCCGCCGGAGGCGGGAGACCTCGGCGCGGACGCTGACCTCGTCGAGCCTGTCGTCGGCGAGCAGTTCCGCGAGCGCCCCTCCCGTCAACCCCTCCGGATTCGCGTCGAGCAGGACACAGATCTCGGCATGCCTGCCGGTCAGGGCACGCCCCGCGCCTCCCGGGCCGTCCCCGTCGAGGACGCCGGCCCCCGCACCGAGCACCCGCAGCCTCACACGCCCTCCGAGGGGGTGGTCGACCCCGCCTCGCCGGGGGACGACGAGGCCGGCGGCCGTGCGCAGCTCGCCCTCGGCGAGCATCACCGTCGCCCGTATCAGCGCGAGCATCTGGTCCGAGGTGGCGCTGCTCGGGCCGGTGACGTCGATGAGCCCGATCAGTTCACCCGTGGCGGGGTCGTGGACCGGCGCCGCCGCACAACTCCATTCGTGGGCCATCTCAAGATAGTGCTCGGATCCGCGGACCCGCACCTCGGTGTCGTGCCTCAGCGCGAGCCCCGGCGCGTTGGCCCCGACCGCCTCGTCCGTCCAGACCGCGCCGGGGATGAACGCCATGGACTCCGCGCGGGACCTGACCCCGCGGTCACCGATCACCCGCAGCAGTCGTCCCCGCTCGTCCGCGACAGCGACGATGTGCCCGCTGGAGACCACCCCCGGGACGAGGACGGACTCGACCACCGGGAGGACCGACGCCATCCGGTGCTGCGCCACGTGGCGGGAGAGGTCCGGACCCTCCAGTTCGACCGACGGCGCGACCACCGTGGGGTCGATCCCCCGGTGCCTGCTGCGCTCCCACGACTCGGCCACCAGCAGGCTCGCCGCGGGTCCCGTACCCCCGAACATGACGCTAGTGTAACCCATATCACAGTAACGAGGATCACGAACCTGACGCGCCCCTCATAAACGGATCTAAACAGACCGTGATGAACACGGATGGCGAGCAACCCTCTACACTTGACAGTGATACAGGCCACACATGACCTAAGGATCGCGATGACGACCGAGTTCGCCACCCCTCCCGCCTCGAAGCCCTTCCCCGTTCCGAACCTGGCCAGACTGGTGTTCAAGAACGCGGAGGAGGCCCCGAACGACGTCGCAGTGCTGCGCCGCGTCGGTAGCGACTGGAAAGAGGTCACCTGCGCCCAGTACCTGGAGGAGGTCAAGGGCGTGGCCAAGGGCCTCATCGCCCGCGGCGTCAAGCCGGGGGACCGCCTCGCGATCATGAGCCACACCCGCTACGAGTGGTCGCTGATCGCCTGGGCGGCCTGGTCCGTCGGCGCGGTGACGGTGCCGATCTACGAGACCTCGTCGTCGGCCCAGTGCAACTGGATCCTCACGGACTCCGGGGCGACCGTCGCGGTGGTCGAGGACCTCGACCTGCGTGGGGTGCTCGCCGCGGAGACCGAGTGGCAGGGCGACATCCTCGTCATCGAGAACGATCTCGTCGCCCAGCTCACCGAGGCCGGCGCGGCCGTCTCCGACGAGGAGCTCGAGCAGGCCTCGCTGGCGATGGGCCACGAGGACCCCTGCGCGATCGTCTACACCTCCGGCACGACCGGCAAACCCAAGGGCTGCGAAATCCTGCACGGCGGGTTCGGCGGCGTCGTGGTGGCCGTGGAGGAGCAGCTCCAGGACGCGTTCGTACCCAACAGCCGCACCCTGATCTTCCTGCCGCTGGCCCACGTCCTCGCCCGCATCCTGGAGGTGGCCTGCTTCTACAAGCGCGTGGCCGTGGCGCACGAGCCGGACACCACCAAGGTCATGGAGCGCCTCGGCGAGATCCACCCCACCTTCCTGGTGTCGGTGCCGCGCGTGCTGGAGAAGGTCTACAACTCCGCCGCGGCAAAGGCAGAGAACGCCGGTGGCGCGAAGGCCAAGATCTTCAAGGCCGCCGTCCAGACGGCCATCGACTACTCCAAGGCCCTCGAGAACGGCGGCCGGCCGTCGGCCGCGCTGAAGGTCAAGCAGAAGCTCTACTCGAAGCTCGTCTACTCGAAGCTGCACGACGCACTGGGCGGCGAATGCGACCGCATCATCTCGGGCGGTGGGCCGCTGGGCGCCCGCCTGGGCCATTTCTTCCGCGGCGCCGGGTTCGACCTGCTCGAGGGCTACGGCCTGACCGAGTCCTCGGGCGTCCTCACCGTCAACCCGACCAACCGGGCCAAGATCGGCACCGTCGGCACGCCGATCCCGGGCGTCACAATCCGCATCGCCGAGGACGGCGAGGTCCTGGCCAAGGCCAAGACACTGTTCAAGGGCTACTGGCGAAACCCGGAGGCGAGCGAGGCCGCGTGGACCGGCGAGTGGTACCACACCGGTGACATCGGCGAGCTCGACTCCGACGGCTACCTGTCCATCACGGGTCGCAAGAAGGACCTCATCGTCACCGCCGGCGGGAAGAACGTCTCGCCGTCACAGCTCGAGGACCTGCTCACCTCCGACCCGCTGATCAGCCAGGCCGTCGTGGTGGGCGACAACCGCAGCTACATCGCGGCGCTCGTCACGATCGACCCGGAGACGTTCCCGGCGTGGCGGGACAGACACGGCAAGACCGGCGAGGTCTCGGACCTGCTGCAGGACGGCGACCTGGTCGGCGCGGTCCAGGACGCGGTGGACCGGGCCAACAAGTCGGTCTCCCGCGCGGAATCCATCCGCAAGTTCAAGATCCTCGCGGCCGAGTTCTCCGTCGAGTCCGGCGAACTCACTCCCACCCTCAAGCTCAAGCGCAACGTCGTGCACGACCGGTTCGACAGCGAGATCGAGTCGCTGTACACCGGCGCCTAATCCGCCGATCGTGGGAGCGCCCGGGCCCGGACGGGTTCCGGGCGCTCCCACATCCGCCCGATCAGACGTACATGCCCTCGATCTGCTCGGCGTAGTGCTGCTCGACCACGTGCCGCTTGACCTTGAGGGTCGCCGTCAACTCGCCCGAGTCCTCAGTGAAGTCGCGGGGCAGTACGACGAACTTCTTGACGCCCTCGGCGTGTGAGACCTGCCGATTGGCATCGTCCACGGCGGCCTGGATCTCGGCGCGCAGCGCGGGGTCGGTGACCAGGTCCTCGACCGGCCGGCCGCTGCGATCGTTCTCCGCCGCCCAGTTCTCGAGCTCGACCTCATCCACCGTGATCAGCGCGGAGACGAACTTACGGGCCTCACCGATGAGGACCGCGTGGCCGACGAGTCGATGCGCCCGGATCGCGTCCTCGATCTGCCCCGGCGAGACGTTCTTGCCGCCGGCGGTGACGATGATCTCCTTGGCGCGACCGGTGATCGTCAGGTATCCGTCCGCGTCGAGCGAACCGAGGTCACCGGTGGCGAACCAGCCGTCGCGGACGGCCTCGGCGGTGGCCTCCTCGTTGTTCCAGTAGCGGTCGAAGATCAGCTCGCCGGCCAGTTCCACCTCACCGCTGTCGGCGATCCGGACGCTCGTCCCGGCCACGGGTCGCCCGACGGTGCCGATGCGCTGGCAGCCGGGACCGTTCACGGTGGCGGCGGCGGTGCTCTCGGTGAGCCCGTAGCCCTCGTAGACGGGCACGCCGACTCCGCGGAAGAAGTGCGAGATGCGGTCGGGCAGGGCGCCGCCGCCGGAGATGGCGTACTCGCACCGGCCGCCGAGCGCCTCGCGGATGGCCTTGTAGACGAGCAGGTCGAGCGCCTTGTACCGGGCGGCGTGCAGGAGCGAGGGCCGGCGCGCGTCGTCCAGTCCGTCGTTGCCGCGCAGACGGCTGTCCTCGATGGCGACCGCTTCGGCGCGCTCGAAGATCCCCCTCTGCACCGCGCCCTTGGCGGCGGCCTTCGTGGCGATCCCGTCGCGCACCTTCTCGAAGACGCGGGGGACCCCGAGAATCATGTGCGGCCGGAAATCGGCGAAGCGCGGGAGGATGGTGGAGGTGTCGTCCCAGAAGCCGACGGTCGCGTCACCGAGGTAGACCGTGTAGGTCACGGCGCGGGCGAGCACGTGGGCCAGTGGCAGGAACATCAGGACCTTCTTGCCCTGCTGCGCCATCGACCCGATGGGGTGGTCGAGCAGCGCGTGACACTCCGACAGGAGGTTGCGGTGGGTGATCACGCAACCTTTGGGCCGTCCGGTGGTGCCGGAGGTGTAGATGATCGAGGCGGGGGTGTCGAGCTCGAGAGTGGCCACCGCGGCGTCCAGGGTCTCGGCCTCGACGGACTCGCCGTCGGCCTCGAGGGCCTCGAGCCCGCCGTCGTCGAGGTAGAGGATCCGGGTGCAGGTGTCGGGGACGGTCGTGTCTCCGACGACGACGACGTGTTCATCGTTCTCGGCCACGAGAACCTTCGCCGCGGAGTCGGCGAGAATCCATTCGAGTTGCCCCGCCGAGGATGACGGGTAGATCGGCACGGTGATGGCTCCGGCGGTCCAGACGGCGAGATCGACCAGCACCCATTCGAGGCGGGTTCCGGCCATGAGCGCCACCCTGTCCCCGGGCTCGACGCCGGCCGCGATGAGTCCGGCCGCGATCCTGTCCACGCGCTCGACGAGTTCGGCGTTGGAGACGGATCGCCACCGGCCGTCGACGTGATGGTCGAACGGGACCGCCCGCGGCGCCGTGGCGGCGCGCCCTCGCGCCACCACCGGGATCAGGTCGGAACGTATGAAGTTTCGCTGGGCGGGGACGGTGATCTCGCGCATGCCGGAGGCGGCCTTTCGGGCGACGATGAAAATGGAGCGCAGTCGATTATCGGCCCGCCGGGCGCTCGTGGCAATCAGGGGACCATTCCCTGGCCACACCCTCGTGCCCTGTCGTCCCATCACGTACACTCACGGATAGACAGACCTGTTCATTCTTCAGAACGGAACCCCCACATGGCGCAGATCTACTCCGACATCAGCGAGACCATCGGCAAGACCCCGCTGGTCCGCCTCAACTCCCTGACCGAGGGACTGCAGGCCACCGTCCTGGCCAAGCTCGAGTCCGCGAACCCGGCCGCCAGCGTCAAGGACCGCATCGGCGCCGCCATCATCGACGACGCGGTGGCGTCGGGCGGCCTCAAGCCGGGTGGCACCATCGTCGAGGGCACCTCGGGCAACACCGGTATCGCGCTGTCCATGGTCGCCGCGGCCCGTGGATTCAAGGCCGTGATCGTCATGCCCGACACCATGTCGGTCGAGCGCCGTGCCGTCATGCGCGCCTACGGCGCCGAGCTCATCCTCACCCCCGGCTCCGAGGGGATGAAGGGCGCGGTCGCCAAGGCCGAGGAGGTCGCGGCGACCCGCGAGAACGCGGTCCTGGCCCGGCAGTTCGCCAACCCCGCGAACCCGGACGTCCATCGCCGCACCACCGGCCCGGAGGTCTGGGAGGACACGGCCGGGGAGGTCGACGTCTTCGTGGCCGGCATCGGCACCGGTGGCACCATCTCCGGCGCCGGCGGCTACCTGCGCGAGCAGAAGTCCGACATCCAGATCGTGGCCGTGGAGCCCAAGGACTCCCCGCTGCTGACCGAGGGCAAGGCCGGTCCGCACAAGATCCAGGGCCTGGGCGCCAACTTCGTGCCCGAGATCCTGAACCGTGAGATCTACGACGAGGTCGTCGATGTAACCCTCGAGGATTCGCTGGAGATCGCCAAGCGTCTCGGCAAGGAGGAGGGCATCCTCGCCGGTATCTCGTCCGGTGCCAACGTGTGGGCCGCGCTCGAGCTCGCGAAGCGTCCCGAGAACGCGGGCAAGACCATCGTCGTCATCGTGTGCGACTACGGCGAGCGCTACGTCTCCACGATGCTGTTCGAGGACTACCGCGACTGATGTCGGGAATCTCCGACCGCCCGGTGGGGTTCTGGCGCACCCTGCGCGAGGACCTCGCCGCGGCGCGCGCCCACGACCCGGCCGCCCGCGGTGACGTCGAGAACGCCGTCGTCTACTCCGGCCTGCATGCGATCTGGATCCACCGCCTGTCCCACCGACTCTGGAACGCGGGGGGGTTCGGTCGGACCGCCGGGCGCGTCCTGTCCCAGTTCTCACGGTTCCTCACGGGGATCGAGATCCATCCCGGCGCCACCATCGGCCGACGGTTCTTCATCGACCACGGGATGGGCGTCGTCATCGGTGAGACAGCGGAGATCGGCGACGACTGCATGCTCTACCACAGCGTCACCCTGGGCGGGGTCTCGCTTAAGCAGACCAAGCGTCATCCCACGCTCGGCGACCGTGTGACCGTGGGCGCCGGCGCGAAGATCCTGGGTCCCGTCGAGATCGGCGACGACTCCTCGGTCGGCGCCAACGCCGTCGTCGTCAAGAGCGCCCCCGCCGACTCGATCGTCGTGGGCATCCCGGGCGAGGCACGGCCTGCCAGGTCCACCAAGGAGGAACTGCGCGACGCGCAGTTCTACATCGATCCGGCCATCTACATCTGAGGCGGATCCCATCGAGAAGACCGTTCCGCACGCATCGCCCGAGTGACGGCGTGCGGAACGGTCTTCTCGTTGACGGACTAGGCTCTCCGGCTGTGCGGACGCTTCCCACCACCTACTGGCTGCGCGCCCCGCTGGCGCTGCTGGCCCTCGCCTCGGTCGTCATGGTCCTGCGGGCGCCCGACGAGCGGACCCCGTGGTGGGGCATCACCGGGAACTTCCTCGACGTCAACGTCTACCGCTGGGGCGGCAGCGCCGTCCTGAACTCGATCCCGTTGTACGACGGACTGCTGACGGGTGACGACTCCGGGCGCTTCTACCCGGAGATGCCGTTCACCTACCCGCCGTTCTCCGCACTGCTGTTCACCCCTCTGGACCTGGTGACCCCGCGGCTCATGGAGGCGGCGTGGCTCGCGCTGACCCTCGCTCTGCTCTACCTCGCGGTCCGGATGTGCCTGCGCGCACTGGACTACCGCCCGGACCGGGTCACCGCCCAGGTCTCGCTGAGTCTCGCGCTGATCGCCCTGTCCACCGAGCCGGTGCGGACCACCGCGTGGTTGGGCCAGATCAACATCGTGCTGCTGGTGGCGGTGCTGGCCGATCACCTCGCCTGGAGGTCGGGCCGCCGGTGGGCGGGGATCGGTTCGGGTCTGGCCGCGGGCATCAAACTCACCCCGGCGTTCTTCTGGGCGCACTGGGTCCTCACCGGACGCTGGCGCATGGCGGTCGTCTCCGGGGCGGCGTTCGCAGGCACCGTCGCCCTCGGCTTCGTGCTGATCCCCCGCGACGCCGCGGACTACTGGTCGGGGACCCTGTTCGAATCCCAGCGGATCGGGCACGACGCCATGTTGGCCAACCAGTCCCTGCGGGGTGCCATGGCCCGTCTCGCCGGCACGGAGATGGCGCCCACCTGGGCGTGGCTGCTCGGGGCCGCGGTGGTGGCGGCCGTCGGCCTGGGCGTCGCCGCGCTGGCCCATCGCGCCGGGCACCAGCTCCTCGCCCTGACGTTGGCCGGACTGACGATGACCATGGTCTCGCCGTTCTCCTGGGGCCACCACTGGGTGTGGTTTGTCCCGCTACTCGTGCTGACCGTGCACTACGCGATCGCCGCCCGGCGCTGGTATCTCTGGCTGCTGCCGGCGCTGCTCTGGGCGGCCACCGCGAACTGGGTGCAGAGCTTCCCCGACCCGAACTTCCCGGACGACCGCTGGGTGGCGATGGGCCTGTTCATGCTCGGCGGCGACATCCCGCCGGTCATCTACACCGTGATCACCAACGCCTACCCGCTGACCTGGTTGGCCGCGGTGGGGCTCGCCGCCCTCCTGCTCCTACGCGCCGGCCCGGACGGCGCTAGGCTGCGCGACTATGGGACGGCGGACGACTCGTCACCCGGCGCGCAGGATTCTCGCCGCGGGTGACGTCAGGCGAGAGGTGGCGACGCTCGCCGTCGAGGAACCACTCGAGATCAGGGTCGGCGGCCAGCCGTTCGTCGTGACCATGCGGACGCCGGGCGACGACATGGACCTGGCGGCGGGCCACCTGGTCTCCGAGGGCGCCGTCTGGAACCGCGAGCACCTGCCCGAGATCTGCTACTGCACCACCGTCAGTGGCCGGACGGAACAGGACTACAACACCCTCACCGTGACCCTGTCACCGGACATCCCGGAGCCCCGCTCCGCGCGGGCGTCCACCATGAGCAGCGCCTGCGGCGTGTGCGGCGTTGACTCGATCGACGAGGTCCGGCGCTCGACCCACTTCCCGGCCGAGCCGGCGGAGCCGCTCATCGATCCCGCGGTCCTGCTGTCCCTGCCCGACCGGCTCCGCGAGCACCAGCGGGTCTTCGACAAGACGGGGGGCGTCCACGCGGCGGGGCTGTTCTCCCCCACCGGCGAACTGCTGTGCCTGCGTGAGGACGTGGGGCGACACAACGCGGTGGACAAGGTGGTCGGCTGGGCGTTGCGCGAGGGGCGATTGCCGCTGCGCGGGGCCATCCTGCAGGTCTCCGGCCGGGCCTCGTTCGAGCTCGTGCAGAAGGCGTCGATGGCGGGGATCTCGCTCCTGTCCGCGGTGAGCGCGCCGTCATCGCTGGCGGTGGACCTCGCCGCGGGAACCGGCGTGACCCTGGCCGCCTTCAGCCGGGTCGACCGCGCCACCATCTACACCCACCCCGAACGCATCCGCGATTGACTCACCCCAACCCTGGCGAACTAGATACCCCCCAGCGTATCTTTCAGGCATGGTTTCCACGACTGACATAGACACCTTCGCCTCCCACCACCAGGAGGGCGCCCCGCTCATCGATGTCCGCGAGCCCCACGAGTACATCGCGGGCCACGTCCCCGGCGCGCGCCTGATCCCCCTGGGCGACGTCGCTTCCGCCCCGGATGTCGCGCCCGAGGGGACCACCGTCTTCGTGATCTGCGCGTCCGGCAATCGCAGCAAGTCCGCCTGCCGGGCGCTGGAGGCCCGGGGCATTCCGGCCGTCAGCGTCGACGGAGGGACCAGGGCCTGGGCCGCGAGCGGACGACCCGTGGTCACCGGTCCGGACGCGTCGTGACCCCCTGCGATCCGGCCACCGGGTAGCCACTCGTTCCACCGGCCGCGCCGACCGGGGCGGGATCGGCGCCGGGGTCGGGGTCGCCGGGGGCGTCAGTGTCGGTGTCGGTGTCCCCGAGGGCGACGTACCCGCGACCGGGCGCGACGAACAACAGCAGGACCGCCGCGCCCGCGGCCACCATCCCCAGGGTGAGGAGCGCCGACGAGATGCCGTCCGCGAAGATCCCGACGGCCGCGTCGACGACGGCCTGCCCCGCCGGCCCGGCCGCGGCGCCGAATTCGCGGGCGCCGGCGAAGGAACTTTCGACCGCCTGCCGGCCGGCCTCGGGGACGCCGGGCAGGACGTCGACGATCCCCGCGGCGTAGCGCCCGGCCAGGATGCTGCCCGACAGCGCGATGCCGATCGCGGCGCCGACCTCACGCATCGCGTCGTTGACGGCGGCGGCCACGCCCTGCTCGTCGGACGGGACGTCCGAGACGATCGCCGACGTCGCCGGTGCCGTCGACAGCCCGAGCCCGATACTCGAGACGAGCATGGGCCAGAGGATGTCCCAGTACCCGGAGTCCACGGACAGCCGGGAGAGGAAGACCATCCCGGCCGCGATGGCCCCCACGCCCACCACGGACACCGCCCGCAGCCCCACGGCCGCGGTGATGCGCGGGGACAGCAGCGAGAAGACCATGACCGGCACGACCATCGGAGCCAGGGCCAGCGAGGCGGACAGGGCGTCGTAGTCCTTGACCAGCTGGAGGAACTGCACGATGAGCAGGAAGAACCCGAAGATGGTGAGGAACTGCAGCGCCACCGACACCGAGCCGGTGGTGAACCCGCGTCGGCGGAAGTAACGCACGTCGAGCAGGGGGTCCGCGACGCACAGCTCGACCAGGACGAAGGCCACGACGCTCACCGCCGCAACGAGGAGCGCCACGATCACCAGCGGCTCGGAGTAGCTGGTGTGCGCGCCCTCGATGAGTCCGAAGACCACCCCGCCCACCGCGAGGGCGGAGAAGACCGCCCCGAAGACGTCCGGCCTGCCGACGCGGGAGGCCACGGACTCGCCGATGGTGAAGGCGGCGACCAGGACGACCAGGCCGATGACGGCGTACACGCCGAAGATCGCCTTCCAGGTCCACACCTTGAGCATGAGCCCGGATCCGAGCAGGCCGATGATGCCGCCGACCCCGGCGAAGCCGGCCCACATGCCCACGGCCGCACCCCGGCGATCCGGCGGGAAGCTTGCCGTGAGCAGGGACAACGTGGAGGGCATGACGAAGGCGGCGCCGACACCGGCCACCGCACGGAGCATGATCACCCACAGCGGCGAGTCCAACCACAGGGGCAGCGCCGAGGAGACGGTGAACAGCGCCAGGCCCACGATGAGCGTGGCCCGGCGGCCGAAGCGGTCCCCCAGCGCACCGGCGGTGAGGACGAGCGCCGCCAGTGCCAGCGTGTAGGAGTCGACGATCCACGTCAGCTCGGCCTGGGTGGCACCGATGTCCACGGCGATGTCCGGCAGGGACGTGTACAGGGCGGACATCGTGGCCACCACCAGGGACACGGCCACGAGGTTGACGACCAGCAGCCACCGCCGCCGACCCGCACTCATCTCCAACATATCTGCCTCCGCTCCACGGAAACGATACCGTCGGTATCGCATGGTGCGCCCACCCTAGCGCACCGGACAGGCCACAATGGAGGCCATGTCGACCCCGGATCCGCGGCGCGCCCGCTCGCAGGGCAAGTTGCTCGACGCGGCGGCGTCGCTGTTGCTGTCCGGCGGCGCGGCGGCCGTGACCGTCGACGCGGTGACCCGGCTGTCGGGGGTCGCCCGCACCACCCTGTACCGCAACTTCCCGTCGACGGACTCGCTCATCGCCGCGGCGTTCCGGCGACTGCTGCCCACCCCGACACGCCCCCCGGCCGACCTGCCCGTCCGGGAGCAGCTCGTGCACCTGGCCGCCTCGATGACGCAGCTCATCCAGGACGCGCCGCTCCAGCAGTCGATGTTGGGGTGGCTGGCGATGGGCCGCGACGCCGGTGACGACGACGAGGTGGGCAGGCTCCGCCGCAGCGTGGTCGAGTCCTATACCGAGCCTCTGCACGCCGTCCTCTCCGATGCGGAGGAATCCGGAGCCCTCATCCCCGGCGACCGCGATCTGGCCGTGGCGCAGCTGGCCGGCCCCGTCGTCCTGGCCCGGATGATCGGCCTGCGCCCGTACACCGATCAGGACGTGGAGCGACTCGTCGACGACTTCCTCCGCGGCCGCCTGGCCGAGGACGCCGGATGACGGACGGCGGCACCTCGGACAGTGCTACCGCGGTCGCCGTCGGCGCGATCGTCCTCACCGGGGGTCGCGCGAGTCGCCTCGGCGGGGTCGACAAGGCGCGACTGGCGGTGGCGGGTCGGCCGATGGTCGAGGCGGTGCTCGGCGCCGCCCGGGCGGTGGCGGGCCCCGTCCGCACCGTGGGCCCCGGGGGCGACACCCGCGAGGATCCGCCCCACTCGGGACCCGTCGCCGGGATCGCCGCGGGACTGCGGGCGCTCCCGCCGTCGGTCGACCTCGTCGTCGTCGTCGCCTGTGACCTGCCGGACCTCGACGCCGCCACCCTCCGCGCCCTCCTCGCCGCGCTCCGGCCCGCCGCCACCACCCACGCCCCCGGCGCGGCACTCGCCGTCGACGTCGCCGGGCACGACCAGTATCTCCTCGCCGTGTGGGACCGCCGCGCCCTCGCCGCGCGCCTGGCCGCCCTGGAGGCCTCCGGCGGCGTGAGCGGGCGACCGGTACGGGCCCTGTACGACGACGAGGAGGTCGTCCGCGTCCCCGTCGGCGACCCCGCACGCGACGTGGACACGTGGGCCGACCTGGCCGGACACGGACCGGTCGCGCTCCCACACGTGGGGGCCGTCCTGCGCGCCGGGCTGACCCCGCTGCCGGCGGACGTGCGCCCGCCCCTGGCAGCCGTCGGCGCGGTACTCACCTCACCGCTGGTCGCCGAGGACCCGATGCCGCGGGGGCCGGTGTCGGCGATGGACGGTTACGCGCTGGCCGGGCCCGGCCCGTGGCGACTGTCCGGTACCGCCCGCCGCGCCGGGGACGGTTCGTCGGCGAGGCTGACCCACGGCACCGCGGTGCCCATCGCGACCGGCGCCCTCGCCCCCGCCGACTGCGACCGCGTACTGCGGCACGAACTGGTGACGGTGACCCCGGCCCCCTCCGGCCCCCCGGTGGTCGCCGCCCTGCCGGGGGGCGACGGGGTGAACGACCTCCGCCCCGTCGGCGAGGACTGGCCGGTCGGTCACGAACTGGCCCCGGCGGGCGTCGAGCTCGACGCCGCACTGGCGTCCGCGGCCCTGTCCGCGGGGGTGACGGGGGTCCCGGTCCGGGGGCCGGTGCGCGCGACGCTGGTCACCACCGGTGACGAGGTCCTGCCCGCCGACACGCCGTCGCCGCTGCCGCCGGGTCGGATCCGCGACACGGTCGGCCCGCTGCTCGGCGGGGTCCTGGCGCGGGCGGGGTTCGTCGGCGTCGGCCCGCCCGGGCACTGCGCGGACACCCCGGACGCGCTCGACGCGCTGCTCGACGCCGGCTCCGGCTCCGTCGACGCGACGACCGGCGACGTGGTGGTGCTGGTGGGGGCCACCGGCCGCGGGGTGGCCGATCTCCTCCGCCCGGCCCTGGCGCGCACGGGCGCGCGGATCGTCCTCGACGGGGTCCGTGTCCGCCCGGGAGGGTCGCAACTCGTGGCCGTCCTCGCCGACGGGCGCATCCTGCTGGGGCTGCCCGGCAACCCGCTGGCGGCGGTGTCCGCGGCGGCGACCACGGGCCGGGCGCTGGTCGACGCCCTCACCGGCCGCCAGCGCACACCCGTTTCGAGGCGCGTCCACGGACTGGCCGACCTGGCCACCCCGGGCCGCTCGCGGATCCTGCCCGCCCGACCGGACGGCGCCGGCGGCTGGCACCTTGCCGACCGCGTGCGCACCGCGCACCTGGCGGATCTGGCGGGCGCGCCCGCCCTGGCCGTGGTGCCCGAGGGCGGGGGCCCCGACGCCGACGCCGGGGCCGACGACCTCGTGGAGATCATCGACTGGATCTGACCGGCCCGCGGCGGGGCGTTCCCGCAGGTCGGAGGGCGGCCCCAAATGACCAGTTCAGAAGGTATTTGAGATCACCGGCATCAAATGCGCCCGACCAGCTCGCAATATGGCACGCTCGGCGTTGTGCAGCTGTCCCGGTCCTCCGATCTCGCGCTCCGCGCTCTCATGCGCCTCGCCGTCGCCGATGAGCGCGGCGACCGCATGACCGCCGCGGCGATCGCGGAGTCGGTGAACGCCTCGACCTCCCACGTGGCCAAGCTCGTCTCCCGGCTCGTCGACCTGGGCCTCGCCGAGTCCCGGCGCGGCCGGGGCGGGGGGCTCGTCATCACCGAGGCGGGCCGACACGAGTCGGTCGGGTCATTGCTGCGCGAACTGGAGGGCCCCGGCGAGGTCGTCCAGTGCGAGGGTCCGACGCCCTGCCCGCTCGCGGGCAACTGCGGTCTGCGACGAGCCCTCGTCGACGCTCGCGAGGCGTTCTTCACCGCCCTCGACCCCCTCACCGTCGAGGGCATCGTCCGGGCACCCACCCGGCAGGTGTCCCTCAGCCTCGCCACCGCCCCACGGCCGGACCCCGGCCCGGGGTCCTGACCACCCGCATCACCCCCCACCCCGCATCACCCCCCACCCCACATCACCCCCACCCCGCAGTCCGGCCCCCACGGTGCCCGGGCCACCCCGTCACGCCCCGAGAAGGAGATCCCCCATGACCACGTCGCTCACCACCCTGGAGTCGATCCTCGCGCACCCCCGCGAGCTGTCCGAGGAACACGCCACCGTCATCCGCGCGACCCTGCCGGTCATCGGCGCCCACATCGACGAGATCACGCCCGTCTTCTACCGGACGATGTTCGCCGACAACCCCGAGCTCCTCCGCGACACCTTCAACCGCGGCAACCAGAAGCTGGGCGCCCAACAGCGCGCGCTCGCGGCGTCGATCGCGACCTTCGCCACCCTGCTGGTGGACGGCCGGAGCCCGGTCGACATGCTCTCCCGGATTGGGCACAAGCACGCGAGCCTCGGCATCACCCCCGACCAGTACCAGGTGGTCCACGACCACCTCTTCGGCGCGATCGTGGAGGTCCTGGGCGAGGCGATCACCCCGGAGGTCGCGGCGGCGTGGGACGAGGTCTACTGGATCATGGCCGCCGTCCTGGTGGACTTCGAGAAGGCCCTCTACGCCGAGGCGCAGGTGGAACCGGGGGACGTCTTCCGCATCGCCACCGTGATCGCCCGGGAGGACGTGACGGATTCGGTCGCCGTGTTCACCCTCGGTGGTCCCGACGGCGAGCCGCTGCCCGACTTCCGCCCGGGCCAGTACACCTCCGTCGGCGTGGTCCTCCCCGACGGCGCGCGCCAGCTGCGTCAGTACTCCCTGTCGACGGCACCGGGCGAGGGCACGTGGCGCATCGGTGTCCGCCGGGTCGACGCCGAGGTCCGGGGCGGGCTCGGCTGCCCCGCCGGCGAGGTCTCGGGCTGGCTGCACGCCCACGCCGAGGTCGGCACCACGATCCAAGTCACCCTCCCGTTCGGCGACCTCGTCCTGGACGCCGCCGGGATCGGCCGCGACCAGGACGCCGCGCCCGTGGTCCTCTGCTCGGCCGGGATCGGCATCACCCCGATGCTCGGGATGGTCGCCCACCTGTCGGCGACGGAGGACACCCGTCGCGTGCTCGTCCTGCACGCCGACCGATCGCCGGCCGACCACGTCCTCGCCGAGGAGGTCGCGGGCGAGTCCTCGCTGCTCGCCGACGCCGAGGTGCACACCTGGTACGAGCAGGGGGCGGACACCGTCGCCGGCCCGGGCGCGGTCCACCCGGGATTCATGGACCTGGCGACGGTCGAACTCCCCGAGGGGGCGCACGTCTTCCTCTGCGGGTCGACCGGCTTCCTCCAGTCACTGCGCCCGCAGTTCCTCGAGGCCGGCGTGCCCGCCGAGCGGCTCCACGCGGAGTTGTTCGCCCCGAACGACTGGCTGGTGTAGTCCCGCCGGCGTGGGCCCGGATGGCCTCCGTCCGGGCCCACGCGCAGCCCCGAAAGGCGCGTGCCCGAGTGTATTTGACCTGTAACAACTCGTGGGCGTGTGGACGAACTCGCGGACACTCGCCGCGATCTGGCAGACACTCGGGGTCCGGGCGGTTCCCCCTCGAACTGGCCCGGCGCAGCGAGACAAAACACAGATCCGACGCAGCGAGAGCCGACGCGAAAGGACCCATGGTGTCCTCAGCACCAGATTCCGCGACCCGCGATGCGGGGCCCCCTGTCGTCCCCGACCCGGGGAAAGCGAACCTCGCACTGGCCCTGTGCTTCTCGGGATTCCTTCTCACCTTCTGGGCGTGGGCCCTGATGGGACCGCTGGGCGCGACGTACAAGGACCAGTTGGGACTGACGTCGTTCCAACAATCGCTCGTCGTGGCGTTGCCGGTCGTGGTCGGGTCACTCGGCCGGATCCCCGTCGGCGCGCTCACCGACCGCCTCGGCGGCCGCACGATGTTCCCGCTGATCGCCGCGCTGACGATCCTCCCCACCCTGTTCGTCGGGTTCGTCGACAACAGCCTGACCGTCCTGCTCATCGGCGGATTCTTCCTGGGCATCGGCGGCACCTCGTTCGCCGTCGGCGTCCCCGCCGTCAACTCCTGGTTCCCGCCGAACCGGCGCGGCACGGCGATCGGCATCTTCGGCGCCGGCATGGGCGGCACGGCCATCGCCGCGTTCACGACCCTGCGGCTCCGCGAGGCGTTCGGCGACCAGGCGCCGTTCGTCCTGGTCGCGATCCTGCTGGCCGTGTACGCGGTCGTCGCCCGGATGCTCCTAAAGAACTCGCCGACCTGGACGCCCGCCCAGGGAAACTGGGTGGTCAAGGCGGCCAGGACCCTCGCCCGTCCCGTCACCCTCAAACTGGCCTGGCTCTACGCGATGGGCTTCGGCGGGTTCGTGGCGTTCTCCGTCTATCTGCCCACGTACCTGCACAACTTCTACGAGTTGGAGACGGAGGACGCGGCCCTGCGGACCGCCGTGTTCGTGGTGATCGCGGTGGCCTGCCGACCCCTCGGCGGCGCGCTGGCCGACAGGTTCCCCGGCGCCTGGGTGCTCATCGTGAGCTACACCGTCACCGGGTTGATGGCCGCCGCCGCGACGGAGCGCATGCCGCTCGTCAGCGCGGATGCCGGCACCTTCTACCCCGTCGGGACGGCGGTCTTCCTGTTCATGGCCGCGTCGCTGGGCACCGCCTCCGGCGCCGTGTTCGCCCTGGTGGCCGAACTGGTCGAGCCCACCGCGGTCGGGTCGGTCACCGGCATCGTCGGTGCCGTCGGAGGCCTCGGCGGCTTCGTCCCCCCGCTGCTGCTCGGCTACTTCTGGACCGCCCACGGCAACTACCGCGTCGGGCTGCTCCTGCTCTTCGTCCTCTCGATCGCCACCGCCGCCCTCACCTGGCTGTGGTTCCTCCGTACCCGTCGCAGTGAGCCCGCCGCCACGGAAAGGACCCCGGCATGACCAGCATCGACTCCCCCCGCCCCGCCTCGCCGACGCCGGAGGGCCGCGGCACCGGGTCCGGTCGGATGGACGGCCCCGCCTCCGATGCCCTGCTGCGGGCCGGCCGGTTCTTCCGCCGGGGGGAGGCCTCCGACGACCTGCGGACCGTCACGCACTCCGGCGGGCGGGAGTCGGACGTGTTCTACCGCGACCGCTGGAGTCACGACAAGGTCGTCCGCTCCACGCACGGCGTCAACTGCACGGGCTCGTGCTCGTGGAAGGTGTACGTCAAGGAGGGGATCATCACCTGGGAGTCGCAGCAGACCGACTACCCGGACATCGGCGACGACATGCCCGGTTACGAGCCCCGCGGCTGCCCGCGCGGCGCCGCCTTCTCCTGGTACACCTACTCCCCCACCCGCGTGCGCTACCCCTACATCCGCGGTCGGTTAATGGAGCTGTGGCGCGCGGCCCGCGCGGAGCACTCCGACCCGGTGGACGCGTGGGCCTCGATCGTCGAGGACCACGAGAAGACCGCCTACTACAAGCGGGCCCGCGGCCACGGCGGACTGGTGCGCTGCCGGTGGGAGGACGCGATGGAGATCGCCGCCGCCGCCCACGTCTACACGGCCAAGACCTCCGGCCCGGACCGCGTCGCCGGGTTCTCGCCCATCCCGGCGATGTCCATGGCCTCGTTCGGCGCCGGCTCCCGCTTCATCGAGCTGTTCGGCGGCTCCATGCTGTCGTTCTACGACTGGTACGCGGACCTGCCCGTGGCCTCGCCCCAGGTGTTCGGCGACCAGACCGACGTCCCAGAGTCCGCGGACTGGTTCAACTCGTCCTACCTCATCATGTGGGGCTCCAACGTCCCCGTCACGCGCACCCCGGACGCCCACTTCATGACCGAGGCCCGCTACCGGGGCCAGAAGGTGGTGGTGGTCTCCCCCGACTACGCGGACAACACCAAGTTCGCCGACGAGTGGCTGCACCCGCACCCCGGCACCGACGGCGCCCTCGCCATGGCGATGGTGCACGTCGTCCTCACCGAGTTCTACGCCCGCCGGTCCACGCCGGAGTTCGAGTCGTACGCCAAGAAGTACACGGATCTGCCGTTCCTCATCACCCTGCGCACGCGCGGGGACGGGTCGGTGGTCCCGCACAAGTTCGTCACGGCGGACATGCTCGCCGACGGCGTGCTCGAGGCGGCCCCCGGGGAGAACGCCGCGAACAAGACCGTCCTCATGGACGCCGTGACCGGGCGCCCGGTGGTCCCGAACGGCACCCTGGGCGACCGGTTCGGCGAGCAGGGTGCCGGGAACTGGAACCTCGACCTGGGTGACATCGACCCCGCGTTGAGTCTGCTCGACACCCTGGAGGGCACCGCCGAGGTCGTCCTGCCCCGCTTCGACACCGTGCGTGGCGACGCCGGGACCATCACCCGCGGCGTGCCCTACCGGACGGTGAGGGGTGACGACGGCGAGGACCTGCGCGTCACCACCGTCCTGGACCTGATGATGGCGCAGTTCGGCGTGGCCCGCCAGGGCCTGCCGGGCAGCTGGCCGAGCGGTTACGACGACCTCGAGCCCTACACCCCGGCGTGGCAGGAGCAGCACACCGGCGTGCCGGCCGCCCAGGCCGAGCGGATCGGTCGCGAGTTCGCCCGCAACGCCCTCGAGTCCGGCGGCCGGTCCATGATCCTCATGGGCGCCGGCACCAATCACTGGTTCCACTCCGACGTCATCTACCGGGCCTTCCTGGCGCTGACCATCCTCACCGGGACGCAGGGTGTCAACGGTGGCGGCTGGGCCCACTACGTCGGGCAGGAGAAGGTCCGGCCGCTGACCGGGTTCCAGCAGGTGGGAATGGGCCTGGACTGGTCGCGCCCGCCCCGGCAGATGATCGCCACCGCCTTCTTCTACCTGCACACCGGACAGTGGAAGTACGACTCCTACGGGGCCGACGTCCTGACCGCCGCCACCGGCGAGAACCGCTTCGCCGGCCTGAGCACCCCGGACCTCGTCGCGATGTCGGCCCGGCTGGGCTGGATGCCGTCCTACCCGACCTTCGACGCCAACCCGCTGGACCTGGGCGCGGAGGCCGCCGACGCCGGGGTGCCGGCGGCCGATCACGTGGTGGGCCGGATCAAGGACGGGTCACTGCGGTTCGCCGCCGAGGACCCGGACGGCCCCGGCAACGCGCCCAAGGTGCTCACCGTGTGGCGCTCCAACCTGCTCGGGTCGTCGGCCAAGGGTGACGAGTACTTCCTCCAGCACCTGCTGGGCACCGACTCGTCACTGCGCGCCGACCAGGCGCCGGAGGGCCACCGCGGGCGGGACATGGTGTGGCGGGAGGACGCCGAGGACGGCAAGTTGGACCTGCTCACCACGCTCGACTTCCGGATGACGTCCACGACCCTGTTCTCCGACCTGGTGTTCCCCGCGGCCACCTGGTACGAGAAGCACGACCTGTCGTCGACGGACATGCACCCCTTCGTGCACTCGTTCAACGCCGCCATCAACCCGCCGTGGGAGACCAAGACGGACTTCGAGACGTTCCGCCTCCTAGCCGAGAAGGTCTCCGAGCTCAGCCACGGTCACCTCGACATCCGGACCGATGTGGTGGCGACGCCGCTGGGGCACGACACCCCGGACGCGCTCGCCAACCCGGGCGGCACGGTCTCGGACTGGAAGGACGGCTCGTGTGAGCCCGTCCCGGGGAAGAACTTCCCCAAGATCACCGCGGTCGAGCGCGACTACCGCCTGCTCGGGGAGAAGTTCGGGTCGCTCGGCCCGCTCGCGGAGGAGGTCGGCATGCCCGTCAAGGGACTCATGCTCAAACCCGACAAGGAGATCGGGGTCCTGCTCAAGTCAAACGGCGAGACCCGCAAGGGCGTCGGGAAGGGTCGACCGCGGCTCGACACCGACATCCGGATGTGCGAGGCGATCCTCACCCTGTCCGGGACGACCAACGGACGGCTGGCGACGCAGGGGTTCGAGCAGCTCGAGGCCCGGACCGGCCGCGAGCTGGCGGACCTGTCGCGGGGCGAGGAGGGCAAGCGCATCACCTTCGCGGACACCCAGTCCCGGCCCCAGCCGGTCATCACGTCCCCCGAGTGGTCGGGGTCCGAGCACGGCGGCCGGCGGTACAGCGCGTTCGTCATCAACGTCGAGCGGCTCAAGCCGTGGCACACGCTCACCGGGCGGATGCAGTTCTTCATGGACCACGACTGGATGGCCGAGATGGGCGAGCAACTGCCGGTGTACCGGCCGCCGCTCAACATGCACCAGCTCTACGGCGAGCCCGTCCTCGGCTCGGATGACGGGTCCGGCGGCGCGGCGCTGACCGTCCGCTACCTCACCCCGCACAACAAGTGGTCGATCCACTCGGAGTACCAGGACAACCTCCTCATGCTCAGCCTGTCCCGCGGCGGGCCGACCATCTGGATCAGCAAGGAGGACGCCGAGCTCATCGGCGTCGTGGACAACGACTGGATCGAGGCGGTCAACCGCAACGGCGTCGTCGTCGCCCGCGCCATCGTCTCCCACCGCATGCCGGCCGGAACGGTCTACATGCACCACGCGCAGGACCGCGTGGTCGACGTGCCGATCGCGGAGGCGTCGGGCAAGCGCGGCGGTATCCACAACTCGGCAACCCGCATCCTCATCAAACCGAGCCATCTCATCGGCGGGTACGCGCACTTCAGTTACGCGTTCAACTACATCGGCCCCACCGGAAACCAACGTGACGAGGTGACGGTCATCCGCCGTCGCTCCCAGGAGGTGCAGTACTGATGCGCGTCATGGCCCAGATGTCCATGGTGATGAACCTGGACAAGTGCATCGGCTGCCACACCTGCTCGGTGACCTGCAAGCAGGCGTGGACCAACCGGTCCGGCACCGAGTACATGTGGTGGAACAACGTCGAGACCCGACCCGGGCAGGGGTATCCCCGGACGTACGAGGACCAGGAGCGGTGGAAGGGCGGCTGGGAACTCGGCAAGAACGGCCAGCTCAGGCTCAAGGCCGGCGGGCGGATGAAGAAGCTGCTCCAGATCTTCTCCAGCCCCACAATGCCGTCGATCGACGACTACTACGAGCCGTGGACGTACGACTACGACACGCTCGTGTCCTCGCCCCTGCAGGAGCACACGCCGGTAGCCCGGCCGTACTCGCTCATCAGCGGCAAGCCGATGAAGATCTCGTGGTCCGCCAACTGGGACGACGACCTGGGCGGTTCCCCCACCCACCTGAAGGACGACCCGATCCTGGCCAAGGTGAGCGAGGAGATCAAGGCGGAGTTCTCCGAGACCTTCATGTTCTACCTGCCGCGCATCTGCGAGCACTGCCTCAACCCGTCGTGCGTGTCCTCGTGCCCGTCGGGCGCGATGTACAAGCGGGTCGAGGACGGCATCGTCCTGGTGGACCAGGACCGCTGCCGCGGCTGGCGCCAGTGCGTGACCGGCTGCCCGTACAAGAAGGTGTACTTCAACCACCGCACGGGCAAGGCCGAGAAATGTACGTTCTGCTTCCCCCGCGTCGAGGTGGGCATCCCCACCGTGTGCTCGGAGACGTGCGTGGGACGCCTGCGGTACATCGGACTCATCCTCTACGACGCCGACAGGGTGCTCGAGGCGGCCTCCGAGCCGGACGAGCACAAGCTGCTCGCCGCGCAGCGCTCGTGTTTCCTCGACCCGAACGATCCCGAGGTGGTCGCCGCGGCCCGCGAGGCCGGCATCCCGGACGACTGGGTCGAGGGCGCCCAGCGGTCGCCGATCTGGCAGCTCATCTCCCGGTTCGAGGTGGCCCTGCCGCTGCATCCGGAGTACCGCACCATGCCGATGGTCTGGTACGTCCCGCCGCTGTCGCCCATCGTCGACCGGGTCGCCGCGGACGGCGGTGACGGCGAGGACGCCGACACCCTCTTCGGCGCCATCGACACCATGCGCATCCCCATGGAATACCTCGCGGAGCTGTTCACCGCGGGCGACGTGGACGCCATCCAGGTGGTGCTCAACCGACTGGCCGCGATGCGCACCTACATGCGTGACATCAACCTCGGCCGCGAACCCCGTGCGGAGATCTGCGACGCCGTCGGGATGACCGAGGAGGACGTCTACGACATGTACCGACTCCTGGCCCTGGCCCACTACGACGAGCGCTACGTGATCCCCACCGCCCACCAGGAACAGGCCCACTCGCTGGAGGAACTGGCCACCGAGTGCAGCCTGGACTACGAGGGCGGGCCCGGGATGATGGGCGAGTCCGGGCCGTTCGGCGAGGGCTCGGGTGACCAGGCCCTGCCGATCGCCGTCGAGAGCTTCCACGCCCTCAAACAGCGGCAGACCTCGGACACCATCGCGTCGCCGGGCGACAAGTCCAGAAGGGTCAACCTCCTCAACTGGGACGGTCTCGGCACGGGCGGCCTGTTCCCCGGAAGCAAGGACTAACGCGATGGGTGCACAATTCCTGGCCGGAACCGGCTTCGGGAGCGACCTGTTCGCGCGGGTGCGTCGGGCGGTGGGTCCCGGCAGCGGGCCGGCGGTGGGCCGCGGCGCGCCCGGCGACCCCGCGCTCTACCAGGCCGTCTCACTGCTGATCGACTACCCGACCGCCGAGCTGATCGACCGGCTCCCGCTCGTGCGCGAACTGGCCGGGGAGCGGGGCGCCGTCGCGCGGCCACTGCTGGGTCTGGTCGACCATCTGGAGTCGACTCCCCTCGACGACCTGCAGTCGGAGTACGTGGAGACGTTCGACATGCGGCGCCGCTGCTGCCTCTACCTGACCTACTACCGGTACGGGGACACTCGCAAGCGCGGCACCGCACTCGTCGACTTCATCGAGACGTACAAGGCGGCCGGTGCCGAACTCGGGGCCGGGGAGCTCCCCGACCACCTCGGCGTGGTCCTCGAGTTCGGTGCGCAGTGCGATCTCGACGGCTGCCGTGCACTGCTCGTCCAGCACCGCGCCGGTCTCGAGTTGCTGCGGATCTCGTTGGCCGACCGCGGCTCGCCCTGGACCGGCGCGCTGGAGACCGTCTCGGCCACCCTCCCGGCTATCGGCGGGCACGACCGCGACGCCGTCAGCAGACTCGTCGCCCAGGGGCCGCCCGACGAGGAAGTCGGCCTGGAGGCGTTCACCTCCTCGTCCTACCTGGAAAGCGGGGCCCGGCCATGATCGGAACGACTGCAGCCGAGGTGACGATCCTGGACATCTTCCTCTGGGTGATCCTGCCGTACGTGTGCCTGGCGATCTTCGTCGTGGGCCACTGGTGGCGGTACCGCTACGACAAGTTCGGGTGGACCACCCGTTCCAGTCAGCTCTACGAGTCGCGCCTGCTCCGCTGGGGCAGCCCGCTGTTCCACTTCGGCATCCTCTTCGTGGTCGGCGGCCACATCATCGGCCTGGTCATCCCCAAGTCGTGGACCGAGGCCGTGGGCATCAGCAACGACGCCTACCACTGGATCGCGGTGATCACCGGGGCGATCGCCGGCTTCTGCACCGTGGTCGGACTCGTGATCCTCATCTACCGTCGCCGCACGGTCGGGCCGGTCTTCTCCGCCACGACCGTCAACGACAAGGTCATGTACGTCTTCCTGGCCGCGACGATCTTCCTGGGCATGGCCAACACCATCGTCGGCAACATCCTCAGCCACTACGACTACCGCGAGGAGCTGTCGGTGTGGTTCCGAGGCATCTTCTGGTTCCAGCCCGATCCGGCACTGATGCTGTCCGCGCCCATGTCGTTCAAGCTGCACGCGATCGTGGCGTTCCTGCTGTTCGCCATCTGGCCGTTCACCCGCCTGGTCCACGTGTTCTCCGCGCCGATCGGCTACCTGTGGCGTCCCTACGTCGTGTACCGGTCGCGTCCGGCAGGCCAGTTCGGCAACCGCCCGTACCGCCGGGGCTGGATGCGCGAGGACGTCGGCGACGTGAGCCGCGAGATCGGCGCCGGGCGGGCCCGGTCCGGATCGAGCCGCGTACCACGTCACTGAGGTGACCCGGTCACGCAGCCTCCCGACGCCCGCGCGACTGTCTCCGGGGTACTTCGCCATGGTCATGGCGACGGGGATCGTCGCCGTGGGAGCCGGGCAGCGGGGCTGGGAGACGGTGTCCGTGATCCTGATCGTGCTCACCGCGATCGAGTACGGGATCCTCGTGCTCCTCACCTTGTGGCGGCTGATCGCCTTCCGCGCCGAGGTCGTCGCCGACCTGCATGACTCCCGCACCGCGTTCCTCTTCTTCACGTTCGTCGCGGGGACGAACGTTCTCGCGGTGGCGCTCGCGGGGCGGCACCTGCTCGTGGCGTCCGTGGCGCTCCTCTGCGTCGGCGCGGCCGTCTGGATCGTGCTCGGCTACACGGTCCCCTGGGTCGCGGTCCTGTCCCGCGACGAGCGCCCCGTGGTCGCGGAGGCCAACGGCACCTGGTTCATCTGGGTCGTCGCCAGCCAGTCGGTGGCCGTCGCCGCGGCGACCCTGGAGCCCCACTTCGAGTCGGCCCGCGACGCCCTCGCGATCGTGGCCGTGGCGTCCTGGTCGGTCGGCGTCGTCCTCTACGTGGCGTGCGCGGTGTTCGTCTCGCTCCGGCTCATGCTCTACCCGCTGGATCCGCGGGAGCTCGATCCCCCGTACTGGGTCTCGATGGGGGCGGTGGCGATCACCGTCGTCGCCGGCGCACGGATCGTGGAGATGTCCAGCGCCCCGATGGTCGACGCCGTGCGAGGACTCGTCGCGGGCCTGGTCGTGGTGTTCTGGTGCTTCGCCACCTGGCTCATCCCGGCCCTGGTGGCGGTGGGGGTGTGGCGTCACGGGATCAAGAGGGTGCCGTTCCGATTCGAACCCACCTGGTGGTCGATCGTCTTCCCGCTCGGCATGTACGCCGTCGCGGGGATGTACCTCGGGCGGGCCGACGACCTGCCGATCGTCGCCTGGATCGGCGAGACGTGGATGTGGGTCGCGGTCGCGGCCTGGCTCATCGCGCTCGTCGGCATGATCCGATCCAGACTCCCGCGGGTCACGCGGGTCCCGACATGACGGGCCGGAGTGGCGGTGCCGAACCCGCCCCGCCGTCAGGGGCGGGACGGGTCGAACCGTCAGCGCCGGCGGTTGCGCATCTTCTCCGCGAACTCGCGGGCCTTGCGCTGGTTCTCGGGCTTCGAGGCCTCGCGCTTGACCACCTGTACGGCCTTGAGCGCGATCCCGCTCCTCAGTGCATTGCGTAGGAATGCCATCGTGTACCTCCATGTCCGGGGGCGCCAGTCTAGAGTCGGTGGGCCCCTACCGCGACCGGCCGAGAGTGGAGTCCGAGGAGTACGGATATGAGAAGTGACGGCGACGCCCTGTGGCGCATCCTGTCGACCCGCCGCGACCATCGTCACTTCCACCCGACACCGGTCGCGCGGGAGACCATCGAGCGACTGCTCGAGGTCTTCGCGGTCGCGCCGAGTGTCGGACTGAGCCAGCCGTGGCACGTCACGGTGGTCGAGGACCGCGCCGTACGGGAACACATCCACTACGGCTTCCGCGCGGTCCGCGCCGCCGAGGCCGAACGGTTCGGCGGCGAACGCCGCGAACTGTACGACTCGCTCCGCCTGGAGGGCATCCTCCAGGCGCCCGTGGGCCTGGTGGTCAGCCATGTGCCGCCGCCGGGTCCGATCCTCGGGACCACCAGCGTCCCGGCGGCGACCGAGTACAGCGTGGTCGCCGCGATCACCCTGTTGTGGCTGGCGGTGACGGCGGAAGGCCTCGGTATGGGATGGGTGAGTCTCGTGGAACCCGGCCATCTCTCCGACAGCGTGCGGCTTCCGCCGGGCGCACGCCCTCTGGCCTACCTGTGCCTCGGGTACCCTGCCCTGGAGCTGGACGAACCACTGTTACAGACCGTCGGGTGGGGACGTCGTTCCCCGCTGTCCGTCGACTGGGTCTGACCACGCCGGGGACCGGGGTCAGGCCCGCTCGACCCCGACCTCGATGACGGTCCCCCACGGGTCGTCGAATCGCAGGACCGCGCCGTCGTGACGTGTCTCGATCCGGTGGTCGGCCAGTCGCTGCCGGAGTGCGTCGACATCGTCCGCGGTGGGCAGCTCGATGTTCACCCGGCCCAGGCCCAGGGCCGCCGCGCGCGGGCCGGCGCCGGCCGTGCCCCAGGTGTTGACCGCGATGTGATGGTGGTACCCGCCGGCGGCGATGAACAGTGCCGAACCGACGTCGCTCATCACCTCGAAGCCGAGGGCGTCGACGTAGAAGTCGCGGGCTGTCCCGATGTCGCCGACCTGGAGGTGGACGTGCCCCAGTGCCGCGGACGTCCCGATCGACGAACCGGCGACCGGCGGGGTGAGGTGCGTGCGCAGGAAGGCGTTGGGGTCAAGCGGGTTGGTGGCCACCTTCAGCAACCCGTGGGGCTCGGTGGCCCAGGTGTCGCGGGGCCGGTCGGTGTACAGCTCGACACCGTTGCCCTCGGGGTCGTCGAAGTAGAACGCCTGACTGTAGAGGTGATCGGCGCTGCCGGTGAAGGATCTCGGCGCATGCCGGGCGACCGAGGCGACGGCCGCGGCCAGCGACGGCTCGTCGTCGAACATCACCGCGGTGTGGAACAGTCCGGCCTGCCCCTGCCTGCGCGGCGGCAGCTCGGGCATGCGGCGCATCCGCACGATCGGTCGACCCGCCCGGCCGAGCACGGCGGTCTCGCCGGCCTGCTCGAGCACGTCCAGGGCCACGCCGTCGGCGTAGAACGCGATCATCGAGTCCAGGTCCCGGACCAGGAGTTCGACCGCGCCCATGCGCGTGTCCGCCGCGAGCAGGTCGTCGGCCGGGCGCTCGGCCAGGCTGCGGGGATCGGGGTTCTGGACGTAGACGGGCATGGTGCCCTCCTTGCTCTCGGCATCGCGGTTGCGTGATGTGTCATCTATATCAACCGGCCCACCCGCTCGCCTATTCCGTGATGCGTCACCCACCCCCGCGGGACCGCCGGCCGGGGCGCCTACTCAGTGACGTCGAGGAAGCCCGCCGCGCCCTTCTCGGCGTCGGCGAACGAGTGGTCCACGAACGTGTAGCGCCCGGGCTCGACGAAGGTCATCTCCACGAACCCGCCCTGCGACGGGGCCAGGTCGAGCGCCTGTGCGCCCCCGTTCCCACTGCCGAAGGCGTCCCGCCCGTCCCGCAGCAGGTAGGCGCCCTCCTTGTACACGGTGTCGAACTGTGACCCCACCACGTGGAAGCTCGTCCCGTCACTCGGTCCGGCCGCCACCACCCACACGCGCACGGTCTCGCCGACCCGGGCGGTCAGCGGGTCCCGCCGGTACTGGGTCGCGTGCCCGTTGAACATCACCAGGTCGGGCTGCCCGGCCGCGATCTTGCCGGAGTCGAACGGCTCGTCCTCGGCACCGAGGTACGACTCGGACTGGACCAGGGCGTACTCGCGGTCCACCTCGGTCAGGCCCGGCGGGTCCACGATGAGCGCGCCGAACATCCCCGCGGCGACGTGGCCGCTCATGGGCGCGGTCGCACAGTGGTAGAGCCAGGCGCCGGCCCGAGTCACGGTGAACCGGTACTCCAGCTCCTCGCCCGGCGGGATCGTCCGCATCACCTCGTCGGGACTGACGTCGCCGGCGTGGAAATCGATCGAGTGTCCGATGGTCCCCTCGTTGCGGAGGGTGACGATGAACGTGTCACCCACCGTGCCGCGGAGGGTCGGGGCCGGCAGCCCGCCGTTGTAGGTCCACACGGGCCGCACCACCCCGGGCGCGAGTTCGCCGGTGGTCTCCTCGACCGTGAGGGTGATCCGGTGTTCGCGGCCCGTCGGGGCGGGTGCGAGGGCCGGGTCGCGGGTCACGAACTCGTCGGAGGGCGGGGCCAGCACGTCGATCGCCTCGGCGGGGGCGATGCCCGCGGCGCCCCCGGCCCCACCATGGGCGTCGTGCCCGGCGGCGGGATCACCGCCCTCGACCCGGACCTGGAAGGTCATGCCCATCGCCCTGTGCCCGGCGATCGTGCACCATCCCTCGAGGGAACGCCCGACCACGCCGGCGTCCACCGTGGCGGTTCCGCCCGGGTCGACCCTGCCCGAGCCGGCCCCGTTGGTCAGGTACAGGTCGTGCACCGTCGTGTCGTCGTCGTTCGTCAGTTCGATCACCAGCCGGTCGCCGGCGGGGACCGTCACCGTGTTCGGTTCGAACCTCATCCCCACCGCCGTGACCTGCACGGTCGTCGTGTTCCCGGTCGGGGTGACCGACGCGGCCTGACCGGTGCGGCGGAGTGGCGAGGACGGGTCGGCGGCGAGCGCGGCCCCCGTGGCGAGGACCACCACCAGCGCGGCGGACAGCGCGCCGACCAGATTCCGCCGACGGCCGGGCGCGATCTCCGGCCGGGACGTGCCCGGGGTGACGCGGGCGGGCTTCTCCCCGGCCTCGCGGGCCGCGGCCGCGCCCCGGATGACGGCCAACTGCGCGCGGACGGCGCGGATCATCACCGGCAGGAACAGCGCGAACCCTCCGAACGCCAGCGTGGAGCCGACGACCCGGGTCCAACTGGTCCCACCGGGCACGAGGAAGACGGCCAGGCCGGCGTTGACCAGGACGAGGCGGAAGGCGACCAGGCGGTTCATCTCCACCATCCCCGCCCGCACCGCCGCCGGACCACCCCGCATCACGGTGGGCATGAGGAAACTCATCGCCCCGAAGAGGATCTGGGCGGCCGCACCGGCGAGCAGCGGGGTCGTGACCTGTCCCAGTTCGCCGATCCTGCCGGTCGCGACGAGCCACGTCGCCCACCCCAACGACACCGGCAACCACACCAGCCCACACGCGATACTCATCGAGGCGAACTCCCGCGGCGGCGCCGTGCGCGCGGTGCGGACGAGGTGGACCAGGTGCCACAGCACGGCCAACAGGTACACGCCCAGTGCCGTGGCGGTCACCGGCGTCACGCCCGCGAGCGAGCCCGCCGCGGCCACCACCACCGCGACCGACATCACCCCCAGGGACCGGACCGCTGCCGCGTCCTGACCGGCGGCCATGGGGGTGCGCAGTACCGTCGCCCAGAAGGTCACCAGGGTGGTCAGGACGGTGATCCCGACGAACCCCAGGACGTTGACCGCGAGGTGGAACGCGTGCAGGCGGACGGCCCACTCCCCCGGGACGCCGACCCCCATGAAGGCACCGGCCACCGCCCCGGCGGGCAGGAACGCGGCCGCCACGGCGTAGTACCGGACGATCGGCCGGAACCGGGTCGGTTCCGCCGCCCGCAGCTGCCCGACCAGGTCCACGACGTACCAGGCCACCGCGCCGCCCACGACCGTGGCGCCGGTGACGATCGGGATCGGCCACGACCCGATCATGCCCACGACCAGGACCACGATCCCGGCGTTGAGCAGCATGATCCTGCGCACCTGGAGCGCGCGTGACGCCTCCGGGGGTCGCCGGTGCAGCAGGGTCTCGGTGAAGTGCTGGCCCCACACGAGGATCGAGTTGGTGAGCAGGCCCAGGGTGAAGACGTGGACGATCGTCCACGTCGCGGCGGGCACCCACCGGTGGACCACACCCAGCAGCACGAGGGCGATCATCCACAGCTGCACGGGCCGGGTCGCCCGGCGGTGCCACGACCCCTTCCGCCGGGACGGGGTCCGGGGTGCCGCGGTGTCCATACCGCCGAGTCTAGGGCCGCCCCGAACCGCGCAGACGCCTACTGCGGCAACGGCGCCAGCCCGGCGTTCTCGAGGGCGCGACGGCCGCGGTCCGACGTCACCAACTCGAGGAACTCGCTCGCGGCCGCGCGCTCGGCCCCGGCGTCCGGTCCGTCCTCGGCACCCGGGATCCTGGCCACCGTGTACCGCGTCGTGCCGGCGTCCTGCGCCAGCTCCCAGTCGCGCTGGTCGACCTCGGCCAGCGCGACCCAGCCGTGGGACGCGGCGACATCGGTGCGGTAGACGATGCCCACGTCGAGTTCATGGTCCGCCAGGCGGGCCGCGAGCGCGCGCGAACTCGGATCACGGGGGACCCCCGGCGGGGTGGCCACGCCCGCCACGGCCAACAGCGACTCCGCCGCGCGACCGCAGGGGACGTCCAGCTCGCACAGCCCCACCCGCAGGTCGGGCCGTTCCAGGTCGCGGAGGCCGGTGACCTGGCGCGGGTTGCCGGACGGGACCGCGACGACGACGTGGTTGCGCGCGAACACCACCGGTTCGACCGCCACTCCCGTATCGACGAGCCACTGCATGGAGCCCTCGTCCGCGGAGGCGAAGACGTTGATGTCGTCGCGGGCGGGCATCCCCTCGGCGATCGTGTCGGAGCGGCCCAGTTCCAGGCTCACCCGGACCCCGGGGTGCTCGTCCTCGAAGACGTCGACCATCTCGGTGAACGCCTCGGACAGGGACGGCGAGGCGGCGACCCCGAGGGTCATGACGGGGGAGTCGGGCTCCGGCTCGGCGCACGCGACGGTTCCCGAGCACGCCAGGGCGAGAGCGAACGCGCTGACAGCCCGGCCCCGGTTCACCGATCAGCCTCCGGCGAAGGGAGGCAGTACGTCCACCTCGGAGACACCGTCGATCGAGGCGTGGGGGTCCCGGGTCGTCTCCTCACCCACGAGGAACGACGACACGGTCACGATGCTGGCCAGCGGCTCGCCGTGTCGCTCGCAGACCTCCCGCGCCAACTCCCCGACGGTCGTGGCCTGTGTGTGCAGCCGTTCGCGGGCGGTACCCGCGGCGTCCTCGGCGGCCGCGTAGTACCCCACGGTGATCACTCTCGGTGTCCTGCTCACGACGTCAACCCTATCCTCCGGCACTGACACGTCAACCACCTATGGCGCCCATCGACCGCCGCGGCCTGTGGAAGGCGGTGCCGCCGATGCCGTGTCCTGCCTGCTTGCCCCACATCGCGCCGCGCCAGACCTCGGCGATCTCGTGGTCGGGCGCGCCCGACCTCAGCACCCCGAGGACGTCCGTCTCGTCGTCGCTGAACAGACACGACCGCACGGTCCCCTCGGCGGTGAGGCGGGTCCGGTCGCAGGCGGAGCAGAAGTTCCGGGTGACGGTCGCGATCACCCCGACCGTCGCGGGCGCACCTCCCACGGTGCGTCCTGCGACCCGCCACATCTCGGCCGGCGCGGACGGGTCCTCGCGCCCGGCGGGAACGAGGTCGAAGCGGGTGCCGAGGGAGTCCAGTACGTCCTGCGCGGTCACCATCTCGGCGCGCGACCACGTGTTGTCGGCGTCGAGCGGCATCTCCTCGATGAAGCGCAGTTGCACGCCCTCCGCCAGGGCCCACTCCAGCAGGTCGGGCGCTCCGGGCAGGGTCGCCCGCAGGGGCACCGCGTTGACCTTCACCGGGTCCAGGCCGGCCTCGACCGCGGCCCGGACGCCCCGCAGGACGGACGGCAGCCGGTCCCGGCGGGTGAGTTGGGCGAACTCGAGGCGGTTGACGGTGTCCAGGGAGATGTTGATCCGGTCCAGACCGGCCTCGACCAGCGCGCCGACCCGGTGTTCGAGCCCCACGCCGTTGGAGGTCATCGCGATCGGCAGGTCGGGGCACTCGGCCCGCGTGCCGGCGATGATGCGCTCGAGGTCGGCCCGCATGAGGGGTTCGCCCCCGGTGAAGCGGACCTCGTGCACGCCCAGCTCGCGGTGCGCCAGGGCGACCAGCCGGATCACCTCGTCAGCGGTCATCCGCGCGGCGTCCGGGATGGGCGGCAGCCCTTCCTCGGGCATGCAGTAGGTGCAGCGCAGCGAGCACTTCTCGGTCAGTGAGACGCGCAGGTCGCGGGCGACGCGGCCGAAGGAGTCGACGAGCAGCGGGGTAGCGGGGCGCGTGGAGGGGCTGCGGGTGTCCGGTTCGGTCACGGCGCCCACCTCCCTCCGCGGTCGCGTGGCTCCGAGTGTAGGGGGCACCGTCAGGCGGCGCGCGACCGCCCGTCCGGTCACCTACCCGCCGTGTCCCCGTTCGCGGCGCGCCCCTGTGGGGTGGGGACGTCCGGGGCGGGGACGTCCGGGTTCGGCCCCAGCAGCGTGAGCTCGTGGATCTCGTCGCGCTCGGCCTGGTCGCGCAGCTGTGGCGCGATCGCCCGTCCCAGGTGGTAGCCCAGGACCACCACGAGGGTGCCCAGCGCGATGCCGCCGAGCTGGAAGTCGTCGGTGATGAGCAGGGTCGTGTCGCCGACCGCGATCACCACACCCGCCGCCACCGGCACCAGGTTGAGCGGGTTGCCGAAGTCGACCCGGTTCTCCTTCCAGATCTTGGCGCCGAGCAGGCCGATCATGCCGTAGAGCACCACCGTGATGCCGCCGAGCACGCCGCCCGGGGTCGCGGAGATCACGGCCCCCAGCTTGGGGGAACACCCCAGCACGATCGCGGTCAGCGCGGCCACCACGTACGCGGCCGTCGAGTACACCTTGGTCGCGGCCATCACGCCGATGTTCTCGGCGTACGTCGTCGTCGCCGATCCACCGAACGAGGTCGCCAGCACGGTTCCCGCGCCGTCCGCGGCGAGGGCCCGGCCCATCAGGCCGTCGGTCTCGGTGCGGGTGATCTCGCCGATCGCCTTGACGTGCCCGGCGTTCTCGGCGATGAGCGCGATGACGCCCGGCACCACGAGCAGTACGAACGCCAGCGAGAAGTCGGGCGCGTGGATACCCACCACGCCGGCGGCCTCGTCGGTCATCGGCGGCAGCCCGATCCACGGCGCGTCCCACACTCCCGACCAGTCCACGCGCGGGCTCTCGGGCCCGGTGACCAGGTCGAGCACCCAGGACAGGACGTAGCCGAAGACCAGGGACAGGAAGATCGCGATCCGCCCGGCGAAGCCCTTGAGCCCCACGGTCATTCCGATCAGCACGATCATCACCGCCAGTGCGACCCACTGGTCCTGCGGCCAGTACGTCTCCGCCACCACCGGCGCCAGGTTGAAGCCGAGCAGCATCACCACGGCGCCGGTCACCACCGGCGGCAGGATCGCGGTGACCACGCGGCCGCCCACGACGTGCACGATCAGGCCCACCACCAGCAGCGTCGCGCCGGCGACGAGCATGGCGCCGGTCACCTCGGCGCTGGTGCCGCCCTGCGCGCGGATCGCGGCGACCGCGCCGACGAATGCCACCGAGGTGCCGAGGTAGCTGGGGACCTGCCCCTTGACCACCGCGAGGAACAGCAGGGTGCACACGCCGGAGAAGAGGATCGCCAGCTGCGGGTTGAGCCCCATGATGATGGGGAAGACGAATGTCGCGCCGAACATCGACACCACGTGCTGGGCGCCGATCCCGATGGTCCGCGGCCAGCTCAACCGCTCCATGGGGGCGACCACCTCGCCGGGTCTGATGTTCTTGCCGTCGCCGTGTACCGACCAGAGACCCACTTCTTCCCCACTCTCGCTGCTTCCGGCCGCACTCGCGCGGACCGTAGGCACAGTACAACGCGGTTACGGTGGTGACATGACCTCCCTGCCCGACAGGCCGAGCCGCCCGTCCCCCGCCGAGTACCGCGAGCTCCTGCGTGCGCACCTGGAGCCGGTTCTCGAGCGGGCCGCCCGCAGTACGCACCTGCCGCTCGCGGCGTGCGCGGACTCGGTGCTCTCGGCGGCGTTGCGGGCGTCGGTCGACCTGCCGCTGTTCGTCAACTCGCAGATGGACGGGTACGCGGTGCGCTCCGCTGACGTCGCGGGGGCGGGACCCGACTCGCCGGCGCGGCTGACGGTGGTCGGGGCGGTGCACGCCGGTGACGGGCCGGGACCCGATGTCGACGACGACGAGGCCTGCAAGATCATGACCGGTGCGCCCGTCCCCCGGGGTGCCGATTGTGTGGTGCCCATCGAGGACACGACCGTGAGCGAGACCGACCCCACTGTCGTCCTGGTGCATGCGCCGCGGTCGCGGGGCGAGTTCATCCGTCGCCCGGGGGACGATGTCCGGGCCGGCGACGTGGTGATCGACGCCGGGGTGCGGTTGCAGGCGCGGCACCTTGCGGCGGCGGCCTCGCTCGGGGAGTCGGGACTCGATGTTCGGCCGCGGCCGCGGGTCGGGGTGGTGGCCACCGGCTCCGAGCTGGTGGCGCCGGGGCAGCCGCTCGCGCCCGGGCAGATCTGGGAGTCCAACTCGATCACCCTGGCCGCCGCGCTCAAGGCGTGCGGCTGCGAGGTCACCACGACGCTCATCAGCGGCGATGACCGCGCGGCGTTCACCTCGACTCTCGACGCGGCCGCCGGGGACGCCGACCTCGTGGTGACCGTCGGCGCGGTGTCGATGGGCGACGCCGAGGTCGTGCGCCAGGTGCTCGCCGACCGAGAGGGCGCCCGTTTCGCCCCGATCGCCATGCAGCCCGGCGGCCCGCAGGGGCTCTCGAGCTGGCGTGGCACTCCCGTGGTGTGCCTGCCGGGCAACCCCGTGAGCGCGATGGTGTCGTTCGTCGTGCTCCTGCGGCCGGTCATCCTCGAGGCCGTCGGCCGCGCGCCGGTCCGCCCCGTCCGCGCCCGCCTGTCCCGCGACGTCACCTCGCCTGCCGGGCGGGTGCAGTACCTGCGGGCGGCGCTGGCCGCGGACGGCGACGGCCGGCCCACCGCCGATCCGGTCTCGGGCCCCGGCTCGCACCTCGTGGCCTCGATGGCCCGGGCGGACGTGTTGATCGAGATCCCCGCCGACGTCACCTCACTGGAGTCCGGCGCCGAGGTCGACGTCCTGCCGCTGTAGGGGCACGCCGTACAGTCCGGGGGAAGGTGCGTTGACCAGCCTGCGCACGTCGTACTTCGCCGCGGGCGAGAACGGGGGTCCCGATGCGTTCCGACGCCGAGCCGACCGCGGTGCCGGACGAGGGCCTTCTCAAGTACCTCGTGTACACGAGTACGCCGACCAGGCAGATGGTGCCCGAGGACTTCGAGTCGATCCTGCGCACTGCCAGGCACCGCAATCGTCGCGTGGGGATCACCGGCATCCTGCTCTTCCGGGACGACTGCTTCATGCAGTTCCTCGAGGGCCCACCGGCCGAGATCGATGCCCTCCTGGACGACATCATCGCCGATGAGCGGCACCACCACCTCCGCGTGATCCTCACCGAGACGACCGTCGACCGCAGCTTCCCCGATTGGCGCATGGGATTCGGGACGCCCGGGGCCCACGAGCCGGCCGGCCTCCACGGCGTGCGCGACAGTTTCAACGTCCTCGCCGCCGGTGCGGACGGGGGCACGGTGCGACGGGCGGCCGACGACGTGTCGACCTGGTTCAAGGCGAAGGAACACTCCGCCGCGTCCTGACCCGGCTCAGCAGACGGGTAAATGACGAGCGTCCGACGCACCCGCTACTAGCGGGATGTGCGCCGGACGCTCGTGCTCACCCCGGGTCAGATGTGACCCGGCGTGTCAGAACCAGTGTTTACGTCCACCGACCGCGCGGCCTGCCGCACCGAGGATGACGAGGATGACGCCGATCGCGATGAGCACGAGTCCGATCGTCCAGAGGATGGGGATGTCCAAGAGGAATCCGAGGATCAAGAGAATTGCGCCAAGAATGATCATGTAGTCGTCCTTTCACCGTAATTTTTCAGGAACGACTGTGCGTACCCACGTCCCACAGAGTCCGCGACCGATCGCGCCCGGTCACGCCCGCGCCTCATCCTGTGCTGTCGAGCGCTTGCTGCCAGAAGTCGATCTCCAGCCGGGTGGCCGTGCGGAACACCTCGGTGAGCTCGTCGAGGCGGCGGCCGGTGAGTCCGCCCTCGGACAGCACGTCGAGCTGCTCGATCGCGGCGCGGGCGGCGGCGGTGAACTCCGCGCCCGAGTACTCGGAGATCCATTCGCCGTACGGGTGCTCGCCGTCGTGCTCGGCGAGCCGGGGCACCAGGTGCGCGCCGATCTCGGCGTAGCCGATCGTGCACGGGGCCAGCGCCACATGCAGGTCGAGCAGGTCCCCCGCCATGCCGGAATCCAGCACGTACCGGGTGTAGGCGACGGTGGCCTGCTTCTCGGCGGCGGCCTCGAGCTCGGCGCGCGGGATGCCCCACCGTTCGGTGAGCCGCAGGTGTAGCTCGGTCTCCGCGAGGATCGCGCCGGTGGCCCGGTGGGCGGCGGTGATGTCGGCCAGGGTGCGGCTCTTGTAGGCCGCCAGCGCGTTGGCGCGGGCGAATTGCACCAGGAAGTGGAAGTCCTGCACGAGGTAGTCACGGAACACCGCGAGCGGCAGCGTCCCCCGCCCGAGTTCGGTGACGAACTCGTGGCGCGTGTACGCCTCCCACTCGGGGCGGCAGCGGTCCTTGAGGGTCTCGAACAGGGTCACTCGGCTCTCCCGTCGTGGGCGGACATCAGGCGGGCGACCATCGCGCCGTGAGGTCGGACTCCCGGCCCGGTCCGCGTGTAGGTCTCGATCACCTCGAAGTCTGCCATCCGCAACTCCTCCGACAGGGCCTCAACCGACCAGCGGTAGGCCCCGGCCACGGCGTGATCGAACCGTTCGACCTCCGCACCGTGGAAGAACCCGAGCAGTAGTCCGCCGCCGGGGCGCAGACACCGCGCCATCCGCAACAGCGTCGGTCGCACGGTGGCCGGCTCGTGGTGGATGAGCGAGTACCAGGCGAGAATCCCGGCGACCTCGCCGGGCGACCGGGGTAACGCGTCGAGGTCACCCACCTCGAATCGACACCCGGGATGAGCTCGGCGGGCGTGACTCACGAACTCCGGTACCTGGTCGACTCCGCGCACGTCGACGCCCCGGGCCGCCAGGTGGCCCGTCCAGTGCCCTGGGCCGCAGCCTGCATCGATCAGCGGCCCGTCGAGCTGATCCGCCCAGCGCGCGACCAGCTCGAGGTCCGAGGGGTGGACCGACGCGATAGAACCGAGGTGGTCGATGTACTCCTGTGCGCGGCTCGAATACGCCGCTCCGACCTCCCCGGTCACGACGACCTCCCCCGTCGGCGACTCGGCTGTACACCCTCCCACCGGCGGAAACTGCGGGAGAAGGTCGCGGTCTCGGAGTAGCCCAGCTCGGCGGCCACCTCGGCCACCGGGACGTCGTGCACCAGCAGCTCGAGCGCCCGCTGATGCCGCACCTCGTCGACCAGCGTCCGATACGAGGTCCCTTCCGCTCCGAGGTGGCGTCGCAGGGTGCGGACATCGACGTGCAGTTCCGCCGCCACGTCCGCCATCGACGGCCAGGTCCCGCGCTCGTGCCGGAGCCGGCTGCGCACCTGGCCGGCCACGCCGACCCGCGCGAGCCTGTCGGCGAGGAGCTCGCGGCACTGCCGCTCGAACACTCGCGCCGTGTTCTCGTCGCCCTGCGGCAGCTCGGCCTCGAGGGCCTGTCGCGAGACGGTCAGCCGGTTGCGCGCGGCGTGCGGCGTGACCGTGTCCGGCGCCAGGCCCCACGCGTGCCCGACCAGCGCCGCGCTCTCCGGGCCGAGGGTCGTCTCGAGCGAGACCGGCCCCAGGTCGATCCGGGCACCGCGGAACGCCGCGGCCAACCCTGCCAGGTCCCGCTCCACGACGAAGGTGCGCACGTCGGCGGGGATCTGGTCGTCGGCGGCGACCAGGACCGCCCCGCCGTCCGGGCCGTCCACCTCGAGAGAGAACTGCACGTGGGTCGGGGACAAGGCGAGATAGGGGATCGCGCGATCGATCGCCGCCCGCACGGTGGGGCCCGCGAGCATCATGAAGCCGATGACGCCGGTCCGTCCGATGGTGGAGTGGGCACCGACGCCCGCCCCCAGCCCGGGCCGGTCTCCGAGGCGCGCGAGCAGGGTGCGGATCACCGTGAACTCCTGGTGCGCCCAGATCTGCGCGGTCTCGTCGTGGAGGTCGCCGGGATCGAGGCCCGTGCCGGCCAGGCACTCCGTCGTCGTCATCCCGTGGGCCAGCCCGCCCTCCACCATGATGCGGACGCCCTCGGTGCCCCGCGGCACCGCCCATACCGGCGAGGAGTCCATCGGCCGACCGTAGCAACACCGGGCGGCGGATGTCCGAAAATGCCAACTCTGCGCCCGTTTGCGACCTTCCCGCGCCCGCGTCGGGTGGTTAGCGTCACAGTCATGACTCTCGCCGCACGCGCAGGAACCGCCCAGTCAGCCGGCCCCACCGGCCTCGCCGACGAGATCCGGGCGCTGTACGCGCGGGCCAAGGCCGCCGTCGGCGAGGACGACCTGGCGCACATCCGCAACGTCACCGCCTACGGCCGGGCGATCGACGCCCGTCGCCGCGAGTTGCTGCGCGAGGGCGGGCCGCGGGCGATCCGGCGGGCCACGGCGCTGGAGATGATGTACCGGCTCATGCAGTTCTCCGAGCTCGGGCACAACATCGTCCACGGCAGCTACGACCACCTGCCCGGCAACGGCGACTATCACTCCGACCGTTACGAGTGGGACTTCAACGTGGACGTCGACCACTGGAAGACGATGCATCACGTGGGCCACCACCCCAACACGAACATCGTCGGCAAGGACCACGACCTCGGCTACAGCATCTTCCGCGGCAGCGCCGGACAGGACTGGTACGGCCACCACCTCGGTCAGGTGGCGCTCATCTCGGCGCTGGCGGCAGCGGCCCCGGCAGCGGCTCCGTTCTTCCTGGCCAACATCGCCCGCAAGGTTTCCGGCGACCCGTTCTTCAGCGCCTATACCCTGCGCTCGCCCGCCCGGATCGCCGGACGCGACCTGAGGCGTCGCTTCATCGACGAACCGTTCCGCTCGGGGTGGAAGCCGCTGCCCACCCTGCTGGCCAACTACTCCGGCGGCGTCACCGGCTACATGGCCGTGTTGTTCCTCGTGTTCATCGAGCACCACGCCGGCGAGCTGGAGCTGTTCACCGACCCCGGCCCCGACGAGACCGCCGACCAGTACTACGAGCGACAGATCCGGGCGACCCGCAACTTCCTGCCCAGCATGCAGATGGACGACGCCCTCGCGCGGGTCCTGGAGGAGGAGGTGCCGTTCGCCGATCGCCCCGACCTGCGGATCTTCTACGGCGGCCTCGACACCCACGTCGAGCACCACCTCTTCCCCGACCTACCGCCGTCGATGCAGCGCCGGATCGCCCCGGAGGTTCGGGCCATCGCTGCCAAGTACGGGCTTCCGTACCACGAGACGCCGCTACTCGAGACGGTGCCGCTGATCGCCAAGACGCTCACCGGGCTGTCGGTCCCGTTCGGCGAGCGCGAGTTCGGCCGCCCCTCGACACTGTTGCGCGACCCCGCCTCACTCGTACGCCGCGTGCGCGCCGGGCTGTCCTACAGGCCCCTGCCCGAGTCGCCGTACCTGGACAAGCCGCGCTTCCACAACGTGCCGGTCAGGGTCCTGTCCGCGACGCCCGTCGCCGACGGCCAGGCCGTGTCGGTGCGGTTGGCCCGCCCGCGCGGCTGGGAGGACATCGGGTGGGATGCCGGAGCGTACGTGTCGCTCCGGGTCGCCGGCGGAGGCGATCGCGCCGGCGATGGTCAGGGCGGCGAGGAGTCGGTCCGCCAGTACAGCCTGGTCCGCGACAGTTCGGACGCGGAGGCGGATGCCGGGGGCGCCATGGAGATCTGCGTCAAGCGCGTCGAGGGCGGGCGGGTGTCCACCCGGCTCAACGACTCGTTGCGCGCGGGCGACCACGTGACACTGGTCGGCGTGCCGCAGTCCTCGGGCGACTTCCCGACGCCCTCGCCGGGTGCGAAATCCCTGCACATCGCCGGCGGGGTGGGGATCACCCCGATCATCAGTCTGTTGCGCCGCATCGCCCGCGACGCGCGCCGCGGCCAGCCCGACGGAGCCACCGGTACCCGCCCCGACGCGACGCTGCTGTACGTCAACCGCGACGACCGCTCGATCATCTTCGAGTCCGAACTCCGCGAGCTCGCCCGCGACTCCGGCATCACCCTGCACCTGTTCACCGATGCACCGTCCGCGCGCGAGGACCTCTCCACCTGCCGACTCGGCCCAGAGCTCCTGCAGCGCGTGGTCCCCGACGCCGCCGATCGCGAGACCTACGTGTGTGCCCCGGCCGCGCTCATCGACCTGACGCGCGGGTGGCTGCGTGACCTGGGCCAGCCGGCCGGGCGGTTCCACGCCGAATCGTTCACCGCGCCCGAACTGGACCGGCCCGACGACGACGGCAGTCGCTACACCGTCCGTTTCCGCCGCACCGGCACGGCGGTGGAGATCGACGGTGCCACCACCCTGCTCGAGGCGGCCGGCCGCGCCGGGATCGCCGTGTCCACCGGCTGCCAGCGCGGGCTGTGCAAAGCGTGTGTGACGCCCAAGCTCAGCGGCACCATCCGCGCGGAGGCCGCCGACCGTGCACCCGGCGCCGTCGCGCAGGAGCGCGTCACCGTCTGCACCGCGTTGGCCTGCTCGGACGTCGAGCTGGATCTCTAGTCGGCCGTCACCACTTCCCGCGCGTGTACTGCGGCGGGTACGGCGTCTGCCGCCAGTCCAGGCCGAGTTCGGCAGCCGCGCGCTGTGGCCAGGCGGGCTCGCGCAGCGCGGCGCGCCCGAGGAACACCACGTCAGCGCGCTCGTCGACCAGCAGCTGTTCGGCGTACTCCGGGTCACTGATGAGCCCCACGGCGCCCGCCAGGACTGCACCCGACGCGCGCACCTCCTCGGTCAACGGCACCTGGTAGCCCTGCTCCAGTTCGACCGGCGGCCGGTCGGGGGTGTTGGCGGCCGAGGAGACGTCCACCAGGTCGACCCCGTGCTCGGCGAGCCGGCCCGCCAACCAGCGCGAATCCTCCGGGGTCCAGCCGCCGGGCACCCAATCCGTGGCCGAGATCCGGACGAACAGTGGCTTACCTTCCGGCCACACCTGCCGCACCGCGTCGCAGATCTCCAGCAGCAGCCGGGCCCGGTTGTCGCGCGAACCGCCGTAGGAGTCGTCCCGCTCGTTGGACAGCGGCGAGAGAAACTCGTGGATGAGGTACCCGTGGGCGGCGTGGATCTCCACGACGTCGAACCCGGCGTGGTCGGCGCGGCGGGCGGCGTCGGCGAACGCGGTCACCACCGCGCGGATCCCGTCGACGTCCAGCGCCTCCGGTCTCGTCATGTCACCGAACCCGATCGCCGAGGGCGCGACCGTCGTCCACGCACCCTCCTCGGGCGGAAGTGAGCCGACCGGGTATCCGGGCCACGCCCGGTACGCCGACGCCTTCCGCCCGGCGTGCGCCAGCTGGATGCCGATCGCCGCCCCCTGGGAGTGCACGAAGTCCACGATGGGCGCCCACGCATCGCGCTGCGTGTCGTTCCACAGCCCGGCGTCCTCGGGACTGATCCGCCCCTCCGGCACCACCGCCGAGGCCTCCGCGAGGATCAGGCCGAACCCGCCCTGCGCCCGCGCGCCCAGGTGCACGAGATGCCACGGCGTGGGCACCCCGTCACGGTCCTCGCACGAGTACTGGCACATCGGCGAGAGCCACACCCGGTTCCGGATCTCGAGGTCGCGGATACGGATCGGTTCGAAGAGCATCGCCATGTCCGCGATTAAACCCGCACCCCGTGACGCCCCGCCTCGCCGCACCCCCGGAGCCCGCCGCACACGGCCGACTACCGTGAACGGCATGACTGACGCGCCGACCGGACAGGGCTCATCACCCGAGCCGCAGCTCACCCACCTCGACGCCGAGGGCCGCGTGCGCATGGTCGACGTCGGCGACAAGGCCGTCACCACCCGCACCGCCACCGCCGAGGGGATCTTCCGCACGCGCCCCGACGTCGTGACCATGGTCGCAGGAGACTCGCTGGGCAAAGCCGACGTCCTGGCCACCGCCCGCCTCGCCGGGATCGGCGCGGCCAAGAAGACCTCCGAGCTCATCCCGCTGTGCCACCAGATCCCGCTGAACTCGGTCAAGGTGCACTTCGACCTCGACGACGAGGCCGGCGAGATCCACGTGAAGGCCACCGCCAAGACGACGGGCAGGACGGGTGTCGAGATGGAAGCCCTGACCGCCGTCTCCGTGGCCGGGCTGACGCTGCACGACATGGTCAAGGCCATCGACCCGCTCGCCACCATGGACGGGGTCCGCCTCGCCGCCAAGACGGGCGGCAAACGCGGTGACTGGACGCGAGAATCCGAGGAGACGACCGGGAACGACGACGACGAGGTGACGCGCGCGAACACCGGGCCCGCCGCGCTCGATTCCGGCCGAAGTGGTGTCGTCGTCGTCTCCTCCACCGCCGCCGCGCACGGCCACCGCGAGGACACCACCGGCCCCGCCATCGAGGGTTGGCTCCTCGAGCGCGGTTTCTCGCCGGTCGAGGTGCACGTGGTGGCCGACGCCGACATCGCCACGGCCGTCACCGAGCACGTCCGCCGCTCCCCCGCGGTCCTGTTCACCACCGGCGGCACCGGGGTCGCCCCCGACGACCGCACGCCGGAGGCCACCGCGCCGCACCTGGAGCTGGAGCTGCCGGGGGTCGCCGAGGCGATGCGGGCCCGCGGCCTGGCGGCCACGCCGACGGCGGCGATGAGCCGCGGGCTCGCGGGCTTCGCCGGACGTACCCTGGTGGCGAACCTGCCGGGCTCGACGGGCGGAGTCCGCGACGGGTTGGCGGTCCTCGACGACCTGCTCGAGCACCTGCTCGACGTCCACGCCCACGGAGGAGGACACCGATGAGCGTCTCCAGTCCGCTGGTGGACATCACCGACCGGGAGATCGACCCGCGCGAGGTCGAGAAGGCCGTGTGGACCAGCGCCGACGGGGCGATGGTGACGTTCTCCGGCGTCGTGCGCGACCACGACGGGGGCCGCGAGGTCCACGACATCGAGTATTCGGCCCACCCCACGGCCCGGGACACTCTCGCCCGGCTCTGCGACGAGGTCGCGGTCGAGCACACCTCGGCGGCCGATTCCGGGCGTACGGTCCGCGTGTCCGCCGTCCACCGCGTGGGCGTGCTGCCGGTGGGCGAGGTCGCGGTGGTGGTGGTCGCTGTGGCTCCGCATCGGGCCGAGGCGTTCGCGGCGTGTTCGGAGCTCATCGAGCGKCTCAAGCACGGGGTGCCCATCTGGAARCGGCAGCGCTTCACCGACGGCGTCTCCGAATGGGTGGGCGTCGGCGACTGCTGAGTTGGTCAGGCCGGCCGTCTGCGGGGTCGGTACCTGTCCTGACCCGGCGGATTGATGAGTGTGCCGTCGTCGGCGACGATGCGGTCGGCGAAGGCGTTCCACTCGCGTTCCCAGATGGCGTCACGGGCACGGGCCAAGGGGCCCTTGGGTCTGGTGCGGTGTTCGTGTCCGGTGTCGGTGATGATGACGAGTTCACCCAACGGCCCGGACCGGTAGGCGTTGGTCCCGAACGTTTTCTCCCGGTGGTGTTTGCGGCACAGGCAGACGAGGTTCCACTCGGTGGTCGGCCCGCCGAGCTCGGGGTCCTTCGTGTTGAACGCGATCACATGGTCCACGTCGCAGGCCTCGGCGGGAACCGAGCACCCGGGGTGGCGGCAGGTCCCGTCGCGCATGCGGATTCGCTCGGCCATCGCGGGGGTGATCACGTAGCGCAGGGCGTGCTCGGGGGAGTCGAGCACGCCGGGGGCGGGGTCGATGAGCTCGAACCGCACGCTCGCGTCGTCGCCCTCGAGCAGTTCCGTGCAGAGCCAYTCGACGCTGCTGTAGGTGCCGTGGACGAACTCGACACGGTTGGGCAGGCCCCGGGCCGCGGAGGCGATCACGCTGATGCGGATCGGCTGACCGGCCCGCGCGGCGTTGCCCAGCGTGGGCCGGGGGAGGTCCGCCCCGAGCCTGACGTCGCCGAGTKCGATGCCGTCGTGCTCGGACGCAGGGGCAGCGGCAGGGTCGGTCGCGCAAGGGCTGGTCGCGGACGGGYCACCAGCAGGCGGATAGACGGCGAGCGCGGCGAGGGCGTCGGCGCGGAGCTGATCCAGGGAACCGTCCAGTCCGTCCGCCGAGGCGGCYGACGCATCGGTCTCGATGCGACGACGRAGGAGYTCGGCATCGGCGGCGGTGAGCYTGGCCCACATCGTGGCCATGCCGTTCCGGTCGCCGCGGAAWCGGACCGAGCGGGTGGCGGCCGCCGCKGCGGYGGCGTCCTGCGCGGCAGCCGGGTCGTGTCGCTCCACGGCGTCATCGATCGCCGAGTCCACYGCGTTGCGGGTCGGCCGGTCGCCACCGTCGAGATCGTCCGTGAAGCGCGCGACCACCTCGTCCTCCACGRCCGACACGATCGCGTCCGGCACCTCCGCCAGGCGACAYGCGATATCGACCGCCAACTGCTCGGGCAGYAGCCCGCGGTCGACCGTGGATCGCAGACGGGGCAGCCGCCGGTGGATCTGCGTCCCGGCCGTCACCAACCGCGCGGCGTGCCARCACGTGAGCTGRCACGCCGCCACGAGGTGATCGCGGGCCCGGGCCTCCGGATCCAGCCGGGCGTACGCGGGTCGGCGYGAACCGGCGCCGGCCTCGTCGGCCTGCTCCGCCTGTGCCTGSKCGGMCCGGGCGAACTGTTCGACCAGGACATGCGCCGCCTCCAGCCGTGTGGCCCCGGCGCGGTTCTGCGCCAGCGTCGCGGCACGGGCCGCCTCGCTGACGGCCTCCATGTCGACCATGCCGAGGGGCTCGGGTACGGCGAACAGCGCACTCGTCGTCGTCACCATTCCACCCCCTCCGCCACTGACATCGAACCTACATTCGACAGTACCCGCGCCGGCGCATTAGTACAAGAGTTCGATCATCTTCGATCACTCACCCCAACCGGGTACCCACCCACTGCGCCAGGATCCGCGCGCAGGCGTCGACACCCTCGACCCACGTGGTGCCCGCGGACTCGTCGGCGGCATCCGAGACGTGCTTGACCAGTCGCGTGGGCACGCCCAACATCGCGCCCGCCGCGGCCACCGCATACCCCTCCATGTCCACCAGGTCGGCGATCCCGGCCAGACGGTCCCGCACCGGGCCGCCCGCGACGAAACTGTCGCCGGTCGCGAGCACTGGCGCAGCCGATCCCCCGGGCCCCGACGGCGCGGCGGCGTGCTCGGGGGTCACCGCACGCAGGGCGGACAGCGCCAGCGGCGGGCCGTCGTGCCGGCCGGTGACGGCGTGCAGGGCGGGGTCGTCGAAGTCGTGCTGGAACACGGTCGCGATCTCGTGCGTGCCCTCCATGCCCGGGTGCAACCCGCCCGCGGTGCCCACGTTGACCAGTTCACGCGGCCGTGCCCCGCCACCGAGCGCGTGCGCGACGGCCACGGCCGCGCGCAATTTGCCGACGCCGGTGACGAGCACCGGGAAGTCGGTGACGAAGTGCCGTGCCTCCTGCTCCAGCGCGACGACGACGAGAGGGTGAGCCGGATCGACGGTCCCGATGAGTTCCACGCGCCATACGGTAGCCGTCGCGGGGCCTGTCCGTTCACCCCCCGGGCGGGTCCCACCAGCGTCGCTCGCCCGCACCCAGCGGCAATCGGGCGACGACCTCGTGGCGGGCCCGGCCCCGCGGCCCCTCGCCGAGGAACGAGTCGACGAGTGCGATCTCGGAGACCTCCCACCGGCTGCTCGTGAAGGTGTCGAGCACCCGCAGCCAGGCGGTCGCATCGTCGCGACCACCGAGCCGCGCGAGCGTGAGGTGCGGACGGAACCGGGCGCCGTCCGGGACGCAGCCCGCCGCGTTGGCGGCCGAGCGGACGCCCGCCGCGAGCGCGTGGAGCGGCCGATCCTCGGGCTGATCGACCCCCGCCCACAACACCTTGGCCCGCTCAACCGAGGGGAACGCCCCCGCGCCGGCCAGCCGGAGAGTGAACGGCTCGTGCTTCCGGGCGACCGCCTCCACCCGCTCGGTCAGCTCGTCGAGACGCCAGTCGTCGACGTCGGGACAGAACGTCAGGGTGAGGTGCCACTGGGCGGGGTTCGTCCACGTCAGACCCGGCCGCGGCTCGAGGAACCGCTCCAGCTCCTCGCGAACCTCGCCGGGCGGCATGACCGCGACGAACATCCGGTGCCCCATCACTCCACCGTGGACCATGCGCCGGTGGTCCACAAGCCCGAGTCGTGATCCATCACGAGCCCGCGAGCCACCACCCCAGAGCGGCGGCGGCCACCGTGGCTGTCATCGTCCCCACCCCGTACGCCGCCGCGGTGAGGAACCGGCCGTCGCGGGCCAGGCGAACGGTGTCATAACTGGCCGTGGAGAACGTCGTGTAGCCGCCGAGTGCTCCCGTGCCCAGCAGCACGGCCACCGTCCCGCCGCTTCCCGTGGGTCCGGCCAGCAGCCCCATGACCAGGCCCAGTGCGAACGAACCCGACACGTTGACGAGGAACGTGCCCAGCGGAAACCGGCCATGCCACCGCGCGGCGACCGCCAGGCCCACGCCGTAGCGCAGGGCCGCGCCCACGCCCCCGCCGAGCGCGACCCACACCGCCATCACGGCGTCACCCACCGTCATGACCCCTCGATCCCAGCGCCATCCCGAGCACGGTGGCCACACCGCCCAGCACGAGCGTCGCCGCGGGATAGACCATCGCGCCGACCCCATCACCCGCCCGCGCCAGGGTCGAGACCTGCAGGGCGATGAGCGAGTAGGTGGTGAACCCCCCGCAGAAACCGGGGCCGAGCAGTAACCGGGCGTGATGTCGTCGTCGTTGTCGTCGTCCCTCTCGTCGCCACACCCCGCCCTCGGGCAGCACGGTGAGGACGACCCCCAGTGCGAACGCGCCCACGACGTTGATCGCGAGCGTCACGGTGAGGGCCGGCGGCGCCAACTCGGAGACGACGACCCGCGCGAACGTGCCAGCCGCCCCGCCGACGGCGACGACGGCCATCGAAGTGAGAGTGACCATCGCGGCGGGGAACCTCACGTGGACAGTCCGGCCTCCAGGGCGGCGTCGAGGCCGTTGCGATCACCGGTGATCTCCAGGCCCTCGGCGTCGGCGCCGACGCGGCCCCACAGCAGCAAGGCGAGCGTCTCCGGCGGCCCCGCCACCTCGACCGCGCCCGTAGAGTCGGGGCCCGCACCGTCCGCACCGGGCAGCTCCCACTCCAGCGCGCCGAGGGCGCCCGCCCCGACCGGCTCGGCGCCCGCGGCGAGGCCCACCGCGGCCGGGCCCTCCGGGGCGTGGGGGACGCCGCGGAGGCGGATCGTCACCGCGAGCGGCGCGACGTGGGCGGCCATGTGCGGGCGCATCACGGTACAGAACTCGTCGATCGTGTCGACGGCGACGTCCTCCGGCACGGGCGTCGTCGCGGCGCCACCGTGCAGGGCGTTCTCGACGTCCCAGCGGTGGACGAGGGTCTCGTGGAGCTGGCGCCGCGGCCAGAAGTCGGCGCGGCCCGGGCCGGAGAAGGTCCAGACCAGGGCGTCGGGGGCCGTGTCGGTGAACGTCGTCATCATCTCGGCGGTGAGACCGGAGTACCAGTCGGCGAGCGCGGCGGCGCCCTCGGTCACCGGCGGCGCGGACTCCATGACCGCTCCCCTTCCCCCGGTCCGGGTGTCGGGCGTGGCCTCGCGGACCGTGGCGGCGCCCCACCAGTTGACCGCGCCCAGGTGGACCACCAGGTCGTGCACGGACCAGCCCGGGCACGAGGCCACCGGGGCGGTGACGTCCGCACCGGTCCCGAGCCCGTCCCCGGCCAGGGCGTACCGCACCAGCCCGACCTGCGCCTCGAGCGCGTCGAGCATCCTGGAGTAGGCGAGCCGGGAGGTCATACGCGGGTCGCCTCGTCGGACCCGGGGCGGTCGTTGCCGTCCGCCCGGCGGCGGGTGAAGTCGATCTGTCGCCCCGCGTTCGACACCGCCACCACGGTGCCGGTGCCGAAGATCCCGTCGCGGTCGAACAGCGAGGCGGTGCCCACGGCCACGCCGTCCGCGCTGACGTGCTCGTCGGCCTCGATCCCGATGTCCCCCGACCGGGGCAGCCGGGCCAGCGCCACGGTGAGGTCGGCGTTGATGAAGCCGATCCCCTCGTCGCCCCAGTGCGTCATGAGGCTCGTGGACTCGGACACGATCACGGCCCGCTGGAACGGGGAGGCCGGCTCGCCCTCCACCACGTCCAGCGGGTGGATCCAGAAGCGCTTGCGCTGGTCGTTCTGGTGCACGCCCATGTCGCGGTCCCACGACGGGCCGGGCTCGCCGCTGCCGAAGAACACGTTGGTCCCCGGCCCGGTCTCCCCCGGATCCGCGTCGGCCGGCGCCGCGAGCTCCCGGCCGGACCGCCACACCGTCCCCGGTGGCTGTTCACCGCGGCGCAGCTGGACGAACGTGGCGCGGGCGACGGCCTTGCCCCCCTGGATCAGCCGCGCGTCGGCCACGCGGATGCGGTTGCCGCTGCGGATCTCCTCGGTCTGGACGACCAGGGGTTCGTTGCGCACCGGCGCGAACAGGTCCACCGTGAGGCGGGCGGGTTGGAACTCCTCGGCACCGAACTCGTGCTCGAGCGACCGGGCGGCCGCCACCACGACGGCCGGGCCGTTGACCATTCTGTCCGACCAGGCGCTGCGGGCGTACCGGGTGGGCAGGTACGCCCCGCTGTCGTCCAGGGTGAAGAAGGCGCGTTCGCTCATCGGGCCACCCCGTCCGTGCCGGTGGCGCCGGCGTACGCGCCGAACCCGGCCGAGCCGCCCGCCGACCCCGCCGCCCACGACCGCAGGATCGCCGCGAGCTGCGTCTCGAAGTACTGCTCGGCGCTGGGCGAGGACCGCCACACACTCAGCTCCAGCGACACGACCCCGTGCAGCGACGCCCAGATCGTGGTGGCGGTCTCGTGCACGTCGGCCGACCGGAACACGCCCTCGTCGACGGCCGCGTCGACCACCTCGAGCAGCGGTTCGCGCCACAGCGCGTCGACGGTGCTGTCCCCACCCCTGCCGTCCCCGGCCCCGGCGATCCCGGCTCGCGGCGACCGCACCGGCTCGCCCACGACCAGCCCGTACAGGCCCTGGTTCTCCAGTGCCCACCGCCGGTACGCGCGGCACAGTGACCGCATGTCGCCCTCGACGCTGTCGTGGCGCAGCGACTCGCGCAGGGCGACCGCGAGTTGCCGGTCGGCTTCGTGCGCGACGGCCGCGAGCAGCCCGGACTTCCCGCCGAACATCGTGTAGATCGCCGTGGTGGAGGTGCCCTGGGAGGCGGCGAGCGGCCGCAGTCCCAGCGTCTCCGGCGCCGCGTCCCGGAGCCGTCGCGTGGCCTCGTCGAGGATCCCCCGGCGCAGCGCCTCGTCGTACTGGGCGTGGTGGGGGGCGCGGGTCGCGGCCTGGGTCGAGGCGCGGGTGGCCGCGCGCGGCGAGGATGGGGTCACCCCGGCAGGGTACGACGACGACGACGACATCGGCGTCATAGCGGCGTGGCGTGTCGCGGCAGACGCAGTGATGCCGCTGTCGTGGCGCCGCCATCACACCCGCGTCCCACACCGGACCGGCGCCGCCGAGCACGCCGTGGCAACGGTGTCCGACCTGCTGTGACGGTGTTCCGATCCACGCATGGCTGCGCGCCGTCTTCGGTCCGTTCCGGACGCACGACCCGGCTGAACGAGGACATGAGAATTCGGCGCCGGGCCGGGCAACTCGAGAGAGTCGGCGAGCCCCGAACGGTCAGCATGCGAAAAGAAAGGCCCGCAGCCCCTCGAGGGGACTACGGGCCTTTACCTTTGTGCGCGATTCCAGTTCGCCGCCTCGTCGAGTGGCGACAGGGTTAGTGCGCGTCCGTGTGTTGTTCGTACAGACCGGTGTCCGTATCAGTTGGCCGCGGCGTACGCGTCCATGATGTCGGACGGAATTCGGCCGCGGTCGGAGACCTCGTAACCGTTGCTGCGGGCCCATTCGCGAATCGCCTTGGTATCGCCCGAGGACGACGAGGACTTGGCCGCGGCCCGGCGTGCAGGCTTGGCCTTGCCACTGGACGAGACACGATGGCCGTTCTCCACGTACGGAGCCATTACCTCGCGGAATTTCTCAGCATTCTCATCGCTGAGGTCGATCGTGTATTCCTTACCGTCGAATGCGAACGTGATCGTATTGGCGTCGCTGCCGAGATCCGTTCCGTCGAGGTCGTCGATGTACTGCACCTGGAACTGCTGTGCCATGTGTTCTTCTCCCTTGGCCGGCCCTGTTCTCTATATGAAGACATTATGCACAGGGAGGTCGACATACGCACACGTATGTTTTGGATAACGCTTCTCGACAATGTTTTCAGTGCTGAACTTTTCGGGGATATCCCACAGTTGTTCAGTGGCCGAAAGAGTCGGAATTCTCGCGATATCTCCGCACGATGAGATCGACGATCTCCGGGTGTGCGCCGAGTGGCGGAGAGACGATATCCCCGCCTGCCGCGGCCATTCGATCGGCGAAGAAACCGGGGGCGAGAAGGTGGGTCGCGACCGCCACCCGTCGTCGCCCCGCGGTGCGGAACTGCTCGACCGCCTCGGCGACGGTCGGGACCGCCGCGGAGGCGAAACCCGAGGTCACCGGCACGCCCATGAGGTCGGAGAGCCTGTCGGCGAGCGCCCTCGTCTCCGCGATCGACGACGCGTTCTTACTCCCCGCCGCGCCCAGGACCACGGCGTCCGCGCCGAACGCGCCCACCGCGCCGGCCTCGGCGAGCCGCTGCATCAGCGCCCGCACGACCTCCGGTTCCGCACCGAGGTGCGGCGTCTGGACGACCGGGCCGGGGGCGTCGCGGCAGGCCTGCCCGACGTCGTGGGTGACGTGGTAACCGCGGGCAAGGAAGGCCGGGACCACGACCGTCGGTGCGCCGTCGGTGAGGATCCGGCCCGGGCCGGGTGACTGGACGTCCACCCAGGAGAGTCGGCAGTCCACGCCGGGCAGCTGCTTACGCGCTTCCAGCAGGACCCGACCCAGCACGCGGCGGCCCGCCGCCGCCCGGGTGCCGTGGGCGACCAGCAGGAGGCGGGGGCTCATGACGTCATCCCGGGAGCGTTCACCCTTCGAGCATGCCGCAATCCGGGTGCGGGGCGGCACCCGCTCGGCGACACTGGGGGGATGAACGCAGGCGGCAGGCGGGGTGCGCGGCCAGAGGTGACCGTGGCCAACTGGGAGGCCGTGTACGACTTCTACGGCCCCGGTCGTCGGCGCGACGGCTTCACCCACCCGCTGCTGGCCCTCGTCGGGGCCGTTTATGCCCCCGAGCTGCGCATCGCGCCGGGGACCGTGTCCGAGCTGCACCGTCTCCACGACGCCGGGGTGGGGATCGTCGTCGCCGCCAACCACCCGTCCAAGCACGACCCGTTCGTCCTGGCCTCGGGCGTGTTCGACAAGCGGGTCCGGTTCCTGTCGAGCGGCACCGGCCTGACCAAGGACCCGCTCTTCCGGGGCCCGCTGCGTCCGGTGTTCGAGTACACGGGGACGGTCCCGGTGTTCCGGGCCAAGAACTACCAGGGCACGGCTCGGGAGGTGCACGACGCGGCGGCGGCCCGGCTCATCGGTCTCTGCGTGGATCGTCTCACCTCGGGCGGCGTGGTCCTGACGTTCGTCGAGGGGACCAACTCCTCGGCCGACGACCTGCGCACGCTCCGTCTCGGCTCGGTCAAGAAGGGGGTGGGCCAGATGGTCCGCGGGGTCCGCGAGGAGGACGGCCGGGTGGCGGTCCTGCCGGTCGGGATCGTCTACCACGGGCGGGAGCACGCCAGGACACCACCGCGACGCCCGGTGCTGGCCGCGGGCCGGCCCATCGTATGGGAGGACCCGGGGGCCCCGCCGGCGATCGACGAGGTGCGTGGCGCGGTGCGGGACGGTATCGACGACGCCCTCACCGCCGCCTGGGAGTAGACGGCCGCCCTGCCCGGACTGCCCTGCTCAGACCACGCCGGGGACGACCTCGAACTCCACCCCGACGGCGTCGAGTTCGCGGGCCCGCGCGGCCAGGGTGGCCGCCGCCGCGATCCGCACGACCCCGTGACCCGCGGCGAACCGCGTCGCCACCAGTTCGGCGACGCGGGCGGCGGGCAGGCCGGGTCCGGTCTCGAGCACCTCGACGTCGTCGTCGAGCTCCGTCAGTAGCGCGGCGTCGGCCGCGCCGTCGGTGACCAGGACGTCCGCGGCGTGGACGAGGCGCCGGGCGCGCACGGTGAGCAGGTCACCGTCGCCGGAGCCACCCACGAGCGCGACCCACCCGGTGGCCGGGCGGCGACGCGCGCGCAGGCCCGCGGGTGCGGTGGCCAGCGAGCGCGCCACGTGGCGTCCCACGCGCACCGACCGCCGGGGGTCGCCGGAGTCGACCGCGATGCGCACGAGGCCGGCGGGCGTCGCGACGGCCGTCCGCGCGGGTACCCGCGCCGAGCCGAGCCCGGCGTCCCCCGCGGTGACACACCAGATGCGGCGCTGCTCGCACAGGGCGGCGATCTCCGCATCGACCAGGGGGTCGCCGGTGGCGATGTGCACCATCCAGGGACTGTCCAGGTCGGATGGGGTGAACGACCTGGTGACGACGACGAGGCGGTCGGATGCCCGCTCCGCGAGGTCGGCCATGGCCGGGTCGACGCGCGGGGCCACCACCTTCAGGACGGCGCCGGCCTCGAGGAAGGTCTCCGCCCGGCGGGCCGAGACGGGCCCGGCACCGACGAGCAGCACCTCGCGACCGGCGAGGCCGACGGTGAGCGGGAGCCCGTCCAGCGCCGGCGTCGGTGCCGGGCCGGCGGGCGACGCCGAGAGCGCACTGGTCACAGGTGGATGCCGCACTCGGTCTTGGACGATCCCGCCCAGCGGCCCGAGCGGGGATCCGCTCCGGCCTCGACGCGGCGGGTGCACGGCTCGCAGCCGATCGACGGGTAGCCGTCGTCGAGCAGCGGGTTGAGCAGGCACCCGTGCTCGGCCGCGTAGTCGTGGACGCGCTCGAGGGTCCACGCGACCAGCGGGTTGATCTTGACCATGGAGTGCTTCTCGTCCCACTCGACCATGGCCGCGCCGGCCCGGTGGTCGGTGTCCACGCGGCGCAGGCCGGTGATCCACGCCTCGTAGCCGGACAGGGCGGCGTCGAGGGGCTCCACCTTGCGCAGGCGGCAGCACAGCTCGGGGTCGGTCTCGAAGGGGCGCGGGCCGAGGGCGGCCTCGTGCTCTTCGCGGGTCGCCGGGCTGCGGACGTCCACCACGTTGAGACCGGGAGTGGCCGCGAGCGCGTCGCGGACGCCGACGGTCTCGGAGAAGTGGTAGCTGGTGTCGAGGAACAGCACGTCCACGCCGGGGGCGTGGGGTGCGGTCATCTCCGGCACGACCGTGTTGGCCATGGAGCAGGCCACCGCGAGCGCGTCACCGAAGGTCTCGCCCGCCCACGCCAGGACCTCGGCGGGGTCGATCTCGGAGTGGTTGCCGTAGAGGCCGCGGTCGTCGAAGCGGCGGCCGGCCTCCTCGGCGATCGCCTTGAGCTCGGCGGTGGTGCGCTTCCGGCCGGGGCCGGGGGTGAGGACCGTGCTGCGGGGCAGCAGGTCCAGGGCTACAGCCGTCATACGAGGGCCTCCTCATCCACCCGGTGCGCCCACTCGGCGAAGGTCTCGCCGCCGGCACCGGTGTCCATGTACTTGCGGATCACGCGCTCGACGTAGTTGGGCAGCTCTGCCGACGGCACGCGGAGGCCGCGGACCGTGCGCCCGAGCCCACCCGACTCCTGGTCCTGCGAGGCCAGCCCGCCACCCAGGTGGACCTGGAATCCGGGGGTGTCACCGTCGAGCAGCTGACCCTTGAGCCCGATGTCGGCGGTCTGGATCCGGGCGCAGCTGTTGGGGCAGCCGTTGAGGTGGATCGACAGCGGCGTGCGCAGGGGCGCGTCGTCGGCGAAGCGCCGCTCCAGCTCGTCGACCAGCGCGGTCGCCGTGTCCTTGGTGTCGACGAAGGCGAGCTTGCAGAACTCGATGCCGGTGCACGCCATGGTGGCGCGGCGGAACGAGCTCGGGCGGGCGTACATGCCGATCTCGGCCAGTCCGTCGACCAGCTGGTCGACCTTGTCCGGCTCGACGTCCAGCACGAGCAGCTTCTGGTGCGGGGTGAAGCGGACGCGCTTGGATCCCGCGGCCTCGGCGAGGTCGGCGACCTGCGCCAGTTTCTCGCCGCCCACGCGCCCGACGGTCGGGGCGGCGCCCACGTAGTAGCGGCCGTCCTTCTGCTCGAAGACGCCCACGTGGTCACCCGAGCCGACACCGCGGCGGGGTGCCGGGCCGTCCGGCAGCTCGCGGCCCAGGTACTCGTCCTGCATGACCTGGCGGAACTTCTCGGCGCCCCAGTCCTTGATGAGGAACTTGAGCCGGGCGCGCGTGCGCATGCGGCGGTAGCCGTAGTCGCGAAAGATGCCCACGACGGCGGCCCAGACCTCGGCGGCCTCCTCCTGGCGGACGAACACGCCGATGCGGGTCGCGAGCTGCGGGTTCGTGGACAGGCCGCCGCCCACCCACAGGTCGTAACCGGGACCGAGCTCGGGATGCTCGACGCCCACCAGCGAGATGTCGTTGATCTCATGGACCACGTCCAGGCTCGGGTGGCCGGTGATGGCGGACTTGAACTTGCGCGGGAGGTTGGAGAACTCGGGGGTGCCGATGTACTTGGCCTTGATCTCGGCGATCACCGGGGTGGGGTCGAGGATCTCGTTCTCGGCGACGCCCGCCACCGGGCTGCCGAGGATGACGCGCGGGCAGTCGCCGCAGGCCTCGACGGTGTCGATCCCCACGTCCTCGAGCCGCTGCCAGACGGTGGGGACGTCCTCGATGGCGATCCAGTGGTATTGGATGTTCTGCCGGTCGGAGATGTCGGCGGTGCCGCGGGCGAAGTCGGTCGAGATCCCCGCGAGTACGCGCAGCTGGTCGGTGGTGACCGCGCCGCCGTCGGTACGGACGCGCATCATGAAGTACTCGTCCTGCAGCTCGTCGGCCTCCAGCTTGGAGGTGCGGGAGCCGTCGAGGCCCTGCCTACGCTGGGTGTACAGGCCCCACCAGCGCATACGGCCGGAGAGGTCGTCCGACGGGATCGAGGCGAAGCCCTCCTTGGAGTACGTGTCCAGGATCCGCTGGCGCACGTTGAGCGCGTCGTCGGTGAGCTTGAACTCCTCGTTGTGGTTCAGCGTCAGCTTGCCGTCGATCTTCCACTGCCCCTGCGGCTTGGGCGCCCGCGCGGGACGAGCAGGGCGGGGGGCGGCTGCAGTATCGGTCATGCCCGCGACAATAGTCAGAACAGACTGGTCTGTCTATCCAGGGTGACCTAACCGACCCCCGCCCGCCCGTCGTCACTCAGGTGACGTCGAGTTCACGCCCCCGGCAAGGTCGAGCCGAGATCCCCGGCGATGCCGAACAGGGTCCCCCAGAGGATCTGGACGATGTGGAACGGGAGGAACGTCGCCGAATCCACGAGGGTCGAGCCGGACTCCTGTACGAGACTGCCGGCCGCCGCCATCGACGACCCGGCGAGCTCTACGAGACTTCCCATGATGCACTCCTTCCGGAGCTGATCTGACGACCCATCCCTGTGGTGGATCCGCACCCCAGACGCCCCGCCGTCAGCCTAGGCATTTCCTCATAAAGTGGGAACCATGCAGCATAACGGTTAGGCAATTAGTTAAGGAGCGGAAAGGTCACGATTCGGCGGTGGCGTCGGCCCCGCGACCGACCGTTGTGTCTGAGACATAGCCCACAGCTGGTGGGTACCACATCGAAAGGACACACCATGTTCTCCGATTTCTGGGCAGGACTTGCAGCGGGCTCGGCCGAGCTCATCCCCGCGCCGTTCGGTTCGGCGGCCATCGACGGCCTGCTGCGCCTCCCGGCCTACGTACTCGGCACCCTCAGTGGTGGCGCGGAGCTGTTCGGCTCCTGATCTGACTCGACACGCCCCGGTGGTCCGCCACCGGGGCGTGTCGCGATTTCGGAAGCTTTACATCCCGCAGAAGTCGAGCCAGGTGTCGACCTCACGCCTGGCCTGCTCCCGCCCGAGGACATACGCCTCGGCGAGACGGTCGACGCGCCGCTCGTAGCTGCGGATCATCACCCGGTGCGGCCGGAAGACCAGTGCTTCGCCCGACTCCTCCAACGCCTCGATCTCGTCGAGGGTCTCGTTGTAGAGGGCCCAGCGGTGCATCAGCGCCTCCCCCACCGCCGGGAACCGGCGGAAGTAGGAGCGGTAGAACGGCGTCAGCCGCCGTGGCGGGATCTTCCGATACCCGTGCGGCTGGGTGAGCACCACCAGGAACTTGTCGTACCCCGCGTCGCGAGCCTCCGACAGCGGGATCCCGCCGTCGTGACCCAGCGCCCCGTCGACGTAGTACTCGCCGTCGATGAGCACGGGCGGCATCCACACCGGCATCGTCGACGACGACCGGACCATCCTCATGAGGTCGCTCATCGACGTGATGTCATCCTCGCCCCAGAAGACGGTCTCTCCGTCGGAGCAGCGGAACGTCCCGATCCGCGCCTCGGTACCGCTGGCGTCGAACGTCTCGAAGTCGTACGGGAGCACCTCGTCCGGCAGTCCGGCCTGCTCGTAGATGTACTCGGCGTTGAACAGACCCTTGCCGCGGGCGAAGCTTCGCCAGTCGCCGAAGTTCGGGTCCGCCGCCATCTCCACGAAACTCTTGCGGGCCCGGACCGCGTCGCGCGACACGTAGTTCGCCAGGTGGGAGGCACCCGCCGAGATCCCCGCGACCAACCCGGTGTGGATGCCCGCCTCGATCAGCGTCTCCACGACACCGGCGGTGTGCACCGCCCGCATACCGCCGCCCTCGAAGAGCAGGGCGACGTCCGGGGCGGTCGGTGCGAAGTCGGTCACGACTCCCAGGGTAGGTCGGATCGCCTCCGCGGCCGTGATCCGATACCGTCACCGTGTGAGCGCTGTCACCGATTTCATCGTGTCCATCAACGACGTCTACTGGTACGCGGTGATTGCGCTACTCGTCGTCGCCGGTCTCTACTTCTCCGTCACCACCCTCATCGTCCAGATCCGGATGTTCCCGGAGATGATCAGGGCGATCTTCGAGAAGCCGTCGGACATCGACGAGGGCAGGAAAGGCATCTCCGCCTTTCGGGCCTTCACCATCTCCGCCGCCTCCCGCGTGGGTACCGGGAACGTCGCCGGCGTCGCGATCGCGATCACGGTCGGCGGACCGGGCGCGGTGTTCTGGATGTGGCTCCTCGCGATCGTCGGCGGCGCCACCGCGTTCGTCGAGTCCACCCTGGCGCAGCTGTACAAGGTCAAGGGCAAGGACTCCTACGTGGGCGGGCCGGCCTACTACATCCGCGACGGGCTGGGCTGGAAGCCGCTGGCCATCGCCTTCGCCGTGATCATCACCGTCACCTACGGGTTCGTGTTCAACGCCGTCCAGGCCAACTCGATCGCCCAGTCCGTCCGCAACCAGTTCTCCCTCGAGGGCTTCACCCCGGGCCTGATCATCGGCATCGCCCTGGCCCTCGTCGTGGGCGCCGTCATCTTCGGTGGCGTCCGCCGGTTGTCCGCGGTCACCGAGATCCTGGTCCCCGTGATGGCGGTGGCGTACATCGTCGTCGCCCTCGTCGTCGTCGCGATCAACATCACCGAGGTCCCGGGGATGATCTCCCTCATCGTCGGCCACGCGCTCGGGCTCCGCGAGGTCGCCGGCGCCGCCGTCGGCGCGGCCATCATGCAGGGCATGCGCCGAGGACTGTTCTCCAACGAGGCCGGCATGGGCTCGGTGCCCAACGCCGCCGCCACCGCATCGGTCTCCCACCCGGTCAAGCAGGGCCTCGTCCAGGCGCTCGGTGTCTACTTCGACACCATCATCGTGTGTTCGGCCACCGCATTCATCATCCTTCTGGCCAACCCGGAGTTCGGCGGTGACCGCGAGGGCATCACGCTCACCCAGGACTCGCTGGCCGCCTCGGTCGGCGACTGGGGCGTGCCCTTCCTCATGGTGGTCATCTTCTTCCTCGCGTTCTCCTCCATCCTGGGCAACTCGTACTACGGCGAGGCCAACATCACCTTCCTGCGCGGCAACCCCGCCGCACTGCGGACCTTCCGCATCCTCGTGGTGCTCGCCGTCCTCGGTGGCAGCCTGGGCTCGGTCGACCTCATCTGGAACCTCGCCGACCTGTTCATGGGCGTCATGGCCACCATCAACCTCATCGCGATCATCCCGCTCGGCGGTCTCGCGGTGGCGCTCCTGCAGCACTACCTGCAGCAGCGGGCCAAGGGCCACAACCCGGTGTTCCACCGCGACGACCTGCCCAAGGCGCGGAACGTCTCCTCGTGGGACGGCACCGACCCCATGACCCACCAGCACGTCGCCGACGAGGCCCGCGAGGTCAAGGCCGAGGAATGACCCCCGGCACGAGCGCCCGCGACCGCTTCACCGCGCTGCCCAAGGCGCACCTGCACGTGCACCTCGAGGCGGCGATGCGCGAGGCCACCCTGAGGCAGTGGTGCGCGGAGGACGGCATCGAGGCGCCGCCGCTCGTGGAGTATGCGGACTTCACCGCGTTCCTCGGCGCGTACGGCCTGCTCATCGACCTGCTGCACACCCCGGAGCGGGTCGGGCGGCTACTGGACGAGGTGGTCGCCGACGCCGCCGCGCAGGGTGTGGTGGCGCTGGAGTTCGCGTCGATCCCCGAGAAGGCGGTCGCGTTCGGCTCAGCGGAGGAGGCGCTCGAGTTCATCCTCCCGGCCGCGGCCGCCGCCGGGCGCCGTCACGGCGTGTGGACCGGGTCCATCGTGAGCATCGACCGCGGCGCCGGGCCCGAGCACGCGCTGGAGGCCGCCCGGCTCGCCGCGCGGTTCGCCGACCGCGGCGTGGTCGCGGTGGGTCTGGTCGCGGACGAGCGCGGCAACCCTGTGGCCGACGCGGCCGGGGCGTTCGCGATCGCCCGCGACGCCGGGCTCGGGGTGGTGCCCCATGCCGGCGAACTCGCCGGCCCGGACGAGGTGCGCTCCGCGATCGAGCTGGGCGTGGACCGGATCCAGCACGGCGTCCGCGCGGTGGAGGACCCCCGGGTGCTGGAGCTGCTGGCCGAGCGCGGGACCTGCCTCGACGTGTGCCCCACCTCGAACGTCGTGCTGGACGTGTACCCCTCGCTGGAGGAGCACCCGCTGCCGCGGCTGCTCGAGGCCGGGGTGCGCTGCTCTCTGGGCGCCGACGACCCGCTGCTGTTCGGTGTGGACGTCGTGGACGAGTACGTGGCCGCCCACGAGCGGATGGGCGTGTCGGTGGCGCGGCTGGTCGGGGTGGCGCGGGCGTCGATCGAGTCGTCGTTCGCGCCGGACGACGTCAAGCGGGACGCGCTCGCCTTGGTCGAGGCCTGGCGCCTCGACTGAGCGCGGGGCGGACCCCGGGTGGGGTCAGGCACCCGGGTGGGGTCAGGCGCCGCGGCGGATGCTGTCGGCGGCGAGGATCATCGGCACCTGGAGCGGGAGCCGGCCCCACGCGATCACCTGATACGGCCACACGGGCTTGCGACGCCAGGCGCGGACCATCTGCAGGTTCCCCGGGAAGACGCCGATGAACAGTGCGGTCGCGACCGCGCCGCCCAGCTTCCGGGTGGCGGGCGCGGCCAGCAGCCCGGCGACCGCCACCTCCACGACGCCCGAGCCGTAGGTCCACGCGCGCCGACTGCCCGGCAGTTCCGGAGGGATGAGTCCGTCGAACGGCCGGGGCGCGACAAAGTGCAGCGCCCCCATCGTGCCGAGGGCGGCGGGCATGGCCCAGTAGCGGACGGTGCCGCGGGTGGTCGCGTTGCTCATTCGCCCGAGACTACGGGGGCGGCGGGCCCCTCACCGGACCTCGGGTAGGACCCGCTCGCCGAGCAGGCGGAGCGACTCCCAGCCCGCCTCGACCGGGATCCCGCCACACAGTGGGTGGTTGGTGATGAGCCCCAGGTCGCCGTCACGCACGAGTCGTACCAGCTGGTCGGGGGTCGCCACCACGTAGACACCCTCGTCGCGCAGTTCGTCGACGGTGCGGGCGTCGGAGTGCACGAAGGAGTTGCGGGTGCCGCCGGCGTCGCCGGCGCCGGCCTGCCAGGCGCGGTATCCGAGGGCGTCGGCGAGGAGGTGGTGGCCGTACCGCGCCCAGAACCGGTCGGGGTCGTCGGCGCAGAACACCGTCGCGGGGCCGGGAACGGGTTCGCCGACGAGGCCGGGCCGATGCCCGTGTGCGAGGCATTCCGCCCGGTACAGCGCGGTGAGCTCGGGATCGTCGACCTGCGGCTGGAAGTGCATGCCGAGTCGCCCGGCCCGCCGGGCGGCCGCCCTGCCACCGCCGAGGAAGATGAGGGGGTGGGGGTCGGAGAACGGCCGCGGGGTGGGCGAGGACCGCGGGGAGCCGTCCGCCGGGTCGTCGCCGACCGGTTCGCCCCGCCAGGCGGCCAGGATGGTCTCCAGCTGGGCGTCGAGACGGGCGCCCCGTGTTCTCCACTCGCGTGAGTGCAGCGCGTACTCGACCGGGCGGTAGCCCAGTCCGAAGGTGAAGCTGACCCGGCCCGAGGCGAGGTGGTCGAGGACCGAGATGTCCTCGGCGAGACGGACCGGGTCGTACAGCGGCGCGATGAGCGCCCACACCGTGATGGGGACGCGGCTGGTCACGGCCGCGACCGCCGACGCCGCGATGAGCGGGGACGGCAGATAGCCGTCCTCCGAGGCGTGGTGTTCGGAGAGGTTGACCGCGTCGTGGCCGGTCTCCTCGGCGTAGCGGGCCATGTCGAGGGCCGCGCGGTAGCGGTCCCGGCGCTCCTCCGGCCCGGCGCCCGGCGCGCGGAGGTCGAACCGCGTGACGACGTAGACCATCAGACCGCGACCACTACACCCGCGCCCCGGCCAGCTCGGTGTACGCGGTGCCCCGCTCGTCGCGCTCCCACCAGGTGTCCGCCGGCGCCCCGCCTGCCCCGGTGTCGCCTGCCCCTGTGCCGCCTGCCCCGGTGCCGTCCGCGCCGGCGGCCCCCACGCCCTGCCTGATGAGCTCCCGCTTGAGGATCTTGTTGGTCGCCGTGGTGGGCAGGTCCACGGAGATCCGGACCCAGCGCGGCCACGCCTTGGGCGACAGGTCCGGCTGCGAGGCGAGGAACTGCTCGAAGGCGGCCGGCTCCAGCTCCGAGTCGTGGCGGGGGACGATCGCCGCGGCGAGCTGGTCACCCACCCCGCGTGGATCGGGCAGACCGTAGACGGCGACCCGCGAGACCGCCGGGTTGCGCAGCAGGATCTCCTCGACGATGCCCGTGGCCATGTTCTCGCCGTCGACGCGCAGCCAGTCCCCGCTGCGCCCGGCCAGGTAGACGAAGCCGTCCGCGTCGCGGTAGGCCAGATCGCCCGACCAGTACATCCCGTCCCTCATGCGGTCGGAGGTCGACGTGTCGTCGTTGTAGTAGCCGGCGAAGAACCCCGCCCCCTCGGTGTTGACGAGTTCGCCCACACACTCGTCGAGGTTGGTCACGGCGCCGTCGTCGTCGAACACCGCGCGGGGACACTCCTCCCCGGTCGCGGGGTCGTACACGGCGACCCCCGGGAACGGTTCCCCGATCGACGCCAGCGGCGAGTTCTCGGTCCGCACGATGATCACCGCGAGCTCGGTGGAGCCGTAGGCGTCGCGGACCTCGCACCCGAACCGCTGCGCGAAGGCGGGGATGTCCTTGGCCGCGGCCTCGTTGCCGAACGCGGCGCGGAGCGTGGTCTGGGCGTCGTCGGGGCGGGGCGGGGTGTCGAGGATGTAGGCCAGCGGCTTGCCCACGTAGTTCATGTACGTCACGCCGTAGCGGCGGATGTCGTCCCCGAACCGGGTCGCACTGAACCGGCGGGCCAACGCCATGGTGGCGCCCGCCGCGATCGCCGGGGAGAAGCCGCTCATGATGGCGTTCGAGTGGAACAGAGGCATGGACAGGTACAGCACGTCCTCGGAGGTCAGGCCGAACGACGGCGCGAGGTTCTCCCCGGACATCGTCACCGTGAAGTTGCCGACCTGCACCGCCTTCGGATCACCCGACGTGCCCGAGGTGAAGATGAGCATGAACGGGTCCATGGCCTCCACCGGCGGCGGGTCCTGGGGTGCGGATGACGACGCCACCAGCGCCGCCCACTCGTCGGAGTCGGTGTCGATCACGCTGACCTCGCCCAGGTCGAGGCCGTCCAGCAGCGGCTTCAGCTCGGAGTCGGTGAGGATGACCTGGCTCTCGGACTTGCGGATGTCACGGGCCAGCCCCTCCCCGCGGCGGGTCGCGTTGAGCCCGACGGTGACGTACCCCCCTGCCGCGCCCGCCGCCAACGCGTAGAGCATCTCCGGGGTGTTCTCCAGCAGCGTGGCCACGTGGAGCGGTCGCGCGGGATCCAACATCCCCGTGACGGCGCCGGCCCGGGCGTCGGCGCCCGCGAGGTAGTCACGCCAGGTGATCGAGGTGTCGTCGTAGCGAATCGCGACGGAATCGGAGTCGGCGTGGCGGCGGAGTTGTTCGCGGACGGTGTCGGCCATGTGGGAATTCCTTCACGGGAGGCGGTGTGATCTGGATCATAGCCACACGGTTGACGACCGTCAGGGGTTATCGACGGACGGCCGCATGAGCGGTCAGCCCTCGCCGTCGACCGCCCCGGGCGCCAGATACCCGGTCACACGTCACAAAAAGAACTCAAAGAAACACCGCAATAGGTATGAGCTTAAAGCTCACGCCGGGCACCCTTGAATCGAATTTCATGTTAAGCGGGGCATCGACCTGGTTGACCGCATTTTCAGACTGTTTCTCGACTTCCGCGTTGACCAGCTGGACCAACTCGTCGATGGCCTGTGGATTAATTCGATCGAGGACCTTGTTGCGAGACAGTATTGGTTCGTCCTCCTCGCACCGAGATATCACTTTCCCGATAACGGTGAACTCTCCGTCCAGTATGCGATCCTCATCCTCAACCACAAAATGGGCAACGTCACAAATCGTGACAGCGGTAACAACATCGTCGCCTGATCCCACCCGCCCATAGTATTCCCTTGTATTTGGACTCCGGAAGTCTATTCGCAACGCCTCCATAGCAGCCCTGGCAACAGAAGAGAGAGACCCAGACGACGCCTCTGCGCGGGCGATAGCAGCCTGTACAGCTTTCTGGTCAGGTTTTTGCTCGCACTGTCCGCCTGAAGCGCAGACTTGAACGCGAAGTGCTGCACAACTCGTTCAACAAGCTCTGGAGTCGCAATATCCAGCATCGATATTATCTGGCTGGGCTGAAAGTCGGCCTTGTACATGACGAAGTCACCTGGACGAAGTCCGCTAGCTTGAGCTGCCCCTGAAACATCTTTTATAGCATCGAGATTACGCAAGGACCGGATAGCGGCATGCAGGTAATACGACTGCGTGTACTTGGAGTTTGACGTGTACATACGACCAGTAGAAGAGGAAACATCCTGCCCGGAGGAGCTCCCACCTCGCAATGATCCTTCCAGTTCGAGTCCCGCCATTTTCGCGGCCCCCCTTAGAGAATTGTTACCATCCTTGACCAGAGAGTCGCTATCCGATTCGACTTCTTCAGAGGATTGGCTAAAATCAGTTAATAGTGGACGCTGATAGGCCTGCTGCAGTATCCCTTCGACATATTCGGCATTCTGATAGATTGATATTGTTATCGGGTGCGCGCCGCCAATCGGCTCGGCTTCAATGATCTCCATTGTGCCCACTTCCTTTTTGTCCAGTCTTGCTGATCTTTATGACTGCGATCGGCTCACTCAACCGCTTCTGCGTACCTGGGCGCCAGTGCCTCCATCTGCTGCATAACCTGTTGAATCGCTTCTGGCTGCTTGTCCGGCGGGTACTTGTACTTGCGCAGAGTCCGCTTGACCGATGCGCGGAGCTTGGCTTTGACGTCCTCGCGAACCGTCCAGTCGGTGCGGATGTCGCGACGCATCGTGGCGACGATCGAGCGGGCGATCTCGGCGAGGACGTCGTCGCCGAGGACGTCGACCGCGGACTCGTTCAGCGCGACCACGTCGTAGAACGCCAGTTCGTAGCTCTCCAGCGGCGGTTCGAAGCGCTGCCCACGGTCGGCCTCCGCGCTGACCTCCTTGGCGAGCTCGACCAGCTCGGCGATCACCTCGGCGGCCGTGAGTTGCTGATTGGTGTACCGCACCATCAGCTCGTTGACGCGCTCGGAGAACAGCCTGCGCCGTACCTCGTTGCCGTGCGTGACCGTCGCGGCCTCCTCCAGCAACGTCGCCTTGAGCGCCTCGATCGCCAGGTGCGCCTTGGAGGGTTTCTGCGCCTCCTCGACCCACTGCGGGGTGAGCGTGTCCAACCGCGGAAGCGGCAGTCCGGCTTCGCGATAGATGTCCACGACTCCGGTGCTCGCGGCGGAGTCGACGATCAGCTCGCCGAGAATGCGCTTGATCTCGTCCGGGACCAGCTCTCCGGCGCCGATCCTTTGTTGCGCGTCGAGCTTGAGCATCCAGACCCGGGCCTCTTCGACGAACCGCACCTCGGGCCGGACCGTGTCGAGGGCGTCGTTCCCCGCCGCCAGGGCCCACGCCCGCGCGAGTTTGGATGACAGGTCGCGGAAGCGGTCGGCGAGAGGGCGCGCGTGCGGGTCGTCGTCGTCGCGGTTTCCCGGTGTGCCCGGCGACCGGAGGCGGGTGACCACGGTGAGGAGCGCATCGCGCCAGCCGGTCTTGGCGTTGGCGTGCCCCTGCGCCTTCCACTCGTCACCGATGAGCTCACGCACGCCTGCGAGCAGGTCGAGCACGATCTGCGCGGCCTCCTCGGAGGTGCGGCCGACGAGCCGGTCGCCGCCCTCCGGGGCATCGCGGGTGAACTCCTCCAATGCCTTGGAGAGGTTGTCGGTGAGCGGCGCGTAGCCCACGAGCAGCCCGTCCTGCTTCCCACGGAAGGTGCGGTTGACGCGGGCCAGCGTCTGCATGAGCAGCGCCCCCTTGAGCGGCCGGTCCACGTACAGCGTGTGCAGCGCCGGGGCGTCGAAGCCGGTCAGCATCATGTCCTTGACGATGATCAACTCGAGCTCGTCGTCGGGGTTCTTCACCCGCTGCTTCACCGCGGCGATCGCACTCGGACGCCGGAGATGCCTGGTGACGTGCTCCTCGTCGCCCGGATCGGCGGTGTAGACCACCTTGACCTTGCCCGTGTCGTCGGCATCGGAGTGCCAGTCAGGGCGGAGGGCGACGATCTCCTGGTACAGGTTCGCGGCGATGGATCGGGTGGCGCAGACGATCATCGCCTTGCCCGGGACACCCAGGAAGGGCCGCATGGCGTCGCGGCGGGTTTCCCAGTGGGTCACCAGGTCGGCGGCCAGGGTGCGGATGCGCTCGGGGGCGCCGTAGACGGTGTCGAGCTTGGCCACCGCCCGCTGGAGTCGTTCGGCGTCCGCGGCGTCGAGGCCGCTCAGTGCCTCCTCCGCGGCGTCGTCGAGCGACTCGTCGTCCACGCCGGGCAGGCGCGCCAGGCTGATCAGCCGCGGTTCGTAGACCACGGGGACCGTGGCGCCGTCCTCCACCGCCCGGTGCAGGTCGTAGACGTCGATGTCGGCGCCGAAGACGCGGCGGGTGTCGCGCTCCCCCTCGGTGATGGGGGTCCCGGTGAAGGCGATGAGGGTCGCGTGCGGCAACGCACTCTTGAGGTGCGCGGCGTACCCGTCCAGGTTGTCGTAGTGACTGCGGTGGGCCTCGTCGGCGATGACCACAATGTTGCGCCGGTCCGAGAGCAGCGGGTGAGTCGCTCCGGAATCGCGCTCCGCCTTACTCAGGCCGAACTTCTGCAGGGTGGTGAAGTAGATGCCACCCGAGCGACGGTCCGCCAGCTGTGTCCGCAGATCGTCGCGGGTGCGGACCTGCGCTGGCCGCTCCGGGAGCAGATCGGAGATCTGGAAACCGTCGAACAGTTGGGAGTCGAGCTCGGTGCGGTCAGTGATGACGATGACCGTGGGGTTGGCCAGTCGCGGGTGACGCATGATCTTGGCGGTGTAGAGCTCCATCTCCATGGACTTGCCGGAGCCCTGGGTGTGCCACACGACGCCGGCCCGGCCGTCGGAGTCCACGGCGCGGACGGTGGCACCGACGGCTTTGGTCACGGCGAAGTATTGGTGGGGCTTGGCGATGCGTTTGATCAGGCCGGACTCGGTGGAGTCGAAGGCGGTGAAGTCGCGGTGGAGCTGGCCGAATCGTTCGACGTTGAACACGCCGTCGATGAGGAGGTCGAGTTCGGTGATGGGTTCCGCGGAGCCGTCGAGGGTGGTGAGGGGGGCGATTCGGCGGCCGTCGTCGTCGACGTTCCAGGGCGCGAAGTGGTTCCACGGGGTGAACGGCGTGCCGTAGCGGGCGGAGAGGTCGTCAGTGGCGACGACGACGACGGCGAAGCGGAACGCCATGGGGAATTCATGGAGATAGGTGCGCAGCTGGTTGTACGCGAGCTCAGCGGTGGCGTTCTTGGCGCCCGGCTTCTTGAGTTCGAATATTGCCAGCGGCAGTCCGTTGACGTAGGCCACCACGTCGAATCGCCGTTCGTGTTCGCGGCTGCGGACGGTCACCTGGTCCACGGCGTGGTACCGGTTGCGCGAGGCGTCGGCGGACAGGAAGCGGATGACCGGGGCGACCTCGCGGCCGTCGTCGTCGATGTAGGTCAGGCCCTTGTAGCCGTCGAGCAGGATGCGGTGGATTCGATGGTTCTCGGTGACGGCGTCCTGCGACTTGGGGGTGATCACCTCAGCCATGGCCTGCTGCAGGTACTCCTCAGGCACGTCCGGGTTGAGGTTGATCAGCGACTGCAGGAGGGTGCCCCGCAGGACGATGTCGTGCCACGAGTCGCGCTCCCCCGAACCGGGCGCCAGGGACGGGCCGGAGCGGTGCTCCCATTCGCGCTCGGCGAGGGCGTCGAGGATGCCCTGCTCGGCTTGGGCCTCGGACCAGCCGTAGTTCATCGCGTCTTCTCCACGTCAGAGCGGCGGGAAGCGTGGCCTGACATGAAAAAACCTGCCCCCAGAGGGGGCAGGTGGTATGCCCCGAGGATAGCGTCGGCGCTGCAATTGAGCAATGGACGTCGGGCAGAGGTTCCCGTTGATGGGCCTTCGACGAGCCCATCACTGTAGGCGTCACTGTATGTGTCACTGCACAGTGACCTACAGTGAGCAACACTGACGAACAGTGACGGGGCGCGCCTCGCGGCAGCTACTACGCCGCTATTGCTCGGCCTGCGCCCACTCGAGGTGGACCGGCTTTCTTGGCTCGTAGCGTCGACCCGAGGCCGACTTAAAGAAGGCGCGAATCCGTGCTGACCTGCTATTCTGACGCCCTGAGACGTACCTTTCTTACTTAGATTTTTGGCTAGCTTCATTAGATCGGTCCTCACTTATGAAAGCCACCGGCACAACGAGACGCGGTTGCGTGCATTGCGATTCTCGCCGTGCTTCCTCAGGACAGTGCCGATGAATCCGTCCGGATATACGTGCGCTGCAGATGGCCGATCGTCCGTCGACGGGGCTAGGCCGTTTCCAGTTGCCGTGTATCTCGCATCTCGCCAGCCCTGCTCGGGAGCGCGAGCGCGAAATTTATCGCCCACTCCGCCTCTTTAGCGGCGGCGATGAGCATTCCAACCTCTGCGTCCTGATGCACCTGTTCGGTAGGCGCGTCACTCGCAGTGATCGCACTCTCCGCAGGTATCAGATCCGCACTATAGATCTCTTGAGCGTCCGTCACGACGAAGAGGTTCGCGCAGCCGTCCGTGCGGCCAGCCTTGACTAGAACGTCCGAGACCCGCTCATGTTCACTGACGATGAGAATGGGCCGCCCGCCTCGATTGTCAGTGATTCTGGCGTCGATCTCACCCGTCGCAACTTGGCGATGAATCCGCCGACGGCAAGAAGCCAGTAGGTCGCTTCCGCTCTCCCACTCCTGGTGTGACATTGAGCAGCCTCCTCTCCCGTTCCGACCAGCGGTCGTGCACCTCAGAATATGCCTCATCGTATGCTCCGGCGACGTCTCCCACCCGGTCAAGCCTGCGAAGATGCTTGACGTTGCGCTGTGGCGCGCCCTCGTCGTCTTCGTGAACGTGCGCCGATCCGTCAGCACAATCTGCTCGCGCCAGCTGATACCAGCCTTCGTCACCGGGCTGCAGCTGCACGAAATGTTGGAGGACGAACTCAGTCATCACCGTTCCCTGCATCCACGTCCAAGTGCAGAGCCTGGTCGTATCCGACACCGCCTCGATGAACGGACCATACGCCTCACATTCGCGTCGGGGAGGCCGGACGTACTCGCCAGCCGGACCTTCGGCGTCCGCAAAATCGTCCTCCGCGACCTTCCGGGCACGACGCTCTTCGCGTTTTCGCGCTGGCCCAAACTTGTCGCCCCCCATAGCGCTCGATCCTATTTCACTTCCCTGTGGCGCAGGTTTCCCATCAGCCGGAAGATCAGAAAACTGCTAGCGAGTAACCGACACATTTGACGACCGCTTACACCACGTCACCAACTGCACCCTCGGCGTCCTTGACGGTGATCCGGCCGTTCATGAGCAGGGGCAGTAGTTCGTCGCGGGTGCGAGCGAGCCTGTCGTTTTCCGCCTGACACGAAGACTGGCGCTCACGGACCGCTTGAGCCGTCCTGTTGAACCTCTCCAAGTCCTCCGGCGAACACTCAAGCACGGGCAACCTCTTGAACGTGCCGCGGGAAATCTCGAGGAACGTTGCTCCATTCGCCCAAGTCTCAAACTCGGCCGTTCGGGCCCGCACTTGACTTTCGAGCCACCATTGCATCTCAGACTCGACCGCATTGAGCACGATGAATCCTTGATTCACGGCCATTGGTTTCCGAGCGACAACTACCGCGCCGATAGTCGCACGCGATGTCATCAGGATGCTGCCTTCCGGGTACAGCGGAGACGAGCAGCTTTTTAGCCCCTCCTCGCTAATGCTCCGGGTTGTGCGAGCAAGCCACGGGCCATCGACAGCAGTGACATCCGTTGGAGTCGCCCAGGCGACGTCACCGTCCCAATAAGCTGGACTCTTGGTCGAGGGAGTCCCGCCGCCTCCAATATCAGCAACATCGGCAAATGTGCGCCCCGCCGACGCCTTTGGCGTCAAGGAGTAAAGCGCGCAGATCAAGGCATCACCTGCATCCACTACGCGTCGGTTCGCGACGATCTTGTCGTCCAGGGCGCCGAGGACCTCGGCGATGAGCTTCTGCTCCTTCGTAGAGGGCAGCCAGAACTCATAACTCAAGAAATCGTCGCGGCCGAGATCGAGATTGGTCGTTCCGGTACCAAGGGACTTGCAGTGCGCGCGGCATTGCGGGCTTCGTAGAGTCCAGTAGAGAAAAGACCGACTTATCGGAGCATCCTCGAGAATGTCAACAGCGATGGTGTCCTGCGTCAGACGCGCACGATCAAGACCGTCCGGCACGCGAGCTGCGGCCCCGAGAAGCGCCGCCTCTTGCGTCATGTCTTTCAGTGAGACATAAACATCACCAGCTGACACGGCGATACGGTCTGCGAACTCCTCGGGGTAGTGCCGGAGCTTGTCGCCCTTGAAACCCCCTTCACGCGCAATCGTTCCGAGTCCTAGAAGGGGTGCACCGACCTCCCCAACTAGTGCGCCCTGATACGAATTGCCCCGTCGCAGAGTGACCAGTTCCTTCAGTGCTGTCTTCATCCGAGCCTCCCCAACTGCTCACGAACGACGGCGTCCAGCCGGGCCGACTCATCGAGTGCCGCGGTCAGCTCGCCGGTGAGCCGCGCGATCTTCTCGTCGATCGGCTCGTCGTCCTCTTCCGCCTCGGGGACGCCCACGTAGCGGCCCGGGGTGAGCGCGTAGCCGGCGGCCTTGATCTCTTCGAGCGTGGCCGACCTGCAGAAGCCGGGCACGTCCTCGTACTCGCCCACCGCAGAAGGGCGACCTCGCCAAGAGCGGAACGTCTCGGCGATGCGCTGCAGGTCCTCCTCGCTCAGCGTGCGCTCCACGCGGTCGATCATGTGGCCGAGCTCGCGGGCGTCGATGAACAGCACCTGCCCCCGACGATCCACCGACCCGCCCTTGCCGGCGGCCTTGGTCTTCGCAAAGAACCACACGCACACCGGGATTCCCGTTGCCCGGAATAACTGCCCCGGCAAGGCGACGATGCACTGCACCACGTCACCCTCGACCATCGCTTTGCGGATGTCGCCCTCGCCGCTGGTCGAGGTGGTCATGGTCCCATTGGCCATCACCACACCGGCCTCACCGTTCGGCGCCAACTTGGAGAGGATGTGCTGCATCCACGCGTAGTTGGCATTGCGCTTGGGCGGCACCCCGTAGACCCAGCGCGGATCGTCCTCGCGCCGCGCCCAGTCCTTGATGTTGAACGGCGGGTTGGCCATCACGTAGTCGGCCTGCATATCCGGATGGATGTCCCGGGCAAAGGTGTCACCCCACCGCGAGCCCAGGCCCTGCGAATCGATCCCGTGGATCGCCAGGTTCATCTTGGCCATCCGCCACGTGCGCTCATTGAGCTCCTGCCCGTACACGGCGACGTTGGTCGGATCCTCCTTGTGCCCCTCGAGGAACTTCTCCGTCTGCACGAACATGCCCCCCGACCCACAGCACGGGTCGTACACGCGCCCCGAATGCGGTTCGAGAATCTCCACCAGCGTCCGCACCACCACGGGCGGGGTGTAAAACTCGCCGCCGCGCTTGCCCTCGGCCTTGGCGAACTTGTCCAGGAAGTACTCGTAGACCTCCCCGAGCAGATCCCGCGCCTTGGAGGCGCCACCGCCGGTGAAACGCGCCGCGTTGAACAGGTCCACCAGCTCACCCAGTCGACGTTGCTCCACATTGTCCCGCCCGAACAACACCGGCAGCGTGCCCACCAGCGACTCGTTGGCCTGCATCAACGCGCGCATCGCGGCGTCGATCAGCTCACCGATCGACTGCGCGTCGTTGGTCGACGACGCCGGGATCCCCTTGGCGTGCCGCGAGAGGTACTCCCAGCGGGCCTCGGCGGGCACCCAGAACACGCCCGAGCCCAGGTACTCGTCGGCGTCCTCGAGAGTCTCCGCGAGGTAGGCCTCGTCCTCACCGGAGAGCTCCTCGCGGATCGCGTCCCGGCGCTCTTCGAAGGCGTCCGAGACGTACTTGAGAAACACCAACCCCAGCACAACGTCCTTGTACTGCGACGCATCCATGGACCCGCGGAGCTTGTCCGCCGCCTTCCACAGCGTGTCCTTGAGTTCCTTGGGGGTCGATGCCTCCATCGGCTTCGGAACCAACACTTTCGCCATCAGGCGTTCTCCTCGTTGTTCTGCTCTGAGTAGTTGTGGTCTATGCGCAGCGTGCCCGCCGCGAGTCCGTCGGAAAGTTCTGTGGTGAGCGCGTCGAGCGCACTCAGTTCGGCCAGGAGCCGTGCCCGATGCTCGGCGGCCCGTGCCGCCACCGTGCGCCAAGGGCTACAGGCGTCGACGACGACGGTGCGCAGCCGCCAGGAACGGCACTCCGATCCCCGTGCAGCCGAAATATCTCGAACCGCGAGCTCGGGAAGAATACGTCGCGATCCCTCGACCGGTTTCAGACACCGCAGGATCCGCGCCGGCGCCTGAACGGCATTGCCGCCGACTGCGTCGATGATCGCGGCCGGCCCCCTCGTCGTCGTAAACACCACGTCGCCCGGCTCCGTGAGCCGGAAACGAGGCGCGCGTCGGACCAACTCGACCAGGTCGACCGACCTCGACCCGATCGCGCACTGGCCGCGCACCTCGTCCGGGCCGATCACCCCGATGCCGCCCGGACCCGCCGCGAAGACCTCCGCGGGGATGCGCACGCCCGTGATCACCCGGGCCGGCCGGTGCTTGCCCGTGGTCGCCGCCCTCCACGGCAGGGAGTGATCAGCCGCAGATCCGGCCGCCACCACCTCGACCCCGTCGAGCACCCGGGAGGCCGACGCGTCGCGCTTCTCCCACAGGCGGGCGAGCGCATCACCGCCGTCGTCCGCGACGTCGGTGGTGACCGGCAGCGCGAGCGCGGATTTGCTCACCACCGCCTCGGTGAGCCGGTGCTCGCTGCGCAGGAACGCGTGACTCCGCCGTGCGGCGCCTCCGCGGAGAGCCGCGACAGCGTCAGAGGCGAGTGCACGGTTCTCCCGCGTATCCAGCGCGTGGGCCGAGTGCTCCCCGAACGTCGTGAAACTCCGCGCACCCGCGGTGTCGCCGGACTCCCCCAGCACCCACAGCGCCATCCGACGACGACCACCGAACCGGCACAATCCCCGCGGCAAGCGAGCGACATAGCGAAGGGGCGCCGCATAGTCGCCGCCTGTCCCGCTCAGGATCCGCCGCCGATGGTCCGTCCCCGGCAACTCGTCGACCAGCAGCGGCGCGGGCGCGAACACCACCGCGGCGCTGCCCGGCTCGAGGCCCAGCACCACGTTGTCGATCGAGTCGAAAAAGTCCACAGTTCGATCCTTGGGAATCGTCGCCCACTGTCCGACGAGGAGCGTGGCTGCGGCATCGGTCGCCGGCTCCAGGTGGGCGCCGAGTGCGGCGAGGTACCGCCAGAGCAGTCGATCCACCGGCCCAGTCGGGCCATCCGGCGCAACGACTCTCGGCCGATCCGACTCGGCAGACCTGGACACCACGCGCGCGAGCAGGCGCAGCCCGCCCGGACCCCACGGCACGAGTGCCCTGTCGGAGTCACCGGCCAGCGCCGCGACGACCTCACACGTCAGTGCGTCGCCCATGTTGGTGAGCGACTCCGAGGCGAGCGGCGCGTCCTTGGCCTCCTGACGCCGCGCCAACCGTTCGAGAACCCGTGTCGCAGTGATGCCGGCTTCGGCGAGGCGATCGACGCACGCGATCAGGCCGCTGGCACGCAGTGCCCTATCCGCCTGCGCCACGGACAGAACCGACTCGACTCCGTGTCCCACCGGAAGCGTCGCGAGGTCGTCGCGGCTCTGGTCAGCCAGCGGGGCGCCGGACAGCGCGTGGAGCAGGAGAAGCGCCGAGGCGTCGTCAAGTTGCGAGGCCGCCTCGTCCATCAGCGACGAGAACAACGCCGCATCCTCATGCGCCTCCGGGTTGTTCCCCCGGCCGGTGACACGCAGCCAGCGGCCGACCTCGTCTGCGGAGAACACCAGCTGCGCCGGGTGCACGGGCGCGGGGAACGGACTATCAGATCCGGTCGACCGGGAGCGCCACACCGACACGACCGGGCGTTTCACTCCGGCGAGGTCGGCGATCTGCTGCATGGTCAGCGTCTCCACGTGTTCACCTCCGTTCGGTCCGTCAGGTCTGCGATGCGGACGACGCTACCTCCGAATCCGACCGCCTCGTACCCTCTCGCCGATAAGCCTCCTTACCCCTTTGGGTGTTACCACTCCAGCGGGGTCTCGAGGAATGGTCTCCCCGGAAGCCAACCGCACTCGATCCCCCGGAGGTCACTCGTGAACGACGCCTTCACGGTCGACCACCTCACGGATTGGAGCCTCCTCGAATGGTGGCTTCACTACCTCGGCGCGATTGCCGTGCCCGCTTTGGCCATCGTCCTCGTGGTGGCCGCCTATCGAGCGTGTCGCGCGATCGACCGCCTGAGTCTGCCGAACCTAGTCGAGGCAGCAGTCGGTGTGGGCCTGGTCGCCGGCGCCTTCGCGGTCGTGTTCCTCGGGCTGAACTGGCACATCGACTTGCTGTACGGATCGCTACGTCATATCCCAAGTGCGACCGGGGCTGTCGTGGCCGGCCTCGGCACCGCGCTCTTGTTCGCCGCAGCTTCCGTGGTCCTGGCACTCAAGCTGGGCACTACCCGGCGGCGCCGGCTCGCCGTGATCGCCCTCGCCGCTGCAATACCCGCAGTCTTCACTCTCGTCCATGACGGCCTCTACCGGGATGCGACCGCGTCCACGCGCGATACGGCGAGTGTCGGTATGCAGTCACCCACGCGAAGCGCCGCAGGGGCCCAGCCGAATCGACCCAGCGACGCCCCAACGGACGTTCTGCCGCGCTCCCCTCCGGCAGACCAGCACGCACTCCCACCCGAAGGCCTCAGGGCCGCATGACCATTCGAATACTCACTTCATCAAGGAGAATTTCCATGTCCACAACTTCCCTCCGTACCTACGGCACCGCCGCCGTGACCGCCGCGCTCCTGGGCGCAGGCTCATTCCTCGCGCCGGCCATCGCCCAGGCGCAGTTGGTCGACCCCGTCGACCCCACGGACATCATCAAGATCGACTCGCCTGACCTCACCGTGAACGTCAACGGCACCACGGCGAACTTCACCGTCACCGCCCCCGAGAACATGGCCTGCGTCGGGCCTCTGGTGGTCGAGGGTGCGATCAGCGAGAAGGACATCGACCCCGAGACCTGGAACGAGACCTTCTTCGAGGACCTGTTCAGCAATCCGGTCTGGCCCACGAAGGAATCCGACCTGCGCGTCGTGGTCAACGAGTCCAGCGACCTACTGGACGAGGAGGGGGCCTACGCGAGTCCCCACAACGTCAGCGTGCCGGGCCTTGACGACGGGGACTACGTCGCCACGTCGATCTGCGTCACCGAAGACAGCATCGCGCCCCTCGCTGCGACCGATGAGATCTCGACTCTCGCGGACGTCCAGTACCCGGTCGAAATCCACTTCCGGAACTTCTCGGTCACCACTACCGGGAGCGTCAATCTGGGCAGCGTCGACGTGTTCGGCAGCCTCGGGAGCTGACCACCTGGACCGAGGGCGTCCGGCTCGTCGCTCAGCTGACGTAGCCGGACACCCCGGCCCGCTGTGAATCGACTCATTGCCCTTCTGACATGGCGGTACGAACCCTTCGGGAGTCGTACGCGGCCTGGCCGGGAGGGCATTGTCGTGTACCCGCTCCGCTGCGGCCGCAGATGCCGTGGCGGCGGCGCACGCCGAACATTCTCTACTGTGGCGTGCACACCTGACCCGACCCGAGGGAGACCACACATGGACGTCGCCGCCGTCGCCGCCACCGCACCGGACGCACCCCTGGAGAAGACCACGATCCGGCGTCGGGACACCGGCCCGGACGACGTGCTCATCGAGATCGAGTACGCCGGCATCTGTCACTCCGACATCCACCACGTGCGCGGCGAGTGGGGGAAGACCACCTATCCCGTGGCACCCGGGCACGAGATCGTCGGCATCGTCCGGGAGGTCGGTTCCGAGGTCACCCGGCACGCGGTGGGCGATCGCGTGGGCGTCGGGTGCCTGGTCGGCGCCTGCCACGAGTGCGCCTCCTGCCAGGCCGGCCAGGAACAGGAGTGTGAGCGCGGGTCGGTCGCGACCTACGGCTCCCCGCTGCCCGAGGGCGACCCCGAGGGCCCGGTGACGAACGGCGGCTACTCGACCCACATCGTGGTCGAGGAGCCGATGGTGGTGTCCGTACCGGACGGGCTCGACCCGGCCGCGGCGGCGCCGCTGCTGTGCGCGGGGATCACCATGTTCTCGCCGCTGAAGCAGTGGAATGTCGGCCCGGGCACAAAGGTCGCGGTGATCGGCATGGGCGGACTCGGACACGTCGGGGTGAAGCTCGCGGTGGCGATGGGTGCCGAGGTGACGGTCCTGTCGCAGACCACCTCCAAGCGGGACGACTCGCTGAAGTACGGCGCCGTGGAGCACTACGCGACCGCCGGCGACGAGGGCAAGGCCACCCTCCGGGAGCTCCGCGGCACCTTCGACGTCATCCTCAACACCGTCTCCGCGAGCCTGCCGATGGACCGGTTCCTCGCCACGCTCAAGCCGCGCGGGGCGCTGGTCAACATCGGTATCCCGACCGAGCCGATGTCGGTGCGGGCAGGGTCCGTCGCCGCTGGGCGCAGGATCCTGACCGGGTCCATGATCGGGGGGATCCCCGAGACCCAGGAGATGCTCGACTTCTGCGCCGAGCACGGGATCACGGCCGATATCGAGCTCATCTCGGCGGACAAGATCAACGAGGCGTACGACCGCGTCGTGAGCTCCGACGTCCGGTACCGGTTCGTGATCGACGCCAAGACGTTCTAGGGGTGGGCGTCAGCGCCAACCGAACAGCCAGCTCCCGACCATCGTGACGACGACCACGGTTGTCGAGCCGATGACGACCGATTTGGTGTAGCCGTCGTTCCAGCCAACAGACATCAAACGCGTGAACTCGGCCCACCTCTCGGCCCAGTAGCCGACCTCGGGCTCGAGAGCCGGATATTCGTACGGCCGAACCCGGTTGTCCCGCGGGTCTTGTTGCCCGTTCTCGTACTGTGCCCCCACGTCACCCCTCCAACCGTTCATCGAACAACTCGTCGTGCATCACATCGCCGGTCCTCTGCCCCAGATAGGTACCCACGGCCGCACCGATGCCGGCGCCGATGAACGTGCCCACCGGACCGAAGATCGATCCCATCGCCGCTCCACCAGCCAGCCCGCCGAGTGTTCCGCCTCCCAACGCAGTGCCCGTCTCCAGGAGGGCTTCGCGGGTCGACGTCCTCCCCTCGGCATGGGCCTTCACGCCGTCGTACACCGTAAGCCCGCCACCGACCGGACCGGCGACCCTACCGAGCCCCCGCAGTCCTGTCGCCGCGGCTCTGCCGAAGTCATCCGGGGCCGGGTTGAGCGTGTGTCTCCCCCGCGTCAGTGGATCGAGTTCATCGGCGACGTCCGGGTAACCCCGTGACGCGGCCCCCGTCATCGCGTCCACACCGCGACCCGGCCACGGGTCGTCCGGGCCCGGGATCGGCGACCGATCGACCTCGGGTGGGATCGCGGCGTGCAGCCGAGCGGCGATCTGGTCGATCTCGCGCCCGTAGTGCTCATCGAGGGAGCGAACGGTGTCGACCGCGGAGCTGATCGCCTCCGCATGCTCATCGACCGTCGATTGATCGATGTCGTCGCGACCCGACAACGGACGCACCGACGATTCGCTCACCTCGAGTCCGGCTGCCCCGGCATCGGCGATCCGATCTCGAACCGTCTGAACTGCCGGCCCCAGAGCAGCGTGCGAGCTCCGGAGAGCATCAGCCAGATCCTCGAGTCCGTCAGCCAGCGTGCTGACGTGCGACTTCTCACGTTCCACGGTGTCGAGGACGGCGTCAGCGGCCGCCCCGTCCCAGCCATCATCCAGCTCCATCGCACCGTCGACCAGGTCCCTCCGGATGCCCTGCGCCACCGAGTGCTGCCGGCCGACCTCGCCGCCGGCCGCCGCCAATGCGGACACGTCCCAACGACGAATGTCCGCGACTGTCCAGCTCACCGCCGGGCCACCGCTGCGAGGAGAGCCGCGAAGTCCTCATCCTCGGCCTCGAGGAACCGGTGCGCCTCGGCCGCGAAGTCGGCCAGGCCCCCGAGCCGACCCGCGATTCTCTCGGCGCACACCGCTGCCGCACCGCACGCGCGGTCCACCGCCTGCTCGATCGCCGACCCGCCCGGAAGACCGCCGCCCAGCCGCGCCGCGACCTCGGGAAACGCCACCTCCGTGGCCGCCTCCCCGCAGTCGCGGAACACCGAGACCGCGCTCGCGATCTTCCCGGCATCCGCCCTGATCGTCCCGTCGGGCACGAGCCCTCCTCGTCGTCGTTCCGGTCTACTACCGGGACGCCCCCGTGGCGTCCTCACCACGTACGACGCGCGCCCCACGCCGATCGGTTCCCCCGTGTCGTACCCGTGGTGTGTACTCGGGAGTGTGGAAGGGACACCGGTCACCGCCGGTTCCACCCACGACCCGGCGGCGTCGCCCGGCGTCGGGACCTCTCCCTCGAGGAGTGCACCATGTCGCTCACCTGGACCCCCACCCTCGACCGCGCGCTCGCGGTCGCCGCCCGCTGCCACGCCGGCCAGACCCGCAAGGACGACCCGACGCCCTACATCGCCCACCCGGTCGCGGTGGCGCTGATCGTCTCCGACTTCACCGACGACGAGGACGTGGCGGTCGCAGCGCTGCTGCACGACGTCCTGGAGGACGTGCCGCCATCGGTGTACTCGGCCGACGACATGACCGACGAGTTCGGCGAGCGGGTCACGGAGCTCGTTCGCGGCGTCTCGGAGGAGAAGACCGCCGGTGTCCAGACCCCGCCGTGGCGGGTGCGCAAGGAGGGCTACCTCGCGCGACTGGCCGAGGACTCCCACGAGTGCCTGCTCATCTCGGCCGCCGACAAGATCCACAACCTGCGCTCGATGGTCACCGCGCACGAGCGGCTGGGCGGTGACATGTGGGGCCTGTTCAACGCCGGGCCGGAGGAGAAACTGTGGTTCTACCGCGCGATCGCCGACGCCGTCGCCGAACGGCTCGGTGACTGCACCGCCTCGCGAGAACTCCGCCGGGCGGTCGACGACGTGGCCGCCCTCGCCCCGGTGGGATGAGGCCGTGCGTGACCAGCTCTCCGGCCCGGGCAGCGCGCCGCTGCGTCCGGCGGAGAACCCCTGGGATGGTTTCCAGGCCACCCTGGCCGGCCATCTGCGCAGGTCGGGGGCGGTCGGCGCGATGGAGTTCACCGCGCCGTCCGACGCGTCCGGAACGCGGGGGCGGTGCGTCGTCCACCTCGCGCCCGGCGGTGAGCGCACCTGGGTGACCGTGCGCCTCGCCGGTCACCCCCTCGTGGAGGAGATGATCGCCCACACCGCCCCCACCGCGCCCGGCACCATCGCCCGGGCGGTCGTCGATGCCTGCCGCGACCGGCTCGGGGTACCGCACCCCCAACTGCTGACTCTGCGCTGCCAGGGCACGGTCGGGCGGCACACCGGACCGCTGCGTCTGCTCCGCTGGGACTCGATCCCCATCGGCAACGACCCCGCCGACCACCCGAACCCCATCGACGTGGCGGTGGAGGTGGCCGACCACGAGGACGCCCGGGAACGGTTCGAGGCGATCGTCGAGAGAGTGACGGGACGGGCCTGCGTGGTCGACGACCGCGGGGCCATCGTCTTTGACCACGTCGGCCACCGGATGCACGTCTCGTTCGCCGAGGACGACCCGTACGCACGCCTCTGGGCGTGGGTCGTGCGGGGAGTGCGCTCCAGGTCCGACACGGCGCTCGAGCTGGCCCGACTCAATCTCGACGACGACCGCACGTCGTGGATCCTCGACGGCCGGCACGTCCTGCAGCGGACCACCGTGCCGGTCGCCCCGCTGCTCCCCCGCCACGCCCAGGTAGCGCTCGAACACTTCCTGTTCACGTTCTCCTCGACGCGGGACGCGATCGCCGCGAGGCTGAGGCCGCGGTAGCCGGACAGACGAAAGCCGGTGCGTTCGGCGTGGACCGAATGCACCGGCTCTCTCCGGCGACCCTGACGGGACTCGAACCCGCGACCTCCGCCGTGACAGGGCGGCGCGCTAACCAACTGCGCCACAGGGCCGTGCTCGTGGCACGAGGCAAAACACTAGCGGAACCCCCGACCGCGCCCTCGACCACCCCGTCACTCCGCCCAGAAGGACACCATCGGCTGGCTCGAGATCAGCTCCCCACCCTGGTAGATCCACATTCCCGACGAGTCGATCGAGTAGAGGACGTCGTTGTTGGCGACCATCGCCGAGCCACCGGAGACCGCGGGATCGTCGATCTCCACCCCGGCCCCGTCGGCGTAGCCGCGGTAGTAGTACCGGCCGTTGTCCGGATTGACGCAGATGGAGAACGAGGCCTGGGTGGTGCGGCCGATCATCGCCGCCGGATCACCGGCATTGCACCGTGCCTGACGGTTGTCGACCCAGCCGGAGGAATCCGCGCCGGCGGGATACCCGACGGTCGGCGACGAGCGGGTCGCGGGCGCCTCGCGGGTGACCGTGACGGTCTCGCGCTCCGGCGCGGTTGTGTAGGCGGTCTCCGTGACCGGGGGCTGTGAGGGAGCCGTGGGGGACGACGACGAGGAGACAGCGACCACCTGACCCGACCCGTCGCCGGAGACGCCGCCCGGGCGCAGGAAGAGATAAGCGATCGCGCCGATCAGCGCCAGCGCCAGGATCGCCAGGAGCGCGATGAGGGCGATGGCCACGCCGGAGCCCCCGCGCTGTGGTTCGGACTGATACCCGGACCCCTGCCATCCCTGCGGTGTCCGCGATCCTGCCGCCCCATTGTCCCAGCCGTACGACATCGGCGGTGCCCCCTCGCTTTCCGCTGCCCCGGGTGGGCCGGTCTGACCGGACGGTAGCAGCAGGGTCCGACGCCGTCAGCGGTGATGAGAGACCGTCCACCCCGGGGTTGTCGGACCCGTGGGGCACCATGGCGGTGTGACCGGATCCCAGGCTCATCCCACCGCCCTCGCCGCCGAGGTGCACCGCCTCCGCGGTACCGACCCCCTCGGCCGCATCACCGTCCTCGTGCCCTCGTTCGGTGCGGTCCGGGACCTCGTCCGGGCGTTGGCGCTCAGTGGTGGCTCGGTCAACGTGGCGGTGCGGACCGCCTCCCAGGTGATCAGCGAGCTCTCGGCTCCCGCACTGGCACCGAGGGCCGCACTCCCGTTCCCGCTCCTAGCCGCCGCCGTCGAGAAGGCGTTGGACGCCGACCCGGGGTACCTCGAGTCGGTCGCCGCCGAGCCCGTCACGGGGCAGGCTGTGGCCCAGGCCTGCCTGCGGCTCGGGACCGTCGAGCCGGGGTCGGTCGGCGCGCAGACCCGCTTGCACTCGGAGGTCCTCCGGCTGGCCGACGAGGTCCACGCGATGACAGGTGCCGCGTACTACACGCAGTTCGAGGCCGTGGGCATCGCGCTGAAGCGTCTGGACGAGCTGGGCCGGATCGTGCTCGCCGCACCGTTGCGCGGGACTCAGGCCGAGCGCAGGCTGCGGGCCGCGCTGGATCAGCGCGGTATCTCCCCTCTTCCCGGCACCGGATCGGACCATCTCGCCTCTGCCGCCGAGCCCGGCACCGGGAAGGCGGTCACCGGCACCCACGTGCTCCACGCGTCGGATTCCGATGACGAGGTGCGCGCAGTGGTCCGATTCGTCCGCTCGCGTCTCGCAGACGGGGTCCCCGGCTACCAAATCGGTGTCTACTACCCCTCACCGGACCCCTACTTGCGGCTTCTCCACCGAGCCTTCGCGGAAGCCGGGATCACCGTCTACGGCCCCTCCGACGCGGCACTCGGCCGCTCCCCCGCCGGCCGTACGATCGTGCGGCTGCTGGGCCTGGATGCCGACCGGATGCCCCGCGCCGATCTCCTCTCGATCATCGCCGAAGGTGCGATCGCCCCGTTCGACGACGACGGCGCCGCCGTCTCGTCCCGGCGGCTCGAGATCCTCACCCGGACGCGCTTCCCCGTCATCGGTGCCGGCGACTGGGAGCGACTGGCCGAGTATCTGCAGGCCGAGCCTGAGGCCCTCGCCGAGTCCGAACGGGCCGCCGCTGCCGCGCTGCTGCGCCTGATCCGAAACATCCGTTCCGGACTCGCTGCCGTCGACGCCGCGCGTACCTGGACGGAGGCCACACGGGCTGTGACAGGTCTCGTCGCCTCACTGTTCCGTCAGGCCCCCGACCGGGCCGCCGTGCTCGCGGTGCTCGGTTCCCTAGGCGATCTGGATACGATCGCGCCGGCGATCACCCGGGATCGCGTCGTGGGTGCGGTCGCCACGCGACTGGACGCGATCGGTGACCGTGTCGGCGAGGAGGGCGCCGGGGTCGCCCTGGGGCCGATCGACGACGCCGTGGGTCGCGATCTGGACACCGTCTGCGTCGTGGGAATGGCGGAGGGATTGCTCCCGGTCCTGCACAAGCCCGACCCGCTCGTCCCCGAGGGCGCGGTCGAGCCCCCCTCCTCCGAACGACTCGACGAGCGGTACCGGGTTCTCCAGCTGGCGCTGACCGCCGGCTCCGAGCACCGCATGTGTTCGTTCCCCCGTGGGTCGATGCGAGGCGGCGGCGACCGGATCCCGTCCCGCTGGCTGCTGCCCACCCTGTCCCGACTCGCCCGGAAGTCCGTTCGCGCCACCAAGTGGCAGCAGGACGTCGACGGATGCCCGGCCGTCACCGCAGTGCCCTCGTTCGTCGACGGCGTGCTCACCCCGCCGACCGCCCTCGGTTCGGACCCGGCCACCCTCGCCGAACTGCGGATCCGGGACCTCTCCGCCCACGGGTGGCTGGCTCGGGCGGATGCCCCTGATCTGCTGGTCCGCGCCCACGAGATGCGTCAGGACCGTCGGCGTGGCCGGTTCACGCGGTTCACCGGCGACGTCTCGTCGGCTGCCGACCTGCTCACCTTCCTCGACCATCCGCTCTCGCCCACGAGGCTGGAGGATTGGGCACAGAGTCCCTACCTGTTCTTCCTCTCCACGGTGTTGCGGGTCCGAACGCTCGACGACCCGGCTGCAGATATCGAAATGGACCTGCGCGACTACGGCGACCTGGTCCATTCGATCCTCCAGCGCTACATCTCCGATCGGCTGGAGACCGGGTCCGGCCCGGACCGCGACCTGCTCATGAGAGCGCTTCGCAGCGAATGCGAGGCCGCCATCGCGACCTCGCCGGGCCTCGTGGCCTCGTTGTGGCGCCGAAGGGAGATCCTGCTCGGAGCCGAGCTGGACCGGTGGTTCTCGGAGGATGAGGTGGACTTCGAGGCGGGGTGGGCCCCAGCCGCTACCGAGCTCGGGTTCGGCCGACAGGCCCCCGACGGCTCGGTGGTCCAGATCCCGTTCGAGGTGACCACCTCCCGCGGCGCGACATCGGTCCTCCTCGCCGGGTCCATCGACCGGCTCGATGAGCGCGGAGACGCCCAGCGGGTCACCGACTACAAGACCGGGAAGCCACCGGAGTCAGAAGACCGGCCGACCGAGGATGATCCCACCATCTCCGGCACGCGATTCCAGTTGCCGCTCTACGCCGCGGCCGCCGAGGCATCCCACGACCTCCCGGTTCGCGAGGTGCGGTACTGGTACTGCACCGAGCGCGGGGAGTTCGAGCAGATCTCCCTCGACATCACCGTCGACGTCATGGCCAAGGTCCGTGAGGACGTGGGCAATCTGGTGGACGCCCTCCAGCGGGGCTGGTTCCCGCTCAAGGGCGGGCGAGGGTCGTCCCGTGACCTGGCCAAGCTCATCGGGGGCACGGAGCTCGACCGCGCCTGGGAGCAGCTGTCCCAGCAGGTACCGATCGCGTCCCATCCCGCATTCGCCGGCCTCGTCGCCGCCGACCCGACCGAGAACGAATCGGAGACGACCACATGAGCCACCTCCCCGACCGGGCCGCCCGTCTCCGCGTGGAAACAGACACCTCCGCCACGCTCTTCGTGGAGGCCGGCGCCGGGACCGGAAAGACCCATGCCCTGGTCAGCCGGCTCAGCACGCTCCTGTTGGACGACGCCGTGCCCGTCGACCGAATCGCAGCGATCACCTTCACCGAGAAGGCGGCCGCCGAGCTACGCGACCGGCTCCGCGTGACATTGGTCGACCTGCGCGCCAAGGGCGACCACCGGGCTGATGCCGCACTGGCGGGCCTCGACACCGCCGCGATCGGCACGCTGCATTCCTTCGCCCTGCGGCTGCTCTCGGAGAATCCCCTCGAGGCGGGGATCCCGCCGAGGGTCACCGTCCAACAGGACACCGCAGAAGCCACCGCCGTCGAAGCCCTGTGGCAGGAGTCCGCCACCCTCCTGTTCGGCAGCGGCCCGACCGCCACTCGATCAGGCAATCTGGCGCAGGCAGTCGACGACATGCTCGACGCCGGCGTGAATGCCCACGCGTTCCGCGAGGTGGTCGAGGCACTGCACCGTGACTGGGACCGCCTGCCCACCGATCCCCTGTACCCGGACGTCGCGGACCTGCCCGTGTCGCCGGATCTGGCCGAGGTGGTCGCTGCCGTCGGATCGATCGTCGGGTGGCGGGACTCCTGCCAGGACGAGACGGACAAGCTCTACGCCGTCCTCGACGACCACGAGACCTGGCTGGCGAACCTGCAGGACGCCGCCACGGACCCGACCGCGTCACCCTCCTGGATGGAACTCCTGGGAGATCCGGTCAAGGCAGGTCGCGGCGGCAAGGGCGCGAGCTGGGGCGGGACCGACGTGGTCAAGGAGATCAAAGAGGAGATCAAGCAGCTCTCCTCCGTATGCGAGGCGATCCTCGTCGAGCACTGGCGTCCACGCATCGCGGTGGTGCTCGACGCCCTCATCCCCGTGGTCCGACGACACGCCGCCGACCGCCGCCGCCACGGCACCCTGCAGTTCCACGATCAGCTCGTCCTCGCGCGCGAACTACTGCAGAACCCGACGGTCCGCGAGCGGGTCCGGGCACGCTACCAACGGATCCTCATCGACGAGTTCCAGGACACCGACCCCATACAGCTGGACATCGCCGAACTGCTGACCACCGCAACCGACGGCTCCGGACCCGAACCCGGCCGGCTCTTCACCGTCGGCGACCCCAAGCAGTCCATCTACCGGTTCCGGCGTGCCGACATCGCCACCTATCTCCGCGCCCGGGGTGGCGCCGACAACGTGGGCGGGGTCGAGATCGAGCGACTCAGCACGAACTTCCGTTGTTCACGTCCGGTCCTCAACTGGGTCAACGAGGTGTTCTCAGAGGTACTCACCGCCTCCGACGGCATCCAACCCGAGTACCGGGATCTCGAACCCGCACCGAGCCGGCCCGAGCACGACCCCGCCCACGGGCCGCGACCGTTCATCTTCCGCACGGAGGACGTTCCCGAGCACTGCCCACCCGACTCGAAGGAAGCCACCGAACGCCACTGGACCGAGGCCTCCGATGTGGCGAGGGTGATCGCCACCGCCATCCGGGAGAGCTGGACCCACGAGTCCAAAGAAGGTGGGCAGACCCCGCTGCGACTGGCCGACATCGCGATCCTCCTGCCGTCACGCGGGTCCCTGCCCATGCTCGAGACCTGCCTCGACCACGCCGGGATCGACTACCGCACCGAGGCCTCGTCGATCGTCTACGGGACACCTGAGATCCGCGACCTTCTCCTGGCCGTTCGCGCCGTGGCCAACACCGCCGACGAGGCCTCCCTCGTGGGCGCGCTGAGGTCACCGCTGTTCGGCTGCGGTGACGACGACCTCCTGCGTTGGCGCGCCGCCGGTGGCACCTGGGCTCCCGGCGCACCGGCACCCACGGACCTCGAGGCGTCGCCCGTCGCCGAGGCGATGGGCTACCTCTCGGCCCTGTCCCGCGACACCCGGCGCCCCGGCGAGCTGTTGGAGAGGCTCGTTCACGACCGCATGGTCTTCGAGTCCGTCGCCGAATCTCCGCGCCGGCGCGACCTGTGGCGGCGGATCCGGTTCGTGATCGAGCACGCATGGCAATGGGAGGAGTCCGCCACCGACCCCGCGCGTGCCGACCTGCGGGATTACGCCGCCTGGGCATTGACGCTGACCGCGGAGGACGCCCGCGTCCCCGAAGCCGCCATCCCCGAGATCGGGGTGGACGCCGTACGCATCAACACCATCCACGCCTCAAAAGGCCTGGAGTACCCGATGGTCATCGTGGCCGGGATGAGTCGGGGCTGGCCGAACGGTCAGGGCCGGCTCCTGTGGACCGACGACGAGACTCCCCGGCCGGCCGTGTCGTTCTCCGCTGCCGTCCGCGATCCCGGGTACACACCAGCCGCCGATCTGGAGAAACAGCACGCCCGCGCCGAACGGATCCGGCTTCTCTACGTAGCCACGACCCGCGCGCAGAGCCGCCTCGCGGTCTCCGGCCATGGCTACGCCCTCAACACCGACGGAAAACCCAAGGCCGGCCTGTGGGGGACACTCCTCGGCTCCGTCATCGAAGACGCCGATGCGCCCGATCTGGTCGAGTACGGCGAGAACCTGCTCGAGGTTGCCGCCGCGCCCGCCGTGGACGTGCCCGACGAAGCGGAATGGGTGGAACGCAGCCGGCGGATCTCTGCCAGGTCCGCCGAGCGCGCGGGCTGGTCGGCGACCCGGATCGTGCACCCGGAAGCCGAGAGTGCCTCCGACGGCACCGGCGACGACGCACGCGACGACGAGGCCCGAGAACCGCGCCCACTTCCCGAACGGCTGGCTGCCGCGTTGCGCGACCGGTTCAGCCCGGCCCCGACGCGACCGGACGAGTTGCCGCCCGCACCGCGGGGCACCCCGCTCGCCTCCGGGCCGGACGTCGGTACCGCCGTGCACTACCTGGCCGAGTACACGGACCTGAGCCGCCTGCTCGGGCCGACCGCCGACCGCGACTCCTCGATCGCGGACTGGGAGCGATGGGCGGCGGACCAACTAGTCGCCCTCGGGTTGGGGGGCGCCCTGCGCGGGAGCCGGAACCCGGAGGCCGTCGCGGAGATGGTTTCCGTCGCGCGAACCGCACTGACCTCCGAGCCCGTCCGGCGGGCGGCGACTCGCACCCACTGGGCCGAGCTACCCGTGGCGGGGCCGCTGAGCACAACGGACGGGACGACGGTCGCGGTGGACGGGGTCGTCGACCTCGTGGTGGAGGAAGCCGACGGCTCGTTGACGATCGTGGACTACAAGACCGACGTCGCCGTCACGGTGGACACCGTCGACGAGTACCTGCTCCAACTGTGCGCCTACGCCGAGCTGCTCGGTGGCACCACCGGAAAGACGGTGCGGCGGATCGAGCTGGTCTTCTGCCGCGGGGCCCGCCCGACGGTGGTGGCCCGCGACCTGGGCTGACGACCCGCCCCTGCGGGGGCGGGGCCCCGACGAGGTCAGCCCAGGTTGCTCCACACCACGCGGCCGTCCGCGACCGCGGCGAGTGCCGAGTCGCACGGGGCGCCCACCGTGAAGGCCTGGTAGAGCTCGACCAGCAGATCCACGACCGAATCCCACATCCGGTGAAGGGGCTGGCCCCCGCCGTACGCCCACACCGAGCCGGCGTCGCGACCGGCGCGGTAGCAGACCGCATAGCCGAACCCGCTGCGCTCGGCGAACGGCCACAACCGACCCGCCCACGTCGCGTCACCACCCGGCTCAGACCCGAGGGTGCCGGTCCCCATCGCCTGCTCGAACCTCGCCGCCTGCACGTCGAACCCCTGCGCCGCCGTGAGTGGCTCCGCGAACGGGAACAGCCCCTCTACCGCATCGAGGCCCGTCCTGCGCAGGTGCCACAACATGGTGCGGATCCCGGTGGCGTCGTCGACGCCGCACCTGTCCAGTAGAGCGCCCGACGAACTCGCGGACCACCGGGGATCGTCTGTACACGGTGCGCCGTCGCTGGCGACGACCGGGGCCACCCGAAGGAGCTCCGCGAGGGCGTCGGCCAGTTCGCCGATCTGCTCGTCGAGCACCGCCGAGGCGTCGTCCTGCCCCACCATCGACCGGCGACCACCAGCCGACCGGCCGCCGGTACCCGACGCCGGCGGGTCCGGGTGAGGCTCGGAATCGGGGGCGGTCCGGGACTCCCCCATTGCGGAACTGATGCGCGCGAGAGCGCCGTCGAACTCCTCGCTCCACCCGCCACCGGCGACCCAGTCCTCCTCGGCGGCCGGAGGCACGGTCCGCAGCGGGGCCGGTGGGGGCGGGGACGGCTCGTCGGGGATGGCGGGCAGAAAGCCGGTGACGTCGGCCAACAGGTCCATCCGAGCGCGGCGGCCCTCGTCCATCCGCGTGCGCTCCGAGCGGGTGAACGCCATGACCGGCAGGGTGAGGAGCAGCGCCGCCTGACGGCCGGTGAAACCGAAGCCCAGCTTGAGCGCCCGACGCGCCTCGACCGGCGACTCTGCGTCGCGGATGGCCGCCATCACCCCGTCGATGTCCTCGCACGCCCGGAGGATCGCCTCCGCCTCGTCCCAGGACCGCCCGATGTCGTCACCGGGTTCGAACCATCCACCGACGGCACGCGCAGCGCCCACGACAACCCCCTCTTCACGTCGACGAACCACACATTCGCCCCCTCAGATCCGCGGGAATCCTACGCCCGCCCGCGCTCCCGTGGCGGTTCCAGGATGGCGCCACGGCGCCTCCGGCACAGCGTCACGGCCGCGGCCCCCGAGGCGGCGGCCACAGGGGCGCGCATCCGACCGGATGTGACCGATCTCTCCACCGCGGGTAGGGGGGTTGACCAGCACTGATGACGTACAAACGGAACCCTCAGGAAGGACCGAGGTTCCGGCGAGGATCGCTGCGTAGGGTCCGGATCATGAGCAACACCCAGATGGTTGAGGAGCGTCGGCGGGGCGGATCGGAGACCACGGCGACCCCGGGCGTCGACGGCGGCACCCGCCCCGGCACCGGAACACTCACCCAGCCCACCACCCACGCCACCGTCCTCCCGGCGCCACTGACGACGATCATCGCCGTCCTGGCGGGCGGACTGCTCGGCGTCGCCGCGGTCTACGGGGTGGCGTCCAGGCTGGCCGGCTCGCTCACCGCGGTCGCGGCCATCGTCATGGTCTTCGCGGTCACGCTGGCCGGCCCCCGGGTCCACGCGGCGGCCCGCACCGAACTCGGGCGGACGATCGCGGTCACGCTCCAGGCGATCGGGTTCGGCGGCGTCGTCGGCGCGCTGGTCATCGCCGCCTGAACCATCGCCGACTGAGCCATCCCTATCCTGGTCAGCCCCGCCTGAACCGCGCGGACAACTCGTCGACAGCCGCCTCCTCCACCCCCGCGCCCTCCACGAGGTATCGCCGCGCGTCACCGAACTCGCGGGCCAACGCATCCAGGGAGCGGCGGAGGTTGGCCTCCTCGACGCCGATGAGCACCTCTATCGCCTCGAGCTTGTCGGGCATCTCCGCCTGCACGTAGGTACGGATGGAGGAGACGAAGTCCGCGGACATCTCCCGCGTGAGCAGGTAATCCGCGATCACATCCTCCTCCCGGACACCGGCGACCAACTGCACCAGCGCCGAGACCCACCCGGTGCGGTCCTTGCCCGCCGTGCAGTGCACGATCGCCGGGCCGGACGACACGGCCAGGGCGTGGACGGCCCGACCGAACGCCCGCCGCTCGTGATCACCCACCACGAACCGCTCGTATGTCGCGGCCATCTCGCGCCGCGCCTCCTCGGCCCCGGCCAGGCCGGACGCACTGAGGGTCGCCGCCGAGGTGTGCCCGCCCAGCACGTCGATCGGCAGGTACTCGGCCCCGGCGGGGACGACGTCGGGCTGCTTGTCGATCTCGGCGCCGGTGCGCAGGTCGACGACGGTCGAGACGCCGAGTTTCTCGAGCACCGCGAGGTCGTCGTCGCCCACCGCGAGGGTCGTGGACCGGTAGACGAGACCGCGGGCCATCGACCCGGACGGACGGAGTGCGTAGCCCGGGCCGGCCACGTCCCGGAAATTGTGGACGCTGGTGAGTCGGACATCGCTGACGACGAATCCGTCCCGGTCGAGGCCGACCTCGTCGTCGTCGGATCCCCGGACGACACCCTCGTCCACGTCGACGTTCCCGCCGTGTTCGCCGACCATCCCACGCCCCTGTTCGATCCCCGCGCGCCCACGTGGCGCGCCGTCGCCTCGTTCCTACCCGATGCCGGCCGGACACGCCCACCGAGTGGGCCGGTGACCACCGAGGCTGACACCTGTCAATGTTGCTGGCCGTTTCGCCTGTGCGACGGGGCCCGGTCGCCTAGTGTCCGATCTCATGACCACAGCAGACTTCAATCCCGGGCACGACATGCAGCACGCCACGTTCGGCGACATCCTCATCGAGCGTTCCACCGACGACCACCCGGGACTGCTGTTCGAGGACGCCGCGTGGACCTGGCGCGAGTTCGTGGCCGAGGCCGCCGTCCGCGCGGAGATCCTGCGCGGCTGGGCGGAGGAGCACTCCGGCTCGTACGCGGACCGACCCGACCCCTACAAGCACCTCCACGTGGGCATCCTCCTGGAGAACGTGCCCGAGTACCTGTTCACCCTGTGCGGGGCGGCGCTCGCGGGCGTGACCATCGTCGGCATCAACCCCACCCGGCGCGGCGCCGAACTCGCCTCCGACATCCGGGGCGTGGACTGCGACGTGATCGTCACCGACGCCGACGGCACCGCCCTGCTCGAGGGCCTCGACACCGGCGTCGCCGCGCAGTTCGACATCGACTCCGACAAGTGGCGCGGCCTGCTCGCCGATCACGCCGGCGCCGAGCCCAGGCTCCACCCCGACGAGGCGCGCGACCCCCACACCCTGCTGGCACTGCTGTTCACCTCCGGCTCGACCGGCGCCCCCAAGGCCGTCATGTGCTCGACCGGCCGCATGGCGATGATGGGCACCATCAACTACCGGGGCCTTGTCCGCGACGACGTGGCCTACAGCGCGATGCCGCTGTTCCACGGCAACGCCCTCTTCGCCGCGTTCGCCCCGTCCGCGTACGTCGGCTGCACCTTCGCGATGCGCCGCAAGTTCTCCGCCTCGGGGTTCCTGCCCGACGTGCTGCGGTACAACGCCAGCTACTTCAACTACGTCGGCCGGTCACTGTCGTACATCCTCGCCCAGCCCGAGGTGCCCGAGGAGAAGCAGACGCGCCTGCGGGTCGTCTTCGGCACCGAGGCCTCCGTCCACGACCGGACCGAGTTCGAGCGCCGCTTCGGTGTGACCCCGCTCGAGTCGTACGGCAGCAGCGAGGGCGGCGTGGTGATCAGCCACACCGAGGACACCCCGCCCGGCGCGCTCGGCGTGGCCGGCGCCTACATGGACGTCGCGATCCTCGACGCGGATGAGAACGAATGCGCCAGGGCCGAGTTCGATGCCAACGGCGGCCTGGTCAACGCCGGCGAGGCGATCGGCGAGATCTGCAACGTCACCGGCGCGAAGCTGTTCGAGGGCTACTACCGCAACCCCGAGGCCACCGCCGAACGCAACGTCGGCGAGGTCTTCCACACCGGTGACCTGGGCTACCGCGACGCGGACGGGTACTTCTACTTCGCCGGCCGCTCCGGTGACAGGATCCGCGTGGACAGCGAGAACTTCTCCGCCGGGCCCGTCGAGCGCATCCTCGACCGGTTTCCCGGCGTGCTCGTCGTGGCCGTCTACCCGGTCCCGGACCCGCGCACCGGCGACCAGGTCATGGCCGCCATCCAGCTCGAGCCCGGCGTGGAGTTCGACGCCGACGCGTTCTCCGAGTTCTGCCGCACCCAGCCCGACATGGGCACCAAGTGGGCGCCGCGGTTCGTGCGCGTCATGACCGAGATGCCGGTCACCGCCACGCGGAAGATCTCCAAGCCCCGCCTGCGACGGGAGTCCTGGATCGAACCCGGCGAGGTCTACCTGCGTGGCGGCGCGGCGGGCGACGACGACGTCTACCGGCCGCTCACCGACGCCGACCGCGAGGCCTTGCTCGCCGAGTACGAGCTCCACGGGCGCCGGCCCGTGGGGGTGTGACGGCGGGTGGCGTGAGGGCTCGGCCGCTGGCCGGGGAGCGCGCTCAGCGCAGGACGCGCAGCTGGAACGGGTAGTTGATCGTCCGCCCCTGGGTCGCACGAACGGTGCCGATGACGTGGCCGATGATCTGCGCGAGGAAGGACACCGCGAGCAGGATGAGGCCGATGGGCAGTCCGATCACCGTGAGGATGAAGATCCAGCCCACGATGCTCATGATCCACAGGCCGAGGTTGAAGTTGAACGACCCGGCGGCGGCCTGGCGGACGAACGGGCTGCGGTCCTTGTAGATCAGCCACATCACGAGCGGGCCGACGAACGAGAGCCACCCGGCCGAGAGCGCCATCGCGATGAGGCTTGACGCGTGCGCCAGTGCCGCGGGGGTGCGGTCGTCCGGGCCGACGGCCGGGGGCTGGTTCCCGTACCGGGGGTCGCCGTACCCGCCCTGTCCGAACTGGTGGTCGCCGTACTGGTGGTAGCCGGGCTGCTGGGTCATGCCTCCAGTGTCCTCGCCGGAATGGATCCGCGCATCGGGGATGTCCCGGGGATCTATCGACGGCGGGGCGGGGGTTCGGCGGCGGGATTCACGCGGATGTCATACGGCGCGCCTACTGTGGCAGCCATGGCCGATCCCACCAGATCCGACGCGCCCGCCACCGCCTCGGACGTGCCCGAGCCGGACGATTCCGAGCGGCTCGACGACGCCGTGCGGCCCCTGCGCGACGACGTGCGTTTCCTCGGAGCCGTGCTCGGCGACACGGTGCGCGACCAGGCGGGCGGGACGGTCTTCGACCTGGTGGAGACCGCCCGGCGCACCGCGTTCGCCGTCCGCCGCTCGGAGGCCGACCGCGACGAGGTGGCGGCCCTGTTCACCGATGTGCCCGCCACCGAGATGATCCCCGTCATCCGGGCGTTCTCCCTGTTCGCGCTGCTGGCCAACGTCGCCGAGGACCTCCACCAGGAGCGCCGACGCCGCATTCACACCGCCGCCGGTGAACCGCCGCCGGACGGGGACCTCGAGGCCACCTGGGCGCGACTGGCCGAGAACGAACCCGAGCCCGCGAGGCTGGAGACGGTGCGCGCGACGGCCCGGGTGGCGCCCGTGCTCACCGCGCACCCCACCGAGACCCGCCGGCGCTCGGTCTTCGAGATCACCCGACGGGTGCTGGACCTCATGCGCCGCCGCGACGCCCTGCGCACGGGGTCGGACGGGGCGGGTAACCGGGACCGCGTCGCCGACGCCGAGCTCGAGCAGGTGGAGCAGGACATCCGCCGCCAGGTGCTCACCCTGTGGCAGACGGCGATCATCCGCAGCCAGCGCCCCCGGATCGAGGACGAGGTCCTGGGCGGCCTGCAGTACCACGAGGCCACGCTCATCGACGTGATCCCGCCGCTCAACGCCGAGATCGCCGACCGTCTCGGCTCCGGCGACCGCCCCGTCGTGCGCCCCGGCTCGTGGATCGGCGGGGACCGCGACGGCAACCCGTACGTCACCGGGGACGTCGTGCGCTTCGCCACCGAGCAGGCCGCCGAACTGCTGCACCGCCACTACACGGAGGAGTTGCGCCTGCTCGAGCGGGAACTGCCCCTCTCGCGGCGGGTCGTGGACGTGCCCATCGGGCTCAGCGACCTCGCGGACTCGCTGGTGGAGACGGACGGGGAGCTCGCCGCCGCGCGCGAGGACGTGCCGTTCCGCCGCGCCGTGCGGGTGGTTCGCCGTCGGCTCGCCGCGCGGGTGAGGTCCTCGTCGTCGTCACCCGGATCGTCGCCGGACGCGATCGGTCACGACGACGACGAGGCCTACACCTCCCCGGCGGAGATGCTGACCGATCTGGATGTCATCGACGCCGCGCTCGGGGCCTGCGGTGGCGAGCTGGCTCGGTCGCCGCGTCTGCGGGACCTGCGGTGGGCGGTACGGACGTTCGGGTTCCACCTGCAGGCACTCGACATGCGGCAGAACTCGGAGTCGCACGAGGAGGTGCTCACCGAGCTGTTCGCCCTGGCCGGGGTGAGCGAGGACTACTCGGCGCTGGACGAGGACGCCCGTGTGGAGCTGCTGCTGCGCGAACTCTCACACGACCGGCCGCTGCTCGGGCCGCGCGCGGAGCTGTCAGAGCTGGCGGCCAAGGAACTCGGGGTGATGCGGGCGGCCGCCGCGGCCGTGGACCTGCTCGGCCCGGAGGTAGTGCCGCACTACATCGTGTCCATGTGCGGGACGGTCTCCGACCTGCTCGAGCCGGCGGTGCTGCTGCGCGAGGTCGGATTGTTCTCGGGCGACCCCGCCGAGCCGCGCTCGAGCGTTCGGCTCATCCCGCTGCTGGAGACGATCGACGACCTGGCGGCGGGGCCGGACATCCTCGACACGGCGCTCGCGATCCCGCAGTTCCGGGCGCTCATCCGGGCGCAGGGCGACGTGCTGGAGGTGATGCTCGGCTACTCGGACTCCAACAAGGACGGCGGGTACCTGGCCGCCAACTGGGCCCTCTACCAGGCCGAACGCGACCTCGCCGAGGCCGCGACGCGGGCGGGCGTGCACCTGCGCTACTTCCACGGGCGCGGCGGGGCCGTCGGACGGGGCGGCGGCAACTCCTACGAGGCGATCCTCGCGCAGCCACCGGGCGCGGTGCAGGGCGCGCTGCGGATCACCGAGCAGGGCGAGGTCATCTCGGCCAAGTACTCCGAGCCGCGGCGGGCGCGCCGCAACCTCGAGGCGCTCGTGGCGGCGACGCTCGAGGCCTCGCTGCTCGACGTCGAGGGTCTGGGCGACCGGGCCGGGGAGGCGTACGGGGTGATGGCCGAGCTCGCGCGGCTCGGGCGGGCGGCGTACGCGTCCCTGGTGCACGACGACCCGGGGTTCATCGAGTACTTCACCACCTCCACCCCGGTCGCCGAGATCGGGGAACTCAACATCGGGTCCAGGCCGTCCTCCCGCAAGCAGACGTCGAGCGTCGAGGATCTGCGGGCGATCCCGTGGGTGCTGTCGTGGTCGCAGTCGCGGGTGATGCTGCCCGGCTGGTTCGGCGTGGGCACCGCACTGCGGCAGTGGGTCGACGCCGAGGGCGAGGCGGCGGCCGGGGAGAGACTGGCCACGCTCCGGCGGCTGAACGACGACTGGCCGTTCCTGCGCACGACCCTGTCCAACATGGCGCAGGTGATGGCCAAGGCGGACATGGGGCTGGCCGGTCGCTACGCCGAACTCGTCCCGGACGCCGAGGTGGGTCGGCGGATCCACGGGGTGCTCACCGACGAGTTTGAGCTGACCCGCGAGATGCTGCTGGAGATCACGCGGCAGGAGACGCTGTTGGACGACAACCCGGCGCTGGCCCGCTCGGTGCGCAACCGCTTCCCCTACCTCGAACCGCTCAACGTGCTGCAGGTCGAGTTGCTGCGCCGCTATCGCGCCGGGGACTCCGACCCGGCGGTGCGGACCGGCATCCAGCTGACCATGAACGGCCTGGCCACGGCCCTGCGCAACTCGGGGTGATCCTCGACGTGCCGGCTAGCGTAGCTGTCGCTGGGTGAGCGGGATGAGCAGCGCGCACACCACCGCCAGCCCGGCGATCCACGGGACCGGACCGCCGGCGCGCGAGAGCTCGGCGAGCACGTACGGCGTGGCCATCCCGAGGTAGGCCAGGACGTAGAACACGGCCACGAGCCCGGCGTGGTCCCGCGGTCCGGACTGCAGCTCGACCTCGACCAGCCCCGCCACCAGAAGCGTGGCGTATCCCACGCCGAGCAGGACCGCGACGGGCAGCAGCCACAGGGCGCGGCCGGGGAGTGCGGGCGAGGCGGCCAGCAGCGCTCCGGCGGCCATCCCGAGCGAGGCGGCGGCGAGTCCCATGACCGGCGGCCGGGACGGTGGTGACGCGGCCGCGATCCTGCGGACGGCGGGTTGGACCAGCACCCCGGCGCCCAGGGTGACCCCCACCATGACGCCGGCGTACAGGGTGGGCCGGCCGAAGGCGTCCCCGCCCAGCAGGTCGGCGAGCACCGCGAACGACATGCTGGCGCAGCCGAACACCAGCGGGGCCCACGGCGCGACCCCGAGGAGGAACCGACGGGTGCCGGCCGTGGCGGGGATGAGCGGGGCGGCCTCCGGCCCGTCGTGCGGCTCGTACGGGTCCGCGGCGCCCCACGCCGCGACCAGCGCGATCGTCCCAAGGATCAGATGCGGAATGTACGCCGAGAAGAGCGGGGCGGGGGCGAACTCCCCGACCATGCCCGCCGCCAGGCCGCTGAGTCCGAACCCGCCGGTCAGCGCGATGGCCGCGCGCCGCGCACCGGTGCCGGGTGGCCCACCGGCGGAGAGCTCACGCACCCAGGCACTGCCGGCCCCGAACGCTGCCCCGGACGCCAGCCCGGCGAGGAACCGACCCAGGTACAGCCACAGCGAATCCTGCGGCCCCAGCAGCATGAACAGCGTCGCCAGCAGCGACAGGACCAGGACGGGCCGCATGAGCACACGGCGGCCGTTGCGGTCGGACCACCGGCCGGCCACCAGCAGGGTGGGCAGGAGGCCGACGATGTAGACGCTGAAGATCGCGGTGACGCTGGACTGCGACAGCCCCAGCTCGGCGCGGTACAGATGCAGCAGCGGGGCGAACTGGTTGGCGCCCCAGCCCACCGCGAACACCGCGAGGGCCACGCGCACCCAGCTGCGACGGTCGACCTGAGAATCCATGGAGCAGAACCTAGCCCGCGCGCGTCCTACGCGAGCGCGGTGACCACGAACGCCACCCCCACCACCACGAACAATGTGCTGGCCACGACGTCGACCCACGGCAACAGCCGTCCGACCCGCTCGTTGACCACCCGGTGCGAGGCCACCAGCGCGAGCCCGCCGAACCAGGCGAGCGCGACCGCGATCATCCCGGCGACCAGGGCCACCGACCACGCCGGCGAGACCTCCTCGCGCAGGAACGGGGTGAGCACCGCGCCGAAGAACACCAGGGCCTTGGGGTTCGCGAGGTTGGTGACCAGACCGCGGGTGAAATCCGCCCGCGGCACCAGATCCGCTACTCGAAATCGGGATCCGCTATCCGAATCCGGGTAGCGGATCCCGATTGCGAGTAGCGGATCCGAGGGCGGGGCGGTGGCGGGTGCGGCGGTGGTGGCGGGTGCGGCGGTGGCCGGGGGTGGGGTCGCACCGCGCGAGCGCCACCAGCCGCGCAGACCGAGCACGCCGAGGGTCGCCAACAGGAGTCCGCCGGCGACCTGGAGACCGGTCATGACCTGCGGGTACACGCGCACGAGGGTGGCGACTCCGGCGAACGCGGCCGCGAGCCACACCGTCAGGCCGGTGACGATCCCCAGCGCGGTCGCGAGACCCTGACGCCGTCCGGCGAGGGCACGTTGGAGGACGACGACGACGTCGGGCCCCGGCGAGACCACCGCGATCGCCCAGACACCGAACAGGCCGAGGAGCTGCGCCGCGGTCACGCCGCCGATTCCATCTCGAGGAGCCGCTGCTTGGCCGCGAGCCCGCCCCGGTAGCCGCCCAGTCCGCCGTCCGAGCGCAGGATCCGGTGACACGGCCACACCAGCGGCAGCGGATTGGTCGCGCAGGCCGACCCCACCGCGCGGACGGCGCCGGGCCGGTCGAGTTCGACGGCGATCTCGCGGTAGGTCGCGGTCCGCCCGTACCCGACCCGGGCCAGATGCTGTTGGACCTCACCACGGAACCCGCGGGCGAGGCGGGTGTCGAGGGGCAGGTCGAACTCGCGGCGGCGGCCGTCGAGGTACTGGTCGATCTGGGCCGCGGCCGCGTCGAGCACCGGCGACCCCGAAGGCGCGCCGAGGATCCGGGGTCCGACCCGGTCGGCCAACATCTCAAGGACCACCCCGGAATCCTCCACCTCGAACGCTACGTACACCAACCCGGCCGGGGACGCGGCCAACAGCAGCCCACCGATCGGGGTGTCGACGCTGCGGTAGGCCACGTCGACCAGGCCCTCGCGCTCGGCGTCGCGGGCCAGGCGATCCCGCAGTCGGGTCGTGTCGGCGGGGGCGGACCGCAGGATCGACGCCGCGCCGGCCTCGGAGATCGCAGGGTCGTCCGCTGCCGGATCGGGCGCCGCCGGTTCGGGCGCCGCCGGGTCGTGCGCCGCCGGATCGTGGATCGGGTCGGTCATGACATCTCCTCCGTGGGACGGTGCGGTTCGAGAGCACGGCGCGGTTCGAGGTGACTGTGCGGTTCGAGGGGACTGTGCTGGTCGAGGTGACCGTGCGGTCCAAGTGTGGTGCGCAGGCGGGCGATCCCGTCCGCGGCCGCGCGCCGGGCCGCCGCCTCGGTGCCGCCGGCGAGTCCGGCGATCTCGGCATAGCGGAGCCCGCCCAGATACCGGTAGGCCACACAGATGCGCTGCCGGGTGGGCAGGGCGGCGACCGCATCCCAGACCCGCGGATCGCCGACCTCGTCGTCGTCGACCCCCGTCGCTCCCCGCGCGCCCCCGGGACGTGGTGTGCGGGCGTCGAGAACGGCGACGTCGTCGGCGGCCCCGCTCGGTGCGGCCTCCCGGACCGAACGCCGCACCACGTCCACCGCCCGGCGGTGCGCGACCCGGACGAGCCAGGCCTCGACGTCGGTGTCGTCGGGCAGCCTGGGCCAGGCGCGGAGTGCGGAGAGGAACGTCTCGGACCAGGCGTCGTCGGCGTCGGGGCCCGGGCCGAGCACCGCGCGGCACACCCGCAGCACGGTGGGACCGTGGCGGTCCACCGCGGCGTCGAACGCTGCCCTCATGTGTGTCGATCCTGCCCTCGTGGTCGCTGCCGGGTGCGGGCGCCCCGCAGACGGGGCATGCGATGGTCACCGGGTAGTCGCGCGGCGCGCCGGTTTCGTGAGGCGCGCCGGTTTCGTGAGGCGCTGCGGTTCCCCTCGCTGAGTCCGGGACGCATACTGGTCTGACCGTCACGCCCCGGGGGGTCTGAAATGCTCGGTTCCCGCACACCCTCACGCCCGGCCGGCCGTCGCCCGGCGCACCGCACGAGCCGCAGAAGCCGAGCGCGCCGCACCGGACTGGCCGGTGCGCTCGCCGCCCTCGCGCTGTCGATCCCCGTCGCCACCGGGGTGGGCCCGGTGCCGGACCGGGTCGCGGACCGGGTCACGCCGGCGGCCCGGGCGCAGGTCCAGCTCGGCCCGCTCGGCGACTACCTGCGCGACCTCGACCCCACCGGCGAGCTGGGGCCGTACGTCACCGAGGCCCTGAACGGGATCAACGGGCCGATCGGCGATCCCGGTCCGCCCGCCGCCGCGGCCGCGCCCGTGACCTGCCGACCCACCGTGGCGCATCCGCGGCCGGTGATCCTCGTCCACGGGACCTTCGACAACGGGGCCGACACGATGCCGCGCCTCGGCGATCCGCTACGCCGTCAGGGCTTCTGCGTGATCGCCCCGACCCTCGGCGCCTACGCGGGCAACCCGGCGCGCGGCGGGCTCGACTCGATCGTCGCCACATCGGGACCGCAACTGGCCGGGGTGATCGACCACGTACGCGCGGTGACCGGGGCCGAGCAGGTGGACCTGGTCGGTTACTCGCAGGGCGCCGCGATCGCCGGGTACACCACCAAGGTGCTGCGGCCGGGCGCGGTGAACCGCGTGGTCTCCGTGGGCGGGTACTGGGGCGCCGACAACAGCGGCCTCATCCCGAACCAGCTGCCGCGCGAGGTCGCGGCTCTGGGCCTGTGGGCCGCGAACCTGCGGGGACTGGCCGAACTGTCCCCGGGCAGCCCGCTGATCGCCGCCTGGTACGGGCTCGACCGCACCCCGTTCCTGCCCGGCGTCGGCTACACGCTCATCGCCACGCGCGGCGACCACCTGCTCCCTCCCGAGCGCAGCTTCGTCCCCGGTCCGGGCGTGCGGTGGGTCGTTCCCGAGGACGCGTGCGGGGGCCGACCGAACTCGCACGGAGGGATGGCCGTCGACGCGCGCACGCACGCGATCGTCGCCGGGGCACTCGGCGGCGCCGGGGGGTGCTGAGCGGACGGGCCCGGCGGCGGGGCCGGCGGTCGCCCTGGGGGCGTCAGCGCAGCTCGCGGGAGTGGTGCTGGTAGAGCTCGTAGGCGTCACGCAGCCCGAGGCCGGGGTGGGCGACCCGCAGGCGGCGCACCGCGTCGATCTCCCCGGAGGAACCGCGCATCGCCGCGGCGATCTGCTCGGGGCGGATCGACGCCGCGATCCGGCGGGAGCGTTCCTCGTTGCGCCCGCCGAGCCACCAGCGGTGCGCCGCAGCGCCGAACAGCATGACCGCCATCGCGAGCCACAACAGCACGTCCAACATCGCGGCCCGGCCGGAGAGCACCTGCACAACTACCACCACGAGCGCACCGAGCCCGCCGAGCACGGTGGCCGCGACGTACGCCACCGCGGTCCGGCTGCGTGACCGCGCCACGTGGTCGATGGCCGACTCCGCCCGGTCCGCGATCCAGTTCGACGGGTGGGGAGAGGTCACGCGCGACCCTCCTCGTCGTCGGACTCCCGGCCACCCGCGAGGTGGCGCTCGACCCGTTCCACCTTGCCGCGCAGCTCCCCCGACCGGCCGGGCCGCAGGTCCGCCTTGAGCACCAGGCTCACGCGCGGCGCCACGGCCAGCACGGCGTCCGTGGCGGCGCGGATGACGGGCATGACCTCGTCCCACTCGCCCTCGATGGTGGTGAACATCGAGGTGGTCTCGTACGGCAGGCCGGAGTCGCGGACCACGCGGACGGCTTCCGCGACCGCGCGACTCATGGATGCCGAGTCGTCCGCGGTGGACGTGGGGGCGACGGAGAACGCGAACAGCATGGCATCACCGTAATCCCGCCGGGCCCCGTCGTGCAGATCGGCGGGCCCCGGCGATACCTGGGTCACAGACCCACGTCACACGCCACCGTCACACCCTCGAGACCGTCTGCGGCACACCCGCGGTGTACCCGGCCTCGGCGAGCAACTCCCGCACGCGCGGGATGACCTTGCTGCCGTAGAGGTCGATGGAGGTCATGAGGTCGTCGTGCGGGGTCGGGCCGCTGGCGTACTTGAGGTCGAAGCGGTCCAGGCCCAGCATGCGGACGGTGGTGGCGATCTTCTGCGCGACCGTCTCGGGGGACCCGACGTACATGGCGCCCGATCGGACCTCGCGGTGGAAGTCGGCCTCGGTCGCGTCGCCCCAGCCGCGCTCGCGGCCGATCTGGTTGCGGTTGACCAGCCAGTGGCGCGCGGACAGCTCGGCGGCCCGGGCGTCGGTCTCGGCGACGAACCCGGGCGAGTGCACGGCGATCGGCAGGCGCGGCGCGGCCGCTCCCCCACCGGCCGTTCCCCCACCGGCCGACCCGGCGCCCGCGAGCTGGGCATTGGCCTCGCGGTAGAGGTCGGCGAAGGGGGCGAACCGGCCGGCGGGGCCGCCGATGATCGCGAGCATGAGCGGCATCCGGTAGCGGGCCGCGCGGACCACGGATTCCGGGCTGCCACCGACGGCGATCCACGCGTTCAGCCCGTGCTCGGTCTTGGGGTAGACGTGCTGGTCGACCAGCGGCGGACGCAGCTCACCGGACCACGTCACCGGCCCCTCGGGCAGCAGCGCGGCGAACAGGTCGAGCTTCTCGCTGAACAGCTGCTCGTACCGGGCGAGATCGAGGCCGAACAGCGGGAACGACTCGGTGAACGACCCACGGCCCAGCACGACCTCGGCCCGCCCGTTCGACAGGGCGTCGATGGTGGCGAAGCGCTGGAAGACGCGGATGGGGTCATCACTCGAGAGGACCGTGACCGCCGAGCCCAGCGTGATGCGCTCGGTGCGGGTGGCGATGCCGGCCAGCAGGACGTCCGGGGCGGAGACGGCGAAGTCGGGGCGGTGGTGCTCGCCGATGCCGAACGCGTCGACCCCCACCTGGTCGGCCAGGACGGCCTGCTCCACGACGTCGCGCAGGACCTGCGCGTGGTGGACGGGCCGACCGCCGCGGTCGACGGTGACGTCGCCGAAGGTGTCGAGACCGAAGGCGACATCCTGGGTGGAGGGGTCACCGTGGGTGGCGTCGTGGGTGGAGGGCGACGACGACGAGGTGGGCGTCGCGGGGTCGTGTGCGGAGGCTGACGAGTTCATGCGGTCAGCATAGTTGATCCGTCATCTACATGGCGGGGTGTGCCGCCCGGACGCGGGACGCGCGGACGTACCGGGCGATCATCCGGTCCATCACCCCGGGCGCAAGTCGCTGCAGTCGCCACGTGGCCCGGGCGCGGGCGGGCTCGATCACGAGAGCACGGTTGCGGGCGACGCCGTCGAGCACGCTCGCCGCCAGCCGGTCGGGGTCCAGCGGCCGACGCACCCCCTGGCCGTCGAGGTAGAAATGCCGACCGTCGAAGCCGTCGAGTTCGCCCTTGTCGAGGATCGCGGTGTCGACCGCCGCCGGGCACACCACGGTCACGCCCACCCCGTGACCGGCGGCCTCGGCACGCAGCGACAGCCCGAGCCCGACGACCGCGTGCTTGGTCATCGCGTAGCTGGTGATGAGCCCCGCCGGGCACAACCCGCCCATCGACGCGGTGAGCACGATCGCCCCGGCCCCACGGTCGATCATGTGCGGGTACGCGGCGTGCACGCAGTGGACCACCCCACGGACATTGACGTCGATGATCGCGTTCCACTGCTCCAGGGTCAGCTTGTCGGTGTCGCCACCCCAGGTGATGCCGGCGTTGGCGAACATCAGGTCCAGCCCGCCCCGAGTGGAGACCACCCCTTCGACGAGGGCGGCCACCGCTGCGGCATCGGTGACGTCGAGGTGCGCCGGTTCGGCACTCCCCGCCCCTGCCGACCCGGCGCCGGGGCCGGACCTCGTCGTCGTCACCTCCTCGGCGACCCGACGCGCGGCGGCGAGGTCGATGTCCGCCACCACCACGTGCGCGCCGGCCGCCACGAGGGCACGGCAGAGGGCCGCGCCGATCCCGGACCCGCCGCCGGTGACGACGGCCGACGCCCCGGCCAGCCGCGGGCCGCGCAGGGCGCTCACCGACCTGGGCGAGGTCACGAGAACGCCCTGGTCGCCAGTCCGAGCACATCCGGGTAGCGGCGCAGCTGGGCGCCACCGTCGATCGCCAGGTCCTCCCCCGCCATCCAGTCCGCCTCGGCGAGGTGGAGCACGGCGCGGGCGACGTCCTCCGCGGTCCCCCGGTGGGCGATCGCGGAGTTCTCGGCGTACTCCTCGGCCAGGCCGGGGATCTGCAGGACGGGCTCGGTGAGCGGGGTGACGAGGAAGCCCGGCGAGACGGTGTTGACCCGCACCCCGCGCTCGCCCAGCTCGAGGGCCGCGACCTGGGCGAGCATCACCAGGCCCGCCTTGGCGGCACAGTAGGCCGCCATCCCCCGGCCGGGCTGCCGCGCGTTGAGCGAGGCGATCGCGACCATGGACCCGCCGTCCCGGACCGCTCGGCCGCCGTGCTTGAACACCAGGAACGCGCCGGTCAGACACACGTCGACGACCCGGCGGAACTCGGCGGTGTCGTGGTCCGTCACCAGGCCCAGCGTGCTCACGCCGGCGGTCGTGACCACCAGGTCCGGGGCGGTCCCCGCGAACAGCGCCTCGACCGACGCCTCGTCGGTCACGTCGACGGCGCACGCCCGGTGCGCCGGGCCGAGCTCGGCGGCGCGGGCGGCGGCCGACTCGGCGTCGAGGTCCCCGATCGCGACCTGCCACCCCCCGGCGGCGAGAGCACGGGCGGTGGCCCACCCGATCCCCGACGCCCCGCCCACGACGACGGCGGACCGGCCGCGCGCGGCCACATCGGAACCGTCCGAGGAACTGTCGCGGTCAGGGGTGGGGACGTGTGTGCGATCCGGGTCCACGGGGCCTCCAGTAGGGTTGACGGCCGGCCTCGGCGGGGTGGTCCGCCGGGCCGGAGGAAGCTGTTGACGACCGTCAACACGGGCCATAGTGTGATCCGCGCCATAGCTTTCTTGTCGGCGAGTCTGCCTCGCCGAGGGATCCGCCGAAGGGGTTCGCATGACATCGACCTGCACAATCGCCGTGATCGGCGCGGGCATCAGCGGCCTGACGACGCTGAAGATGCTCCGCGACTACGGGATTGACGCGGTGTGCTTCGAGGCGTCGGACCGGATCGGCGGGAACTGGGCGTTCGACAACCCCAACGGCAGCTCGAGTGCCTACCGCTCGCTGCACATCGACACCTCCAAGCACCAGCTGAGCTTCCGGGACTTCCCGATGCCGGAGGAGTTCCCGGACTTCCCCCACCACAGCCAGATCAAGCAGTACCTGGACGACTACGCCGAGGCGTTCGGCCTGCTGCCGGCGATCGAGTTCGAGACGCGGGTCGAGCATGCCGAGCGCCTGCCGGACGGCGGGTGGGAACTGACCACGTCGCGCACCGGGTCGGCCGCACAGGCCGGGGCCGGCGGCACGGGCGGGTCCGGCGAGACCGAGACGCTCCGCTTCGACGGGCTCGTGGTGGGCAACGGACACCACTGGGACCCGCGCTTCGCCGATTTCCCCGGCGAGTTCACCGGGGAGATGATCCACTCCCACGCCTACGTCGACCCGTGGGATCCGCTGCACCTCATGGACAAGAAGATCCTCGTGGTGGGCCTCGGCAACAGCGCCGCGGACATCGTGGTGGAACTGTCGTCCAAGGTCATGCGCAACGAGGTGACGCTGTCGACCCGGTCGGGTGCGTGGATCGTGCCCAAGTACATCGCCGGCAAGCCGGCCGACAAGTACTTCGCGACCTTCCCGTACATCCCGTACTCGTGGCAGCGCAAGGCCATCCAGGCGATGCAGCCGATGTCGGCCGGCCGGCCGGAGGAGTACGGCCTGCCGACCCCCAACCACAAGTTCTTCGAGGCCCACCCCACGCAGTCCGTCGAACTGCCGCTGCGGCTGGGGTCCGGGGACGTCGTCGCCAAGGGGGACATCGCCCGACTGGACGGCCGGACGGTGCACTTCGAGGACGGGACCAGCGGCGAGTTCGACGTGGTCATCCAGGCCACCGGGTACAACACCACGTTCCCGTTCTTCGACCGGGACTTCCTCAGCGCCGACGCCCACAACCACGTCCCGCTCTACAAGCGGATGTTCACCCCGGGCATCGAGGACCTCGCCTTTGTCGGCTTCGCCCAGTCCACCCCGACCCTGTTCCCGTTCGTCGAGGCGCAGGCCCGGCTGGTGGCGGCGTGGGCGGCCGGGCTGTACCGCACCCCGCCGGTGGCGGAGATGGAGCGGGTGATCGTGGAGGACGAGAAGAAGTACATCGGCCACATGCTCGACACACCCCGCCACCAACAGCAGGTCGACTACTTCCTCTACGAACGCGACCTGCGCACCCGGGAGATCCCCCACGGCCTCGAGCGCGCCCGCGAGCGCGGCGCCGCCCTGCGTGACCGGGTGACGGCATGACGCCGGCCGCCCCCTCGGCGAACACCTCCCCCCGCGGCGACCGGCGCCGCGAGGCCCTGCTCGCCGCGCTCGACGACCGGCTGCGCACCACGGCCCTGGACGACATCTCGGTGGCCGACCTCACCGTGTCCGCGGGGATCACCAGGTCCGCGTTTTACTTCTACTTCGACTCCAAGGCCGCCGCCGTGGGCGTCCTGCTGGCCGCGGTCCAGGACGAGGCCCGCGCGGCGGTCGAGACGATCGTGGGCGGCGAGGGAGACTTCCGCACGCGCGTGGCCGGGGCCCTCGAGAAGCTGACCGACCGCGTGTTGGAGAACGCCCACATCTACCGGGCTCTGCTCACCGCCCGCAGCAAGCACGAACAGACCCGGGCGCTGTGGAACGAGGGCCGCCGGACGCTGGCCGCCCCGATCGCCGAGTTCCTGCGCACCGAGCGCACGGCCGGTCGGGCGCCGGACGGCGTGGATCCCGAGGCACTCGCGGTGGGGCTGATCCACATCAACGAGACCGTGCTCGAGCAGCTGGCCTACGACACCGACGGCCCCCGCGAGCCACTGCTCACCGTCGCCACCGACATGTGGGTCCGCTCGGTGTACGGCCGACCCGACCCCGCGGTGGACCCCGCGGCAGACCCAGGGAGAACCGCATGACCAGCCCCGTCGACATCGTCTTCCGGTCCGGATCGGGGCCGGACGCCGCCGAGTGTCGCGGCTGGTTCCTGCCCGCCGCCGGCGGGGCGGAGAGCGCCGGTGACGCCGCCCGTGCCAGTGAGGCGGGCAGCCCCTGCGTGGTGCTGGCCCACGGGCTGGGCGGTACCGCGGACTCCGGCCTCATGCCGTTCGCGGAGGCGTTCGCGGCCGCCGGGTACGCCGCGCTCGTCTTCGACTACCGCGGCTTCGGGCGCTCCGACGGCCAGCCCCGCCAGGTCGTCTCCCCCGCCCGCCAGCAGGACGACTACCGGGCCGCCATCGCCGCCGCGGCCGCCCAACCCGGCGTCGACCCGACGCGCATCGTGCTGTGGGGCTGCTCCCTCGCGGGCGGTCACGTCCTGGAGGTGGCCCGGGGCCGCGACGACATCGCGGCCGTCATCTCCATGATCCCCCTGGTCGACGGGCGGGCCGCCGCACTGGCCGCGGCCCGCCAGCACACGCCCGCCTCGCTCCTGCGGGCGACGGGGACCGCGATCGCCGCCAAGGCCGTGGCGGCGACGGGACGCCCCGAACCGCTGCTCCCCCTCGTCGGCCCGCCCGGCTCGAGCGCGCTACTGTCCCTTGACGGGTACGAGGAGGCCTACACCTCCGTCGCCGGGCCGACCTGGCGCAACGAGGTGGGCGCCTCCATCGGCACCGAGCTGGGCTCGTTCCGGCCCGGCCGGCACGCGGAAGACCTCGTCGTCGTCCCCGTGCTGGTCCAGATCGCCGACCTCGACCGCAGCGCCCCACCGCACGCCTCCGCCACGGCCGCCTTCGCCGCGCGCGCCGAGGTCCGGCACTACCCGGGCGACCACTTCGACCTCTTCGCCGGCCGGCCGTGCCACGACCGGGCCGTCGAGCACGCGCTGCACTTCCTCGAGAGGCACGTGGGCTGACCTGCGGCGACACGTGCGTCGGCGATGTCGGCGCACGGTTCCACGGGCAATTCCCCCATGGTTGTTGACATGTCATAGAGGTCGGCCTATATTGGGTGACACAACAGTTAACTGCTCGGCCCCGCCGGCCGGGCAACCCCACCCGAAGGAGTCACCATGACCGCCAACCTCACCGACCTGACCGGCACCTGGACCCTCGACGACACCCACACCCGCCTGGGCTTCGTCACCCGCCACGCGATGATCACCAAGGTCCGCGGCTCGTTCAACGACTTCACGGGCACCGTCACCGTGCCCGCCGAGGGCATCGAGGGCGCCACCGCCCAGGTCACCATCAACGCCTCCTCGATCGACACCCGCAACGCCGATCGCGACGGCCACCTCAAGTCCAACGACTTCTTCGACATGGAGACGTACCCGGAGATCACGTTCACCTCCACGAAGATCGCCGCCAACGGCTCGGGCGGCGTGGACGTGACCGGCGACCTCACCATCAAGGGCACCACCAAGTCCGTGACCATCCCGTTCGAGTACGAGGGCACCGCCACCGACCCGTTCGGCAACCAGCGCGCGGGCTTCGAGGGCACCACGGTCATCAACCGCAGCGACTTCGGCCTCACCTGGAACGCCACCCTCGAGACCGGCGGTGTGCTGGTCTCCGAGAAGGTCACCCTGGAGATCGAGGTCTCGGCGATCAAGAGCGCCTGACCACTCGCCCGCCACGGCTGGCGGGCCCGCCACCGACCGGGCCCGCCCCACACAGTGCACGCTCGCCCCGGCAATCGCCGGGGCGAGCGTTCCGTTTCGGGGGCGGGGCCAGACGGGGCCGGGCCAGGCAGACGGAGCCGGGCGGGGCGGGGCCGGGGACGGGCGGGGCCGGGCGGGCCGGAAACCCTAGGAGACGACGGCGAGGACCGCGGTGTGTGAACCGTCCGCGTCCTGCCAGGTCGCGCTGAGCGTGCCCGGCGAGCCGATGAGCGGGCGGTCGGCCTCCGCGTCGTTCTCCTCGGACACGACCCGGATGACGTGCAGAACCGCGTCGGAGCCCTGGGTGATCCCGTCGCCCCCACCGCGGATGTTGACCGGTGACGGCGTGATCGAGCCGTCCTCGACCTGCAGATGGTCGGCTGCGGCGTCGCGGTGGCTGATCACCCGGCGGACCTCGGCGACGTAGACCGGATCAGCGGAGGCGTCGTAGACCCAGCGGCGGCCGAGGACCGAATGCTCCATCTCGCCGACCAGCGCGTCATCGGAGTCGTCGAGCTCGGATCCCCGATAGGTCACGGGGACGTGAAAGGTGCGGGCACCGTCGGTGAGGAGGAACGACTCCATCCCGACCTCGCCGGCGGGATCGACGAACCGGTAGGCGGTCACCTGCTCGAGGCCCTCCGGGTCGCCGTCGAACCACTCCTGGTGGCGGACCCAGGCCCGGAGCAGGTCCAACTTACCCGGGTCGAGGACGGCGTCATAGATCTCGGCGGTTCCACTCATGCGCTAAGACTCCCCGAATTCGCCCGGTCCGGCAAACGCGAACCGGGGCTGACGGGTGTATGAAGAAGAATTCGCGGGAGCGCCGTTCCCGCTGCGTAAGTGGGCAGACCACCCGACCGCGCCGGCCACGCTGTGATGCGGATCACAGCCAGTCAGCGGGGGTGGCCGTTACGGTTACCGCCGTATCGCCGGGGAGACCCCCCGGATCCCGATGAAAGGTGTGACCCCCATGAAGAAGACCATCGCCGTGATCGGTTCCGCTGCCGCCCTGTCGTTCGCCGGTGCCGGCCTCGCCGCCGCCCAGAGCGACCTGCCCGGACTCGACGGGTCCGAGGGCATTCCCGGTTCCAGCGAGGTCGAGGGCGTCGAGGGCGTCGAGAACGCGGAGGAGGTGTCCGCCGTGGCCCAGCAGCTCTGCGGCACCATCTCCGCCTACGACTTCCTCGGCTCCGTGGGCGGCTTCGCCCAGGGCCTGGCGGGCGAGGACTGTGAGGCCAACGCCGACGCGGCGATCGCCGCAGCGTCGTCCGGCGACATCTCCGGTGCGATCGACATCCTCCGCGGAATCGAAGCCGACGTCCCGGTCGAAGACGGCGAAAACGACGACGATGAAATCATCGTCGACCCGGTTGACGACTGATCCGACCCCGGCGCCCACCACAGCGCCCACCCGGCCCCGGCTCCCTTTCAAGGGGGTCGGGGCCGAGTCGTGTCCTACGGCTGGTCTACCGGCTCGTCCACTGCGGTGACCAGCGCGCTCAGCGTCTCGGGGTCGATGTGCCCCGGCTGCGTCTCGGTCATGAAGTCCACGATGATCCGCTCGACGGCCGCCGGGTCCTCGACGTGCGGGTAGTGGCCGGTCCGCTCGACGATCGCCAGGCGGCTGCCGGGGATCGCCTCGTGGGTGGCGTACCCGTGGGAGACGGGGATGATCGGGTCGCGGTCGCCCCAGATCAACTGGAACGGCAACTGCCCGGCCAGGTGCAGCCGGTTGGCCGCCGACACCGCCTGACCGCGGTTGTCCACGACCGCGCGCAGCGTCTTGAAGAACGTCCTGCGGTGACCGGGCCTACTGAGTGAGTCGTACGACATCCAGGACTCGGTGATCGCGTCGGCCCGGATGCCCAGGCCGGAGAAGAAGCGCCCCACCGAGTTCCCGGCGTTCACGAAGACCGGGGCCGCGCCGATCGTCAGCAGGAGTTCGGCGCCGGGGACGGCCAGCATCCGGAGGATCCAGTTGACCTCCTTGCCCAGGCCTCCGCTGCCGATGAGGACGATCCGCTCGCAGTACTCGGGGTACTGGTAGACGAACTGCATGGCGACGCCGCCGCCGAGCGATTGCCCGATGACCGTGCATCGCTTGATGCCCTTGACCACCAGCAGGTCGCGCAGGGCGGAGGCCATCGCGCCGAGCGAGTAGTCGTCGAAGTCGAGTGAACTCTCCCCGTGACCGGGCAGGTCCGGGGCGATGACGTGGAAGTGGGCGTCCAGGCGCGGGATGAGTTCGCGCCAGGTGGTCGAGCTGCCGGCCATGCCGTGGATGAGCAGGATCGTCGGCTTGCCCTCGCCGGCTCCCGCCTCGCGGTAGGCCAGCTCTCGTCCGTGAAGTGTCGCGGTCTGCATAGTGATTCCCCCTCGGGGACGGCCTCCCGCGCCGTATCTCGTCGCAGGGAGCACCTACCGTCATTGTGCGCCCCGCGGGGACGTTCACGCAGTTCCCCGTGTCACATCTGGGCCGAAAACTTCCGGATCAGCCGCCGGTGACGATGCCTGAACAGCGCACCGACCACCATCCGCACCACCGGTCCCGGCAGCACCGTCCGGGGTTCGGCCCGCAGGGTGTCGGTCACCCGGGTCGAGCCGTCGGGCAGGTCGTCGAGCTCCCGGCGGTGCTCCCACACGCGGCACGACCCAGGCTCGAGCGCTCCTGGAAGTAGCGCGGCGCCTCCATCCCGGTGATCACCAGGTCGTCGAACTCGACCGGGACGATCCCCGCCAGCAGGATCCACGCCCGCCCCGCCGGGCGACCGAGCGGGAGGTCCGCGATCGACGCCCCCCGCAGCGACCTGGGGAACCGCATCGTCAGCAACGGGCCGAACTCGTCCGCGACGCCCTCGGCCGTGACGACCCGCGCCCACACCTGGTCCCGGGGCGCGGGCACGACGCTCGAGCGCACGACCACCACGCCGGGGGTCCGAACAGCGGCCCGCCCGTCACCGCGGCGCATGGTCCGGGGTTCTCGTGGCCGGTTCGGCGGGATCGGTCTCGTCGTCGTCGCGGTGGAGGCGCCCCTCGTCGTCGTCACCGGTGGGGTGAGCCTCGCTGTCGGGCCCGGACACCTCGTCGCGCCCGGGCACCAGGCCCGGCCCGAGGTTCTCGCCGCCGCCGGCAGAACTGCCGCCCCGGGCCGCGAGGTGGCGCACGACCGTGTTGGCCATCGCCGTGACCGGCACCGCGAACAGCGCGCCCACGACACCGAACAGGTACGTGCCGGCCGTGACCACGAGGATCACCGCCAGCGGGTGCAGCGCCACGGCATGGCCCATCAGCAGTGGCTGGAGCACGTGCGACTCGAGCTGGTGGACGACCACGACGATCGCCAGCATCGCGAGCGCGATCGCCGGCCCCCGCTCGACCAGCGCCAGGACCGTGGGGATCACCCCGGCGACGAGGGTGCCGACGATGGGCACGAACGACGCGAGGAACACCACCACGACGATGGGGATCACGAACGGCACGCGCAGCAGCAGCGCGCCCAGGCCGACGCCCGCGGCGTTGATCGCGGCCACGGTGAGCTGCGTGCGGGTGTAGGCGCCGAGGCTGCCCCAGCCGCGGCGAAACGCGGTGTCGACGTGCTCGCGGCTCGCCCGCGGCAGCCACCGGACGAAGAACTCCCAGAGCTTCTCGCCGTGGTAGAGGAAGAAGAACAGCGACACCAGGCAGATGAGCACGCCCGCCACGGCGTCCACGGCCGTGTGCCCGAACTGGACCGCGCCGGCCGCGACCGCCTCGGAGTTCGACTCGATCCAGGTGCGGGCCTGGGCGACGGCCTCCTGCAGTCGGTCCGCGGTGAGGTGCAGCGGACCGTCCTCGAGCCACCGCAGGGCGGCGTCGGTGCCCGACGAGATCTGGTCACGCATGCGGGGCACGCCGGTCGCGAGCTGGGTGGTGACCGCCGCGAGCGCGGCGAGGATGACCGTGAGGACCCCGACGACGACGACGAGGGCCGCCGCAGCCCGAGGGACCCGCTCCGGGATGCGGTCCACCATCGGGCGGAGCATGGCCGCGAGCAGGACCGCGATCGCCAGGGGCGCGATGATCACCGACAGCCGACCGACCGCCTGCCCGACGAGCCACCCGCCGCCCGCGATGAGCAGCAGGCACGCCGACCAGCCCGCCGCCAGCACGACCGGGTACGGCAGGTGCGCACGGTCGAAGGGCGTGGCGGTCGGCGAGCCCTGGGTCATGACCTCGATGTTAAAGCCTTTTCAAGACTTCTCAGGTCACATCACGGGGCGAGGTCGGTCCAGCCCACGAAGCCACTCGGATCGTGGCGGCCCAGCACGCCGTGCTCGAACATGCCCCAGCCCTCCGCGCCGTCACACGTGGCCCGGGCGATGTGGTCGATGGTCTGGTACGGCATGAACGCCAGGAGCTCGGGGTCCGTGAAGTCGTACGCCGTGGACAGGCTCCAGCCGCGCCCCTTCCACTGGCCGTGCTGCCAGTCCGGGTCGCCCACGTATCCGGATCCCATGCTCAGTGGGATGTAGCCGAGGCTCTCCACCCCCACCACCACCGGCTCGCCGGTGGGCGTGGTGAGGTGGATCCGCGCGGTCTCGGGGTGCCGGGTACCGCTGCGGTAGTCGATCTCCACGCGCGGCCAGCCCAGCTGCTCGACCCGGCCGTCCTTCCACGTGCGGGTGGCGTGGCTCAGGGTGCGGTGACCGTCCGGGCTCTCCTGCATGATGATCATCAGCGCGTAGTCGTCGAACCGCAGCGGGACGTACGTCCACCAGTGGCCCTCACGCGGCTCGTCGGCCGAGCGACCCTTGGGCTCCGGGTCGCCGCTGGGACGAATGCCCCAGGAGCGGTCGCGGCTGCCCATCCACACGTCGGGATCCACGGTGAAGTCGGTGCCCTCGGCGGTGAGCGTGCCGGACCAGCTGCCCACCTGGGCGAAGCGCGTGGCATCGAGGATCGGCCGGGGCCCGTCGAGCAGCATGTGCCGCTCCTCGAGGACCGCCTCGAACGAGCCGTGCCAGGTGAGGTCGAACGAGAGGTCCTCGTGCTCGCAGAGCAGGCGGACGGTCCGCAGAGGCTCGATCACCTCGACCCGGTACCCGCCCACGACCGAGTCGAGGGACCGCTCGTCGCTGGCGTCGGAGAAGCGGACCGAGCGTTGCCGGTCGCCCTGTCGGACGGTGGCGAAGGCGTCGATCACGCCGAGATTGGGGTACACCCCCAGTCCGGTGACGAGGTAGACGTCCCCGGTCCGGTCATGGGCGTTGAAGTAGTAGCGGTCGTAGAAGTTGCGGTCACTCGTGGCGACCTGCGCCATCGAGAGCGGGGACTGGTGGACCGGGTACTCGTCGAGGGGCGCGGGCTTGATCGTCATGGACTCTCCTGGGAGTGCTCTGGGCCGGCGGTACATGCCGGGGGGCGGCGGTGTGGGGCGGTGGGGTGGTGCGGTCGCGGTGCGGTCGGTCCGCCCGGGTGTCAGTCGGCGATCATCCGCGCGAGCATGGCGTGGTGCAGGACGTACTCGTCCGGGTTCTCGTGCGCCTCGACCTCGCCGAAGTGGACGCGGCGGCGCTCGATCTGCGACATCACGCTGCCGTGGCGCAGGGCGGCGTAGGTGCGGAAGAACTCCAGCTCGCGAACCGGTGACCCGGTGAGCTCCTCGTATCGGGCGACCACGGCGCCGTGGGGGAACAGGTCGGGCAGGCCGGGGAAGTCCCACTGCTCGGCGATCTCCTGGAACATGTCGTGGAAGAACAGGAACCAGCCCAGGTCGAGCTCCGGCGGGGCGAGGGTGGCCGACTCCCAGTCGAGCACGGCGGCGGGTTCGACCCCGTCGAACATGATGTTGCCGATCCTCGCGTCCCCCCAGCAGAGCACGTCCGGCGACAGCTCGGTGGGCCAGTTCTCCTCGATCCAGTCGAACGCCCGCTCCAGGACCGGGATCCGGAGACCGTCCTCCCGGCGGGTCCACTCGTAGTAGGCGCGCTCGTTCTCCACGTGGGCCCGGAGACTGTCGACGCCGGCGGCCGGCGCGGCGTCCCCGAGCGCAGTCCGTGGGTCCGGGATGCCGTGAACCCGGGCCAGCACCTCCACGCTCACGTCGCGCACCCGCGCCCGCCCGGTCTCGTCCAGCTCCTCCACCACCCAGCCGCCGAACACGTACGGCGGGTTGTCGACGGGGACCCGGCCGGAGACACGGTCCATCACCAGGAAGGGCACGCCCAGGATCTCGGGCGAGTCCTCGACCCAGCGGACGTCGGGCACCGGCAGGTCGGTCCGCTCGCGGACGGCGCGCATCACGGCAGCCTGCCCGGCCAGGTCGTAGTCGGGGAACACCGGGAACGAGGAGGCCTCCGGCGCGAGTCGGGCCACCACCTCCGCGCGCTCGTCGCGCCCGTCCGCGGTCCACTCGGCGTCGAGCAGGACGGAGATGCTCGACATGCCCGAGCTCTCGGGGCGCCGGATCGACGTCACGCGGACCGGTCCCGTGCTGCCCACCCGCTCGGCCAGCCACGTCTCCAGTCGGGCCCGGACCTCGTCGAGGTCGGTGGTCGAGGTGATGATGTCGGTCTTGACGTCGTCCGCCGTCACGTCCTGGCTCATGTCCGTCGTTCCTTCTTCCGGTGACACGCCCTTCTTCCAGGCGGTGAGCTAGATCACACCACGAACGTAGACTTGCGTCTAGGTTTTACGCCGACCGATATCGTGGACCCGGACGCACTGCGAGCCACCGAGCCGCTGAGCCGCTGAGCCGCTGACGAGGGGACGAGGGGACGAGACGCCAGATGCAGACGTGGCCGCCGATCGACACCGAACCGCCGCCCGATTCCTCCCGGCGCGCGCACAACAAGCACGCGGTCCGCACGAGCCTGCTGCAGGCCGCCCGTCAGCTCTTCGCCGAACGCGGGGTCGCCGAGACCACAGCGGAGGAGATCGCCGAGGCGGCCGGCGTCTCCCGCGCGACGTTCTTCAACTACTTCCAGAACAAGCACGGCATCGTCATCGCCCTCCACGACGCCCACGTGTCCACTCTCGGACTGCTGGTCGACGACCTGCTGTCCGAGCCGCTGACCACCGCGGGTCGGCTCGATCGGTTGTTCGCGGACGTCGCCGCCACCGCCGCCACCGCGCCGGTCTACTTCGCGTCGCTGACCGGCGAGCTCGAGCGTGAACTCGCCGTCCCCGCCGTCAGCGCCGCCCGCACCGAGAAGCTGACGTCCACCCTGGTGCGACTGTTGACCCCTGGAGTGGCCGCCGGGGAGGTGCGCGAGGACCTGCCGCTGCGCTTCCTCGCCCAGATGGTCGGCTCCACCTACATCTCGGTGATCCGCTACTGGCGTGAGTCGCCGGACTACGACATCACGCTCAACAGTGCCCGGGCGTCGCACTTCCTGACCGGCGCCCTCGCCCCAGGGAAGGGCTGACCGGACGGTCACCGACTCACCACGGTCGGCGGCCCCGGAGGCGCGAAGTTTACGTCGGTCCGGGTGGTCGCGCGACAGGTTGCAGACCTTCGCCAGTGGAGCAGAATCGCCTGCACGGCTGGAAAAGCCAGTGCACCCAGAACGATTCTCATCCCGAAGGAGTGCCGATGCCCGACAAGAAGTCCGACTCCAAGTCCGCCGCCCGATCCGCGGCCGAGAAGCTCGTCGACAGGGCCGAACAGTTCGCCGACGACCTGGCCGGCAGCGCCGACGTCGTCCCCGGCACCCCGGGGTCGCGACCGCCGACCGTCGCCGAGCCCACGGAACCCACCAGCCCGCTGCCGCCGAAGGCCGACCAGAAGGGCGCGACCCCGTACGGCCCGACCGGCGCGGAGCCGCCCGGCTCGGTCACCGCCCGCGAGGAGGTCATGCGTCAGCAGGGCCAGTTCCTCACCACCGCCCAGGGCGGGCGCCTGTCCGACACCGATCACTCGCTCAAGGCCGGTCGTCGCGGACCGGTCCTGCTCCAGGACCACCACCTGCGCGAGAAGATCATGCACTTCGACCACGAGCGCATCCCGGAGCGCGCGGTCCACGCCCGTGGGGCCGGTGCGCACGGGACGTTCGTGGCCAACGGCGCCGCAGCGAGCGTCTGCAAGGCCGGCGTCTTTGCCGAGGGTAAGGAGACCGAGGTCTTTGTCCGCTTCTCCACCGTGCTCGGTAACCGCGGATCCGCCGACACCGTCCGCGACACCCGCGGGTTCGCGACCAAGTTCTACACCGACGAGGGCACCTGGGACCTGGTCGGTAACAACATCCCGGTGTTCTTCATCCAGGACGCGATCAAGTTCCCCGACGTCGTCCACGCCGCCAAGCCGCACCCGGACCGCGAGATCCCGCAGGCGCAGAGCGCGCACGACACCTTCTGGGACTTCGTCTCCCTGCACACCGAGGCGCAGGCCCACACCATGTGGAACATGTCGGACCGCGGCATCCCGCGCTCGTTCCGGATGATGGAGGGCTTCGGTGTCCACACGTTCCGGATGATGAACGACGCCGGCGAGACCAGCCTGGTGAAGTTCCACTGGAAGCCCCACCTCGGCGTCCACTCGCAGGTGTGGGAGGAAGCCCAGATCACCGCCGGCATGGACCCGGACTTCCACCGGCGCGATCTGGCCGACGCGATCGAGGCCGGTGCGTTCCCGAGGTGGGACCTGGGAATCCAGGTCTTCCCGGACACGGTCGACGAGAACGGGGTGAGCGAGATGTTCCACGGCATCGACCTGCTCGACCCGACCAAGATCGTCCCCGAGGAGCTCGCGCCGGTCCAGGTGATCGGCACGATGACGCTCAACGCGAACGTCAAGAACTTCTTCGCGGAGACCGAGCAGGTCGCGTTCCACCCGGGCCACCTCGTGCCGGGCATCGACGTCACCAACGACCCGCTCCTGCAGGGCCGACTGTTCTCGTACCTGGACACCCAGCTCACGCGTCTGGGCGGGCCGAACTTCGGCCAGATCCCCATCAACCGCCCCCACGCCCCTGTCAACGACATGCTCCGCGACGGCTTCCACCAGTCCGCCGACCACGTGGGCGTGGCGCCGTACCAGCCCAACAGCCTCGACGGTGGGTGCCCGTTCATGGCGGGCACCACCGACGGTGCGCTGGTGGAGGTGGCGCAGCAGATCGCCGACGCGCAGGTCGTCCGCGACGCCCCGGCGACGTTCGACGATCACTACTCGCAGGCGACGCTGTTCTACACCAGCCTCACCGAGGTGGAGAAGGCGCACGTCGCCGAGGCGTACACCTTCGAGCTGGGCAAGTGCTACGAGGAGGCCATCAAGATCCGGCAGGTCGAGCAGCTCGCGCACATCGACCATGACCTGGCCGTCACCGTCGCGTCGGGGCTGGGGCTGCCCGCGCCCGCGAAGGTGCCCGTGGCCGAGGTCGTCACCAGCCCGGCCCTGTCCCAGATCGGCAAGGAGTGGCCGTCCGACGGGCGCCAGATCGGCATCCTCGTCACGGAGAACTCCGACGTCGCCGCGGTCAAGGAACTCGAGCAGGCCGTGTTCGACGACGACATGGTCCCGCTCGTGATCGGCCCGGTCGGCGGCAGGCTGGGCGAGGGCGAGCCCGACGCGACGGTCGCGATCTCGCGGACCTATCAGACGCAGCGGTCCATCGAGTTCGATGCCCTCGTCGTCGTCGACCTCCCCGCCCACCCGCGGACCGACGTACTCATCAGCGAGATGTACCGACACAAGAAGGCCATCGCCACCCTGGCGCCCATCGACCGGTACGTCGACTTCGGGCTGACGTCGGACACGCCGGGCGTGGTCGCCGTGGACGCGGCGGCTGGCGTGCTGCCCGCGCTCAAGCCGCTGCTGGCCACCCACCGGGCGTGGGAGCGGCCCGACCCCGCCCGCATCTGACGCAGGGCACGGAGCAGTAGCCGGACGCCGTGGGTCGGGGATCGCGAGAGGTCCCCGACCCGCGGCGTGCGCGGGTAGCGTCTCGGCCATGAGCGACCACCCCGCCACCCGTGAGGCCTCCGCCCGCGAGAGTCCTGCCGGCCTCCGCCTCGAGGCGCGGCGGGTGATCTCGGCCCCGGCGGACCGCGTGTTCGCCGTGCTGTGCGATCCGGACGGCCACGTGGCGATCGACTCCTCGGGGATGCTCCAGGCGGCCGAAGGATCGGTGGTCACCGCCGAGGGCGACCGGTTCGTCGTCCACATGGACCGCGAGTCCCTCGGCGACTACGACATGGGCGAGTACGACGTCACGGTGATCATCACCCGGTTCGAGCCGGACGCCGAGATCGCCTGGACCATCGACGGGGCCATCACGCCCCCGATCGGCCACACCTACGGCTACCGCCTCATCCCGCTGGGCAATGGCGATAACGGCGATGGCGACGGCGCCGAGGGGGCGCGTACCGAGGTCGTCAGCTACTACGACTGGTCCGACGCGCACCCGAAGTGGCGCGACTCGGGAGTACTGCCGGTGCTGGACGCATCGGCGCTCAAGGCGACGCTCGGAATCCTCGACCGGGCGGTCAGGAGGGGATATGTCCGCGGCTGATCCGAATGCCCACCGGCCGGACCTGTGGTTCTCCCGCGACGGCATGGAGCTGCGCGCGGTGGACTCCGGGCCCGCCGACGGCGAGGCGATCGTCCTGCTCCACGGGTTCCCGCAGCGCACCTCCAGCTGGGACCTCGTGGCGCCGCTGCTGCACGCGGCCGGGTACCGCACCCTGGCGCTGGACCAGCGCGGGTACTGCGAGTCCGCCCGCCCCCGTGGTCGGCGCGCGTACCGGCTGTCGGAACTGGTGGGGGACGTCCTCGCGCTGCTCGACGCCGCCGGCCTGCCCGACGCCCACGTGGTGGGTCACGACTGGGGCGCCGCCGTGGCGTGGGGTGTCGCCGGGGCGCACCCCGAGCGGGTCCGGACGCTCACCGCCGTGTCGGTCCCCCACCCCGCCGCCTTCCTCAAGGCCATGGTCGCCTCCGATCAGCTACGGCGATCCTGGTACATCGGGCTCTTCCAGCTGCCGTTCCTGCCGGAGCGACTGCTCACCTCGGCCGGTCCGCTGCCCGAGAAGGCCCTGGCCGGGATGGGGATGACGCCCGAGATGATCGAGCGCTACCGGCGTGAGATGGTCGTCGCCGGCGCGATCCCCGGGGGACTCGGCTGGTACCGGGCCCTGCCCTTCGCCTCACCGTCCCGCTCGACCGCGCCGGTCCGTGTGCCCACCATGTTCGTGTGGAGTGACCGCGACCCGGCTCTGGGCCGCGGGGGCGCCGAGCGGACCCGCCGGCACGTGGACTCCGACTACCGGTTCGTCGAGATGGGCGGGGTCAGTCACTGGATCCCCGACGAGCGGCCGGCAGAGCTGGCCGATGCAATCGTGGCCCGCGCCCGGTCGACCGCGGACGGCTCGGGTCCCGGGTCCTGAACTCCACCGCACCGGGTGCGCGCGGCCCGGTGCGGTGTCACGCTGGGCCGATGTTCTTCATCTTCGGTTTCAAGAACTCGTCCCGGAACCTCGGGCTGGCCCGGGCCACGTGCCCGAACTGCGGCAACGTCGCCGCACAGCGGGTCGACCGTCGGAAGCGAGCGTTCTCCCTGTTCTTCATCCCCATCATCCCGCTGGGGTCGTCGTACACGGCCACGTGCACGGCGTGCGGCATCACCACCAAGATCGACCGGTCGCGGGCCGACGGGATCCTGTCCGGCGCGTACTGATCCGGCCGCTCAGCTCTCCCGCGCCGGCACCGCTGGGGCCGTGGCCTTGTCCTCCCACGGTGGCGGGATCGTGGCGGCGACCGCCGCGGCAAGGAGGGTCGCGCCGCAGCCGAACATCAGACCGACCCGGAATCCGGTCTCGGTGGGGACGAACAGCCCCTCGAAGTCCATGGACATCTGGGTGAGCAGCACGCCGAGCACCGCGGCAGAGGTCGTGGTGCCGATGGAGCGCATGAGCGTGTTGACGCTGTTGGCCGAGCCCATCTCGGAGGTGGGGACCGAGGCCATGATCAGCGCGGGCATCGCACCGTAGGCCAGCCCCACACCGCCGCTCACCACGATGCCGACGGTCATCACACCCCAGGTCGATCCCATGAGGAACAACCCGGACGCATAGCCGACCGCGACCACCAGCGCTCCCAGGATGAGCGTGGTCTTGGGGCCGCGGGTGCCGATGAGTCTCCCGCTGAGTGGGGAGACCGCCATCATCGCCAGCCCGCCGGGCGCGCTCCACAACCCCATGGCCACCATCGACTGGCCCAACCCGTGTCCGGTCTCGACCGGGAGCTGGAGAATCTGGGGCATGATCAGCAGCTGCGCATAGAGGCCCATGCCGATGGTCACCGAGGCGATGTTGGTCATCAGGACGGGGCGACGGGCGGCAACCCGCAGGTCCACGATGGGTGACGGGTGCCGGAGGACCCACAGCGCCCATCCCGGCAGTGACACCGCGGTGAGCGCCAGCAAGCCGAGGGTCAACGGGGAGCTCCAGCCCCAGTCGGCGCCCTTGGACACCGCGAGCAGCAGCGAGATGAGGGCGATCGCGAGCCCCACTGCGCCGATGACGTCGAGCGTGCCGTCCGGTTTGGCGGCCGGCAGCGTCCGAAGACGCACCATCATCATCACGATGATCGCCACGCCCAGGGCCCCGGACCCCCAGAACATCCACTGCCACGAACCGTATTGCGCCAGGGCGGCCGCCGCCGGGAGCCCGAGCGCCCCTCCCACTCCGAGCGACGAACTCATCAGACTGATCGCCGGTGCGAGTCGACGCGCCGGGAGGATCTCGCGCATCGTGGCGATGCCGATGGGGATCACACCGATTCCCACGCCCTGCAGGGCGCGCCCGATGAGCATCGGCCACAGCGAGGTGGCCAGTGCGCACAGCACCGAGCCGACGACCATGACCGCCGTGCAACCGATGAGCACGTACTTCTTCGGATAGAGGTCTCCCAGTCGTCCCATGAGCGGACCGGCCACCGCTCCGGCGAGCAGCGTGATGGTGACGACCCAGGAGGCGTTGACCGCGGAGGTGTTGAGAATCGCCGGCAGCATGCCCAGCAGCGGGATGACCAGCGTCTGACTGAGAGACATGACGATGCCGCCGAAGGCGAGGACCGCGATGAGACCGTTCTCGTCCGACCGGACGGTGTCGGCGTCCCCACCGCGCGTTCGTGCCATCATCCCGTGTCCTTCCGACCGAGGCTCGCTTCCGGAGCCTCTCGTCGGACATTACAGACAGGTGTCGAACGGGTTCTCGTTCCGGGCACGGCCACCGTGTTCGACATGGCGGTCCGACGTGGCGGAATCCTCGCCCACTATTGTCTGCCGCTGTCCGCAGTGCGACGATGAGCGGGTGGACACCACCGGCTCGACCCGGCGGATCACCCGCCGGCCCACCGTCTCCGTGGGGGCGTTCCTCGCCGCCACGGCCGTCGCACTGACCGCCGCCGTCACGGCCCCGGCCACCGCGAACGCCCAGGACTCCTCCGAGGCCATCCCGCGACTGTTCCCCGCTCCCGACCGCGTGATCGCCGTGGGCGGCTCACCCACGGGGCTGTGCGCGGGCGCGATCTCCACCACGCTCGACGGCGACGGGTACCCGGACACGGCGTCCGTCGCCTGGGCCTTCGCCGTCGCCGGGGTGGGTCCGTGCAACCTCACCGCCACCCTCTCGTGGCGCAACCTCGACACCGGGGCCACCGGGGAGAAGGTCGCGCAGGTCCCGTTCCCGCGGATCTCGACGGGCATCCCCGATCCGATCTCCCACCCCTACGAGGCGCAGATCTCCACCGGCCCGGGCCGGGTCGAATACCGACTCACCACCACCGGCGGGGCCGTCGCCGGGCCGATCGTCGTGGAGACGGTCGCCTACGACGGCTGACGACGCCGGGGGCGCGCAGCACCCGGACCGGGCAGCCGCTCCGGGCCAGCATCGTGTCGGTTGCCAAACCGGTTCCAGTAGCGGACGTGAGCATCTCCGGATGTGCACTCACCAGCGGAATTAGAAGTGCCGCTAATTATCGTTATGTAAAGTAGTACTTTTTGAGAGCGTCCACTACTACTTGACGACATACTCAGCGCAGGCGAATACTCGGGACTATGGAGACCTCTCGCCTGGTCGAGCTCATTGATGCTCACAAGCACACCTACGGCGTCAGTGAGGCCGAGCTGGCCCGCCGAATCGGGATCACCCGCCAGAATCTGTACTTGTGGCGCACCCGCGGTCTGCGCGGCCTGCCGGCCCGAGCGACTCTCGATGGCATGGCTACCGAACTGCATCTTCCGTATGTCCGGGTTCTCGAGGCGGCCTTGCGCGATGTCGGCTACCTCGACGCCACCGACGGATCCCCCGGCGTACTGGCCTGACCGCCCCTGACCCCCTCGGCCCGGCCGCCACCTGATTCGTCTTTCGTCCCGCTTTGGCATTTCGACAGCACAGCTCCCCCCTTGGCCTTGCCCCTCCCTGTTCGCTCGCATGTGCCCTCCGT